>NC_010001.1:4187500-4847594 GCF_000018685.1 Lachnoclostridium phytofermentans ISDg | reverse complement strand
ATAATAAACCTGAAATATAAGGCTAACTTGCTGCTGATAACATTTTCTAATCTAGTATAGTTTGTCCACAAAAGTCCATACACTTATAATATATAACAAAACTATAAACATTTCAATGTTAATATTTTTTTATGAACATAACTTTGTTAGTTTTCCATAACTTATTCACAGCAAATTATCGAATATACACACATGGTTAATAAGATTATACGCGTTACCCACATGGAAATAGCTAGTATTATCAAGGGGAATAAAATCAATAAGATAAAATATTAACACAAATAAACACTGTTATCCACAATTCATCCACAAATTGTGGATAACTCGGCTTTTTTAATCAACATATAGTAACATAAATGGAGGTTAAAATTTTTTATAACAACATATAGAATTTTAAATAATTCAAAATATCATGGAAATTTAAAGTTAAAAAAATTACATATATATAGGAAGAAACTAAATCAATGGAAAAGTAATATGGAGAATAACTAAAACATTAAGTGTGCCAAAGAGTAATAGTCAGTTATCTTAAAAAAGTGACAAAATAAGAAAAAAGAACACAAGCATAATAGATAGTAAAACGGACAAAATCATGGTAAAACAAAAGATTTACTTGACGTAGCATGTCTTTCCTACTATAATGGTAATGCTATTTAAAATAGAGTAAATAGGCTTACTATAAAGAAAAGGTAGTTTAAAGGAGGTGTTTTCGAATGAAAATGACATTTCAGCCAAAAAAGCGTTCCAGAGCTAAGGTTCATGGATTTAGATCAAGAATGAGCACATCTAACGGTAGAAAAGTATTAGCCGCTAGAAGAGCAAAAGGAAGACATAAATTATCAGCATAGGTCGCAGTTCATGTGACCTTTTCTTCTAATACGTGAGGATAAGGAGTAGCTATGATATGCTATCCAAGGGACAAGAGAGGCAGTTAACCAAAACATAATTTGAAATAGAATGAAACTATTCAAAGTGTGAGGAAAACTGGCTCGTCTTGTATACACGACTATTTAGAAGAAAATAGAACAAAATGACAGTAGACAAGCCAGTGGGGCCTTGTCAATAAGGAGATTTTGAATATTGTCAGAATCATTAAAAAATAGTCAACAATTCGGTAATGTTTATAAAAACGGTAAGTCTTTTGCTAATAAGTATTTAGTAATGTATGTTTGTAAAAATGAGTTGTCGATTAATCGTTTAGGAATATCGGTTAGTAAAAAAGTCGGTAATAGCGTAGTAAGACACCGGATAAGCAGATTAATTAGAGAAAGTTATCGATTAAATGATTCAATATCTAATAGTGGTTTAGATATTGTAATTGTAGCAAGAGCAGGATCTAAGGGAAAGAACTATTCAGAAATTAGCAGTGCTCTAATGCACTTGGCAAAACTGCACAAAATAATAAGTAGCAGTGAACCAGATAGAAATTGAGTTTTAAGCATGAAATTTTGATTTAAGCAAAGCAACAGAATGAATTTTGTGAATAACAAGTAAGTCAGAAAACTGGCCTTTCTTGTTTAAGCAGGTAACTATGCTATCTGTAGAGAGAAAAGATGAATGTGATGAAACGAATTCTAATAGCAATAGTTAAATTATATCGAAAATATATCTCACCAATGAAGAGAGTTCCAACCTGTCGTTTTACTCCAACCTGTTCGGAGTATGCACTAGAAGCATTACAGCGATATGGTGCTATCAGAGGAAGTTATCTTGCTGTGAGAAGAATTCTTAAGTGTCATCCGTTTCATAAAGGGGGATTTGATCCTGTTCCTTAGGATGGCCTTTTTTGAGTTTTTAAATTTACCTTATTTTTAAGGAGGAAAATTAGTGGACATAACAGTATTAACTCAGGTTACTGGTATTTTAGGGCCATTTGCTTGGGTAATGGGTATTATTTTAAATGGAATATATGAATTTCTTAGCATCTTTGGAATGGCAAACATTGCGATATGTATTGTAATCTTTACCTTTGTAATTAAGATGCTTATGCTTCCTTTGACAATTAAGCAGCAAAAAGGAACCCGTTTATCCGCCAAAATGAATCCAGAAATTCAGAAGGTTCAGGCGAAGTATAAAGGTAAAAAAGATCAAGCATCGATGCAAAAGCAGCAAGCAGAAATGCAAGAAATTTATGCAAAATATGGTGCTTCTCCATTGTCTGGATGTTTACCATTATTAATTTCTTTACCAATTATGTTTGCATTATATCGTGTAATCTATGCAGTTCCTGCCTATGTAAATGATGTTAAGAGTTTATATGATGTGATAGCTCAGGGAGTTATTCATATTCAGGGATTCCCAGAAGCGTTAGCACAGTTCGCAAAAGATAATTCTATAACGGCTAACACAACTGCTTTTGCAGAACAATTAACTTTAGGTAAGATGGATATTGCAACAAATAAATTAATCGATATCTTTGCACAGTTTAAGACTGCAAACTGGGAAGCGTTTATGTTAAAGGATTCCTGGAATGCAAATTATCTTCAGTTCTTAACGAGTGATAACTTAACTTCATTACAAAATTTCGTAAGTGGTATTAATGTAAAAGAATCTGTTGATCAGATTATCCATATAAATAGATTTATTGGTAATAATCTAAACATTCTTGATGCTCCTGGGTTTACATTCCCTGGTATTTTAATACCCCTAGCAGCGGCTGGATCACAGTTTGCACAAAGCAAGCTTATGATGACAGCAACTCCACAAAGCACTTCTGATGATACCCCAGGTGCACAAAGTTTAAAAACAATGAACACTGTTATGCCTGTTGTATCCGGTATTTTCTGTACCTTCTTACCAATCGGTGTTGGTATCTACTGGATTGCAAGTAGCGTTGTTCAGATTTTACAGCAGATTTTTATTAACAAATATCTTGATAAGATAGATATTGATGATATGATTGCTAAAAGTGTAGCAAAATCTAGTAAGAGAAAAGAGAAGTATGGCGTTGTTACAGGTAATACAATGGCAAATGTTGCAAAGACAACAACGAAGGCTATTGATGTAGCTAGTAAGACTACTTCTGAAACAAAGACAAGCAATAAAGAAAAAGAACAATCAAACTATAAAAAAAGTAATGTATCCTATGCTGCAGGTAGCATCGCAGCTAATGCTAACATCTTAAAGCGTGATAGTGATAAGGGGGATAAAAAATAATGGAGGACTGGAAAGAGTTTACGGGTAAAACAGTAGATGAAGCTTTAACAGAAGCCTTATTAAGTTTTCAAACTACGAGTGAAAAGATGGAATATGAGGTTATAGAGAAAGAATCAAAAGGTTTACTTGGAATGTTTTCAAAGCCTGCAAAAATACGTGCTAGATTAAAATTTAGTATTGATGGAGTAGCTAAGAATTTTCTCGATAAAGTTTTTAAAGCTATGGGAATTGATGCAACTGCAGAGGTTTCCTATAATAAAGATGGAGAAAATGTAGATATCAATATCGTCGGGGATGATATGGGTGTACTAATCGGCAAGAGGGGACAAACCCTAGACTCTCTTCAATATCTAACAAGCCTTGTAATTAATAAAAATAACGAAGGTTATCTTAAGGTAAAGTTAGATACAGAAAATTATCGTGAGAGAAGAAAAGACACTTTGGAAAACTTAGCAAAAAATATTGCATCCAAAGTAAAAAGAACTCACAAACCTGTATCCTTAGAACCAATGAATCCTTATGAGAGACGTATTATTCACTCTGCCTTACAGAATGATAAATATGTTGAAACTCATAGTGAAGGGGAAGAACCTTTCAGAAAAGTTGTTATTAGCTTAAAGAAGGGAGTAAACCTTCATAGTAATAATAACAATAATCGATTTGGAAATAAAGATTACAACAAGAAAGTCTTTAATAAGGACAGCAAGAAGGAATTCCAAAAGAAGTACGGTGGAAATACAAAAGATTACAGTACTGATTATAAGAAGGACTATGCTGCATACTTAGAAGCAAAAGCAGCTGCAAAAGAGGCAGACGCTAATAAGGAATAATACGCAGAGTATTAAATTGTCAGGCTGTGACATAGGAAAGTATCTAGGCGGTACTTCCTGTGTAACAGCCTTTCCTAAATATTATTAGTTTTAATTTATTTTAATCGAAAATCTATTACTAATAAATAGCTTATCGAAATTAATTTGTTTTTTGATAAGTAGAGTAATGTTTCAGTGACAGTGAGTATGTAAGATAAGAAATGTACTAACTCTAATAAGAATAAAATATAAAAGAATTAAAATATATGAATTAAGATATATAAGAATTAAAATAGAATTTCGGAGGATATGGGAGACATGAAAACAGATACCATTGCCGCCATAGCAACAGGACTGAGTAATGCGGGAATTAGTATAGTTAGAATAAGTGGAGATCAGGCCTTTGCTGTGATTGATAAGATATTTCAAACAAAATCAAAGGCAAAACGATTATCTGAGATGGATTCTCATACGGTACACTATGGTTATATCGTTGATGAGGAGGAAATCATTGATGAAGTTATGGTGATAATCATGCGTGCTCCAAGAAGTTATACCATGGAAGATAGTATAGAAATTGATTGCCATGGTGGAATTACGGTAACAAAAAAAGTATTAGAAGCAGTATTAAAAGCGGGTGCAAGAATTGCAGAACCAGGTGAGTTTACAAAACGTGCATTTTTAAATGGCAGAATAGACTTATCTCAGGCGGAAGCAGTAATTGATGTTATACATGCGAATAATGAATTGGCCTTAAAAAACTCTATGAAGCAATTAAAGGGTAATGTACTTCATAAGGTAAAAGACGTAAGGCATAGCATAATTTTAGATACAGCTTATATTGAAGCTGCACTTGATGATCCAGAGCATATTAGTTTAGAAGGGTTCTCTGATAAATTAAGAGATAATGTAATTGGAAGCATCAAAGAACTTTCTGAGCTTATCAATACGTCAGAAAATGGTCGTATGATTAAGGAAGGAATTCGTACAGTTATATTAGGTAGGCCAAACGCTGGTAAATCTTCTTTATTGAACTTAATGGTTGGAGAAGAAAGAGCTATTGTAACAGAGATTGCAGGGACAACAAGAGATACGATTGAAGAGACAGTATTTTTAAATGGATTATGTTTAAATCTTATAGATACTGCTGGAATAAGAGAAACCTCGGATTTGGTTGAAAAATTAGGTGTTGAAAAAAGTTTAAAGAGCGCTAAGGAAGCAGACTTAATCATCTGTGTTATTGATGCATCCACACCATTAAACCAAGATGATAAAGAAATTCTAGAATTTATCAAAGATAGAAAAGCAATCGTACTTTTAAATAAATCAGACTTAGATTCTGTAATTGAAGAAGAAAAAATAAATCTTCTTACGAACAAACCTATATTAAAAATTTCTGCGATTGATCAAACAGGTATTAAAGATTTAGAACAGACAATTACAGAGATGTTTTTTGAAGGTAACATTTCTTTTAATGATGAAATATACATCACAAATATGAGACACAAGAATGCACTTGTAGAAGCAAAGGTTAGTTTAGAGCAAGTAATTGTTAGTATAGAAAACGAGATGCCAGAAGATTTCTTCTCTATAGACTTGATGAATGCATATGAAATATTAGGAACAATCATTGGCGAGTCTGTGGATGAGGATTTGGTAAATACCATATTTAAAGAATTTTGTATGGGTAAGTAGTTTGAAAGTACGCTAGAATGGAGGTAAGTATGACGAATCTATATGAAGCTTATGACGTTGTAGTGGTGGGAGCAGGTCATGCTGGTTGTGAAGCCGCGTTGGCATGTGCACGTCTAGGTTTTAATACAATAATGTTAACCGTCAGTATGGATAATATAGCATTAATGCCTTGTAATCCAAACATTGGTGGAACATCCAAAGGTCATCTTGTACGTGAAATAGATGCCTTAGGTGGTGAAATGGGTAAAAATATCGATAAAACATATATACAATCTAAGATGTTAAATCAATCAAAAGGCCCTGCGGTACACTCCTTAAGAGCGCAGGCTGATAAGATGGATTATTGCAGGGAGATGCGTAAGGTAGTCGAAAATACGGATAACCTAACGCTACGTCAAGATGAGGTAATCGATATCCTTACGGAAAATAATGAGGTAACAGGAGTTAAGGTTTATTCAGGTGGAGTATATCCATGTAAGGTAGTTATCTTATGTACCGGAGTTTATCTTAATGCCAGATGTATCTATGGTGAAACTAGCCATTATACCGGTCCAAATGGATTACCATCTGCAAATCATTTGACAGAAAGCTTAAAGAAGCTTGGAATTGAAATGTATCGTTTTAAAACAGGTACTCCTGCAAGAATAGATAAAAGAAGTATTGATTTTAGTAAGATGGAGGAGCAATTCGGTGATGAAAAAGTAGTGCCATTCTCCTTTATCAATAATCCAGAAGATATCGAAAAAGAGCAAATTTCCTGTTGGTTAACCTATACCAATGAAAATACACATGATATTATTCGTGATAACATTCACCGTTCACCATTATATTCTGGTAATATAAAAGGTACAGGTCCTAGATACTGTCCTTCTATCGAAGATAAGGTTGTTAAATTTCCTGATAAAGATCGTCATCAAGTATTTATAGAGCCAGAAGGTAATTATACGAATGAAATGTATATCTCAGGTATGTCAAGTAGTTTACCAGAAGATGTACAGTTTAAGATGTATCGATCTGTTTCTGGATTAGAAAATGCTAAAATTGTTAGAAATGCCTATGCTATTGAATATGATTGTATTAATCCAATGCAGTTAAAATCAAGCTTGGAATTTATGTCAATTAATGGTTTATTTAGTGGAGGTCAATTTAATGGTAGCTCTGGCTATGAGGAAGCTGCAGCACAAGGATTAATGGCAGGTATTAATGCAGCTAGAAAATTATCAGGAAAAGAACCAATTGTATTAGATCGTTCTCAGGCGTATATCGGTGTTTTAATCGATGATTTGGTTACAAAAGAAACGCATGAACCATATCGTATGATGACATCAAGAGCGGAATATCGTTTGATTCTTCGACAAGATAATGCAGATCAAAGACTTACCAGGATTGGACATGAAATAGGATTAATCAGTGAAGATCGTTATGAACATCTAATTGATAAAGAAAGAATGATAAAGGAAGAGATGATGCGTTTAGAAAACAGTTTAATCGGAGCATCAAAAGAGGTTCAAGAAATCCTAGAAGGTCTTGGAACAACAACATTAAAAACAGGTACTACTTTAGCTGAACTTGTTAGAAGGCCAGAATTAACCTATGCCGCGTTAGCTCCTTTAGATAAAAATAGAGAGCCATTACCAGAGGAAGTAATTACTCAAGTTGAAATCAACTTTAAGTATGATGGGTATATTAAAAGACAGGAACATCAGGTGGAGCAGTTCAAAAAATTAGAAGGTAAAAAGATTCCGGAAGATTTGGATTATTCGGATGTACCTTCTTTAAGAATTGAAGCAAAACAAAAATTAAATCAAATTAAACCAAGTTCTGTAGGACAAGCGTCACGTATTTCGGGTGTATCACCGGCAGATATCTCTGTCTTATTAGTTTACTTGGAACAAATAAGAAGAAAAAAGTAAATATATATAATTGGGAAAAAGAGTTGAATAGAATATTTACAATTAAACAACAGAAGAATTTAAGCGAATTTATTTTTAGAGACTTCTTTTTCTAAAATCACTTTATCAAATTTAATTTTTATTAATAAAATTGAAGACCTTGTAAGAAAAGTGAGTCAACTTGCTAGAATGTCTTTTTTAGGCTAGGTAGTTGGTTGACTCTCTTATTATATTAAGAAAGATATATATATAGATTAGGCACAAACGGTTACATGAGAAGTCGTGGAGGTTTTAATGAGAGATAATTCGACTTTCATTCAAGGGCTACGTAGTCTTGGAATGGATTTAAATAAACATCAGTTAGAGCAATTTGAGATATATTATGATTTGTTAATCGAATGGAATTCTTTTATGAATTTAACTGCAATTACAGAATATGAAGAAGTAATACAAAAACATTTTCTTGATAGTCTGTCACTTATAAAATCATATCAAATTAAGACAGGAGATACGTTACTAGACATGGGTACGGGAGCAGGTTTTCCTGGAATACCATTAAAAATTGCATATCCTGATTTAAATGTATTGCTAATGGACTCTTTAAACAAAAGGATTAACTTTCTAAATGAGGTTATCAATAGGTTAGAACTAAAGAATATATCTGCAATGCATGGTAGAGCGGAAGAACAAGCAAGAAAGCTTGATTTTCGTGAGAAATTTGATATAGTTGTATCAAGAGCTGTAGCAAGAACAGCTTCTTTGGCAGAATTATGTTTACCCTATGTGAAAAAGGGAGGATACTTTATTCCTTATAAATCAGGAAAGGTTACTGAGGAGTTAGAGGAAGCAGAATATGCCTTAGAATGCTTAGGTGGTAAGTTAGAAGAAAAGGTTACATTCTCCTTACCAGATACAGATATGGAACGAACTTTAATATGTATTAAAAAAGTAAAAGAAACTCCGAAGTCTTATCCAAGAGCCGGAGGGAAACCTTTAAAAATGCCTTTAATAAGAAAAAAATAAAAGTTATTTACAGAGATAAATATTGTTGTCGAGCAACATTACTTTTATTAGTAAAGGTGCCAAAGCGCCAGAATAGAGGTCGTAATGTATATTCAAGGTAAATTAATACATCCAGGGGAAGATTTAACCGAATGCTTTGAGATTCGGAAAGAAGTATTCGTTAAAGAGCAAGGAATACCAGAAGAGCTAGAATTTGATGATTTGGACCAAACTGCATTACACTGTCTTATCTTTTCAACTGATAACGAACAGAATAAGGAACAAAACAAGGCTGTTGCTACAGGAAGGCTAATACTATTAGAAGATGGAACATTCAAAATAGGAAGGATTGCAGTACGAAAAGAAGAACGCGGAAAACACTATGGTGATATGTTAGTTAAGATATTGATTAGTAAATCGTTTGAATGTGGGGCAAAAACTGTTAAGTTAAGTGCTCAAGTTCGTGCAATTAAATTTTATGAATCGATTGGTTTTAAAACTGTGGGTGATGTTTATATAGAAGATGGCATAGAACATATTAGTATGCAGCTTGAACAACAAGATTTATGTAGGACTTGTCAAAAAGAAAAATAATCTTATTTATATCCTCATACTATAAAATAGACATTTTATATAATTTATGTTAAAATATGTTATAGTTAGTTTAAGACAAGAAGAGTGAGGATTTATACACATGGAAAAATCTCATAAGGATATTATCAACGAGGTTGGGCAGACAAAAGAGGCTATGGAGTTTTGTTATGAGATGTTAAAAAAATTAGAAGAACAGTCTCATAAACTTAGTGAAAAAGTCGATATAGTTAAAAAGCAGAAAAAAGAGTTGGAACATACCTTAGAGAAAATGAATGAAAATCAAGATAAAAATCATTTATTATTCTCTCCTTATGAGGATTCTAAAAAGATTAAGGAAGAAGATTATATTAAGAAGGAATTGGAACAACTCAAGGACAATCTTCCTAATATAATAAATCTTTTGGAGCAACACTATGACTTAAAAAATAAGTATCAATTGATACTAAGCTGTTTAACTAATTTGTTAGATAGACAACATATAGATTTAAAGGCTTTTGAGTCAGAAGTTTGTACAGAAGAATTAATCAACCATGAAGCTCTTGGTCTTAAGATACTAGAAGCACAAGAATTAGAGCGTCAAAGAATAGCTATGGATCTACATGATTCAACTGTGCAGAATTTAACTTCTCTGGTACATAAAACTGAACTTTGCATCAAGCTATTTGATTTAGATGCTATTCGTGCAAAGCTTGAGTTGGCTACTATGATTGAAAACATTCGAACAATTATTAATGATATGCGAGAAATTATATATGATTTGCGACCAATGACTTTAAATGATTTAGGTTTGAAGGCAGCAATCGAGAGATATGTTGATAATTTTAAGCGGCATAATAAAATACAAGTTATCATTTCTATTGATGAAAATTTTGAAATAAAGAATCAAGTAGTTAGCATTACAATCTATCGTATTATACAAGAGGCGTTCAATAATATATCAAAGCATGCAAAAGCTACTACTTGCATAATAGATTTATCACAAAAAGAAGAAGTAATTCAATTAACAATTGAAGACAATGGTATTGGTTTAGAAGAGAGTTCTAAATGTAAAGATACTACATGTAAAAACTGTGGATTTGGTTTATCCAATATGAGTGAAAGAGTTTATTTGCTTTCAGGTAAATTTTCTTTAGAATCAAATAATAATAGCGGAACTAAAATCATTGTAAGTATACCATGTTGTATTGATAAGGGGGATTAATAAATGGGCACAATTCGTGTAGTAATTGCAGATGATCATAAGATGGTCAGAGAGGGTTTGAAACAACTTTTGGAACTAGACGGTGATATTCAAGTAGTTGGAGAAGCAAGTGATGGTGAACAGTGTATACAAAAAGTGGTGGATACAAACCCTGATGTGCTACTCCTTGATATCAATATGCCAACAATGAATGGATTACAAACTCTACAAGAGCTAAGAAGAAATAATAACAAACAAAAGGTTCTGATGCTAACAATCCATAACGAGATAGAATATTTATTGCGTGCTGTTGATATTGGAGTTAATGGGTATGTTTTAAAAGATTCAGAGTCTTCTGTATTAAAGAAAGCAATTTATACAATTTATCAGGGAGAAACCTATATTGAGCCATCATTAACTCCTGAATTAAAAGAGCGTATGCAAAGTCCAAGTTCTTCTAATACAGAGATTTTAACACGCAGAGAAATTGATGTATTAAAATTATTAGCAGAAGGTTTATTTAATAAGGAAATTGCTTATCGCTTAAGTATTAGTGAGAAGACAGTAAAGAATCATGTTTCTAATATATTTAAAAAGATTAGCGTTTCTGACCGTACACAAGCGGCTGTTTACGCAATCAAAAATAATTTTGTAAATATGTTTTAATTATGCCATAAAAGATTAGGGATAGAGTTTTAGTCTATCTCTTTTTTTAGTTAAGAGTGCTGTTTCTTAAGATTTATGATTTAACCATCAAGAAAGTCCCCCTCTTTTAAGGGGGATAGACTTGCTTGTTTCAATGTGAGTAAAAGTTCCCGCTGAACAAGCAACGTAGTTGCTTGAGTTATAAGTAAGTAGCGTTTAGGCGAATTAGCTGACATACGAATTATGAGTATCCTTTGACAGGAGGGCAAAAAAGGTGGAAAAGCACTATTATAATTTGCTAATAACATGTGGGGCAGATTGTTATGGGTCATTTGAAGCTGTGAAAGTAAATGTACATTATAAAGTATAAAACTATTAGAAACTAAACTAGAACTATCATAAAATTAAATTGTATTATATTGAAAGGATATTACAATGTTTCACGTGAAACCTTATAAATCTATAACATATAATTTCATATAACAATGAAACTCAGATTGAAATTTATTTAATTTTTAGTATGTGAAATCAAATCTACATATAGTCCAAAACTATCAGAAACCTTAGACTATCATTAAATTAAATTGTATTATATTGAAAAGAATTATAATGTTTCACGTGAAACATTGTAATAAATCTATAACGTATAATTTCATCTTACAAAGAACTCAAATCGAAATTTATTTAATTTTTTTGTATATGAAATCAAATCTATATAAAGTCTAAAACTATCAGGAACCCTTAGAACCATCATAAAATTGAATTGTATTATATTGAAAGAGCATTATAATGTTTCACAAATTATATTAATTAATATGTAAGTTTATAGTACAATAAGACTCAAAAGGAAAACTATTTAAATTATTAATATGTGAAAGCTGATCGACATAAAGTCTAAAACTATCAGAAGCTTTTGGACCTTCATAAAATTAAATAGTTTTATATCGAAAGAGCATTACAATGTTTCACGTGAAACATTGTAATCTATAACTTATAAATTTATATTACAATGAGATTCAAAATGAAAAATAAATTTTTAGTATGTGAAAGCAAATCTACATAATAAAGTCTAAGACTATCAGAAATCCTCAGAACTATCATAAAATTAGACTGTATTATATTGAAGAATTTTATAATGTTTCACGTGAAACATATAAAAGAAAAAATATTTAATCGAAATATTCTAATTATAAAAGTTTATATCAATTCCACAAGCTTTCTTTTCAGATATTATAACAAAATAAAATTATAAGAATAATCTAAATCAAGTACATTACATTTTAAAATTAATATAAGTTGATTATAATGCTATATTGCATGGAGAAAAAAGTAACTTTTTCGAATCTTTTAGGTTTTGTTACATAATATCTATAGCTATCTAAATCATATCGTGTTATAATTAAAAAAGTTAGCATAAGAAAGATGAAGGATGATAATATGGGAAAAACGATAGCAGTTGCAAATCAAAAAGGTGGAGTTGGAAAAACAACTACTGCAATAAATTTAGCAGCATGTTTAGCGGAAAAAGGCATGAAGGTGCTTACAATTGATATAGATCCACAAGGTAATACTACAAGTGGTCTTGGTATCAATAAAGCTTCTTTGGAAAATACTGTTTATGAACTTATGATTGGGGAATCTAATGTTGAGAAATGCATACATGACAGTATCGTACCAAATCTTGTCGTTATTCCATCAGATGTAAATTTAGCTGGAGCTGAAATTGAATTGATAGGAATTGAAGATAAGGAATATATACTTAAAAAACATATTAATCCAATCAAAGATTTCTTTGACTACATTATTATAGACTGTCCTCCTTCGCTAAATACGTTAACAATTAATGCAATGACTACAGCTGATTCTGTACTTGTACCAATACAATGTGAATATTACGCACTGGAAGGTTTAACTCAGTTAATACATACAATTAACCTTGTGAAAAAAAGACTGAATGCATCGCTAGAAATTGAAGGTGTTGTATTTACTATGTATGATGCTAGAACGAATCTTTCCTTGCAAGTTGTGGAAAATGTAAGAAGCAATTTGGAACAAAACATTTATAATTCTATCATTCCTCGTAATGTTAGGTTAGCAGAAGCCCCAAGTCATGGTTTACCGATTAGTATTTATGACCCAAAATCAGCAGGAGCGGATGCATACCGTGATTTGGCAGATGAAGTAATAAAACAAGATATGGGAAATGTGGAAGAAGAGGTTTCAGTTCAAACAAATAAGGAAACACAGAAAAAGAAAGGCAAAAATTTGTTTGGACGTAGAAAAGGAGAGTAGTTATGGCACCAAAAAAAGGTTTAGGCAAGGGGCTAGATTCACTAATTGTCGATAAAATTGATAAGAGTGAGCCTAAAGTTAAGGGAAATCAAGAAAATGTTTCACGTGAAACATTTATTAATATTAATCAGATAGAACCTAACAAATCACAACCGCGTTCTCATTTTGATGAGGATGCCTTACATGAGCTAGCAGATTCTATTAAATTGCATGGTGTAATTCAACCTTTAATTGTTCAAAAAAAAGGTGATCGTTACGAGATTATAGCAGGGGAAAGACGGTGGAGAGCATCAAGGATTGCTGGTCTAAAAGAAATCCCAGTTATAGTTAAGGAATTTACAAAACAACAAGTATTAGAGATCGCTTTAATAGAAAACATACAAAGAGAAGATTTAAATGCAATAGAAGAAGCACTTGCTTATGAAAAATTAATCTCAGAATTTAAGTTAAAACAAGATGAAGTTGCTGAGAGAGTTGGTAAAAGTAGAGTTTCTGTTACAAATAGTATGCGATTATTAAAGTTAGACAAACGTGTGCAACAAATGGTAATCGATGATATGATATCTGAGGGTCACGCGAGAGCACTATTAGCAATAGCAGATGGTGAAACACAATATCAATTAGCAACAAAGGTATTCGATGAAAAGTTAAGTGTACGCGAAACAGAAAAATTAGTCAAACATATTTCTAAGGACAAGCCGGAAAAGGAAATAGCAGCAACTAGGGATGATAATTTTATTTACAAAGAAATTGAAGATCGTATGAAGGCTATCTTTGGAAGTAAAGTTGAAATCCGTAGAGGAAATAATAATAAAGGCAAAATAGAGATCGAATATTATTCCCAAGATGATTTTGAACGTATTTTAGATTTGATAAATACATTAGGGTAACAAATAAGATTCAAAGTGATAAAAAGAATTCGTAAAACAATCGAAAAGAAGAGAAAGGTTGAGGGAGAATGGAACTATTTGATAGCCTCGGTTTAGATGGAAGTTATATAGTACTCGGAATTGTGGTTGCTTTATTATTAATTTTCATTATTCAGATAATAGTATTAGTAAAACAAAGTAAATTAAAGAAAAAGTACAATACTTTTATGGAAGGTAGCGATGGTAAAACTCTAGAAAGTACTATTTTAAACCGCTTTAAAGAGGTTGACCAATTGAAAGAGGATGCCAAGTCTATGAAAGATAGTATTCATAGAATAACAGAGAACTTATTAAATACCTATCAAAAATGTAGTATTGTTAAGTATGATGCTTTTAAAGAAATGGGAGGCAAGCTAAGTTTTTCCCTTTGCTTATTAGATGATAATAATAGTGGCTTTATTATTACTTCTATGCATAGTAGTAGAGAAGGTTGCTATACCTATATAAAGGAAATAATTAAAGGGGAATCATTTGTACTTTTATCAGAAGAAGAAAAACAGGTATTAAGCGAAGCAAAAAATAAGAAGAACTATTTTGAGTAAGATTAAGTGGTCTTAGAGCGAATGAAAGAAGTGTCTTCGTTCTAAGACTTTTTATTAATAAGTTTGCATTATGGTGTTGAATTTGTAAAAGAAAGATAGCTTGCTTATATATCATGTTAATAAAGAAGTGGAGGAGTAGCTCATTGAAACGAATATCTGTAGATAATTTAATAGGCGGTGAAATCGTTGCAAAAGAAATTGCAACAAGCCACGGCCTTGTTATCATTCCAGTTGGAGCAAAGATTAAAAAAGAGTATATCCAAAAATTAAAAGAGCTACATATTGGCTGGATTTTTATTGAGGAAGTTATAGAACAAAAAATAGTTAATGTGGTGCAAGGTACTGTAGAAGCTCAGATTGAAAAAAAGATATTAGAAGAATGTGTTGGACAGATTAAAGATACAATCGAACGTTATACATGTTGTGCAAGTAATGAATTAACTGGCGTAGTAGATGTTGCAAATCATATTATTCAAGAAATATTAGAACAACCAAATGTAATGTACAATGTTTCTACAATAAGGGAAAAGAACTATACTACATATACTCATAGCGTCAATGTATCAACTCTCGCAGTGTTAATAGCTTTGAAACTAAAATTGCCTCAAAAGAAGATACAAGATATAGCAGTAGGGTCCTTGCTTCATGATTTAGGGATTTCCTATTTACCATTTGATTATGGAAAAGTTAAAATAGATGAATGTGATGAAAAGCAATTAGCGGAGATTAAAAAGCACGTATTAACAGGGTACACTATGGTAAAAGATGAGGACTGGTTATCAAATACAGCGAAGGAAATTGTTCTAAGTCATCATGAGCGAGATGATGGAAGTGGTTATCCAATGCATCTAACAAGTGATAGGATTAGTTTAGAAACAAAAATTGTGGCAGTCTGTGATGAGTTAGATCGTGCTGTTTACGGTGATCAAAGGTTAAAATACAAAGTCCATCATGTTATCGATAATATAATGAGTAAAGCGGGAGTATTATTTGATTTTAAAGTTGTTAATGCATTTGTTGAGGTTGTAGCAGTATATCCAATAGGAACATATGTTCTTTTAAATACTGAAGAAATTGGTATAGTAACAAAGCAAAACTATCGTATGCCAACTCGTCCAGTAGTACAAGTGTTAGGTATAAAAGAATTAGATTTAAGTAAAAAGGGAAGAATCGTAGATTTGTCACAAGAATTAACAACTTTTATACGAGACACAATTGAGGAGTGATACCAAAATGATAGTTACTATATTCCCTAGTTGCTAAGATTCCATTAATATGATATAACTAAGAAATGAGGTTTTCACATAGAATGAAATACAGCAAAAAGAAAGTTATTGGGTGAAGTAATGCATAGTTTTTTAAGGGCAATAGGATTTAGTAAATTAAATAATAGAATACAAGTGGAAGACTTAATTCATAAAGTAGTGGAACAAGCTACAGATAAACATAGATATAGTTTTGAAGATGATACTGTAGTTGCAGAATTATCTTATGAATTTGCAGATGGAATAGGGATAACGGTTCGCGGTGAGTACGATGAGAATGATCAATTCCATGTAGAACATTATTATCCTTATTTCCATGGACAAAATGTTAGTACTAGGGAAGAGGTATATATCAGTAAAAGAGTTGATACGGATGCTTATACCGGAATGTGTGATGACTATCGTCTTGGAGTATCCCTTATCTTTTATTTGCAGAATGTAATTGATTATTTATCAATAAAAGCGAAAAGAGATTCTATCGGACTTCGTTCCATTACATTGTCTGGATTAGCCGCAGAGGGAAAGATATTACTTCCCGTAGTAAAGACGGAGCATCAGATAAGAAGCAGTACAGCAGATTTAAAATATCGTAATCAGTTGATTGCAGAAGCTAAAAAAGGAAACCAAGAAGCAATCGATAGTCTAACAATCGATGATATTGATTTGTATGCCATGGTTTCTAAACGTGTTAACAAGGAAGATATTTATTCTATCGTAGAAACTTCGTTTGTTCCATATGGATCAGAGTCTGATAATTACACTGTCTTAGGTACTATTATAGAGTGGCGAGAAGTAAAGAATGGAGAAACAAAGGAAATTCTATATTTAATGCAGCTAGAATGCAATGGATTAACCTTTGAAATTTGTATTAATAAAGAGGATTTGTTCGGAGAGCCACAAGTAGGTAGAAGATTTAAGGGAACGATTTGGATGCAGGGAATGGTTGACTTTATTTGATAATTTGCATATAATAAATAATGTGTCATCCAAGTCCCCATAGTTAAACGGATATAATAAATCCCTCCTAAGGATTAGTTACAGGTTCGATTCCTGTTGGGGACGTAATAGGCTGTAGGTTAGATACCTACAGCTTTTTTTAAAGTTATTGAATTTTTGATGTTATCTATAATTTAAAAATTCTCTGGAGGGTGCGTATACGTACTATGAATTTAGTGGAGCGAGTGGGGCGTAGATGTTCTAAAGATGGAAAATTGGGGTGTTACTATCTAAAGATATAAATGTAGTATATAAGATAAAATATAAAACCAATATCATAAAAACACAGAAATTATCCGATAACTATATCGTCGGGACGAAAAAATCCAGATGATCATATTGACGGTGCAAAAACTGCACTTTTAACAGAAGTTTGAAAAATAACTTCTGATATGTTATATTATCGGAACAAAAATTACAATAGAGACATAGCTGATAAAACAGCGCAGGAGGGGTACGGATTGAAGAGCAGGAAATCAAAGGTTATTTATATTATCTTCTTTGTTGCAGCCGCTTTTTTTGCAGCATTTATCTTAATTGAATTCCATAAGGATTATCTGGCAGTAGCGCTTGCCGCTGTTTTGATGCTAATTGCCGCTTATTTTCTAGTAGATAAAATAGAACATGATATCTACCAAAAATATCAACTTGATCAATGTGATTTGGATGATAAGTTTGAGCAAGCTATGTTTGAAATGAAACGCAACTATACAAAACTTGAAAGATTAGAAAGAGCAATATATAAAGCAGCCAAAGAAGGGGATGAGGAAGAAGCGGAAAGTGTTTCTATGCTTGATATTTTAGCTCGTCTCGAGACCTTAGAAAAAAATATACAAATAGAGCAAGAAGAGAACACAAAGTTGCTTCGTCATGGAATTAGAGCATTGGTTCAATATAGTAGAGAGAATGCTCGTCAAGTAGCATTAAATACGAACGAAAATACTCAGTCTACTTTAAAAGAAATTAATCATGTTGTTTCTATGTTGGAAGGAGCACTACCGAATCTTCTTAAGAATAATCAATCAGAACTGGAAGAACAAATTGTAACATTGAATAATAATTATCATAATGAAATAGAAGGTATAACAAAAAAATTGGAACAAATCAACCACTTATTACAAGGTATAGTAGAGAGTGATAAATTAAAAACAGAGTAAGATCAATAAGAGCAGAGTAAGATCAATAAGAACAGAGTAAGATCAAATAAGAGTAGAGTAAGGTCAAATAAGAGCAGAGTAAGGTCAATAATAAGGTCAGCACTAAGAAAGGTGCTGACCTTTTGTAAGTTTGTCAAGTATAGGTAGACTCTTATAGTTTAACTTTTATTCTATATAATCTTCACGATAATTTCGGTGCATAGAATCCATTCGGCGTTTATGATTCTCATGATATCTTCTACGACGTTTCCTATGAGGTAATTCAATAAATAGTATATAATATCCAACCAAAAGAACTATAACAGTAGCTATAATTCCAAGAAGTGCTGGTTTTACTAGGGAAGAACCCTGTTTTTTTGAATCTTTTTCTTTTGTGGTTTTTGAAGTTACTGGTATATCTTCCTTATCAGAAGATTCTGAACCAAGGGTTACATTCGTTTCAGAGTCTTTAAAAATAAGTTCAGGAGGAATCAAGTAATTAGGCCATTGTGCATCAAACTCCGCCTTGGTTAAAGGATATTCTTGATTATAGTATAAAATATCAGTTGAACCAACATATTTTCCAGCATAGGAATAAGAGATTTGTCCGATGACATTATTACCGTGAACAAATTCTTTTACAGGAGTATAAGTTATTGTTTTTTCAGCATCTTTATAATCTGCTGTCACTGGTAAAACCACATTACTATTTGAACTTAAGCGCAGTGGGCTTTGATCTGGCTTAACAAAGGCAGGAAAATCTTTAAATAAAGATGTAAAAGCAGAATTATTAACACCTTCTGTATCTTCAATTCTATATAAAGCATAATTATCAAATGCAAAATCAAGTATTTTCGCAGTATCCTCATATGCGTGTAAACCGGTATCAACATGTAGAACAACGGCAATCAAGGTTAATCCATTTCGTTCTGCATAAGTAACCAATGTTGTTTTGGCTTCTGTAGTACCACCAGTTTTTCCTCCGATAGCACCATCATAATTTGAAGTCTTTCGAATAAAACGGTGATGATTTGCTAAAGGGCGTGCTACATTTTTATTAGTAGCCGGAATGGTATAAGTACGGGTACCTGTAATAGTACGAAACTCAGGTAGCATAATTGCTGCACGGCTGATTAAAGCCATATCATAGGCACAAGTATAGTGGTTATCATCATGAAGGCCATTAGGATTAACGAAATTGGAATTAACGCATCCAAGTTCTTTTGCCCTGGCATTCATCATTGCAGTAAAATCAGTCATTGAGCCTTTTGCAACATGCTCGCCAACACCAAAAGATACTTCATTCGCAGATTCCAACATAACGGCGTATAAAGCATCTTTTAAGGATAAGGATTCACCTTCCACAAGACCAATTCGGCTACTATTAAAATCAACGTCCCATTCTGCAGCATGTGACATCGTCATGGTTTCATTTAAATTACAATTTTCTATTGCTAATAAGGTAGTTAAAATTTTAGTGATACTTGCAGGATAGTGCTTATCATAAATATCTTTCTCGTATAAAATTAAACCGGTGCTAGCTTCCATGACAATAGCAGCGTCGGCATATACTTCTGGCCCGGTTGGCCAAGTAAAATCAGAAACATCAACAGTTGACGGAACATTTTCTTTGTTTGTATTGGTATCCGCATAGGCTGTGGCAGGAGAAACCGTAATTATTACGGTGACTGTAAATGCAAGGAGCCTACGGAAGTATTTTCTTAAATTAACCTTCATAAAATCCTCCAAATCGTGAGAAAAAGCGGTTGAATGCAATTGCAAAGTGATTGCAAAGCCATTAAAAAGGGATTGCAAAGCTATTGTAAAGGCAAGAATTGGATAAACGACAAGACCCCGATCAAGATAGACTTGACGGGGGGCCCGTATATTGTTATTATAAAGTATTTTTATGCATGCCGCAAGTTAAAATACTATAAATCATGGAAACAACAAAAAAACTATTCGGAACGTTTTTGACCATAGTAAGAGTTTGGACCATGTTTTCGAAGGTAGTGCTTATCTAGTAAATCCTGTTGCATGGAAGGGCAGGTGGTAGTCATATGATTACTTTGATAAAGTAGTAGAGTATGCCAAGCCATCTGGGCTACTTCCTCTAGAACAATTGCGTTTTCCACTGCTTTCATAGCACTGCTTCCCCAGGTGAATGGACCATGACTATGAACAAGAACAGATGGAACCTGATATGGATTGATGTTATGTTCTTCGAAGGTATCAATGATAACGCTACCCGTTTCTTTCTCATAGGATCCTTTGATTTCTCTTTTTGTCATTTTACGAGTGCATGGTATGGAACCATAAAAATAATCTGCATGGGTTGTACCAAGCGCAGGGATGGAAGCTCCTGCTTGTGCAAAAATAGTTGCAAAGCGAGAATGAGTATGAACAATACCACCAAGATCAGGATATGCTTGATATAATTCTATATGAGTTGGGGTATCAGAAGAAGGATTTAA
The DNA here is from genome assembly GCF_000018685.1 of Lachnoclostridium phytofermentans ISDg. Lineage (NCBI taxonomy): Bacteria > Bacillati > Bacillota > Clostridia > Lachnospirales > Lachnospiraceae > Lachnoclostridium > Lachnoclostridium phytofermentans. The sequence continues at coordinate 4,826,987 of NC_010001.1, read as the reverse complement.
GGCACCGTCAATTACATTTCCTTCTAAGTCTACCACAACCATGTCCTCTAGTTTCATATTAGTATACTCAACTCCGGATGGTTTAATTACAATATATCCTGTTTCTTTATCACGAGCAGAAACATTTCCCCATGTTAATGTAATTAATCCGTGCTTTGGTAACATCATATTAGCTTGATAAACTTCTTCTTTTAACTTTTCTAACATTTTAATTCTCCCTGTTATGTATAATAGAATGAGTATCTGTATTTATTATAGTATATACAAATATTGAAGTAAAGGAAGTATGATACTTAGAAGGAAAAGATCGCTCTAAATTTTAGTGAGTAAGTAAAGACGGGGATAGTTTTAAAATTAATATGAGATAAAGCTATACAAAATTAGCAATATATGCTATAATTATTGTATAAATCAATGGTATTTTATATAAATGTTACAAAACTATATAGAATACGAAGTATAGTATGACTTATAAAAGACTAGACGAGAGGAGAAAACATTATGAAGCTTACAAACTTAATTTCAAAAGGACAGAAAGCTAGTGTTTATCGCGATGGAGATAATGCAATTAAGGTTTTCAATAAGGAAACAAACAAAACAGACGTACTTAATGAGGCATTGAATACAACCAGAGTAGAAGAAACTGGTCTAGCAATTCCAAGTATTAGTGAGGTTGGAATTGAAAATGGACAATGGTCAATTACTATGAATTTTATTGAGGGAAAGACCTTAAGCCAATTAATAAAAGAAAATCCGGAGAAAAAAGAAGAGTACATAAACAAAATGGTTGACCTTCAACTTGAAATTCATTCTAAGAGAGCACCATTGTTAAATAAATTAAAAGATAAATTAATTCGTCAGATTAATAGCCTTGAAATGCTAGACAGTATTAAAAAATACGATTTATTAACCAGATTAGATGGTATGCCAAAGCACGTAAAGGTCTGTCACGGTGATCTCAATCCTAATAATATTATTGTATCAAATGATAATATGTATGTGATTGACTGGGTACATGCTACACAAGGAAATGCAAGTGCGGACACGGCTAGAACCTATTTGTTGTTTGCCCTAGAAGATCAAAGACTTGCAGATTATTATCTTGATGTATTTTGTAAAAAAAGCAAGACTGAGAAACGTTATGTTCAGACTTGGTTACCAATTGTAGCAGCAGCTCAGTTAAGCAAGGATAAGCCAGAAGAGAAAGATCTGCTAATGAAGTGGTTAGATGTTGTAGAATATGAATAAATAATAATATAAAGGTAATAGACAAAGAGCAAAGAGCAAAGAGCAAAGAGCAAAGAGCAAAGAGCAAGGAGCAAAGAGCAATAAGCAAAGAGTGATAAGTAATGAGTGATAAGTAATGAGTGATAAGTGATAAGTAATGAGTAGCTAGTAATTAGTAATAAGTGATTAGTAATAAGTAAAATAATGTGTAATAAATAAAGTATTAGAGACCATTTTGAGAGAAGATCCTAGATTAAGGGTATATCAAAATGGTCTCTATTTGAGTTATATTAAACTTTAAAATGTTTTGGTTAAAGAAACTACATGTGACTATACTTTAAACATAATAATGGATAACCAATATTTAGTAAAATGATTCGGTTTGTTTCAATTATATATGTAAAACATGTGTATCTTGGAGGTAAAATGAGTAAGAAAACTATTGTATTACAAGTTGTAGGGTTAACCAAACAATATAGAGGGCATAAAGTGGTAAATTGTATTTCTCTAACTGGGTATTCCAGTGAGATCTTTGGTATACTAGGTCAAAAAGGGGATGGAAAGACCACAATAATTAAGATGGTAACTGGTTTACTTAAAAAAGAAGAGGGTACCGTAATTATAGGAGGATATGACCTTGATTATAATTATGAAGATGCTATAAAAGAAATCGGTGTGCTAGGGAATTTACCCCACTTATCGGAGCACTTATCTGGGTTAGAGAACTTATATCGGTTTGCAAAAGTAAAAAAAATTGGGAAGGAGCAATTAGAAAAAGTAAAAATATTAGTTTCTTCTCAGCTAGATTTATACAAGAAAGTAAAGAACTATTCAGCTGAAATGAAACTTATGCTTTCGATAGGAATCTCTCTTCTTAGTAATCCAAAACTTATTGTACTAGATGAACCAACAAAAGATTATAATCCAATTGCTACTAGAAAGGTTAGAGAGTTTTTAAAAATAATTTCTCATGAGCAGGGAATAGGTATTGTAGTATCAAGCACTATGCTATGGGAGATGGAAAAACTCTGTGATCGTGTAATGATTCTATCAAAAGGAGTTAATCTTGGAACGATTAGTATCAAAGAATTATTAGATAAGGATAGGAATCTAGAGGATTTTTATCTAGAACAAAGTAGTTATTACGAGAGAAAAATAAATGTAGCAGAAAAAGGATGTACAGTATAAAAGATAAAGATATTTAAATATAAAAGAAGGAAGAGAAAGGGGGCTCTTCCTTCTTTTTTTATATGAACCCATAAGGGGAAGCGAGAAAGATAACACAAGATGCTATCTTTCATAATAAGGAAAAGTTCGCAAAGCGTACCTTTTCTTGCTTCACGTACGGCCCAATATGGGAGCACTCTTAAAACCTGGGAACTTAAGTGGGCGAAACCACTTTGTTATTTAATCATGTGAATCCTGTAGGGTAGGTATTATGACAAGGACCCTTCTTGCTTTCTTTTATTATTTACCGTAGTACACTTTAAGATAGATTTCCTTGATTTCCTTCATTAATGGATATCTTGGGTTAGCACCAGTACACTGATCATCGAAAGCCTGTTCAACCATAGCATCTAAAGTATCTAAGAAATATTTCTCGTCTACGCCATATTCTTTGATGGATTTCTTGATACCAACTTTTTCTTTTAATTCATCAATTGCCTTAAGAAGGTTTTCGAATTTCTCATTGTCGTTCTTTCCGGCAATACCTAAGAAGTTCGCACATTCTACATAACGATCTAACGCATGTGGGTATTGGTATTGAGAGAAAGTACCCATCTTTGTAGGAATGCTAACGGAGTTAAAGCGCATTACTTCGTTGATTAAGAGTGCGTTTGCTACACCGTGTGGTAAGTGGTGGAATGCACCTAATTTATGAGCCATGGAGTGGCAAATTCCTAAGAATGCATTTGCGAATGCCATACCAGCTAAGGTAGAAGCATCTGCCATCTTTTCTCTTGCAACCGGATCAGCGGCACCATTTTCATATGCGCTTGGAAGGTAAGCGAAGATATTCTTCATAGCTTTTAATGCTAAACCATCCGTATAGTCAGTAGCCATGATAGAAGCATATGCCTCTAATGCATGGGTAAGGGCATCAATACCGGAAGCAGAAGTTAATCCCTTAGGTTGATTCATCATCATATCGGCATCAATAATAGCCATCTTAGGAAGTAATTCGTAATCTGCAAGTGGATATTTTACGCCAGTTCTCTCATCGGTAATAACAGCAAATGGTGTAACTTCAGAACCAGTACCGGAGGAAGTTGGAACTGCGATAAAGTAAGCTTTTTCGCCCATCTTAGGGAAGGAGTAAACACGCTTTCTAATATCCATGAAACGCATTGCAAGGTCAAGGAAGTTTACTTCAGGGTGTTCATACATAACCCACATAATCTTTCCGGCATCCATTGCAGAACCACCACCGAGTGCGATAATACAGTCTGGCTCGAAGAGTCTCATCGCTTCTGCACCTTCTGTAGCACTAGCTAAAGATGGATCTGGAGCAACATCATAGTAAGTAGTATGCTGAATTCCCATAGCATCTAACTGATCAGTAACACATTTTGTATAGCCATTTTTATAAAGGAAAGCATCGGTTACAATGAATACTTTCTTTTTATTCATTACATCTTTTAATTCTGCGAGGGCTACTGGTAAACAACCCTTCTTAAAGTATACTTTCTCAGGTGCTCTAAACCAAAGCATGTTTTCTCTCCTCTCAGCAACTGTCTTAATGTTGATTAAGTGCTTTACTCCTACGTTTTCTGATACAGAGTTACCGCCCCAGGAGCCACAACCAAGAGTAAGAGATGGAGCTAATTTAAAGTTATAAAGGTCACCGATACCACCATGGGAGGATGGTGTATTTACAAGAATACGGCAAGTCTTCATAGCATCAGAAAACTTTGCAATCTTTTCTTGTCCGGTACCTACATTAATATAGATGGAAGAAGTATGGCCATAACCGCCATCTGCAACAAGACGAGCAGCTTTGCTTACTGCATCATCAAAGGATTTTGATTTGTACATAGCAAGAACTGGAGAAAGTTTCTCGTGTGCAAATTGTTCTTCTAGTTCAACGGATTCTACTTCACCAATTAAAATCTTAGCAGCTTCTGCTACATCAAATCCTGCAAGCTTTGCAATCGTATGAGCGCTTTGTCCAACAATTTTAGCGTTAAGAGCACCATTAATTAGGATTGTTTCACGAAGCTTCTGAGTCTCTTCTGGGGAGCAGATGTGGCAACCACGATCCTTGAATTCTTTCTTAGCAGCTTCATAAATCTTATCACTAATAATTACGGATTGCTCGGAAGCACAAATCATACCGTTATCAAATGTCTTAGAGTGAATAATAGAGCTTACTGCAAGGCGAACATCGCAGCTTTCATCCATAATAACAGGGGTATTACCTGCGCCAACACCAAGTGCTGGTTTACCAGAAGAATAAGCAGCCTTTACCATACCAGGTCCACCAGTTGCAAGGATGATGTCTGCATTTTTCATAACTTCATTGGTTAATTCAAGTGATGGAACATCAATCCATCCAATTATACCAGCAGGAGCACCTGCAGCAACTGCAGCATCTAAAACTACCTTAGCAGCTGCGATGGTACAGTTCTTAGCACGAGGATGTGGGCTGATGATGATTGCGTTACGAGTCTTTAAACAAAGTAATGTTTTAAAGATAGCAGTGGAGGTAGGATTGGTAGTTGGGATTACAGCTGCAACTACGCCGATTGGCTCTGCAATTTTTTTGATACCGAAGCTAGGATCTTCTTCAACCACTCCACATGTTTTTGTATCTTTGTATGCATTGTAAATATACTCTGCAGCATAATGATTCTTAATTACTTTATCTTCTACAATACCCATACCCGTTTCTTCTACAGCCATCTTTGCTAACGGAATACGTTGCTGATTGGCAGCCATGGCAGCAGCAAAGAAGATTTTATCTACTTGCTCTTGAGTGTAGGTAGCAAAGAGCTCTTGTGCTTCTTTTAACTCTCTAAATTTTGCTGTTAATGCTTCGAGAGAGTCTACTAATCCAGTTGTCTGTAATTCCACTTTTTTCGTCATAATCTTATCCTCCTAAGATGTTTTGTTTGTATTACAGAGTTTAATATCTAAAGTATATTTATCACTGTTAAATATTTAACAAACTTACATAAAAAAATTAAGCTATTTGATTCAACGTCATTTTATAATAATGTTAAAAAATTGTCAATGTACACAACTAACAAAGAAAAATAAAAATAAACTCACTTTATGGTGAATTTCATGATAACATTACCATGGAAATCTAAGTTGTTCAAATTGTGGTTCTTTTGGGGAAGTGTTAGTCCTATGCAATTGTTCTGGTATGCGTTTCATGATAGAAACTGCTTCTTCTCTGGAGGATAGCCAACCTTCAATTTCATCTTCTTTTAATAAGACAGGCATACGATTATGAATGTCTTTCATAGATTCATTTGCTGATGTTGTGAGAATAACAAAGCGATCTTCCTCTTCATCGGGATGAGATAAGCCAGCCATATAAAGGGGTTTTTCTTGCTTGGAGGTAAAATAATATTTGGTTTTGGTACCACTATGCTCCCATTCATAAAAGCCACTTGCAGGAACTACAATACGTCTAGAATCCAGATCGCTTGCAAACATTCTTTTTTCTGATGCACTTTCGCAACGTGCATTAATAATTACTTTATTTCCCTCGAAACCTTTATATCCCCAAGTCATTGCATAAGGCAGGATGTTTCCTTCTTTTCTCGCAATAATCGGAGCAGTGTTGGTTGGATAAATTTCACCAGTTTTAAACTTTCTTGGAACGTGTGTACCCTCATCGTTTGAGTCAGGTATCTGCATGCCCTCCCCCTGAAGACGTCGATCTAAATTTCTTATAATACGAAGTAACTCTTCATTGCTTTCTTCATCTACATAATAGCGCCCACACATAGTTGTTCTCCTTCCTAATACATATAAAGTATTGTTCGATATCTTTCTTTTTCCTATACCTCTAGGATATTTTAAATAGTTTCTTTGTTTTTTCAATTTCACATAAGACTTAAAAATGATATATACTATTTTTCTTTGTATCTGTATTTTCTTATATTTTAATATATATTAATGCGTAAATACAGTTATTTATATAAAACAATTGCTAACAATACAAAAGTTGCCAAAATTAGAATTATAGGCAAGCATAAAAAGAAGGCTTGTGCTTTCATAGACCTAACATCAATTTCGCTCTTCTTTTAAAGTGTAGTTTCATTCGTTCACTCTACTATTTATCTATAATAAATCCGGTGTTTGCCCAAGCATTAATATATGTTGAAATTTTCCTATTAGACAATATCAATTTCATAGCATCTACTATAAAAATGTTATAGAATACCACTTTACAACAGAACATACGTTCTGGTATAATAAACGTACATACGTTCGATATTTTTGCATAAACTATAGAAAGAAATTTATTTATAACAAGGAAAAGTTCGCGAAGTATGCTTTTACTTGGTCGTTTATTTTATACCATAGTATTTTTTGGAATGTAGCATTTAGTTGTTTGAAAAGAGGTGTAGGAAAGTGCAAAATAACATTCCCGTTGATATGATTTCCTTTTGTAGTACCTTAGGCGAGGTTAAGCCACTACGCATACGATTAGAAAATGAAGAACATGAGAGAGTTTCTGCTGACATTATAGAAATTGCATACCGTAAACAAATAAAACCATCCGGTCTAACCATTCTTATTTATGGATGTCGTTTAGAGCTGTTTGGAGAAATTCGTTTGGCTGAACTTCACTATCATATTGACTCGGGTAAATGGACTTTGTTTCGAATGGTAAGTTAAAAGGTTATGTTATTTAAGGAGATAATACTACTTTAGCTATCTAAGATGTTGGAAAATGTGTCCAAGAGTGTTTAAATATACTTAAACGAGTTGATAAACATATGAAGCACATAACAAATATAAGACTAAAGATTTCCTGAACTACTCAATGTATTGGTCAAGACACTTCAAAGATGGGATAGAGCGGGGATTCTTGTAGCAAAAAAGCCTACGGATATAGAGGAGGATGAAGAGATTGCAAAGAGCATACAAAGTGGAATTAAAACCAACGAACCAGCAGATACAGAAGATTAATCAATGTTTAGGCGTTTGCAGATGGCTTTATAACGCTTATCTTGCTAAGAACCAATCACTTTATCAAGACTTTAAAGAGGGTAAGCTTAATAAGAAAAAAGCCTTTATGTCAGCCAATGACTTTGATAAGTACATTAATAATGATATTAAAGTTTTAGATGATTGCAAGTGGATTAATGATTGTGGTAGTAAAGCTAGAAAAAAAGCTATTTGTAATGCAGAATTTGCGTATAAGAAGTTTTTTAAAGGTGAAGCACAATTTCCACGTTTTAAGAAGAAAGGTAAGTCTAAAGTAGGTTTATATTTTCCAAAGAATAATAAAACCGATTTCAAGATTGAACGTCATAAAATTAATATACCTACACTTAAATGGGTTAGGCTTAAGGAATTTGGATATATCAAGGCCAATGCAAACGTCATTAGTGGTACGGTCACAGAACAAGCAGGAAAATATTATATTTCAATTGTTTGTGAAGTAGAAGAAGTTAAGAACTCCTTACCTAAAACAGAGCCATTAGGACTAGATTTAGGAATAAAAGATTTTGCTATTTTTAGTAATGAAATAGTTAAGAAGAACATCAATAAGACTTCAAGAGTAAAGAAATTAGAAAAGAAGTTAAAACGTGAACAAGTAAGGCTTTCAAGGAAATATGAATGTCTTAAAAAACAAAATAAAATAAGAAAAGGGGAGACCACTAGACAGAATATTCGTAAGCAAATAGTCAAAGTACAAAGACTTCAACAAAGATTAGCGAACATTCGTACTGATTACATTAATAAATGTGTGTCTGAAATAGTAGGACAAAAACCAAGTTCAATAACTATTGAAGATTTGAATGTAAAAGGCATGATGAAAAATCGCCACTTATCAAAAGCAGTTGCTGGGCAAAAGTTTTATGAGTTCAGAATAAAACTTACCAACAAATGTAAACAAAACGATATTGAACTTAGAATAGTAGATAGATGGTATCCATCTTCTAAGCTTTGCTCATGTTGTGGAAATGTCAAAAAAGACTTAAAACTTTCTGACAGAATTTATGTTTGTAAAGAGTGTGGTCTAGTAATTGATAGGGATTATCAAGCTAGTATTAATCTTAGAGAAGCAAAAACTTACATGATAGCATAACCACGTTACTGTAAGTATGTACCCAAGGCTATTTGGGGAATTTACGCCCTCGGAGTGTTATAGCAAATGAGAGTAGTGTATTATAACAATCACCAAATCAGACACGTTGAACAGGGAATAATCTCGATATGGGTAGATTTGTCCATATTTTGAGTGGCAGTGTAGCAATGCAGGAAAAGATTTTTTTTCATATTGATGTTAACTCTGCGTTTCTTAGCTGGGAGGCTGCTTATCGACTTCATGTTTTAGGGGAAAGCGTGGACTTGCGAGAAATCCCTTCTGTAATTGGAGGAGATAAAGAAAATAGGCATGGAATAGTTTTAGCGAAATCTACTTCTGCTAAAAAACTAAAAATTCACACAGGTGAAGCTCTAGGGGCAGCAGTACAAAAATGCCCAAATTTAGTAATCATTCCACCAAATTACCAAAGGTATGTAAAAGCATCAAAATCATTAATGGAGATTTTACACAGGTTTTCTCCGAAAGTAGAGCAGTATTCGATTGATGAAGCTTTTGTTGATATGAGTGGGAGTGAATTGTTATATGGGGGACCTGTTATTGTTGCAAATAATCTAAAAGATTTGATTGAAGAGGAGTTAAAATTTACGGTAAATATTGGTGTGTCTTCGAACAAATTATTAGCAAAGATGGCAGGGGAGTTAAAGAAGCCGAATTTGGTGCATACGATGTTTCCAGAGGAGATTCCAAAGAAGATGTGGCCGTTACCGGTAGGAGAGTTATTTTTTGTAGGAAGAGCGACAGAAAAAAAACTCTTTAACCTGGGAATTAAGACGATAGGGGAGCTAGCACAAACAGATGTAAAAATATTGAAAGCTCATTTTGGGAAGTATGGGGAAGTACTTTACCAGTTTTCACATGGAATCGATGAATCCCCCCTTTTTGTTCCTTTAGAAGCAAATAAGGGGTATGGCAATTCCGTAACGACACCTTACGATATTGTTACGATGGAGCATGCAAATCTCGTTTTGCTATCGTTAAGCGAAACAGTATGTACGAGACTTCGAATGGATGGCGTAAAAGGGCAATGTGTGTCTGTTTCGGTTACAACAGATACTTTTCAGAGGGCCTCTCATCAAGGGATGCTTTTTTCGGCTTCTAATACGACGATGGAGGTATACCGTTTTGCTTGCCGTTTATTTAAGAATCTATGGGATGGAAGGACGCCAATTAGACAAATGGGCGTGCACACAAGTAGGATTACCAAGGAGAGTACGATGCAGTATAACCTATTTGATTGGGATCGCTATGAGAAATTGAGTAAATTGGATGAAACAATAGATTCTATACGAAAGAGGTACGGAGACGATTCTGTGATGAGAGCTTGTTTTTTAAATACAAGTACTTATCATATGCATGGAGGAATATCAAAAGAAAAGAAAACGGGAATTACAAAGCCGCTGCGGTAGGGAATTAGACAAGAAAAAGTCCTCACCCAGCGACTCTTGCGTTCGCCAAACGAGGACTTTATGATGCGTCTTCAGGGGCTCGAACCCTGGACACCCTGATTAAGAGTCAGGTGCTCTACCAACTGAGCTAAAGACGCGTATTCGGTATCAACAATTAGTTATTATATAGGAAGTGGACAAGAATTGCAAGTATTTTTTTAAATTTTTTAAAATTTCTTAAAAAAGAACAGAAACTCCTTTAAAACGATATAAATATCGACAAGAGATAAAATGTTCCCCTCTATTTTATAATAATGCAAAGCCTTTTCTAATGCAGAGTAATTTTTAATGTGGAGCAACTTTTAATGCAAAGCGTTTTTTAATGCTCTGCATTTTCTTATCGATTAAAAAAGTCCTCACCCAGCAGCTATTATCTGCCAAACGAAGACTTCTAATGCGTCTTCAGGGGCTCGAACCCTGGACACCCTGATTAAGAGTCAGGTGCTCTACCAACTGAGCTAAAGACGCATAACCATATTTAAAAAGTTGTTCTATCTCGTGAACGCAAAAATTATTATATACGATGGTATTAGAAAAAGCAAGCATTTTTTATAAAAAATAAAATGTTATATTATTCCATAGATGTTTGCGTGGCACACTGGAATGAAAAGTAACGTCTAAGTCAAATGATTCTTGTTAATAATACGATTGAAAGTCAAAAGAATTACAATTACCGTTGATTATAGTTCTTGAAACCGATATAATGCATATAGTATGAAAATTACAATGGAAGTAAGGGGGAGGAAATATAGAAATTATACCCGTTACTCTCCAATGTAAATAGAAAATAAAAGGGGTTAATAAATGGCGAAAAAGTTAAAACTTTCTGGAATAAACAAGAAGAAAAAAGCTGTAGTTCATGAAGAGACCGGTAAAATTAAGGTAATAGTTCTAAAGGAAGAGAAGGTGTCTGAAGAACAGGAAAAAGAAATAGTAGAGCGTCCTAAGGATTACAAATTCCGATTCGAGCCAACCAAAAAGTATTTTACCATTAGTGTATATGCATTTTGTGTCATTGCACTTTCTATTATATTTAAGTTAGCATTAGAAAATATTCCTTCTTTTTCAACAGGCCTAAAAAACTTTGGGGTAGTGATACAACCATTTATCGCTGCTTTCTTTATTGCTTTTATTGTAAATCCAATTGTGAAAGCGTTAGCGGATCGATTTTATGGCAAAATGCTAAATATAAAGAAACCAAAAGTCTGTTTGGCTCTAGGTATTGCTACCACTTACATTATAATTATTGCAGTCATAGTAGTAAGTTTTACTTATATCATACCGCAGGTTACAAATAGCATAACGGAATTAGTTTTAAATAGCGATGCTTTATATAAAAAGGGTGAAACCTGGTTAAATGATATTGGTGAAAAGTTTCCAATACTTGATACGGGATATATACAAGATAAAATTGAAGCATCTTTACCACAATTACTTTCTTTTGGAACAGACTTTGTTAAAAATGTATTACCAAAGATATTAAATGTCTCAATTTCAATTGCGAAGACAGCGATTAATATTTTATTATCAATTGCGATCTCTATTTATATGCTATATGATAAAAGGATGTTATCAAAAAATGCAGCACGTATAATCTATGCATTTATTCCGAAAAAGAAAGCAGATTCCTTCCTTGATGTAACAAGGGAATGTGGATCAATCTTTACAGGTTTTATTGTTGGAAAGACGATTGATTCCACCATTATTGGTATTCTTTGCTTTATATTAATGTCAATCCTTAGACTGCCATATGCGATCTTAATCAGCGTTATTGTAGGAGTTACGAATATGATTCCTTACTTTGGACCATTTATCGGAGCGGTACCAGGAATACTTTTATTTTTATTTATCAGTCCTATTCAAGCATTAGTCTTTGCGATTATGATACTTGGCCTACAGCAGTTTGATGGCTGGATTTTAGGACCTAAGATTCTTGGTGATTCAACTGGGCTAACTCCTTTATGGGTTATTTTTGGTATTACAGTCGGAGGTGCTTACGGCGGTGTAATAGGAATGTTTTTAGGAGTTCCTTTCGTTGCAGTGATTGCTTATCTAGCAGGTATGTTTATTACGGGACGTTTAAAGAAACGCAATATAGAAATACGATAAAAAAATCCTGTTCCTAGCAAAGAGTGCTAGGAACAGGATTTTTCTTATGCATTTAACATATCCTCTAATTTTTGTTTTGCAACAACGCCTACCATTGTTTCAATTGCTTTTCCATTCTTAAAGAAGATTAAAGTTGGAATTGACATAACGCGAAATGCTGCTGCTGTTTCTGGAGAATTATCTACGTTAAGTTTGCCAATCTTTATTTTACCTTCATACTGGTCATGTAATTCTTCGATGATTGGTGCCATCATTTTACATGGTCCGCACCAATCTGCATAGAAATCTACCAAAACTGGTAAATCGGATTGAATTACTTCTTTTTCAAAATTTTCATCAGTAAATATTAGTGCCATATTAGTACCTCCGTTGTATGGTATAGATAATTTAATAGTTCCTTTGTCACTTGTTATCAAATCAGGTATCATTCACCTTTTGGTATTTTACCCTTATTCAAAGAGTTTTAACCTGTTTAGCTAGGATTACTATTTGGAAGGTTTATTACCCGAAGCATTTGGCTTATTTCCAGAATTATTCGGTCTGTTTCCAGAATTATTCGGTCTGTTCCCCGCATTATTCGGTTTGTTCCCTGCGGTATTTGGTTTGTTCCCTGCGGTATTTGGTTTGTTATCTGCAGGCTTGTTATCTGTAGTACCAACCTTCTTCTTTAGGAGGTTGGAATTTTTCAGCAAACCATCTACAGCATCCCAAGAACTTTTTAAGTCTAATGCTCTCTTGTTAAGGTTTTGATTGGACATAAGGGTATGTGACAACCTAGTTTTTGGAGAATTTTTCATAATACACCAGCTATGCTTTTTTTATAATCATATTACGGTAATTAGAAAAATATCCAATTATTCTTTCTCTCGAAAGGCAACTAAGCGATGAATAGGATTTCCCATAGAGGAAAAACGTTCTTCATATTCCGTCATGATGTTACCCTCCACATACTCACTATGATGTAAATCAAAAGTTACATCTCGCAATTGCCATCCGGATAGAGTTACTTGTTCGAGTGAAAAGTCGAATAAGTCTCTATTATCCGTTTTAAAGGCTACATAGCCATCCTTTACTAAGAACTGATCATAGCGTGCTAGGAACTCGCTAGAAGTTAATCTTCTTTTTGAGTGGCGATCTTTTGGCCATGGATCAGAGAAGTTTAAGTAGATTCGATCTACTTCAGAAGGAGCAAAAATATCAGTGATAGATTCTGCGTCAAAACGAAGAAAATAAAGATTATCCCCTTCATATTCCTCTCTTTTTTCGATGGCACGTAGTAATACGCTAGAGTATTTTTCTATGCCTATATAATTTATATTAGGATTTTGCATTGCTAGAGAAGTGATAAATTGACCCTTTCCCATGCCTATTTCAATGTGTATGGGATTGTTATTACCAAATACTTCGTGCCATTTACCTTTCTTTTGTTCCGGATCATGAACGACATAGTCATTTTGTGCTATATATTCTCTTGAGCCGGGAATATTTCGAAGTCGCATGTTACTCCTACCTTTCTAAACCGATTAAGGTGTGTCAACCTAAAATTAATTATACTTGTTATCTTATTATTCGTCAATTAGTACTGTCCATACATTAGACTGCTTGATGGGGCTTTTTCTTGTGTTTTAAAGTTTTGTACGCTATAATATCGGTAAGTTATTGTGAAATAAAATGCATTTCACTTCTTATTTGACTAGGTGTTATTAGAATGAGAAATACGGAATCAATGGATAGAAAAGAGGAGTGGCAAGGTGAATTTATATAAAAAGTTACAGGAGTATGCAAAAACAGAATATTATCCGATGCATATGCCTGGCCACAAGAGAAATAAAGAATGGTTTATGGATAATCCATATGCTCTTGATATTACCGAAATCGATGGTTTTGACAATTTGCATGATGCGGAAGAGATATTAAAAGAAGCAATGGAGGAGACTGCAGAGTTATTTCAGACGAAGCAGAGCTTTTTCCTAGTAAACGGTAGTACGTGTGGAATTTTAGCAGGAATTTCCGCAATGACAAATCGCGGAGATAAGGTAGCAATCGCAAGAAATTCGCATCAGGCAGTCTATCATGCAATCTATCAAAGACAGTTAAAGCCAGTATATCTTTATCCATCCATGTTGCAGTATGGGATAGCAGGGCAAATCACAGTAGATTCTGTAACTCAAACTCTTGAGGATAATCCTGATATTACTCTTGTTGTATTAACATCTCCTACTTATGAAGGGATTGTCTCTGACATTAAAAAAATTGCTGAGGTAACTCATCGATATGGAGCAGTACTTTTGGTAGATGAGGCACATGGAGCGCATTTGTTATTTCAAGGTGGGAATGAAAAGAGTGCACTGGAAGGTGGAGCGGATGTTGTAATTCAGAGCACACATAAGACGTTGCCAGCATTTACACAAACGGCACTTTTGCATCGAAATAGTGATTTGGTATCAGAAAAAGCAATAAAATATTTTTTAAAAATATATGAGACTAGTAGTCCTTCTTATTTGTTAATGGCAAGTTTGGTAAAATGTATGGATTTTTTAAGGTTAGAAAGAGAAGAAAAATTTAAACTCTACCTAGAACACTTAGATTATGTATATGAAAAACTTGCTCAACTAAAAAATCTTACTCTTTGGAATCCAGAACACAAAGATGCCTCTAAGCTCGTAATTGCGTCAAATCATAAGGATATCACCGGAAAGATGTTATATGAGGAGTTAAGGACAAAGTATCTTATTCAACCAGAGATGGCATCGAAAGATTATGTGTTATGTATGACAAGTGTGTGTGATACAAAAGAAGGTTTTGATCGATTAATTAAGGCAATCCTATCGATAGAAGAGGATATTGAAAACGGACGATTTTTTGAGAATATAAATCAAACGTTCATAGAGATAGAATTCTTTGAAAGCGAATTAAATCAACTGCAAGAGCCTATGCGATCTTATGAGACTTATGAACTTGATGGGTGCAAGGAAGAGGTAGTCCCGCTTATGAAAAGCGAAGGACGGGTTGTACTAGATTATGTATATCTTTATCCACCAGGGATTCCTCTTTTGGTTCCAGGAGAGATTATTGATAGGCCTATGATAGAAAAACTTCTTCTCTTTAAGCAAGCTGAATTAAGTGTTAATGGTCTTTTAGAGGAGGAAGGGGACTTCATTACAGTAAAAGCAGGAGAAAAGCATGTCTAAAATTTTTGTAATCATGGGAAAGAGCGCGACCGGGAAAGATACGGTCTATAAAAAGCTGATTGAATCGAAGGAGCTTATGCTTAAGACAGCGGTTGGTTATACAACTAGACCAATTCGCAAAGGGGAAAGAAATGGCGTAGAGTATCGCTTTGTGACCGTTAATGAGATGGAAAATCTAAAAGAGAAAGGTCTGATTATTGAGCATAGATCTTACGATACGGTACATGGTGAATGGCATTATTTTACCGTTAATGATGAACAAATTATTTTTGGTAAGAATGATTATCTTCTTATTAGTACATTAGAGGGCTTTGTCCAAATAAGAAAATATTTTGGTAAGGATACCGTAATTCCTATTTATATTGAAGTTGCGGATGACATACGATTAGAAAGATCAATTGTTCGAGAGAGAAAACAAGAAAGTCCTAAGTATGCGGAGGTTTGCAGAAGGTATCTCGCAGATGAGGAGGATTTCTCAGAAGAAAAATTAATGGAAGCTAATATTATAAAACGGTATAAAAATGTCGATTTAAATGATTGTATAAATGAAATCGTGAATGATATTAAGAGTTTTCAGATATAAAACTTTCATTATATTAAAAATTATACCATTTATGAAATTAGCCGATAGGGATAGGGGAGTTTCATAAATGATCGTAATAGGTAGAATGAAAGAAAATGCTATAATTTATAGGTACCGTATGGTATAATGGCGTTAGATATTATATCACAGTACTTATGCTTTGACGCTATGTTTTCAAGTGTACAAAACGAGACGAAGTGCCGCAATCATGATTACACATGATTACGACATAATATTTAATATCAAATGATACGGTGAATGGGGAGGCGAGCGCATGGAGATTAAGGTGAATCAATTACAGCAAATCAATCAGACAGAGGTGAAAGCTCCTGTTCCTAATGGAGATGATTCTTTTCGCTTTACCTTAATTAGTAATATTGAGGAGCAGTCACTTCAGGCGCGTTTAAATCTATTAGTAGAGGAAATTTCCACTCAAGGTAAACGAATCACCAAGCACATGGATGTTACGGATATGAGAAGATATAGGGAATTAATCAAGGAATTTATGAATGAGGTTGTAAATCGATCTCATAAATTTTCACGTCAGAATTTTTTAGATAAACGCGGAAGACACCGAGTATATGGTATGATAAAACTAATCGATAAAACCTTAGATGAATTAGCATTGGAGCTAATCAAAGAGGAAAAGGATACCATCGCAATCTTAAGTCGCATAGATGAAATTAGAGGATTATTACTGGACTTGTTGGCATAGTTTTAGAAAGGCAGGGAAAACATGAATACCTTTAAAGATGTCATTGGGCATGAAGAAATTGTGAATCATCTTCAAAACGCAATCAAAACCAATAAGGTTTCTCACGCGTATATCTTTCAAGGGGAAGATGGAATCGGAAAAAACTTTGTTGCAAATATTTTTGCTGCTGCTCTTTTGTGTAGTGAACATGGAACCAATCCATGTACCAAATGTAAATCCTGCTTACAAGCAGTTTCAGGAAATCAGCCAGATATTCGTAGAATCACTCATGAGAAAGCGAGTATTGGTGTAGATGATATAAGACTTCAGTTAAATAATGACATTGCAATTAAGCCTTATGTTGGCCCTTATAAAATCTATATCATAGATGAAGCGGAGAAGATGACAGAGCAAGCTCAAAATGCTCTCTTGAAAACAATTGAAGAACCGCCCGGGTATGCAATAATTCTATTATTAACAAACAATAGCAATTCTTTTTTACCAACGATATTATCCCGCTGCGTTTTACTTAATTTTAAAGCAGTGGACAAGAATAAAATCAAACAATATCTCATAGACGAAGAACATATCGTGGAGTATCAAGCACAAATCAGTGCATCCTTTTCCGGAGGTAATTTGGGGAAAGCGATTAAGTATGCGACCTCAGAACGATTTGTAAAGATGAAGGAGGATATCATTCATCTCATGAATAATATGGAGGGAATGGACCTTAGTGATATTGCAGAAGCGGTCAAATATTTCTCAGAAAATAAAAGTGATATTTTAGACTGCTTGGATTTAATGCTTCTATGGTATCGAGATATTTTAATGTTTAAGGCGACGCAGGATGGCAATCTTTTAGTATATAAGGAAGAATTGTCTACCATTAAAAAGCAAGCAAAATTAACCAGCTTTGAAGGGTTAGAGCAAATAATACAGGCGTTTAGTACGGTCAAAGAACGATTGAATGCAAATGTAAATTTTGAAGTAGCAATGGAACTTTTATTACTTTCTATGAAGGAAAGTTATCAATAGATGTTATATAGGAATATTCAACTGAAATCATTACTCTTTCTAATTGGATATTCGTATAGCTAAGAGTTAATGAAAAGGGAGAGAGGATAAAAAACTATGATTAATGTAATCGGCGTACGTTTTCGAAGAGCTGGTAAGATTTATTTTTTTGATCCAGCTGGTTTTTCGATTAAACAAGGGGATAATGTAATTGTTGAGACCGCAAGAGGTGTAGAATATGGTAATGTAGTTCTCGGGCCAAGAGATGTAGAAGAGAGCCAAGTGGTACAGCCATTAAAACAGGTTATGAGAACGGCAACACCAGAAGACGATGAAATAGAGCATAAAAACAAAGAGAAGGAAGAAGAAGCATTTCGCATCTGTATGGAGAAGATTACAAAACATCAGCTTGACATGAAGTTGATTGATTGTGAGTATACGTTTGACAATAACAAGGTATTGTTTTATTTTACTGCAGATGGAAGAATTGATTTCCGAGAATTAGTAAAGGATTTGGCTTCGGTCTTTAAGACAAGAATTGAATTACGTCAAATTGGTGTACGTGATGAAACCAAAATTGTTGGTGGTATCGGAATCTGTGGAAGACCTCTATGCTGTCATACGCACTTATCTGAGTTTGCGCCTGTTTCTATTAAGATGGCAAAGGAACAAAATCTTTCCTTAAATCCGACTAAAATATCTGGCGTATGTGGAAGATTAATGTGCTGTTTAAAAAATGAGGAAGAGGCATATGAGGACTTAAATAGTAGGCTTCCAAGTGTAGGTGATTTTGTAACTACGGGTGATAATCTTCGTGGTGAAGTAACAAGCGTTAGCGTATTAAAACAATTGGTAAAAGTCATCGTAGTATTAGAAAATGATGAAAAAGAGATTCGTGAATACAAAGTAAGTGACCTTCGCTTTAAGCCAAAGAAGAAAAAAGAGAAAGTGCTTCTTGATGAGGAACTTCGTGCACTTGAAGCGTTGGAAAGAAAAGAAGGTAATCATCTGGATGATTAATACAGAGAAAATTTCTATAACACAAAAAGAAGAACTTCTTTTTGAAGGAGAGAGATTGGATGATTTACATCGTAATGGTTATAAAATAATTCAAAACCCTGAGAAATTTTGTTTTGGAATGGATGCTGTTTTGTTATCTGGTTTTGCTAAAATAAAACCAGAGGAATCTACTCTTGATATGGGTACAGGGACAGGAATTATTCCTATTTTATTAGCAGGGAAGACAAAAGGAAAACACTTTACAGGTCTTGAGATTCAGGAAGAGAGTGCAGACATGGCAAGAAGAAGTGTTCTCTATAATGATTTACAAGATCGGATAGAAATAGTAAAGGGCGATATTAAAGAGACCTCTAAGATATTTGGAGGGGGCTCTTTTGATGTCGTTACGTGTAACCCTCCTTATATGAATAATCAACACGGGTTAGTAAATCCTACTATGCCTAAGGCGATTGCGAGACATGAAATATTATGTAGCCTTGAGGATGTGATAAGAGAAGCTGCTAAAGTTCTAAAACCAAACGGAAGATTTTATATGGTGCATCGTCCTCATCGCTTGGTTGAAATATTTTCTATCATGCGTCAATATAAATTAGAACCAAAACGGATGAAATTGGTACATCCCTATGCCGACAAAGAGCCAAACATGGTTCTTATCGAAGGTTTGCGTGGTGGAAACCCAATGATTACGATAGAAGCACCGCTTGTTGTCTATCGTGAGGTAAATGTTTATACCGATGAGATTTATGATATCTATGGTTATTAGTTTCAATGGGTGTTAGGAGGAATCATGTCAGGAAAATTATATTTGTGTGCCACTCCAATTGGTAACTTGGAGGATATGACCTTTCGTGCTGTAAGGACATTATCTGAGGTAGATTTAATTGCCGCAGAGGACACAAGAAATAGTATTAAGTTATTAAATCATTTTAATATTAAAACGCCGATGACGAGCTATCATGAATTTAATAAGATAGAAAAAGGTAAGCATCTAATAGAAGAGATGCTACAAGGAAAAAACGTGGCGTTAATTTCCGATGCAGGAACCCCTGGAATTTCAGATCCGGGAGAAGAGCTAGTTCAGATGGCATATGAGGCAGGAATTGTAGTGACTTCTTTACCAGGAGCCTGTGCGTTAATAACAGCTTTAACAATTTCCGGACGGTCTACCAGAAGGTTTGTATTTGAAGCTTTTTTACCAGTAGATAAAAAAGAACGTCATTCCATTCTTGAGGAGCTTGTCAATGAGACAAGAACAATTATTCTATATGAAGCGCCACATCGGTTAGTAAAGACTCTAAATGCTCTCCATGAGGTTCTTGGCAATAGAAGAATTACAGTCTGTAGAGAATTAACAAAAAGATATGAAACTGCATTCTTAACTACGATAGAAGATGCACTTGCCTTCTATACTGATAGTGAACCAAAAGGAGAGTGTGTGGTACTAATTGAAGGGCGTACAAGGGAAGAACTGAAGAAAGAAGAACAGGAGCGATGGGCAGAGTGGACATTAGAAGCCCATATGGATTACTATCTCGGACAAGGGTTAAGTAAGAAGGAAGCCATGAAATTAGTTGCTTCTGACCGAGGCGTTTCAAAAAGAGAAATTTATTCGCAACTTCTTGAGCAAGAATAAAGGATATAAAAAAGTATAGAAAAAATGCTTTGATTGTAAGCATGATTTTCTATACTTTTTTTGCTGCCAAAGTATGCCTTCTAGCTATATTATATCTGATTTTAAATCAGGCAATATTCGAAGGAATGATTTACTTCAAAATATAAGAGTAATTGGATTTTGCAGAGCCATAAACAATAATTGAATATTTATACTGCATTATGTAGAACTCTTATATGTTAGGTTGTACCAAGTTTAATTACTCAATAATTCCTGCAAGTTTTGCTAGTTCCATAATAGAACTCTTAGCGACTTTCTTACCGCAATAATCTACTAAATCATCTTTACTTCCACTGAAGATATCAGCTGGTTCATATTTCTGAAGAATAATCTTACCCTCATCTACGAAGATTTCCAATGGATCTCTCTCGCTAACACCAAGTGTTCTTCTTAATTCAATAGGAAGTGTGATGCGGCCTAGCTCGTCAAGCTTTCTAACGATACCTGTACTTTTCATTATAGTACTCCTTTCAATGTCAAACAAACATATAAACTGTCAAATCTTGTAATTATTTTGAATTACTTACTATAAATTATCATATAAAGACAGGTGAAGTCAATTCAAAAAAATGTTACATTCTAGCATTTTTTTAAGATGCATATTCACAAAATGTAAAATAAGTGTATAGTTTCGTCAAAGTTAACGTTTTCAACCTATTATTCACTTGTTAAAAAGAGAAATTGTAAAAATATGGCGAACTATCAGAAAATAAGACATTATGTAAATTATTATATATAATTAGATGTATTAGTTTATGATTGTAAGCATTTTCATTTCTTTTACTAGATGTTTTGGAATTTACAATTATTACCTTTATGTTATCCGAAAATAAAAAAGGCATATCTATTATATCGTCTAAAATTAAGATTATTTTATTGATAATTAATGGAAAGAGCATAAGTAATTTATCCTAGTTATCGTTTCAACAATTCCTACCACCGTTCCTTATAAAGGGAAAGAGTTATCGTATTGAGACCAAATAGTAGGAAGAATAGATTCATGTATAATCTCATATGATTAAAAAAACGAATGGTTTTGCACTATGATAAATTATCTATGGGCATTCATGATTATTATTGGAATTGTGTACGGTGCATTCACAGGGAAGATGTCTGCTATCAGTACAACAACCATATCTTCCGCAAAGGAGGCTGTAACCCTATGTATTGCAATGCTTGGGGTTATGTCTCTATGGATGGGCCTTATGGAGGTTGCTAGGGGTATTGGGCTTATGGATCAATTAACAAGGAGACTTCGGCCATTATTAAAAGTATTATTTCCAGACATACCGAAGGATCATATTGTAAATGAGTACATTGCATCTAATATGATTGCCAATATCTTGGGACTTGGATGGGCTGCCACACCAGTAGGTTTAAAGGCAATGAAAGAATTAGCTACTTTAAATAAAAATTCAAAGCTTGCAAGCTGTGATATGTGTACGTTTCTAATTATCAATATTTCTTCTCTTCAGCTGATTCCAGTTAATATTATAGCATACCGGAGTCAGTATGGTTCAATGAATCCTTCAGATATCTTAGGTGTTAGTATACTTGTTACTTTCTGTTCTACCCTTGTTGGTGTTGCTTTTTCTATTATAGCAAGAAAGCTATCTAAGAAACCAAAGTATTAAGGTTCGAGCCAACATACAAATCGGATTCTTATATTCTTAACATAATAGATTAACTACAAAAAGTAGAAAGGGAGGGTAATAACAATGAAGTTTGTAGTCTACCTATCGGATTATATTATACCACTACTTTTCTTTTATATCATCGGTATGGGAATTCTCATGAAAAGACCAGTTTACGATGACTTTATAAAAGGAGCGAAAGAAGGATTTCAAGTAGTGCTTGGAATTATGCCAACACTTATTGGGCTAATGGTTGCTATCGGAATCCTACGGGCTTCTGGAGTGTTGTTATTAATATCAAATGCTCTGGATGGAGTAACTTCCGTATTTCATTTCCCATCAGAAATTGTTCCTCTTGTAATTATTAAGATGTTCTCTTCCTCTGCTGCAACTAGTTTATTGCTTGATTTATTCAAAGAGTTCGGTCCAGATTCTTATATTGGTAGGTTAAGTAGTATTATTATGAGTTGTACAGAAACAATCTTCTACACAATGGCAGTGTATTATATGACTGCAGGAGTCAAGAAAACAAGATACACCTTAGCAGGGGCCTTAGTTGCTACTTTAGCAGGAGTTATCATTAGTACTTTATTTATGGGGTTAATGTAATTATCATGGGTGTTTGTGGATACAACGCTTGATAGGATTAAATCGGGTGATAGGAACACTAAATTCTTCAAAACCAAGAGTTAAGAGCGCGTTTATAGCGGATTCATTACCTGCGAGTTCACCGCAAATACTAACAGGAATATGATTCTCTTTTCCTGCCTTTAAAGTCATGGATAGTGCAGATTGTAACGCATCTGGTAATAGCCCATAGCGATTACCAACAAAAGGATTGGTTCTGTCAATTATAAAAAGATATTGTGTCAAATCATTGGTTCCGATGCTAAAAAAGTCACAATGCTTTGCAAGAACGTCAGCATCCAATACAGCTGCCGGAGTTTCTATCATAATTCCAATTGGTATTTTAGAGGAGACGGATACTCCCTCATGTATAAGTTCTTCTTTACACATTGCTAGCATTTGCTTCGCAAGAATGAGTTCATTTACATCTGTTATCATAGGAAAAAGGATTCTCAAATTCCCATGAACACTAGCTTTTAGTAAAGCACGTAGCTGTGGTTTCCATAGTTCTTCGCGGTCTAAGAAAACCCGAATTCCTCGGTAGCCTAAAAAAGGATTATTTTCTGCTGGAAGAGGGTAGTAAGGAAGAGGTTTATCTCCACCAATATCTAAGGTACGTATCGTTACTTCACCATCAGCAAGCAATAAAATGTCTTTATAAGCTTGATATTGTTCCTGCTCGGAAGGTAAGTTATTTCGATTTAAATAGAGAAATTCACTGCGGAACAAACCAATATGTTGGCATCCAATTTGACGTAATTTTGTTACTTCCTCTAAATTCATCGCATTTCCAGATAGCTTAATAGGCTTCCCCCTCAAGGTTATTACTGGTAGTGATGTGAGATTAGCATCCTCTTCTTTTAAAACAAGAAATTCTCTTAATTTAGTTTGATATTTTTCTTTTTGATTCGTAGTAGGATTTTGTATGATATCTGTTTCATAGGCATCTAAAATAAGCTCTTCTCCATTTGTAAATTGTGGGAGGAGCTCTTTTGCTGCTACAATTGCAGGGATTTCAAGACTTTTTGCTATCAAAGCAATATGACTATTACTGCTACCTTGCCCTAAGATGAGTCCTTTAATCAAATTCATGGGAATCGTTAATGTTTCTGAGGGTGATAAGTCCTCTGCGATTATAATAGATGGTCTGGTCAAATTTTCAAAGGGATTGAATAAGACTCCTTGTAAATGAGATAAAAGGAGATCTCTAACTTCAATAATATCGGTAGCACGCTCTTTTAGGTAAGCATCCTCCGATTGTTCTAAGAGAGCTAGATAATCCTGATAGATTTCATAGACTGCAAGCTCAGCATTGCTTCGTTTTTGTTCTATCGCAAGCTTTACTTGCATCAAGATGGAATCGTCACGAACAAGCTCTGCTTGGGCTGCAAGAATCGAGGTACTATCATGTAAGGTTAATAATTGATTCGATACTGCGTCTACCGCAGATAGATATCTTTGGTATTCAGAGGAAAGTTGATTCTCAAATAAAATATGTTTTGGTATGGTAAGGTATTTTTTTGTAACAACATATGCTTGTCCTATCGCTATTCCTTCGGAAGCGGATATACCACCGTGTAATTTATTCATAGTAACCTCCATTCTGGTAAATCATGTATCGTTTATATTGGCACATTCGTTATTTTTAGTAAAACGGTTGTTGCTTTAAATGATTTTTTATTTTATTTATTCTACCACAAATCTAATTGGAAGAAAAGGGAAAGAACTAGACAAGGGATTAGGTGTAGAAATCAGTGTAGGAGAGGCATAAAAGATAGCAATCGCAAGGGCTCTCTATAAAGAGGCTCCATTTGAAGAGGTAAATGATGTTAGAAAGTAAGTAAAAAGCGGATCAAAGGAGTATCCAAGGAGAGAAACCAGGGCTATCACTTTTGAATCCGCTTTTATATATATTACAATAATACTTTCTAATATTCTTTCTTTTCTACAATGGAGACGCTAACTAAGTTGGAAATGATTAGTACAGCAACGGCTAGTAGTGGGAGGAAGCGTAATAGTTTCAAAATAAAGTCTTCACTAGGTAGCGGAATATTTGCTTTACTAAGGATGACAATCAGTACGGTCGGAATACCAAAGAGTCCAAATATAATAAATCTGCTTTTCTCAACCCCAAACCTAAAGTTAAAAGGGAGAATAATGGAGATAAAAAGTACACCAATGGATAATGAACTAGTTATGGTAAAAAGACTTTCAGAGGTAAAACCCTTATCTATAAGTAGAATGAGGACAATGCACAGAATTCCGGTAATACCGATTGCGAGTATACTTAATAGATATTTACTATACACCAAATGCTTTCGTGTAACTGGCATCGTAATTGCGTATTTATTCCACTCAGAACGGTCATCATAACCTAAGGAAGTCATGGGGATAAAGATACTATAAAGCGTTACCATATAAGCAAACATACTATAATTGCCTGGTTGTGCAAAACTTAAAATTCCATAGAATGCAACAAAAAATATGATGATGATAAGTTGTTTTTTTAATGTAAGAAGGTCTTTTTTTATTAATCCTATCATATTAACCTCATTTCTGGCGCCCTAGCGCCTTTGTATAAAGATAGCTATTTCTTTGATGGCAGAAATCGTAGGTTTTAAATTACCTATCGTTTCCCTTTGATATAGAAAAGCATAATATCTTCAATCGTAGCTGGGTCTACGACATATTGATTATTCAATGCAAGTGAAGCACCTTGGTTCGTCTTATTGATCAAATGTTTTTTTACAAGAGCTTCAATACCAAATTGATTTTTACGGTATCCAACCACAGCTTCCTTTGTAATATGAGTGAAATCAGATTCAGAACATTTTAGGATTCCGTAAGTTTCCAGTAAATCATCTTTCGGTTCTGAAAATAAGATATGACCATCGTGTATCAGACAAATATAGTCACAAATTTTCTCCAAATCGCTGATGATGTGAGAAGAAATAAGTATGGAGTTTGTTTCATCTTGTATGAATTCTAAGAAGACATCAAGGATTTCATCTCGAACGACAGGGTCTAATCCGCTGGTAGCTTCATCGAGGATTAATAGTTTCGCATGATGAGATAGGGCACAAGCAATGGATAATTTCATTCGCATTCCTCTAGAGTAATCTTTAATGCTTTTGGTTTCGGGCAATCGAAACTTCTTTATATATTGATAGAAGATGGAAGAATCCCATTGTTTATAAATACCCTTCATTACTTGATTTACATCTTTAAGATTCAGAACTTCTGGGAAACAACAGTCATCGAAAACGACACCAATGCTTTCTTTTGTTTTGGCAGAAATCTTTAGATTATCTTCACCTAATACGGTAATACTTCCTTCGTCCCGTTTGATTATATCTAAAATTAATTTTATAGTTGTACTTTTTCCAGCACCATTTTCACCAACAAACCCCAAAATAGAGCCTGTTGGAAGTTTAATATTGATGTGGTCTAGGTTAAAATCAGAATATTTCTTCTCCACATTGTTTATTTCCAGCGCATATTTCATAGCTACTCTCCTTTATAAAGATAGGTTATTAAATCAATTATTTCTGGTAGAGAAACACCAGCAAGAGTAGCTGATTCTACTGCTTGTTGTAGATGTTCCTCCATACTTCGCAGATGTTCCTCTTTGATGAATTCAATATTTTTACCGGCAACAAAACTACCTTTACCGGTCATGGAGACTATAAAGCCTTCTCTTTCTAATTCTTCATACGCGCGCTTTGTAGTTATTACACTAATCCTTAATTCCTTGGCTAAAAGTCTCATCGAAGGAAGGGCGTCCCCTTCTTTTAATTCACCGGTGATGATGAGATTTTTTATCTGGGAAGTGATTTGATCATAGATTGGCTGACCACTTGAATTACTAATGTTTATGTTCATGCTTCCTCTCCTATTGTTTCCTTACCACATTATGAGTTTTGGAACGATACGTTTAAACACCGTTCATCAATTATCATGACATGATTTTAGTCACTATAATATATATAGTGTATATATTGATTATATACACTATTTATTAAATTACAAGGGGGAAAATAACAAAATTGAAAAATAATTGATTAATGATAGTAAAATTAACATAATAAGTTTTTTTGTTATAAGGAGAACTATGGAAGAAATCGTGATATAATATAACTTATCAGAAGTTTATTATAAACTTCTGATAAAAGGTGCGTTTTTTGCACCCTAAACCTGAAATATCGAAACATGATTTTATTTCGATAATAGAATTATTGAATATGATGTAAGGAGAAAATATTAACTTTATGAAACGGATAGAAGAGTTAACACTACTTATCAATCAAAAATTGGAGTTCTTAGATTCTGATAGTGCCTTAAAGGCGTCTTATCATGAGGAAACGAAAACAATATCTATTGGGGATGTTACCAATGGGAGAGTGCTTCATATTCCAATAGAGAATGGCCATTACTTAAGTTTTTCGATTCTCCATAAGTTTGAAATAAAACAACTACTAAGTCTTTTTATTGAGGAAGATCAAAAAAGAATAGAGCAAGCAATTGAGTTTCAGGAAACTTCATTTTTATTTTGCTAGGCTATGAAAAGGTAAGGTTTATTAGTAAGAAGAAATAAAGTTTTTTCACATTACATTGTACCTGCGATCTAAAGCTTGCAGGCTATGGAAAGGCAAGGTTATTACTATGATTTATACTGTGACATGGAATCCAGCACTTGATTACATACTTCATGTGGAAAATCTTACGAAAGGGAAAATTCAGCGAACCAATAAGGAAGAACTATACCCTGGCGGCAAAGGAATCAATGTATCCTTGGTTTTATCAGAGTTTGGAATTGATAATATAGCAATGGGCTTTTTGGCTGGATTTACCGGAAGAGAGATTGAGCGGTTGTTAAAGGATAAAGGATGCGAAACAAAGTTTATCTATACAAAGGAAGGAATGTCACGTATTAATGTTAAAATTCGTGATAACGAAGAAACAGATATTAATACAAGTGGACCTGTGATAGCAAAAGAAAATATCGATGGGATGATGAATACACTATCCAATCTTAAAGAAGACGATTTTTTAGTACTTGCAGGGAGTATTCCAGCGACATTAAGTAGTAATACTTATGAGATGATTTTAGAAAGTCTTGCTTTAAAGGGTGTGAAAACAGTAGTGGATGCAGAAGGGGAGCTGTTACGAAAGGTGTTACCGTATCATCCATTTTTAATAAAGCCAAATGAAGAAGAGCTAAAAGGGCTATTTTCAGTTAATATAACGAAGAGAGAAGAAGTTATTTATTACGCAGAAAAACTACAGGAACTTGGTGCAAGAAATGTCTTGGTGTCCCTTGGTGAAAAAGGGGCTATTTTTCTAACAGAAGAAAAAGAAACTTATCAAATGGAGGCAGTAAAGGGAGAGGTAAGAAATACAGTAGGTGCAGGGGATGCCATGTTGGCAGGATTTCTTGCTGGATATTTCAAAACAGGTGATTTTAGAAAAGCATTTGAGCTTTCTGTACAAACAGGAAGTGCAAGTGCATTTAGTGATTGGCTGCCAACCAAGGAGTTATATCCTCAAATATTCATGGACAAATAAAGAATAAGCCCTTATAATTATAGGAATTCTAATAGACAAAAACGTGTACAGGAAATGAGGTAAAAGATGATATTTGATACACATGCTCATTATGATGATGAAGCATTTGATTTAGATAGAGAAGAAATACTAAATAATTTAAAGAACGAAGGAATTGTAAACGTTGTTAATATTGGAGCAAACTTAGCAAGCTCTAAGTCTTCGATTGTACTTGCAAAGAAATTTGATTCTGTATATGCAGCTGTTGGTGTACATCCTGACCAAACAAAAGAGTTAAATGAGGATAATTTTAAAACTCTTTGTGAGATGGCTAAGAAAGAGAAAGTGGTTGCAATCGGTGAAATCGGTCTAGACTATTACTGGGATGCTACGGACAGAGAGATACAAAAATTCTGGTTTAAAAAGCAGCTAGACCTTGCAATCCAGGAAAACCTTCCAGTGATTATTCACAGCAGAGATGCAGCAGCAGATACACTTGAGATGATGAAGGAAGCAGTTTCCTATGCAAAAAGTCAAAATACTACCTTAACTGGGATTATACACTGTTATTCTTATGGAACTGAAATAGCGGAATACTATCTAAAGCAGGGATTTTATCTTGGTATTGGCGGAGTGGTAACTTTCAAGAATGGTAGAAAGCTAAAGGAAGTTGTGGAGATGGCTCCATTAACAAGTCTTGTATTAGAAACAGACTGCCCTTATCTGGCGCCGGTGCCTTATCGTGGGAAACGAAACTATTCCGGTTATCTATCACATGTGGTAGAGGAAATTGCACTCATTAAGAATGTAAGTGCCGAAGAGGTAATTAGGCAGACAACGGAAAATGCATATAAAGTATACCAGATGCAACAGTAGAACTTTCGGTAGAGCTATAGTAGTTGGGTGTTATTATACAGTAAAAAAGATTACAGTTAAGCTTGCTCTTATCATTTAAATGAATGTAAGCTATAAAGGCATAAGGAAAGAGGAAAATAAATGGCATATTTGGGAGATCCAAAACAGACAATTGAAGTGCTAAATAGATATCGTTTCATATTTCAAAAAAAGTTTGGACAGAACTTCTTAATTGATACTCATGTACTGGAAAAAATTATTCGTTCCGCTGAGATCACAAAGGATGACCTAGTACTTGAAATTGGACCAGGTATTGGTACAATGACACAGTATTTATGTGAAAATGCGAGAGAGGTTGTAGCAGTAGAGATCGACAAGAACCTGATACCAATATTAGAGCAGGATACACTATCTTCCTACGATAATGTTACAATTATAAATGAGGATATCTTAAAAGTAGATATTAATCAGATTGTAAAAGAGAAGAACGGTGGTAAGCCAATCAAGGTGGTTGCGAACCTACCTTACTATATAACAACCCCAATCATTATGGGGTTATTTGAAGCTCATGTTCCTATTGATAATATTACAGTTATGGTACAAAAGGAAGTTGCAGACCGTATGCAATCCGGTCCTGGAAGCAAGGATTATGGTGCTTTATCTTTAGCAGTACAGTATTATGCCGATCCATATATCGTTGCAAATGTACCGCCGAACTGTTTTATGCCACGACCTAATGTGGGTTCCGCTGTAATTCGATTAACCCTTCATCAGGATGCACCAGTTAAGGTGAAGAATGAGAACTTACTATTTAAATTAATTCGTGCTTCTTTTAACCAGAGAAGAAAAACGTTAGCAAATGGCCTGAATAATTCACCGGAAATTTCACTGCCAAAAGAAATGATTAGCGAGGCAATTGAAGAGCTCGGTGTAGTGGCTACGATTCGTGGAGAAGCACTTACTTTAGAGCAGTTTGCTAAACTAGCGGATATCATTGATGAAAAAATGAAATAGATGTGTTTACATTGGAATGGAGGATATCTGTGAAAGTAAAATTCTTATGTCGTTTACTTAATCGTCATAAGCAACAGATTAATAACCTGCTAACCTTAGACAGTGAAGATAGACTAAGAGAGGATATGGTAGCTGGCACACAGGTATATGAAGAATTTGGCCTGCCACCATTTGCCCTTCTTTATGAAGGGGAATTGGTAGTAGGTTTTTTTGCATTACTCTGTGTGGAAGAGGATAGTGACGGAGAACTTGTTGCTGAGGGAAGATTTTATATTAGAGGAAATGAGAAAAATTATGCTGAGTATCTAATACAAAGCATTAAGGAGGAATACGAAGAGTTAAAACATCTGTCGGTACTTAGTGATGAAGAGGCTCCTTTCCTATCTGGTTACCATCATTATGCGGAACACTTTATGCGTCTTTCTGGAGAAGGAAGCAATCAGATAAGTAATTTTAGTAATCATAAATTTTATGAAAGAAATGAAGAAAAGGATAGAACATCATTTCTGATTGATCCTATTGATAAAAATCGGGAAGAAGAGATACAGTTTTATCTTGATACATTAAAAGATATTTTTTCAATGAGCGATGAAGTTGCAACTGAACATCTAACGGAGTGTTTAGAGGATAGTGACTTTAAATTGTACGTTGTAAAAATAGATAAAAAAATCGTTGGTACGTGCGGTGCCTATATAGGTACCAAATCAGATACTATATTTGATATTGCGATAAGTAAAACCGAACAGGGCAAGGGCTATGGAAGATTGTTATTAGCTAAATTTCTTGACATGTTAAATAGCCCACTGAAAGATATTATCCTTCAGGTTAGTACAAAAAGTGAAGCGGCTTTTCATCTTTATGAAGAGTTCGGTTTTCAGATAGAGCAGAAACTATTGTTTTACGTGGTATGGTAAAGGTATTGCGGTGTGAAATAATGCAAATAACAGAGTTATATATTAGAGTCTTTACAGTAGGAGTAATCATTACCTTATCAAAGTATGGTGGTATCATTCGTATTGGTACGCTTTGCTAAGTAACTCATAATAAAAGAAAATCCAAGGAATAGCTCAGGCATACCTTGGATTTTTTTATTCATGACAAGGAAAAGTTCACAAAGAGTGCTTTTGTATATAATAAAACGGTTTACGGGCTCCTCTTAATGTATATTAGAAGGGTTCGTGAAGCGTTTTCCTTTAAGTTTTAACCCTTGTTGTTCTGTTCCTTAATTTTATCAGCTAAATCCTGAAGATAAAGATAACGTTCCATCTTTTCCTCTAACTGAAGCTCAACTTCCTCTTTTTCTTTCATGAGAGCATCTAACTTGCTGTACTCAGAGGCAGAAGTTGCAATGGCGTCATCAAGGTTAGATATCTTTTGTTCTAGTTCTTCAATTTCAGCTTCAATGGTGTCAAATTCTCGCTGTTCGTTATAGCTAAATTTTATCTTCTTTTCTGTAGTTCGTGATGATTTCTGGTTTGTACTGTCCACAGAAGAGTTGGATGAGTTACTGTTATTGTTGATAGAGCTCTCATTTTCTCTTTGTGATTGTGGATAACGTTCTTTCAGTGCATCCTTATAATCAGAGTGATTGCCTTCATACTGACGAATTTCACCGTTTTCTTCAAAAGCAAAGATACGCGTTGCAATCTTATCAAGGAAATAACGGTCATGGGATACTGTGATTACAATACCTTGAAAGCTAGAAAGATAATCTTCTAAAATTGTTAAAGTTTTAATGTCTAAGTCGTTGGTTGGCTCATCTAAAATAAGAATATTTGGAGCATCCATTAATATCTTTAACAGGTATAGACGACGTTTTTCACCACCACTTAACTTAGAAATCAACTGATGTTGCATCGAACCAGTAAAAAGGAATTTTTCACACATCTGGGATGCTGTAATGGTTCCATCCGTGGTTTGAATAAAGTCTGCAGTTGCACGGATGTAATCTAGTACCTTTTGATTTTCATCCATATATTCATTTTCCTGAGAGAAATATCCGAGTTTTACGGTCGTTCCCATAATCACGGAACCACTGTCAGGTTCTATAGTCTGTGTTAGGATTCGAAGTAGTGTGGATTTTCCACAACCATTTGGTCCAACAATTCCAATATAATCTCCTGGTAAAAAGATATAGGAAAAATCTTTGATTAGAGTTTGGTCTTCATATGCTTTACAGATGTTTTCTAGTTCTATCGTTTTCTTTCCTAAACGAGAGGAAATGGAAGACATCTCTACGGACTGATCTACTTCAATTTTATTACGGTCACGAAGTTCTTCAAAACGTGAAATATGAGCTTTTTGTTTGGTAGAGCGGGCCCTTGCACCACGCATCATCCATTCAAGCTCTACACGGTAAAGGCTCTTATTCTTTCTCTCTGTAGCAAGCTCCACTTCCTCGCGCTCAGCCTTTAACTCTAAGAATTTTGAGTAATTCGCTGTGTAGGAAAATAGTTTACTTTTATCTAATTCCACAATTCGATTGGTAACATGGTCAAGGAAATAACGGTCATGAGTTATCATAATAAAAGCTCCACGAAACTTTTTTAAGAATTCTTCAAGCCACTCTGTCATGGCGCTATCTAAATGATTTGTAGGCTCATCTAGTACTAAGATGTCTGCCTCGGTTAACAAAGTACGAACAAGTGCAATACGTTTCTTCTGACCACCAGAAAGATAGGTAGTCCTTTGGTCACAGTCTTCGATACCAAGCTTTAACAGCATAGCCTTTGCTTCTCCAGCAAGGTTTCGATATTCTTCTTTGGCTGTCTTTCCTTCAATCACGTTTTCAAGAATTGTGAGTGATTCATCGAACTGGGGAGCTTGAGGTAGATATTCAATTCTTACTTGCTTACCTTTGGTTATAGTACCTTCATCTGGTTCTTCTATTCCAGCAATTAATTTTAAAAGAGTTGATTTTCCGGTACCGTTAATACCAATTACACCAATTCTATCATTTTCATTAATTCCCAGACTTACCTTATCAAACAGCATACGTTCGGTATAACTTTTGCTGATATTTTCCATGGTTAATAAATTCATTGAATACTCCGTTCTAGCACGTTTTGTGCGAATGCCAGGTTTATATAATGCTAAGAATTACATAGATTCTTTATAACTAGACACATTTTACACTATATGTATTATAAACGCAATGGTAGGGGGAGTTAGTGATACTTGTTTTAGATTAGTATATTTTTTGTCATACAGCAATGGTTTATCACATATATTAGGATAAGACGGGCTCATCATAATTATTCTGGATGAAAGGGCAAGAACGGCAGTGGAAAGAAAAGGGGTGCAGTATGACCAATTACAAACGCTTTGTATCGTATTTTTATCAATATGATTCGGGAAGAAAAAATAACAATACTGGATATGCGAGAATAGAAACTAGTGATGAAATGTGTAAGGTTTCTCTAAATTGTAATATTAGAACAATTCCTGGGCGGGCATGTAGAGTATACTTTGTAAAAAGAAACCGAGATCAAGCCGAAGGAATATTAGTAGGGACTGCAATCACGAAGGCAGATGGAGTAGAAGCTAGAGTTACGATGCCAAGAGGAGTTATGGAAGATACGAAGGTACGTTTCTACGAGGTCACTGGCATTGTTGTCTGTTTTTCTAAGGATAATTATTTTGTTACGGAATGGGATGATATCCCGATTACATATCATCAAGTAGCATCTTTTGAGGATAAAGTTTTAAATAATCGAGAAGAAGAGAAAGAAAAGGTTGAATCAAGGAAGCAACCTTCTGTTGTTGAGATTGTTGATACGAAGACAGAGAAGGTAATTGAGGTTGTCGAGGTACTACCAGAAAGCTCAAATCTAGTAAGTGGTACAAAGAATGAGGATAAGGAAAGGCTAGAAAAAGTTGATAATACTGAAGCAGTGTTGGATAATGCAGAAATATCTTTTGATAATTCATTAGAAAATATAGAAGATACCGTGGAAAATTCCATAGTAACGAATGATGCTGGTGTACAAGAAGAAACGATAGTACTTGATGAGGACAGGGTAACACAAGGAAATGTTGTAGAGCAAATAGAAAATGCAATAGTAGGAGATGAATCAGATGAATCACAAATAGAAGAAATAAAAGCTGCCGATATTACGGATTCACAAAGCTCGAGGGAGGAAATTTCTGAGGATAGTAATGGTGTGGAGAAGGGGAGAGAAGACGAAAGAAAAGAGGCAAACAAAGAGGTGGAATTTATGGTATCCTCTATTGAAGCAGCTAGGGCAGAGGGTTCCGTAGAAGCGGATGAACTTGTACTTGATGATAATGATGAGATGGTAAATGCCGCTGATTGTAAGACTACGCCCAGTATGTCCGAGAAGGATGGCTGGTGCGACCACCCTTCGGCAAGATCCATCATGGATCGTTTTCCTCATATGTATCCTTTTGATGACGGAGAAATAACCGAATGTGTTCGTATTGAACCAAAAGATCTTGGGTTACTACCTATGGATTCCTGGGTTCTCGGAAATAATAGCTTTTTACTTCATTCCTTTAGCACTTACCGTCATCTTCTCTTTGCCAGAAAGATGTCAAGAGAGGGAATTTACTATATGATTATGGTACCAGGTGCTTATAACATAAGGGAAAAACATATGGCTGGAATGTTTGGATTTAAAGATTTCAAATGTTCGAGAAGGCGTAAATTAAGAGATGGAGATTTCGGATACTGGTATGCTTATATCGATTATAGTAATGCAAGTACTTTCTAAAGATGGTTTAATGAAAGTATCACATTACTTTATAAAAATAGGGGAGAGCCTGATTTTTAGGCTTACCCCTATTCTGATGTTATTGTATATTAAATTACAAAGAGTATCTTATAAGATTTTGTGATTTATTGCTAATAAGTAGAGGATGAACTTTTTACTCATTAAATATCTGTGTAAAGCAGTGAATATTTGAGATGGTCTTCCCGCCTTCCACAGATTTCAAAACCCCCTCGTGTAATACCTTCTAGATGAAAGTTCAATCTTTCGATGAGATGAATGGAGGGGAGGTTATCTTTCATGATATCTGCTTCTATTCGATACAAATTGTAATCATGAAAAATTCTTGGTATTAGGAAGGAAATAGCTTCTGTCGCATAACCTTTATGTAGCTTAGAGGAGGCTAATTTATAGCCTATTTTGCAAGTATTATCAGGGCTTCTTTTTATGTGATAAAAGTTTACAGATCCTATAATCTTATGAGTATTACTTTTCTCAAATATATAATATCTGACTGCCTGATTATTTAAGAGTAACTGTTGCTCTGCAGCGAGAACAGACCGCTGGTGGTTAGAGGTGTAAAAGTTGTTAGGTCGAAGTGGTTCCCAAGGTTCGATATGAGAACGGTTTATTAGATAAAAATTGAGAACGGATGGAGCCCAACTTGGATCTAGAATTTTTAATACAAGATGATCGGTATAATATATTGAGTCCAAAAAACTCCTCCTTAAAACATAGATATACTTGAAAACATGTCGTCAAAGGCGGCACAAACAATGCATGAAAGTGTGAAGTTTTAGAATTTCTTAGCTAGCGTCTTTTGGCGCCTTAGAAATTCTTCCAACATTGGAAAACATGCCTGTTCAGTAATAGGCTGTGCGAAAATGTCTTTATTTTTACGCTTCGATCCCACGTAAAGAGGCATTAGGTAGATAGAGTTTTGTTATCTCAAGTAATTCAGTCAGTTCTTGTTTATTGTAACCGGTAAGATTAGTACCGATTAAGTCACCGGAATCAACAAACGCTTGTAGATAATAAGGAGATGGCCCTTGTAGCCATTTACCTATTCTCTCAAAATCTTTTTTGGTATGTAGCTCTTTTACAACCGTAGTACGAAATTCATAAGGAATCACTCCTTCTTTCAGAAGATTCACTGATTCATCTATAGTATCCATGTTAAGAATTTCAATCCCGCAAGTTTTTGCATAGCTTTCTTTGCTATTTTTTATATCCATTGCTACCATATCGACGGACTGTTCATCGATTAGTTGACGTATGAGCTTTGGATGAGTACCATTCGTGTCTAACTTTACAAAATACCCCATTGATTTTACTTTGCGAATAAAGTCAATAAGGTCTGGTTGCATCGTTGGTTCACCTCCAGAGATACAGATACCTTCTAATATATGTTTACGAGAGGATAGAAAATTTAGAATCTCATCTTCACTATATTGTGGAATTTCTTCTGAAGATATGACAAGAGAAGCATTTTGACAAAATGGGCAACGAAAATTGCAGCCCTTAGTAAATATCGTACAAGCAAGATGACCAGGGTAATCCAAAAGCGTTAGTTTTTGTAATCCACTAATTTTCATAACTTCTTACTTTCCTTTTCTCTCTTTTTTTGTTCCCGAAGCATGACAAAAAAGTCTTGCAATAACTTCGTACATTCCTCTTGCATAACACCTGTTTCTAGTTCTACCTGATGGTTAAATTGCTCCATTTGTAATAAGTTAAGAATGGAACCAGCACAACCAGCCTTCGGATTCATAGAACCGATAACAACGCGATCCATTCGGGATTGAACAATAGCCCCAGAACACATTTGACATGGTTCTAGGGTCACGTACATTGTACAACCTTCCAAGCGCCAATCGTTAAGATATCTTGAGGCTTTTTCTATTGCAAGTATCTCAGCGTGAGCTAGTGTAGTTTTTTTGGTATTTCTCTTGTTATAACCTCGAGCAATGATTTTATTATCATAAACGATAACGCAACCAATAGGTACTTCGCCAATTAAGGCGGCCTTTTTTGCTTGAACTATCGCAGCTTTCATATATTTTATTTTCTCATCCATTTTTAAAGTCTCCTTATAGCAACTACAATTTGCGTTTATTCTTCATAGGATGAATGGATTATGAAATCCACATGAATTATGAAATTCACATGTATTATGAAATCCATTTAGATTACAGAAGGATATCTCTATTATTATAGCATTTTACTGAAGAAGTACAAGGCTATATAACCCTGAACAAAGAGTGATTTGCATCTGTTATAAATTTATAAGATTTTGAACATTTATTTGACACATTCTGGGAATAAATTAATGTTTATAATAAATAGATAATGGGTATGATACAAAAGTTAGTGGTATTAGGTCTAAAGGAAATTAAATTCCAACAAATCTAACGGAGGATTAAGTTATGAAAGTTTGGGTTTTTAATCATAAGAAAACTAAAGAATCAAATGACTTATCGGAGGAAGAATCAAACAACTTATTGGAAGAAGGATCAAATGATTTATTAGAAAAATCAAATGGCTTATTAGAAGAATCAAATAACTTCTTGGATGAAGAGCAAAATAACTTATTGGATGAAGAGCAAAATGACTTCTTGAATGAAGAATCAAATGACTTATTAGAGAAAGATATAAATGACTTATCGGAAGAAGATTCAATTTATTTAAAATGGAAGAAAAAATACCGTCATTTTTTAGTAGGTTCCCTAGTAATTGTATGTATAGGAATCGTATCATTTACCGTTGGAACACGGTCAGGACGAGAAATTTTTTATAATTTAGCAGGTTTATTTCTGCATGAGGCCATGGACACTTCACCAGAAGTTCTTCAACCATTAGTAACGCCTTACCCAGATGATGATGTGGATTCCGAGGATGTGGTTGATCTCTTTTCAGAAACAGATATCACAGAAGTATCGGATAAAAATATCATACCTAGAAGTGAGGAGGGTGTAGATAATTTTCTGTTACTCGGAATTGAAGAAATTAATAACGCAAGAAATACAGATTCTATTATGATTGTCTCCATTAATAAAAAAAGCAAGGAAATAACACTAGTATCAATACTTCGTGATACGTATATTGAATATGAGAATCGAGCTAGAAAATTAAATGCCTATTATGCAGCTGGAGGAATGAGTACACTCATCAGTGTAATTGAGGAAAATTATCGTATTAAAATAGATGGTTATGCCTATGTAAACTTTGAGGCATTTGAGAAAGTTGTTGATGAATTAGGTGGAGTTGATATAGAACTAGGAGCGAAAGAAGCTGCTTACTTAAATGTAAAAAATTATATTTCAAATCCTACCTATCGGAATGTAAAAGCTGGAATGAATCATCTTAACGGTAACCAAGCACTTGGCTATGCAAGGGTTAGAAAGGTTGAAACTTTAGGTGGAGTGAATGACGATTATGGAAGAACCTTAAGACAGCGTCGTTTACTAACTGCTATATTTGATAAGTATAAAAAGAAAAATATATTTGACCTATTATCTATCACAACAAAATGTCTATCCTATGTAAAAACGAATGTTACTAGTGGGCAAATATCAGATACAATAGAATTTATTGTTGAGGATGGAATAACAAGCTTAAGTTCAGAACGTTTCCCTTACGATGGATTGTTTGAGGATCCTCATGAGTATAATGGTATTACTTATCCTATTCTTCCTAATTGGGAAGAAAATATAGTTCGCTTGTATCAAGATATATACAAAGACACGGAAGAGGAAGCAAGAGCTGCGTATTTAGCTACGGAGAATTAGGATAAGGTTTTTAAATTTGTGTTATTTCGAGTGGGATATCCTTGATACAATTACTTAGATTATATGCATTCATAATAGAAATAGCCATAATTTGAAAGTTCACTTGCCAGGGATAACTATTGACAAGTAAGAAAAAACAAAGTATACTAAACCTTACCTCGCACAAAGCTTATGTTTTGTGTCTGGTGAATATATGGTATCCAACTAAGGATACTGCTTATAAGGTAGCAATGAGACCATAGGTCTTTTTATTGTTATAAAGTTTCCGTGCAGCCGGGGAGATAGCGGTGCCCTGTACCTGCAATCCGCTACAGCAGGGGTGATGTCTTGCCTAGGATAACTTATTGCATAGCTGCCCTCTATAAGTGATGTTGACGTTTGGGTCTTACGCAATGAAAATTTGTGAATCGTGTCAGGGCAGGAATGCAGCAGCACTAAGCAAAACCTTTCGTGTGCCGTGAGGGAGCCTGAACCGAGTTAACTGTAGAGGTAACGTTTGTGGTAATTATTCGAAGCAAGGCGCACGGATTAAAAAATACATGACTAATTATCCATATATTATAATAAGAAATATGCCGATATAGAAAAAGTATAGCTTACTTTTTATATCGGTTTTTTTGTTTATATTTTCAATTTTCGATAAAAAGAGAAAATATACTTCCCCATTATACTAAATTCGATTATAATAAGATGAAGAAACATCTTGATTTTGGGGTTAGAGTGATAAATTATAAATCAAGGATGAGTAGAATTATAATTACACTAAAGCAAGGAGGCGCAGCATTTGTTATTAAAACCAAATACGGTCAATCAATTATTAAAAAACACCGTTATTTTTCAAGAACAAGAAGAAGTAACTTACATATGCATGGTGCTAAAAGGTCGTATAACTGCGATTAATCATGGGAGCCGTATCGTCCTAACGCAGGGATGTATGTTTGGCATTCATGATTTATTTATGGGTAGATATTTAAGTAATTATGTAGCATCAGAGGACGCAGTTATTTATCCTTTCCCGGTAAGTGGAGTGGATTCCCTTCATGAAATTTTTGCCTTCAATAAAGATTACCAAGGTGTTATCATTTATTCCCTTTGCTATCATATTAGGGAATTAAGTAGGGTATTAGAGGAAGTTAATCGTTGCGACGAGTCTCTATTTGAGTATTTAAAGGATGAATATTCCTATTATGTTAATGCAGGTCATAGCAATAAGATGCCTGTTTATGCTATACCTAAAATTGATGAATTAGAAGTTTATAATTCAGAGGTTGAATTTAATCATAGAGAAGCGGATTTCTTTTGTGAATGTTCCAATTTACCACTAGCTGCGGTAAAGACATTTTATGGGCATAGTGAGAGCATGACAATGGCACATATCGAGGATGCGTGCGCTATTCTTGCGAATCTTACATTAAATTGTCAAGAGGTTACTACTCATCTTGAGAATACCTTTCAGCTTCTTATGAACAACAGTGAAATGTGTCTCTATAAAAGAACAGTAGCACTATATCAGGATTTTAAGAAGGATGGTTTTGTTAATCAAGAATTAATGCGTCGAATTGACAATATGGTAGACCGCATTAATTCTGTAGACAAAGTATTATCGATATATACAAATCATAGTGTAACGCTGGAACGCAAAGAGTTTGAAGAATTGTATTTAAGTCTTGTGGTAGAAAGTGAACCAGAGGAAACTTCAAATAATGATACTGCAGATATTAAAGCTATGGTAGATTCTTTACATGGTTCGATGCGACAGATATTTAATTTCGTTGAGCTAGAAAAAGAAAAAGAAGTAGCCTTCTCTAAGGCAGTTGAATATTTTATAAATGCAGAAGATCGCTTATCTCCAGACGATGATATGAGGTTAAAAAGAAGGGAAATTACAAAGCTATATTATGAAATATATGAACGTGCTTTCCTAATATCCTATAAAAAGCAAAAAGCTATTCCTAAGGCAATTGATTTATTTTTAAGATATGGATTCGTAGATGAGCGATTATTAACCGAACAACAACTTCATTCCTTATGCAAATTAGATGCTGGAACAACAGATGGGCCTTGTCGTATTTATACGTTGTATGAATGGTTAAGCTTAATTATTCAAGGAAAAAGAGAACCATCCAAAAGTGAATTTGACTTAGAATATATGGATCATCTCAGAGCATTGCGTAAAAGAGGAGAAATCACAGAGAGTAAAGAGAAAGAGCTTCTCGTTGATATGGAGGAAAAACTTCATTATGAGATTACGAATATGTTCGCCTATAACAATAAGTTATTAAATGGACAAATCTCAATTTTTCTTCCTATCCTTTATAAAGAGCAATTCTACAATGTTATAGAGAAAGCTATTCTTACCAAGCAAAAAATTAATGATTCCTTTGAGAAGGTACTTGCAATTGATTACTCTGCTTTCCACCGTGAGTCCCTCTATGTCAATGCGGAAGCCGGAATAGAGAAAGAATATATTATGAAACAAGTATTTCCAGAGATTATCATTCTTCCAATTGTCGGTTCGAATGGTTCTATGTGGCAGGAGATTAGTAGTAAGAGAAGAAATAATCCGGGACGTTTTTTATTTCCACAGTTTATAGATTCCAATTTAGATGATATTATGATACGATTGTTTGGACGATTCCGTTGGGAATTATGCAGATGTATTCAGGGAACTGCTTGGAATGATTTAAAACATAAGTCCCTTACCTCAGAGTATGTAGATTATATTCAGTTCTACCGTAGAAATCATGATTTATCAGAGGAGCGGAAAGAAAAGTTAAAACTACAGATTCAAAAGGGAAGAAATAATACAAGAGAAATATTTGTTATAGATTATGAGGCATGGATTAAAGGAGAGGCGACTGGTGCC
Organism: Lachnoclostridium phytofermentans ISDg; assembly: GCF_000018685.1. NCBI lineage: Bacteria > Bacillati > Bacillota > Clostridia > Lachnospirales > Lachnospiraceae > Lachnoclostridium > Lachnoclostridium phytofermentans. The sequence goes on along the minus strand of NC_010001.1, from coordinate 4,785,677 downwards.
ATTCGGCTGAATAAGGTGGCAAGAGAACTTCTTGCGACGTATTGTCCATTCTCTAAAGAGATACGTGAGAAACTATCTACGCAACCGTTGTTTGTGGAGGCGTTTGGTAGGAGCCAACGTAATACTGTTAAGAAGATCAGAGAATTAGAACTTCGTTTCCATGCATTAACTAAGGAAAAAATCGAGTTGACAAAGGAACTAGAGGACACGATGTTCTTCTATCGAGAACTTTAATATGTACTGCCCCAGTGGTTTTTCTGAGTAATCGCTGGGGTTGTTTGCGTTAATTTGGAGGTACCATGAACCATACACTACGGAGTGATATTGTAAATAATCATAGTACTCGTATGCAATATTTAAAAAAATACATACCATTTTTTTTATTGCAACAGGTATCTATGACTCAATTTAAGGATGGAAAATACGCCATTGTTGACATGGGATATGTCACAATGGCTCTTCTTCGTTATTTTATCGAAGAGAACCACTTTAATGAAAGGAGTGTTACCTATCAGGAAGTAGCAGAGTTTTTATCGGAATTATTAAGAAATGATTTTTCCTTATCCTTCTATGGAGAGGAAGAAAAGGAATTAATTGATTACCTTTTTGATAAGATAAAAAACGATGGAAAACCATTTGTTATGGATTATTTTGATCCGGTAGAAAAAAAACAAAAAACAACCAGAGTAAAACTAATAGAGAGTAAATTACTAGCTGGAAGTGTAGTGTACTCTGTTACCGCAGATGCAATCGAGTTTTATTTAGAAACCAAAGAGGTGAAGGAAGAAAGTAAGATTAATATCCAACAGCTCTTACTGGAAAAGATGATTGAGACCAAGAATTTTAAGGGTGGTACGGAGGTTGTTAGACGAATTAACAGTGAAGTCAATCGTCTTAGACTTAGAAAGCAGGAAGTCTTAAGTTTATTAGGTATCAATGTGTTTGAGGGTGCAAAAGCGTTAGAAGATTTTCAAAGAACGGGAATGCAGTGGTTTGACAGAGAGCAAAAGGCTTTTATTCGAAACAAGGAGTTAACGGATCAAGCGCTTAAAAAAGCAAGTGCAGCTGGGGTTAGCTACCAAGCTTCTTTAAAAGAAATCTATGAGCTTGAGACAGAACTAAAAAAGGCGATGACCAATCACAGCAGGCTCTTATCGGATTGTACTGAGCTTCAGTTGCGCTCTGATGAAATGATAAGAAAGCATAAATATAGTCGTTTTAGAAATGCTTTTGACTTTATGGATTATGTAGAAAAGGTGAAGAATAAAAATGATGTATCCTTATTAAAATCTATCGTTTCACCTTTATTTTCTCCAAAGATTACAAAGACATTTTACCTTGGAAATATTGATGAACTCCTAAGCTATACAGGTCAAAAAGAAGAAGTCGGTGAAACCGTTTTAGAAGTGGACGAAGTGATTTATCAATTCGATGATGAAGTTGAGGAAGAAAGAATATCACAAAATTATGAGGCGATGATAAAGACGCTACTTGATATGCTGCTTGTAAGGGAAAATTTCTCACTAGCACAATTCAATCATGAGCTTGAGCTAAAATTTTTTGATGATATCTTTAAGAATAGCGATTATTACTCCTTCTTAGTTCATCTAAGTCAAAAAAAGGAGTATGATCTCTCAGAGATAAGAAAGCGTCAGGATACCTTCTTTGATGGGTTCTTAGCGAGCTTTCTTGAGGAAGCAAGGCATGAGAGGTACCGAAAATTGCGCTTTTCTCTAAAACTTCTATCGGATCAGGAGGGAGAAGTAGAGAAGGTTACCCACTTAATCACTGATATTTCGGGGAATCGTGAGTTTGTTACGACCAACATTTTATTTGTACGTCATTAGGATAGCGTGAAAAATTAAGATTTTTCAAACTGCCTACTGAGAAGGCGTGGTTACAAGTGCGAAGAGAATTTCTAAGGCGCCTAAAGACGCTGCCTAAGAAATTCTAAAACTTCACACTGGTTTCATGCATGTCTGTGCAGTCAGAATGAGATAAGATAGGAGATTTATACAATGTTAAATAATAAAAATCTTGCAAAGGCCATGGAAGTTTTTCAGGCATTAATTATCGGAGAAGAAATTAGCTTGGAGACTGGAAAAAATGCAGATTATTATGAGGCTTACAGTAACAATGCTGAAGTTAATGATCTTGTGGAACAGATGGCGAAAGGGATGAATTTAAAAATCTACGATTATAATTATAGCCTTTTTTTAACTGCTGGAGACCACAATCGTGTATTTGGATACACAAACGAAGAATTAAAGCGTGCGATGGGACTACGTCTCAATAAGGAGCTATATCTTTGTTACTTTATCATATACAACATTATGGTTAGTTTCTATAGCGATTCTGCAACCTATACCTATACAGAGTATGTAAGAATTGAGGAAATTCTTGAAGCAATTAGCCGAAACCTTACAAATATGATTCGTAACATTAATATATTAGTACGAAATGAACTAGAAGAGAGCAGTTTTGAAACACTTGCATTAACATGGGATGAACTACCGGTGGTTAGCAGTGAAGATACGAATGGAATTCGTGCTGGTAGGGGTTCTAAGTCAGGTTATGTAAAGCTTGTATTTAACTTTCTTATTCTTCAGAACGTTTTTGTGGAAGCGCAGGAGAAGTATTATCCAACTAACCGTTTTCATGCAATGGTAAAAAACTACTTTGAAGAAGAAAGAGGCAGACTGTATGAGATGCAGCAACAACTAGAGGAAAAGGAGGGGCAGGAGGATGCCACACATTAATCGTATCCGTGTAAACAACGTAAAATATAACTTTGGTACGCAGGCGTATGATGATTTTATCATGAAGCCCTTCTGTCACAACACACTCTATGACCTTGCAAATGGCGGTGGTAAAAGTGTATTAATGCTACTTATGCTACAGAACATGATTCCAAATTGTACCTTAGATGAAAAACAGCCGATTGAAAAGTTGTTTCGTACCGGGGACGGAAGCCAGACCATCCATTCATTAATTGAGTGGAGATTAGATGATTACGATACCGAAAATAGCTTTCGTTATATGCTGACAGGATTTTGCGCAAGAAAAGCAACGAACCAGGTACCAGAAGAGGTAAAGGATACCGCCTCGATTGAGTACTTTAATTATTGTGTGTTTTATAGGGAATATAATGAAAATGATATTAAAAATCTTCCACTTGTAAAGGACAAAGAGAGGATTACTTATACAGGACTTAGAAAATATCTAAAGGATTTAGAACGTGATAATAATTATGAGGTTAAAATTTTTGACCGTAAGAAGGATTATCAGGCATTCGTTGCTTACTATGGAATTTATGAAAGTGAATGGGAGATCATTCGTGGTATTAATAAAACCGAAGGCCATGTAAGAACTTATTTTGAAACAAATTATAAAACTACTCGTAAAGTAGTGGAGGATTTATTAATCGAAGAGATTATTCAAAAGTCCTTTACACAAAAAGCAGGTAGCTCTGAGGAAGAAGAAACGATGTCCAAAACCTTACTCGATATTAGAGAAAAGCTTTTGGAATTATCTCGCTGTAAGGATGAAATTGCAAATTACGATAAACAAATAGATGTATTACAAAATTTCTCCCATCGTTTAGAGGGCTTCGTCGATTTATATCAGGAGAAAGAACAGTGCGAAGAGGAATTAAGGAAGGTATATCTAAAAGCTTCCGATATGACAGAGGAGTCGAAAGCAAAATACGAAAATCTAAAAAATCAGGTAAGAGAGAGTGAAGAAAAGCGTGAGGATTTAAAAAAACGCCTCGAAAGTATCCGAGTATTTGAAACAAAGAAAGAGACGATTAACCTTCGTGAGCGACTAGAAAAAACTGAAGAAGAGTATCAGATTCTGCTTGACAAGTTGCAGTTAAATGAAGCTCAGTTAATGAAAAAGGAATCAATGAATGATTACCTTGAATATCTTAGCGAGAAGCAGAAGAGAAATGAGGTATTAGAATCTATTCGTGCGGTTCAAAATAATAATTCTGACCTGCTATCGGAGATTCATTCCCTAGTATCTGAAAAGAAGAAGCGCCTAGATGCCTATAGAACAGAGTGTGTTTATTTCTTGGATAGCCTTAACCTTGAGATAATTGAAGTACAAAAGGCGCTTGAGGTCGTAAATGACAAGGCACTATCTGGAGAAAAAGAATATGCGGTTGTTACCCATCAATTACAGGTGCTAAATAGTAAGAGACAGGAGCTAGGAGAAAAGATTACGACCCTTTTAAGAGAGGCCAATCTTTTATTAATAGAGGAAACCGAAAAGCAAAAACAGGAAAGTGAAACAAAACTAAGTTCACTTAGAGAAAAGAAGAAGGTGACAGAGGAGAAAAAGTTACTAGAAGAAGCGTCCTATCAGGAAGCAAAAATCAGTGTAGCAAAGCTCTCACTTCAAAGTACTACCTATAAGGATCAGCAAGAGGAAGAAGAAAAACAGATTGAAAAAATTGTTATAGAGCGAAAAAAATTAGATCAACTACTTCATGCTTATGGGCAAAGTGGACTTAAAGAGTTAAAGCAAGAGATTTACAAACGACTTAGAAAAGTTATTCAAACAATTGCTTCAGAAAAAGAAATTGTGTTGAAACTGAAAAAAGAAAAAGAAGACTTAGAGTTAGGACGTTTCTCTGGCAATGAAGGGGTGTTACAGCTAGCGGCTTCAACACTGAAATCACATTATGGCATTGATGCAGTGACAGGGGTAGAGTACCTTCATTCCCTAGATGCAAAGAAACGAAGTGACTTAAGTTTAAACCTACCATATCTTCCATACTCTATCATCCTTAAAGGAGAAGTAAGTACAGAAGAAATTATGCTAAAAGGGAAAGAATTTGAGGAATATGTAATCCCGGTAATTCTGGAACAAAGTTTAGATTGGGTAGATAAGTTATCACTACCAAAAGGAATTAGCTTATTGTCAAAGGATCAGAGTATTCTTTTTGATGAGGAACGTATTAAAAAGGAAGTTAATAAACTTGAGGATGAAATTAAGGATAGAGAAAACCGCATCTATCGATTAGAAGATCAGGAAAAGACATATTCAGAAGATGAGGAAAAGGTGTCTCTCTATCAGGGAAATCAAGAAGAAGTATATGAGCAGTTGATGGAAAGTACTAAAGCACGAAAGCACAAATTTGAGGAAGTAGAAATTGAGCTTAGAAAAAGACGTGAAGAGTGTGAAGAGAGAGAAAATCAGATCATAGCTTTCGGTCAGTTAGTTGTTGAAATACAAAAAGAGATAGAGTCAACAGGTAGAGAGTTAAGAAATTTAGAGGAGTTACTTATTCTTAAGAAAGAGTTTACCTCTTGTGAAACTGAGCTTTTTAGGGAAGAAACAAGAAAACAAAAGATAAAAGAACTTTTATCTCAAGTAGCACAAGAAAAGGTAATGTTATTTGAAAAAGGTAAGGAGCTTGAATCTGTTAGAAATTCTAACAAAGAAGCCTTAAATAAACAGGAACTCTTATGGGAAAGTAAATACCAGATTTATTATAAGGACGGGGAGCATAAAGGAATATCTCTTACAGAAGAAGAGCTAACAACGAAACTCCATGGATGTTTATCTGCGTTAGAATCAAAGCATACAGATTTAGAAGATAAAAATCGTTTAGTAAATTCTTATGTGAATGCTATGAATCGTTGTCTTAAGAGTATTCAAGGTAGAAGCCTCTCCGTTTCATTGTTAGAACAGATGCAACAGGAAAATCGTCTTTTTGAAACAAGCGAAAGTGAGATTTCCTCATTAAGAGAAGTTTGTATATCACTGGAAAAGGAAACTGAAAGTGCGAAGGCAACCTGCGATACTCTCCGTTCGGATTATCAAAGGCTTCTTGGTAAGTGTGATCAAGCGGTTAGTGCATTAAAAGAACAGTATGGGGATGGTCCTTTTGAGTCTTTTGATGGCTTTGACTTAGAAAGATTAGCAATTGATACCAAAGAGCAATTTAATCGTTTAGAAGCAGAGGCAAAGAAATATCAGAGCGTATTGGAAGCTTGTAAAAAAGAAGAAGCATTATTCGAAGAGATGAAAAAAGACATCGTTCGTATGCGAAAAGTTGCAGATACGTCCACATTTGAGACCACCATAGACTCTAATCGAGTAAAATACACAGGGCTTAGCGCAGATGAGATATTCTCAGAATTGAAGGAGCTTGAGTCACATTTCATTGAGAATGAAAAAAGTGTAAAACAAAAGCAGGAGGAATTTGCTCATAATAAAGGTAAGACGATGGATTCCTTAAAACTTCTAGGTGCCGTTATGTTAGCGGATGAGATAAGCCAGAATGTAAAGCGTCCGAACACAGAGTCTGAGACCAGAAAATTAATTAATAGCCTTAGTGAGGTCAATGACTGTTTAACGTTAGAAAAAGACCGTATCTTTAAGGGAATTGAAGATATGCAAAATATCAAAGACAACTTTGAAAATCAGTGTTTACAGCGTTGTATTTATATTAAAACAGAACTGGAACGACTTCCTAAGCTTTCTCGTATTACTTTGGAAGGAGAATTAATTCCAATGATTTCTCTTCACATTCCTTATGTGAAAGAAGAGTTTTATAAGGATAAGATGTCCTCTTATATTGATGAAATTGTAAAGGGAGCGGATTCTATGAAGGATATCAATGATAAACTTAAGTTTATTCGCAACGCACTGTCTTTAAAGAAGTTATTTTCTGTTATTGTCACTGATATGAATGCAATTAAGCTTAGTTTGTATAAGAGAGAACGTATCAAAGAACAAAGCCGACATCTTCGTTATGAAGAAGCGGTTGGAAGCACAGGACAGTCACAGGGTATCTATACACAGTTTTTAATTTCGATTATTAACTATATTACGAATATCAATTCTCATAGGACAGAAAATAGTGGATTACGTAAGGTTATCTTTATTGATAATCCATTCGGTGCAGCAAAGGATGTCTATATCTGGGAGCCAATTTTTGAACTTCTTAAGGCGAATCAGGTGCAGTTAATTGTTCCTGCCAGAGGTACAACACCAGCGATTACGAGCCGATTTGATGTTAACTATATCCTTGGGCAAAAATTAATTGATCAAAGACAACAAACTGTTGTGGTAGATTATCATAGCTCAGTAGAAGCAAGAGAGACTGAATTTACTCCATTAAAGTATGAGCAGACGAGTTTTGAGTTTTATCAATAAAAGAATGAGCGGTTCTGTAAAAAATTTAATTATACTTATTTTACTATAGTAATAAAAAATTTTTATTATATTATTGGTACACCTGGTTCTGGATACGGACCAGGAGGATAAGGATATTTAGACTGATTGCTTTTGGAACTTATCAAGCTACGTTGGAAGCAATCGAATGATAAAAGTCATAATATTATAAACGTAGTGAACAGTCTAATGTAATATAAAAAGATAGGAGCAGATAAAACATATGTATGTGTTTTATCTGCTCTGTTTTTAAAAAATGAAAATCAAATTTGTTATCCACGCATGTTACGATATTCTACGGGAGAAACACCGGTATGATTTTTGAATACCCGAGAAAAATAATGTTGACTGGAATAACCAACAAGTTCTGCAATTTGGGCGATTAATAGATTTTCTCTGGAAGATAAAAGAAAGATTGCTTGTTGAATCCGTAGTTTATTTAGATATTCTGTAAAACTTAAATTGGTACTTTTCTTAATTATTCGGGTCAGATAAGATTGGCTGATATGAAATTTATCAGCAACAAAATTAAGACTCATATTACTATCGCAGTGATGATCGTTGATATAAGCGGATACCTTTTCACATACCGTACCGTTCGTTGCATCTGACACAGAAGTTATATCGGTATCTGTTGAAACTATAACTTCTTCTTTTTTTTCAAGTGTTTCTAAGGCATGTTCCACCACGGATAACAGCTGGCTTCGCTTGATAGGTTTTAAAAGATAATGAAAGGCACCCAATTCGATTGCTTTTTGAGCAAATGGAAAGCTGTCATGCCCAGAGACGATAATGAATTTCGAAGACGGTAGAAAATCTTTGGATTGTTCAATCACATCAAGCCCGGTAATGGCAGGCATCGTGATATCAATGATGACAAGGTCTGGACGCGTTGACTGCATCATCTCGAGCGCTTGTCGTCCATTTGCGGCTTGCCCAACGATAGTAACAGGTAAACTAGAGGCTTGAATGAGTTTGGCTATGCCTTCGCGTATTATCTTTTCATCATCTGCAATTAATAATTTTCTCATTGTTTTGCATCTCCTTTACTGCTGGAATAATAATCGTAGCGGTTGTCCCAATCTGCTCTTCACTGGTAATGGAAATACCATACTCCTTACCATACACCATTTGTATTCTACGGTGAATGTTATATAGGCCATATCCCTTACCGGGAGCGTCCTGTTCCAATGAGCGGAGTAACGTTTTAAGTTTTGGGGGTGACATACCAACGCCATCATCTTGTACAATAATTTGAATGGTATCCTCTTTTCTTAATACTCTGACAGCAATCGTACCATGGGAAAGCTTTGGTTTAATTCCGTGATACAGTGCATTTTCAACCAATGGCTGCACAATCAGTTTGATTGTAACATATTCTGAGACATCAGGGTCACAGGAAATGGTAAAGTTTAAAATATCTTCATAACGTTTTTGTTGAATAAATAGGTAACTCTTAACATGTTCAATTTCCTTTATCACAGAAATAAATTCTTTGCCATCACTGAGAGAAATTCGGAAGAAATCGGACAAAGCCTCAATCATTTCAGATAGCTCAAGGGCGTTATGATCATAGGCTCTCCATTGAAGATTATCCAGTGTATTATATAAAAAATGAGGGTTAATCTGTGATTGTAATACCTGAAATTCAGCAGTACGCTTTGCCACTTCTTCTTCCTTAATTCGTTCCATTAGAAAGGAAATCTGTTCCGTCATTGTGTAAAAGTTATTGGCAAGGAATGCAAGTTCATCCTTTTTGCCACTGATTACCTGTTTCGGTAAATCAAAACTTCCATCCTTTACAAGTTGCATTGCTTTTGAAAGCTTATAAATAGGAGCAGTAATGGTACGAGAAAATAAGAAACAACTTACGATAGATATGGCAAGCATAAGGATCCATATCACTAAAATGGTATAGATTAAGTTTTGTGTATGTAAATTTAATTCCTTCAAAGAAGTCATAGTACATAAAGACCAACCATTGGAGTATGGAATTGGAGAATAAAATACCACTTGTTCTTTCCCTTTTTCTTCTTTAAATGAAAAAAGACCAACGTTCTTTGCTATTGGTTCTTTGATATGCGACACTAAATTTGCCAGCTCAGATGCGCTTATGCCTTGAATTGGATTGCTGGTATAAAGATTTCCTTTGGAATCCATAATCCATGAAGAACCATTATAAAAATCAATGCCTTCTGTAATTTCAGATAATTTATACAGAGAAATCGCACCATTAATAAATCCAATTTTTTCATTCTCATCATCGTATATTGGATAACAAATGAGTGTGATTGGCAAGCTATCTGTTTTAGAAAGTAAGGGAGTACTAATGATGTATTCTTCATCGGTTGACATGGCATGTTGAAAATAATCACGTTTGGATACGTCAATGGTTTGTTCATCACAGACATAACCAAGTCCATTTGTCGTTCCGGCAGCAAATGTCCCGTATTCATTTCCATAATGCTCTCCAACATTTTGATTTAACCGTTTGATAAAAGTTTGTAAGCTTTTTGTTTCCATTGTTCGAAGTGCTTCCGTCTGACTAATCACTCGAATTTCACTTATTCGCTGATTCAACCAAGAGCCAATTTCGTTTGCCTTTGACTCAACAATTTGTGTATTCAGGTTTTCTAAACTTATTTGATTGGAAGTTAATATTCGATCTCTTACCATAAATAAAAGGCAAGAGAAAGCAAATGAAATACAAATACTAAATAGTAATGCAATTTTTGTATGCAATTTCATAAGGTCCCTCTTTCAAGCATTGAATGTTCGTTAAAGTACAAAAATACGAAAATTAGTGTAAATACAAATCGCTGTCAGTATACTATAATCTAAATTATATGACAAGTATTTAACAAACTTTTTGACAAAAATAAATAATTTCAATGAAAAACATTCGATTATACAACAATAAAATGGAAGAAATTCGAATGTGTTTTCGATTGTTGAGAGGTTTTAGCACAATGGGAAAGAGGAGAATGAAGATGAGAAAGTCAAAATTAGTAGTTCTTGGGTTAATTGCGGCTCTTGCACTAACAGGCTGTGGCTCAAAAGCAAAAGAGGAACCAAAAACATCACCAGATACAGACGCAACGGCAACAGCCATTCCAAGTGGGACTTTCACTGGAGAAGGTGAAGGAAAAGGTGGAAAAATCAAAGTTGAATTAACATTAGAAAATGGAGAGATCAAAAAGATTGATGTTCTTGAAAATAACGAAACTCAAGGATTTGCAGATGCAATGCAAACGATTACTGATGCGATGATTGGAACAAACTCATTTGACGTAGATTCTGTAAGTGGTGCTACCTTAACATCCACAGGATTTAAAACAGCAGTAGAAAATGCATTTGAAAAAACAGGTGCTTCCAAAGATCAATTGGTTGCAAAAGAAGCAGCGGGAACAAGTAATAAAGAAGAAAGAGAAGCAGCGTATACTGCTGATGTAGTTATAGTTGGTGCGGGTGGAGCTGGTTTAACAGCTGCAATTGAAGCTGCTAACAACGGAGCTTCTGTTATTTTACTTGAAAAGATGCCAATGGAAGGTGGTAACACATTAATTTCTGGTGGTGAATATGCAGCACCAGGCAACTGGCTTCAAAAAGAAGAAGGTATTGAGGATAGTAAAGATCAATTCTATGAAGACATCTTAAAAGGTGGAGACTATGAAAATGATCCGGAACTCGTTCGTGTCTTAGCAGATCATGCATTAGAATCTGCAGAATGGTTAAAAGATGAAGTAAATGTAACATTTGAAGATTACATGCTTTTCTTTGGTGGACATTCTGTAAAACGTAGTTTAGTTCCAAAAGATGCAAGTGGTGTGGAGTTAATTAGTAAATTGACAAAAAAAGCGGGGGAAGTTGGTGTAATTACTCACTTAAATACTACTGCAAAAGAACTAGTTGTAGAAAATGATAAAGTGGTTGCAGTAAAAGCAGAGTTTGACGGAAAAGAAATCACTTACAGTGCAAACAAAGGTGTTATTCTTGCAACTGGTGGATTTGGTTCCAATCTTGAGATGAGAGTAAAATATAACCCAGAAATGAATGAAAAGATTCTTTCTACAAACTCTGTAGGTAGTACCGGAGATGGTATTACAATGGCAGAAAACGTTGGAGCAGAACTTGTAGATATGCAATACATTCAAACTTATCCAACATGTGATCCAGAACTCGGAACACTTCTTTATGTTGGTGATGTTCGAATGGAAGGACGTTCTATCCTTGTAAATAAAGAAGGAAAACGTTTCGTAGAAGAATTAGAACGTCGTGATGTTATTTCAAGAGCAGTGGTAGCACAAACAGGTGGAGTTTCTTACATGTTCTGGGATGAAGCTTCCATGGTAGCAAGTGGCGTTAATGTAAAGCACCAAAGAGAATATGATTACTTAATTGAAAAAGGTATCCTTATAAAAGCAGATACAATCGAAGAAGCAGCTGCATTCTTTGATATTGATGCCGAAGAATTAAAGAAAACAGTAGAAAAATACAATGAATACGCAAAGAATGGTAAAGATGAAGAGTTCAATAAGAGAGGTACATTAACAGCATTTACAGGTGGACCTTACTATATCATGAAATCCAAGCCAGCAATCCATCATACAATGGGTGGTATTAAAATCAACACAGATGCAAATGTAATCAATACAGACGGAAACATAATCAAAGGGTTATTTGCTGCTGGTGAAGTAACTGGTGATATCCATGGCACAAACCGTTTAGGTAGTGATGCTATTGCAGATATTACTGTATTTGGTCGTATTGCAGGTAGAAACGCTGCAAAAGCGGAATAATTAAAAATAATGATTCGATAGAAAAAATAAGCTGTTGTCAAACTAACGTAAGAATAGTCTGGCAGCAGCTTATTTTTTTCACTAAAAACCCTATATGTTGTAGTTGTTCTATTGATACTACTTGTTAATTGGAAACGATAATGATAATATTAGTTTAGATTATGTCAAAAATGGGAGAACTATGTCTGGAAAGAAGGGTTAACAATGTTAGAGGTAAATCACGTACATAAGGCTTATCAAAATCATACTGCTGTAGAGGACATTAGTTTTCAGATGAAGCAGGGCGAAATTACAGGTTTAATTGGTCCAAACGGTGCGGGAAAATCAACGACAGTATCGATGATCGCAACCTTACTTCGACCGGACAAAGGGCAGATTCTTTTCAATGGAGAGGATATTGCAAAAAACCCTAAAATAATCCGAAGTTCCTTGGGATACGTACCTCAAGACATTGCACTCTACGAGTCACTTACTGGAATGGATAATTTTGAATTTTGGGGAAATGCCTATCATTTATCAAAAGCACTGAAGAAAGAACGAATAAAACAATTGAGTGATATGATAGGTTTTACCGAGAGTGAGTTAAATCGAAAAGTGAAAGAGTACTCCGGTGGTATGAAAAGAAGATTAAATATTGCGGTAGCACTGCTACATGAACCCCAATTAGTAATCTTAGATGAGCCAACCGTTGGGATTGACTTACAATCGAGAAAACAGATTTTATCTGCTATTGAACAGTTAAAGAAGGCTGGAACTGCTATTTTATATGTAGGTCATTATTTAGAAGAAGTAGAACGCTTGTGTGACCGAATTCTTATTTTCAATCAGGGAAGATGTGTATGGAATGATACCGTATCAAATTCTCTAATCCAAAGTGGTAATAAAATATCCTTAGAGCAGCTCTATGAGGAATTAAGTATTAATTAAAGAGATTAATTGAGATAAAAGGTGTAAGATTGTAATCCATAAACACATTTTGCACGCAATTATTATGGCAACTTTAAGATAAAAAATTATAGATTTCTAAACGAAGTAATATAGTCATATCCGTTTTAAAGTCTTATAGATAAAACGATTGGCGCTTGGAGGTTAGAATGAAGAAATATAAATTAATCATTCAGATAGAACAAATAAAGAAGTATCTAGAGCAGGGGCAATTAAAAGAAGCATATGATTTGGCTGAAAATGTAGATATTAAAAAGTTAAAAAGTATCTCTGATTTAGGTGTAATTGCAGAATGCTACTTTCAAAATAAAAAATATGTGGAAGCAAAAGAACTGTTTGAGCAAATCTATGATACGGTTAGAACGAGAAGAGTTTTGGCGCAAATAGTTCATCTGTCAATTAAATTAAAGGATATTATTGAGGCGAATTATTATCTAGAAGAATTTATTAAAATAGCTCCAGATGATTTTTATCAATATATATTCCGTTATAGCATCGATAAGTTAATGAAAAAGCCTATCGATGTATTAATTGCGGACCTAGAAAAGCTGAAAGAGGTCGAATATATTGAATGTTGGGCTTATGAGCTTGCAAAATTATATTATAAAAGTGGTAATGAAGCAGCCTGCCGTAAAGAATGTGAAAAAATCATATTGTGGTTTGGCAACGGTGAATATGTAGATCGCGCAAAGGCCCTTCTGGCCTTTTATAATGGTGAATTAGATTTAGAGCTGTTACTTGACGCTTCAAAGCAAAAGGACAGTGAAAATAAGGAAAATGGTCCTAATCATATAGATAAACATGTAAACGAGGTAGAAGAGAATACGGAGTACGAGAACCTCGAAGATAGATGTGCTGAGGAAATTTCATATCAAATTGACGAGAACAAGATAGAGAGCAAGGATAATTCTCCAAAAGATAGAAATGATATTAAAGTGGACGACTTTGACGCACTTCAAAACAATTTAGGGCAGGATGATGGAGCGGAAGAGGATTGGGAACTAGAGCATGAAGAACTAGGGAATGAGATGATAGAGCCTGAAGAAGTATTCCAAGAAGAGTTAATTCAAGAGAAAATAGAACTTGAAGAAGGCTTAAAAGAAGAGTTAGAACAAGAAGAAGGATTTAAAGTAGAAATTGGACAAGAAGAGATAGAACAAAAGTTAGAAGCAAAGAAGTCAGAGCAAGACATGGGCTTACAAGCGGAGAAAATACAAAATAGAGAAGAACAAGCTAACATAATTATTCCACCCGGATTTGGTAAGTCAAAACATAAGTTATTTCATAAAAAGTATGATCAACAAGAAGCTAACATTGGAATGGATGATTCTACAAAGGTTAAAACTTGTGATGAAACCATAATAGGAGAGGATACAGAAGCAGATTCAAAAAGCTTGATCCATATTGAATTAAAATCCAATGCTGAGCTCATTGATAATTTACAATCAAAGCTTTTACCTTTATTAGAAGAAAAGAATATTTCACTAAGTGAAATATTTGGGAATTTTATGCGAATCGATGGGCTGAAGGAAAATATACTTCAAAGTATTGAATCAATGATTCACTCAGTTTATGGGCATAAAAATTTAGTCATTATGGGTAGTAAAGATAGTGGGAAAACATTATTAGCCAAGAAATATGCAAAATTATTGCATCGTTTATCTTTTATTTCATCTCCAAGAGTTGCACTCATTGATGCAAAGAAGTTAAATCAAATGGATTTTATTTCGAAAAGTCATCAATTGAAAGATTGCATCATGATTTTACAAAGCTCTCAGAATTTAACAAGAGATACTTTAATTCGCTTAATTGAGTTACAACAGATACCAGGTCAAAACATTATTTATATGTTAACTGGATTAAGCGAAGAAATGGAACAACTATGGGAAGAGAATGAGGATTTGATTAATTCTTATCCACTCCGTATTTTACTGCCTCAATATAAGGTTGAGGATTATTTGGGATTTTCTTATGACAAAATATGTGAGGTAGGATACAAGATAGAAAAAGATGCATTTGATTATTTAAGAGATGTAATTTTGGATAAAATAAAGATAAAAAGAGAAAACATCCTTTCAGAAGTTTTCTCATATCTTAATCAAATAATTTTAGATCATGAAAAGCAAAATGAACAAGTGCTATTAGAATTAACCCGTAAGGGTAACTTGGATCAATTTGATCTTACCATATTAAAAAAAGAAGATATTAAATAATGCCTATCTAAATTGAACCAAGTCTTCTATACTGTTTCAGGTGTAAAAATGCCATATGCGCAAGCATTTTTACACCTGAAGCTGTAGAAAATTAAAATTCAATTTAGCTTAGAAGAATTCTGATGTTAAATTTTAAAACGAAGTCGGATTTCTTCTTTCAATCGTTGTCCACCTTTTGATTCAACATTTTTCGTTATATTTAATATGTAGGACTCACTTTGTGCATAAGCCTCTAGTGGTTCAATTTCAATATAATTATTAACAGAATCATATTGTATGGTGGTTTTTAGTGAAGAACCATCTGATTTTGTTACGTAAAGGTTCATATTATTAACGGTTGAAGGATTTAAGGGAGCTGTAAATTTAACTCTCCAAGTAAATTTTCCTGTTTTAAATTTTAAATTCTGTTTTATCAGGGCTGGATTACTACCAGAAACAGCTTCTATATCGATGTAATTGGTTGGCATATTGTTCACCTCAATGTCAAGTTTAGTATATTATAACATTTAATAGTTTACTCTAAATAGTTATCGGAACTTGAAGCGTATTCCATTATGGGATAAATGGCGCAATAACAGCACCTTTTATCAAAAGTTATAAAATCATTTTCTGATAGGTTGTATTATATCAAATTATACCATATGTGTCAAAATTAACAAAAAAGATTAGAAAGGTATTACAATGGAGAAAGAAATTTTTAAACCTGGTAATATGTTATATCCATTACCAGTCGTAATGGTCAGTTGTGCTGACGAATTTGGGAATAATAATATCATAACGGTAGCTTGGTGTGGAACGATTTGTACTAATCCACCTATGGTTTCGGTTTCTATAAGACCGGAGCGACATTCTTATTCAATAATTGAAAAAACAAAAGAATTTGTCATTAATTTAACCACAGAAGAACTTACCAAAGCAACTGATTTTTGCGGCGTTCGTTCAGGTAGAGACGTGGATAAGTTTAAGGAGATGAATTTAACTCCGAAAAAAGGAGAGAAGGTGAAAGCGCCAATTATAGAGGAATCCCCTGTTAATATCGAGTGCCGATTAAAGGAGATTATAAAACTTGGTTCTCACGACATGTTT
The DNA here is from genome assembly GCF_000018685.1 of Lachnoclostridium phytofermentans ISDg. NCBI lineage: Bacteria > Bacillati > Bacillota > Clostridia > Lachnospirales > Lachnospiraceae > Lachnoclostridium > Lachnoclostridium phytofermentans. The sequence continues at coordinate 4,769,446 of NC_010001.1, read as the reverse complement.
ATCGCAGAGGTAGTAGGTGTACAAGTCGACAAGAAAGCTATGAATGAGACAGGAAAATTCGAGTTAAATAAGACAAGGCCGGTAGTTTATTCTCATGGAGAGTATTATGGTCTTGGATCTTTACTTGGAAACTTTGGTTATTCTGTAAGAAAACAAAAGATTCAAAAGGTTGATAAAAAACAAAGTAAGAAACCGCGGGGTAAGATTAACGATGAAAAAAGATAATATTGTGTTAATTGGGATGCCAGGCGCTGGAAAAAGTACGATCGGAGTTATTTTAGCTAAAGTACTAGGGTATCAGTTTATTGATGCAGATTTACTTATTCAAGAAAAAGAAGGGCGTCTCTTACATGAAATTATCTCTAGCGATGGACTGGAACGCTTTATACAGATTGAAAATGAGGTAAATCAAAGCATTCAAACAAAACATACCGTGATTGCAACTGGAGGCAGTGTTATCTATGGTGAAGAAGCGATGAATCATCTTAGAAGCATTGGTACAGTCATATATTTAAAATTAAGTTACAATGAAATTAGTAAGCGTCTCGGAAATATTATGCAAAGAGGAGTGGTACTAAAGGAGGGGCAAGATTTAGTAGGTTTGTATGAAGAACGCTGTCCTTTCTATCAACTCTATGCAGATATTGTAATAGATTGTGAAAATATGGATATTGAATCTACAATGGAGACAATTGTAGAACGAGTGCACACAATTATGGAATAAGTCAGTCAGGCATCGAGAAAAACGTTAGAAAAGGTAGTGAAATACAGGGTTTTTCGAAAAAAAGTCATTTACAAATTTGAGCTTTGTGTTATAATCGTTATTAAGATATCAATTTTCACAAAATCAAGACGCAGTTTATGTGCATTTTAACTATGGTTTACCATGGGCTTTTTACGTGGATGTACATCACTGCGTTTCACGCGTGTAGATGACTAACATAATAGAAAAAAGCAGGAATTGGAATATGATATAACTGCATTAATAATAGATAGAGGTGCGAAATGGAGCAGTATATTATAAAGGGAGGCAAGGCTTTAGCCGGTGAAGTTACCATCGGTGGGGCAAAGAATGCAGCATTAGGTATTTTGGCGGCTGCAGTAATGACGGACGAGCAGGTTACAATTGAAAATTTGCCGGATGTTAGTGACATTTGTATTCAACTTCAAGCAATAGAAGCGATTGGCGCTAAAGTAGAGAGAATAGACAGACATACTGTTAAGATAAATGGTGGTACTATAAATTCTAGAAGTATCGACGATGATTTTGTTCGCCGAATTCGTGCATCTTATTACCTTTTAGGTGCATTACTTGGAAAATATAAATATGCAGAAGTTGCACTTCCAGGTGGATGTAACATTGGAAGTAGACCGATAGATCAACATATTAAAGGATTTGAAGCTCTTGGAGCAGAAGTAAAGATTCAGCATGGTATGATAACAGCATCAGCAAAAAAATTAGTAGGTACACATCTTTATTTTGACTGTAATACTGTTGGTGGTACAATAAATGTTATGCTTGCAGCAGCGTTGGCAGAGGGTCAAACAATAATAGAGAATGCTGCGAAAGAGCCACATGTCGTTGATGTTGCTAACTTTTTAAATAGCATGGGTGCTAATGTAAAAGGAGCAGGAACTGACGTAATTCGTATTAAAGGTGTAAATAAATTACATGGCAGTACGTATTCTATCATTCCAGATCAGATTGAAGCAGGAACCTTTATGTTAGCAGCGGTTGCAACAAAAGGTGATGTAACAATTAAGAATGTTATTCCAAAACACTTAGAAGCAATCACTGCAAAAATTGTTGAAATTGGTGCAGAAGTGGAAGAATTCGATGATGCAATTCGTGTCGTAGCAAATAAGAGATTAGGTCATACTCAGGTTAAAACCTTACCATACCCAGGATTTCCAACAGACATGCAACCACAGATAGCAACAGTTTTAGCTATGTCAAGTGGTACAAGCATCGTGACAGAAAGTATTTACGAAAATCGTTTTAAGTATGTCGATGAACTTGCAAGAATGGGTGCTTCCATTAAGGTAGAAGGAAACACTGCTATTATTGATGGAGTAGCTGAGTTAACTGGAGCAAAAGTATGCTCCCCTGATTTACGCGCTGGTGCTGCATTAGTTATTGCAGGATTAGCAGCGGAAGGTGTAACTGTTGTTGAGAATATTGAATTAGTAGAACGTGGTTACGAGAACTTTGAAGATAAGATGAAAGAACTTGGAGCTTCCATGGAAAAGGTAGATGCGGAAGACGAAAAGTCCAATCGAAAAGCTAGATTAAAGATAGGCTAATAGTTTATCTTTATTATGCATGCCATTAATTTATGATTGTCAATGCATGGAGCTTTATTTACGACGAAAAAGGAATAGAATGAAGTTTACCTTGGTGTAAAATAACTTTATAGAATAGAAAAAGCAGAGAATTCTTAATAAACTTAGAATTCTCTGCTTTTTTATTTAAATTTTGTTTTAATTGTGTTGTTCAAAATTTTGTTATCAATCTTGCACAAAACTTAACTTCTACCTATAGAATCTCCGAAACATAAAGGTTAGAAAACTTTGTTAAATCAACAAATTCCTCTCCACATCGAATAACTGGTTTCGAAAGGGTGTTACGATTCATAAATACAACCTGACCTACTCTACCATCATTAAGGCGAACGGTGCTATTTAAATAAAGCTGACTGATATGATCAAACAGGGTCATGATGTATTTTGGTTCGTATTTTGTTAGTCCTTCTGATTCAAATAAGGAGATAACTTCAAAAGGGCAAAGAGGATTACGATAACTTCGAGAGGAAGTCATTGCATCATAGACATCTGCTATCATAACAATCTTAGCAAATCGATCAATCTGCGCAGAAGTTAAGCCCATAGGATATCCACTACCGTCACAACGCTCATGGTGCATCATTGCGGTCATTTTAATATGGATATTGATATCATGGTGCTCAAGAATATTATAACCACGTGTGGTATGAGATTTAAGTAAGTCGTATTCCTCTTGTGTAAGCGTTTCTTTTTTAGTTAAGATTTCACTTGGTATAACCAGTTTCCCTATATCATGTAGAAGACCACATACCGTAAGAGTTTCAAGATCGCGTGGCCCAAAGTTTAACCATACGCCGAACATATAACACATAATAGCAACATTAATCGAGTGCATATAGGACATATCATCATAGTCTCTCATGCAGTGTAACATATCAAAGATATGCAGGTTATTACGACCTTGAGCCATAATCTTCTTAATATCACGATACAAAGAGTCTGTGTCTATTTTACCATTATTGTTTGCCACATCATCCATAGTATTATGGAACCTACCAACAGTATCTAAAACGGTACTACTGAAATCTTCGAATTCGTCTGTTGACCTCATTTTTTCTAAGTAGAGATTGGAGTTAACAGGTTTTTCCGATGGTTTTGATACCTTTTCATCTTGGAGATGAACATTTACTTGATGAATGGAATAGAACTTTAGCCGGGTGATAATTTTATCTGAGAGCTTAGTACCTTCTGATATAATAAGCTGATTATTAAATGTATAGACATTTTCTGCAACAATCATACCCGGAACTGCTTGACTTACTGAAATTTTTTTAGTTTTCATAGGTACTCCTTCTTTATTTGGCTTTATAAGTGATAATGATATGTAGTATAAAGCAAGCGAAATCAAAATGTGAGTTATTACCATAATTATAAGAATAAAACCGGAAAATGTCAAATAATACATACAAAATATTCTAAAAATCAACATTAAATTATAGAAAATCAACAGAAGATCGTAGTTTTTTGTAAATAAATAAAATTACTATTTTTAATTATGTAAATGGTTCTAGAAAATGTGAAACAATAGAAAGAAGTAATGAAAGAAAGAAGTAATGAAAAAAAGTAATGAAGAAAAATACTAAGAAAGAAGTAATAAGAGAAAAAGTTATTAAAGAAGTAATAAGAGATAAAATCATAGAAAGCAGTAATAAAAGAAAAAATCTATTGACAAGAAACAATATCTAAGTTATAAATGATATATACCCCATGGGGGTATGTAAAAATAATAATTAATTCTAATCCACTTAGCTTAAAAAGATTTCTTTTTGTTCATTGATTACTTTAAATTAGGAATACTATTTGTACTTATAGTACAATAACAGAATCTATTTATGACATTTAGATAGCGAAGGATACTGTATTTATATCTTTTAGATGTTAAGTGAGGAAGAATAGAAAGGTTGAGATATATGAAGGAAATATATAATATTGAGGGCATGACCTGTGCTTCTTGTAGTAGTGCAGTGGAACGGGTAACCGGTAGGCTTCCAGGAGTTAGCTCTAGTAGCGTGAACTTAACAACAGCGAAACTTACAATTGAATATGAAGAAGATAAGGTAACACCGGACCTAATTATGGAGAAGGTGAAAAAGGCAGGGTTTGGTATTTCCCCATACCATAAGGAAAAACAAATAGATGAGAAAGCTGTCCGTCAAAAAGAAGAGGAGGAGACTGAGAAGAAATTTAAAGCTTCAAGAACCAGACTCGTGATTGCAATCGCATTTGCAATTCCTCTACTTTATATCAGTATGGGCCATATGGTACCTTGGAAGATGCCATTACCAGCATTTCTAGACATGCATCATATGCCATTTAACTTTGCTGTTGCACAATTGTTATTAACAATTCCGGTGTTAATCTGTGGAAGTAAATTTTATACGAACGGATTCCATACATTATTTAAAGGAAATCCGAATATGGATACTTTAGTTGCTGTTGGTACATCAGCCGCTTTTATCTATAGTGTAGTGATGACAATTCGCATCCCTTATAATTCCAATGCTGTTGACAATTTATATTATGAATCCGCAGCAGTTGTTGTTACGTTAGTTATGCTTGGCAAGTATTTAGAGAGCAGAAGTAAGAGAAAGACCACACAAGCGATTCGTAAGATGATGGAGTTAGCACCGGATACTGCCGTTTTAGTGGAAAATGGAGTGGAAAGAGAAGTTCCGGTAAGTGAACTAAGAAAAAATGATATCGTTATTATTAAGGCTGGCAGTAAGGTACCTATTGATGGTGTTGTTATCGAGGGAAGCAGTAGTGTAGATGAATCCATGCTTACTGGTGAAAGTATTCCTGTGGAAAAGCAAGTTGAAGATATGGTGATTGGTGGAAGCCAGAACTTTAATGGTATGCTTTTAGTACGTGTTACAAGCGTTGGTGAAGATACTACACTTGCTAAAATTGTAAAACTGATGGAAGATGCCCAAGGGAAGAAAGCACCGATTTCCAAGATTGCGGATAAAGTCGCAGGATATTTTGTTCCTGTCGTAATGATTATTGCAGTTGTTGCTGCAGTTATTTGGTTTTTACTTGGTCATGACATTGCTTTCGTATTAACAATATTTGTATCTGTTTTAGTAATTGCTTGTCCATGTGCGCTAGGGCTTGCAACACCGACTGCAATCATGGTTGGAACTGGCCTCGGTGCAAGTCATGGTATCTTAATTAAGAGTGGGGAAGCCCTAGAAACTGCCCATCATATTGATACCGTGGTATTAGATAAAACAGGAACAATTACAGAGGGAAAACCGAAGGTTGTTGAAATATTTACAAAGAATTATAGTAGAGAACAAATACTAAGTTTTACAGCTGCTGTTGAGGCAGGAAGTGAACATCCTCTTGCACGTGCAATCGTAGAGGAGTATCATAGTAGTGTGAAAGAAAAAGAACCTGCAATAGAACAGTTTGAGAATAAGACTGGTCTTGGAGTAGAAGCAATTCTTTCAGAGAGTGGCAAAAAGATTGCTGTAGGTAATGAAAAGCTTATGCTAAGCTATGGGAAAGATGCTGTGTCTAAGGAATTTCACATGGCAGCTGAACAGATGGCAATGCAAGGTCAAACTCCAATCTATGTAATGATAGAGGGCAAACTGGAAGGAATTATCGGAGTAGCAGATACAATTAAGTCCACCAGTAGAGAAGCAGTGGAAGCGCTTAAATCATTAGGTTTAACAGTATATATGCTAACCGGAGACCACAAAGTTACTGCTGAAGCAATTGCAAAAAAGGCTATGGTGGATCATATCATCGCGGAGGTATTACCAGGCGATAAGGCAGAAGTTGTTAAGAAGCTTCAATCTGAAGGCAAGAAGGTTATGATGGTAGGAGATGGTATCAATGATGCTCCTGCACTAATTCAGGCAGATGTTGGTGTTGCTATCGGAAGCGGCAGTGATATTGCAATTGATTCTGCAGATCTTGTATTAATGCGTTCTGATCTTATGGATGTTTACCGTGCGGTACATTTAAGTAAGTTAACAATCCGTAACATCAAACAAAATCTTTTCTGGGCCTTTATTTACAATATTATTGGTATTCCAATTGCCGCAGGATTACTGTATCCATTTACAGATATATTATTAAGTCCAATGCTTGGAGGATTTGCAATGTCTTTAAGTTCTGTTTGTGTAGTTACAAATGCATTAAGCTTACGATACAAACGACTTGAGGTAAAAAGGAGGGCATAAATGTCCGAGAAAAAAGAAGAAATGCCTTTATGCCATGATTTAAAACACCGAAATGAGGCGGAATTTAAAGATTTAATTCATCGTCTTAATCGTATTGAAGGTCAAGTTCGGGGTGTTCGACGCATGGTAGAGGAAGAGCATTATTGTGTTGAAATATTAACTCAGGTTAGTGCTATCCAATCTGCGTTAAATAGTTTTAATAAGGTATTGTTAGGAAATCATATTCGCTCCTGTGTTGTAGAGGATATCAGGCAAGGGAACGATGAAGTGATTGAGGAACTTTTGAAAACAATACAGAAAATTATGAAATAACGAGATAATAAATAAAAACAAAGAATATTCAATCAAATATGTTTTGTTTGGCATATAGGTCACAAAACTATGTATCGTGCAAAGGTGCACAGAAAAGGAGTACATTATGACTAAATTTGATATTAAAGAAATGAGCTGTAACCACTGCGTAGATCGTATTCATAATCTTCTTGCGGGACTTAATATTAATCATGAAGTTGACTTATCCAGTAAGTCTGTAAGTATTGACGGTGATGAGGCAACATTAAATCAAGCAGTGGAAGAGTTAGCGGATATCGGTTTTACTGCAACAAGAAAATAATTCTATGAGAAATGTAAAGAGCTTTGGTAAATTATTTTTCTTGACAGTTAAGCGATTTTTCGATATAGTTAATGCACAAGTGACAATCAATTTTATTGTCTACTAAGTGTACGAATATACAATAAGTTCATAGATATTTCTCTTATTCAGAGTGACGGAGAGTAAAGACTCAGTGAAGTCACGGCAACCCCCTATGGGAAGGTGCTAAGTTGAGCGAGCAATCGAACAATGAGAGGATTTGGTTTTTAATAAACAAGTCCGCTTATGCGGACTTTTTTTGTGGATAGAGGAAAATACTACGACGGTTGTATTCGGACCTAAATCGGCACAAATAATATATCATAAGCCTTTCAGAACATGGAAGGGTGAAAGGAGTTTTTATGCAAAACAAATTACTATTTACATCAGAATCAGTTACAGAAGGCCATCCAGATAAAATCTGTGATCAAATATCAGATGCAGTATTAGATGCCTTATTAGAGCAAGATCCAATGAGCCGTGTTGCGTGTGAAACAGCAATCACTACAGGACTCGTACTTGTAATGGGTGAGATTACAACATCTGGTTATGTTGATATTCAAAAGATTGTACGTGATACCGTAAAAGAAATCGGGTATGATCGTGCAAAGTATGGCTTTGACGCAGATACATGTGGTGTTATTGTTGCACTTGACGAACAGTCAAAAGATATTGCTCTTGGTGTAGACAAAGCGTTAGAAGCAAAGCAAAATGAGATGACAGACGAAGCAATTGAAGCAATTGGTGCTGGAGATCAAGGTATGATGTTTGGTTATGCATCCAATGAGACCGAAGAACTTATGCCATATCCTATTTCATTGGCTCATAAATTAACAAAACAGTTATCTAAAGTAAGAAAAGATGGTACCCTTAGCTACCTTCGTCCGGATGGAAAATCACAAGTTACAGTGGAATATAATGAAGAAGGTAAACCAGTTCACTTAAATGCAGTTGTATTATCTACTCAGCATGATCCAGATGTGACACAGGAGCAAATTCATGAGGATATTAAGAAGTATGTTTTTGAACCAGTTCTTCCAAAAGAAATGGTAGATGAGAAGACAAAATTCTTTATTAATCCAACGGGACGTTTCGTTATTGGTGGACCAAATGGAGATAGTGGTTTAACAGGTAGAAAAATTATCGTAGACACCTACGGTGGATATGCTCGTCATGGCGGCGGTGCATTCTCTGGTAAGGACTGTACAAAGGTAGATCGTTCTGCTTCTTATGCAGCTCGTTATGTTGCTAAGAATATTGTTGCATCTGGTCTTGCAGATAAGTGCGAGATACAGTTATCCTATGCAATTGGTGTTGCTCAGCCTACTTCCATTATGATCGATACTTTTGGAACAGGAAAGAAGAGCAATGAAGAGTTAACTGAAATTGTTCGTAAACATTTTGACCTTCGTCCAGCTGGTATCATTAAAATGCTTGATTTAAGAAGACCAATCTATAAGCAAACAGCTGCATATGGACATTTTGGTAGAAATGACTTAAATCTTCCTTGGGAGCAAACAGATAAGGCAGAAGAGCTAAAGAAATATTTATAGGAATAAATTATAAGATTAAATTATAAGTAAAGTTAACAGAATTATAAGCAAAATTATAAGCAAAGGGACTTCCCGTGTGATAGACGCCCCTTGTGATAGACAGTTTAAATAATAAAACTGTTTGCTACAAGGAGAAGCATATCATTTCGTGGGAAGTTCTTTTTATAGTTTTTATAGATGTTTTTATAGATTGTTTATGTGTAAGCTAGCCTTTGTTATGTTATAATGGAATGAGGAAATAGTAAAACTTGTTATTTTTTGATAGGATAGAATAAAAAGTTAGGAACATTTAAACACTAACACCGGTAGGATTAAATGTTTAATAGTTATCACATTCCATTTAAGAGGTGTTACTGTTTTCCATAGAAATATAGAACCTTTTAGTATGAGACATAGATACGGAGGAAGGAAAGTGGATCTAAAAAACAGACTAAAGATGTCGTTCTTAATCATTATTATTCTACCCATATGTTTAGCTGTTATGACTGGTAAGCTAATCATTGAGTACCAGTTAAACTCGATTCAGAAAACCTATGACGTAGAGTTTAATACCGTGCAGGTAATAACGAATCCAATACAGATATTAAATCGAGTTACAAGGGATGCTTTTAATAGAATTAAAACCCAGGCAATGAAATCACCTTGGGAATTAGAGGATTTAGAATATATTAAATCGCTTAACGCAGAACTTAAAGGGAAATATTCTTTCTTAGTTGTCAGAAAGGATCAAGAGATTATTTTTGTTGGGAATACTGCTAAATTTACAACTGTGAAGAACAATCTTCCAAGCTACAATAATCATAGCACAGAAGTTGATGGAGGTATTTATGTTGGAGGTAAAAACCCCATTTTAGTAAAACAGCAAGACTTTTTGTATCAGGATGGCTCCGAGGGAACCATATTTGTATTAACAGAGGTTGATAATATTGTTCCACAGCTAAAAGTTTCTGCAATTCAAGCGGTGATATCCTTTGTATTAATTATCATAATAACCGCTGTTATTTTAATTATATGGCTTTACAGAGGAATTATAAAACCACTTGATGTACTAAAACGTGCGACCAAGGAGATGAAGGAAGGAAATCTAAATTATTCGATTACTGTAAGATCAAATGATGAGATTGGCCAGTTATGCGAAGATTTTGAGGAAATGAGAATTCATCTAAAAGAGCTAATTGAAGTAAAGATGCAGTATGATGAAAATTCGAGAGAGTTATTAAGTAATATATCGCATGACCTAAAGACGCCGCTTACTGCGATTAAGGGGTATTCGGAAGGAATTATCGATGGGGTAGCAGATACTCCAGAAAAGCTTGATCGATACGTAAAAACAATTTATACAAAGGCAAATGATATGTCTTCCTTAGTAGATGAATTATCGCTTTATGCAAGGATTGATAATAACACAGTTCCATATAACTTTAACATTATTGGAATCGATGATTACTTTAGTGACTGCGTAGATGAGCTCAGCTTCGAACTTGAGATTAAGAATATTAAGTTAGAATATGAGAATATGGTATCACCAGAATGTAAAGTAATTATTGATACAGAGCAATTAAAGAGAGTAATTCATAACATTGTGGGAAATGCAATAAAGTACATGGGAAAAGCAGAAGGAACCATTAGGGTAAGACTATCCGATGCTGGTGATATGGTACAAGTTTCAATTGAAGATGATGGTTGTGGTATTGCAGCGAAAGACCTTCCGAATATATTTGAACGCTTTTACCGGGCAGATGCATCCAGAAATTCTAAGCAAGGGGGTTCTGGACTTGGCTTAGCGATTGCTAAAAAAGTAATTGAAGAGCATGGTGGTAACATCTGGGCAAAGAGTGAAGTCGGTGTAGGAACGAGCATTATCTTTACAATAATGAAATGGACTGATAAAGAGCATATGGAGAAGAAACTCTCAAAAATAAAAAAAGGATTAGAACTAAAAGTAAAAGATTAAAGTTTGAAGAGAATTTCTAATTAAGCAAAAGACTACCTTAGGAATTCTAAAACTTCACACCAGAAGAATAAAAATGAAATCCATTGAGATTCCATTTTTTTCTTCTGAATTGAAAATAAAGAAAATGTTCACACGGTAGCAGAAGAAAGGAGATTTTTATGGACAAGATATTAATAGTAGAAGATGAAGCTGCAATTGCAGAACTTGAAAAGGATTATTTAGAGCTTTCTGGTTTTGAGGTAGATATTGAAAATACCGGAGATAAAGGTTTAGCGGCAGCTCTAACAGGGGATTATAAGTTAATCATTCTAGACTTAATGTTACCAAACGTAGATGGATTCGAAATTTGTAAGCGTGTTAGGGAAGAAAAGAATATCCCTGTTATTATGGTGTCTGCAAAAAAGGATGACATTGATAAGATTCGAGGACTTGGACTCGGAGCAGATGATTATATGACAAAGCCATTTAGCCCAAGTGAATTGGTGGCTAGGGTAAAAGCACATTTAGCAAGATATGAGCGATTGATTGGTACTGGAATGAAGGAAAATGAAATGATAGAAATTCGTGGTATCAAAATTGATAAAACTGCTCGACGTGTTTATGTGAATGGAGAGGAAAGGGCATTTACAACCAAAGAGTTTGACCTACTTACTTTCTTAGCACAAAATCCAAACCATGTTTATACTAAGGAAGAACTATTTCAAGAGATTTGGGATATGGAGTCGATTGGTGATATTGCTACGGTTACCGTTCATATTAAAAAGATCCGAGAAAAGATTGAAGCAAACACTTCAAAACCACAATACATCGAAACAATCTGGGGTGTGGGCTACCGCTTTAAAGTTTGACAGTTGTTAAAATATGCTATATAATGTAGTCGCTGACATAGAAGGAAACACCTGATAAAGAAGCGCAATTTGAAAAGTTTTGAAGACAGAAAAGATAGTTCTGTTTTAAGAGAAAACGAAAAAAGCGTAAATCAGGCTTTTGAAAGGGAATGAGGAATTCATTTCAGCTTTCAAAAGCCATTTTTATTCTGTATATCTAGGGAGCTGGACTACTAATAGCTTTCCCCTAATACATAATCGAAAGGAGGACAATTGTGGATACTAGAATTGCATTAATCGGGATCATAGTGGAGGAACTTAGTGCATCAGCAGAGGTGAATCATATCTTACATGAATATAGCAGCTATATCATCGGTAGAATGGGCCTTCCCTATAAGGATAAGGGTGTCAGCATAATTAGTGTGGTGGTAGATGCAGAAAACAATGTGATTAGTTCCCTATCTGGTAAATTGGGTATGGTAAAGGGAATCAGTGTTAAGACGATGTATTCAAAATCATCATAAGTGTGTAATTTTTAGACAAAGTGAAATTCTTGTTTATCTTAGACAGGGTGAAATTCATGTTTATTTTAGACAGGATGAAATTCATGATTATCTTAGACTGAAAGAAATTCATTACATGTTTTGCTCTTGTTTAAAGTAATAGTGTTTTAAATTATTATTAATAAAAGGTGCTAAAAGTACCAGAATAGAGGTTTTTATGAAGAAGTATAAATATTTGATTCTAACACTTATCTTTAGTATGGCGGTGTTAGCAGGCTGCTCCACAAAAAAGAATGTAGAGGATAACAATATAGCTCCTGAGCCAACTAAGGCAGAAGAAGTAACAACAAAGCCAACCGAAGAACCAACGAAAGGGGAGGAGAGCACTGTTGAGAAAATCACAATGAATATTGCAGCTCTAAAAGGTCCTACAGCAATGGGTATGGTAGAACTTATGGAGAGAGCAGAAAATGGAGAGACTGCAAACAAATATGATTTTACAATCGCTGGAACAGCAGATGAAATCACAGCAAACTTAATTAAGGGTGATTTTCAAATTGCAGCTATTCCGTGTAATCTAGCTTCTATCCTGTATCAAAACAGTGAAGGAAAAATTCAGGTAGCAGGCATCAATACACTTGGTGTATTATATATTGTTGAGACTGGCGACTCTATAAAAAGTGTTGAAGATTTGAAAGGCAAGACAATTTACTCAACTGGGAAGGGAACAACACCAGAATTTACTCTAAATTATCTTCTTAGTTCTCATGGAATCGATCCAAGTAAAGATGTAACCATTGAATATAAATCCGAAGCAACAGAAGTTGCAGCTATGTTAAGTGAATCTGAAAATGCAATAGCAATGCTACCTCAACCTTATGTTACCACAGTGCAAATGACAAACGATAAAGTTAGAGTTGCATTAGATGTAACAAAGGAATGGGAAGCATTAAATTCCGATAGTTCTGTAGTTACTGGTGTCGTTGTAGTTAACAAAAAATTCGCTGATGAGAATAAAGAAGCAGTAGAAGCCTTTTTATCAGAGTACAGGGATAGCGTTACTTATGTAAATAGTAAAGTGGAAGAGGCTTCAACCTTAATTGAAAAGTTCGGAATAGTTAAAGCACCTGTTGCTAAGCAAGCAATCCCTTACTGTAATATTACATTAATTCGTGGTGAGGAAATGAAAAATAAAGTGAATGGATATTTAAAGGTACTCTATGATCAAAAACCAGAATCAGTAGGTGGGAAATTACCGGAGAATGGGTTTTATTGGGAGTAGAGATGTATTGATATTCTTTTAGGAAGAAGGAATACAAACATAGAGTGTATTATATTTATAGCAAGGAAGCTCGATAGAATCTAACGAAAGAGTTGGAATCGTAGAGCTTCTTTTTTATTTATGGATTCTGAGGACATTAGAGAAAATACTTCATATTAATAAAATGAAGATCAATCAACAGAATAAGATTTTAAATAATACACAAAAACATTACTTTATAATTGTGTACATTATATAAAACACACAAGAAGATATTTACAATATATGAAATGTATGTTACAATTTATTAGATTTTATATAATCCAAAATGTAAGCACTTACATTTTGGAAATGATTTATTTTTTCATACTTTATAATTTTGTATTGTATACGTTAAAAAATTCCATAATACCACATGGTTTTACATATAATTTATCTACTTAACCATGTAAACAATTACAATATGAGATTAAAAATATTTAGGAGGGAAAAATGTTTTATTCAAAGAAAAATATGAAGAACAGAATCCTTGCATGTTTGCTGGCTATTATCATGGTTTTAACGATGGTTGCTCCAGTGAGAATTACATATGCAGTGGAAGTAAGTGATGAAGGAACAGCATACGTTACGGAGGATACTGTAGTTGATAGCCTAGATGCTGATGACAGTATGCCTGAAGGATTTGAGGTAATGGATGTGAATGTAGCTTCTGGGGGAGGAATATCTTCAGAAAAATATGACATTGATATTACCACGGGACTTAAAGTGAATACTAATTATCATGGTATAGAAGTTCTTGAGAATATGTCATATACAGCTTCCACTCAGGAGATAGAGGGTGTAACATATAACGGTAGTATTGTAGGAACAGGGAATCCTTCACCAAGTAAAGGAGATATTCCTACTACGGGATCTGTTGTAAAGGTTACTCCAGAAGACAATGGTAAATTTACAATTGTATTTAAATTAAATGCTGGGAAAATTTATTATTTTGTAGATAGTAATAAGATAAATATTGATAGCTACAAAGCAGGTGGTACAAATGAATTTATTGTTAAAACTTATGAAGTAGAAGCAGGAAAATCCTATTACTTCTATGGAGATGGAACTAAAATTCCTATGTACGGTTTATCTATCGTCTATGGTGATAATTCCGTATCTTGGGAAGATATAGAATCGCCTTCAATTAGCAAAGTTGCAGCAAATGATAATGCGATCGCGGTAGATTTTCTCGGTAAAGTTGGTAATGGCTATGCAGATTCTATAACTATTGAGATGTACGAAGGTGATACTCTTAAGAAAATAGAAAAGAGCTCTGCACCAGGGAATAGTGGAACAGTTGTATTCACTCCTGATGCCAGTGGAAATTACCAGTTTAGAGCGGTATTATCTAGAGGTCAAGAAGTAGATAAGATCAGTGAAAAATCTCAAGAAGTTGGATTTATTTTACCTCTAGGAAAGCCAGAAATTCAATCTGTTAATAATGTAGGTAATGGTTCTGTAGATGTTACATGGAATGAAGTAAAAGAATCAGAAGGTTATGAAGTAGCATATAAAGCTGATGGCGAAACTAATTTCACAACTGTGAAAACAGTTACTGGAACCACAGTTATAATTGATGGTTTAACTGTAGGATTAACATATACAATTCGAGTGAAAGCAGTACGTGGTAGTGAATCAACAGAAGCGACTACTACCGTGAAAGTTGAACAGGAATTTCAAAGAGCTTGGTCATTTGCAGCCTTTGGTTCAGGTGTTGATACAAAAAACAATTATTATAGTGGAAATGCTTTAGATGGTGAAGTTAAAGTAGTAAGCCAAAGTGGTAAAGGTAAGCTTGTGCCACTTTCTACAGATGGTCTTGCTTTCTATTATACAAAGATTAATGCAGCGGAAGAAAACTTTATCTTACGAGCAAAAGTAGCAGTGGATACTTGGACATTTTCTAATGGTCAGGAAGGCTTCGGTCTTATGGCTGCTGATGCTGTCGGAGTGAATGGAAACAATTTAGTATTCTGGAATAACTCTTATATGGCAAGTGTAACAAAGGTTGAATACTCTTGGGATAAAGAGAATCAGAAGGTATCTGACGTAGGCGATAATATTTCAATGAAACTTGGTATTGGTGCACAAGAAAAGGTTGGTGTAACTGCAGAGAATATCGCGGATAATACAATTAACACAAACCTCAATGAGTTATTTAGCTCTAGGATGGCACCAATTGAAACTTCTTGTGCAAATAACGGCACGGGTACTTACAACATTGTAGGAAATTATACAAGTCAACCAGGAGGAACCATTGCTAACCCGGTAACTACATTTGATTTAGCAATCCAGCGTGACAACACTGGTTACCGTATTAGTTACACTGATCCAGAAGGAAATACTACAACTAAGTTATATTATGATTTAGACCGTAATGCATTAACTCAGATTGACAAAGACAATATTTATGTTGGTTTCTTTGCATCTAGATATGCTAGTATTACAGTAACAGATATTGAGTTAATTACTTCAGATCCTAAAACAGATCCACCAGCAGAAGAACGTCCAATTGCGTTAGTAACTCCTTCATATACAGTTACTTCTGCAACAGCAGTTGGCACATCGGGATATAACTTAGTATTCCGTGCTAATGCAGATGGTGTATTAACTATTACAGATTCTCTTGGTCAGGTAATTACCAAAGAGGAACACGTAAATGCAAATACTAATATTACAAAGCGTGTAAACTTAAGTAAGGGAAATAATACATTTAATGTAACATTTACACCTGATAAAGGTTACAAGCCAAGTGAGTTTGAGGAGTTATCTTCTTATGCAACAAAGAACTTCACTCATACTGTATTTTATAAGAGCTATGGTGAAGAAGGTCAGTCTATTTATGTAGCACCAAATGGTTCACCAAATGGTAGCGGTACAAAAGCGAATCCTTTAGATATTTATACAGCAGTAAAGCATGTTCAACCAGGTCAGACCATTGTTCTAGCTGGTGGTACTTATAGCTTAACAAAAACAATTAAGATTGAACGTGGTATTGATGGAACAGCAGACAAGATGATTCAAATGGTAGCAGATCCGAATGCGTCTACTCGTCCTGTATTTAATTTTAACAGTGCTTGTGCAGGCATGATAGTAGTGGGGAACTATTGGTATTTCAAGGGTTTTGATGTAACAAAAACTCAGGATGCACAAAAAGGTATTCAGGTATCCGGAAGCAATTGTATTTACGACCAGGTTAATACGTACCACAATGGTAATACAGGTCTTCAGATTTCCAGATATTTAGGTACTGATGATTGGGATTTATGGCCAGCAAATAACCTTATCTTAAACTGTACCTCTTATGGAAATGCAGATAAGGGATATGAAGATGCAGATGGTTTTGCAGCAAAGTTAACGGTTGGCAATGGCAATGTATTTGATGGATGTATCGCTTACAACAACGCAGACGATGGTTGGGACTTTTTTGCTAAACCAGAGACTGGTTCTATCGGTAAGGTTACAATTAGAAATAGTGTTGCTTATGGCAATGGCTATTTAGAAGATGGAACAAATGCAGGTAATGGTAATGGATTTAAGATGGGTGGTTCCAGTATCACCGGATATCACCAGTTAGAGAATTCCGTATCATTTAGAAATAAAGCAAAGGGTATTGATTCAAACAGTTGTCCAGATATCCAGGTTTATAGTAGTACATCATTTAATAACGAGAGTTATAACGTTGCTCTTTACACAAATGATGCAGTGAATACAGATTTCTATGCGGATGGTATCCTTTCCTATCGTACTGAGGGTATTGTGATTGGCCAAGATGATTGTATTAAAATGCCAGAGAACTTTAAATTTAAAGGTTCTCAGGATGAAAATAAGGTATATGGAGCAACCAATTATTACTGGGATGTTGCTAGCGCTTCTTCTAAGAATAAGGCAGGAAATACGGTTTCTAGTGATTGGTTTGAAAGCTTAACTTTCAATGGAATTACAAGAAATGTAGATGGAACAATAAACATGAATGGATTCCTTGTATTAACAGAGAATGCTCCAGCAGGTATCGGTGCAAGAGTAGGAGGAACTCCATCATTTGAACCAACAATCGGCCCTGAAGTTGCTGAAACTGTAACACCACAACCAACACAATCGCCAGAAGTGCCAGCTCCAACATCTACACCGGCCCCAACATCTACCCCAACTCCAGCACCAGAATTAACAAAAGAGGAGATTTTTGAACATTTAACTCCAAAGCGTACTGGTACTCTTTATGTTGGTGGTGATAGTTCTAACTTAGGATGGTTTGGGTTAAAACTTCCGACTAACGTTGTTAAAGTAGCTAACTTTGATGAAAAAACATTAAGTAAGTTGGCAGAGGGAATTGTACCAATCACGATTACTTACAAGTCAAATAATCCAGGCATTGTAGAGGTAAAACAAAATGGACGTCTGATTGCAAAAGAATCTGGTGTTGCAATCATTACAGCTACTGTAACAATGCAGGATGGTACACAGGAAGTTTATACTAGAAAATTATCTATTAAAAAGGCAACCGTAGAATTTGTGGAAAGTACTGTACGAATGAAAGTGGGAGAAGAAGCAGTATTTGAAATCAAAGTTAACGGTTTGGATGAAGATAGCATCATCTGGATGTCAAGTAAAAAAGATGGTGCAGTTGTAAAGAAGAATCCAGGAAGTACAACTGCAACGGTAAAAGCAGTTTCTGCGGAAACAGATTGGATTTATGTAATCGTAGATGGTGTGAAGAAGTCAATTAAAGTTATTATTGAAGAGTAAGCTTATCATACAATCAAAAAAGAAGTACGCAAGCGAAGCGTACTTCTTTTTTGCGATATAAATGTGTGTAAAAAATAAAGAGCTAAAATGGCAAAGTACATTCCCTATCTATATCTAAAATAGTACTTGGAAAACTTAAGAATAAAAGTTAGAATATAAACATTACTTTTACTACGAATAAAAAATTGGAGGGTTCCATCATGAGAAAATCAGATCGTGGAATTAAAGACTTTAATGAAATTGTTGATGTAATAAATCGTTGTGATACAATTCGCATCGGGATATTTGATGAGGAGTATCCCTATGTTGTACCTATCTCATTTGGATACGAAGTAATAGATAATAAAATCATATTATATGTGCACGGTGCGAAGGAAGGGAAAAAGCACGATCTTATAGGAAGAAACAATAAGGTGTGTATAGAAGCAGATATCTGTCATCGCTTTACTGAAACAGGAAATAGCGTCACTTGCGAATACGAAAGTATCATTGGGTATGGTGAAGCAGTTAAGGTATTTGATCAGGATGCGATAAAAGGGCTTGAATTACTTGTAACCCATTGTGGATTTGACGGGTATCCCATTAACGAGGGGGCTCTAAAGGTGATGACAATTTATCAGATTACTTTAGACCATGTGACTGGAAAGAGAAGATT
Organism: Lachnoclostridium phytofermentans ISDg; assembly: GCF_000018685.1. NCBI lineage: Bacteria > Bacillati > Bacillota > Clostridia > Lachnospirales > Lachnospiraceae > Lachnoclostridium > Lachnoclostridium phytofermentans. Next base: position 4,750,738 of record NC_010001.1, on the reverse strand, counting down.
TGTTTAAGATAATTATGAGAAGAAAGAATCGGCGGATATTTTAGTCGGTTCTTTTAGCATTTATAAGCAAGAAAAAATTTTCATTTTAAAATTATAATGCTCCCAATTTATCTTGCTCTGTGATATAATAGGGCATTGTGAAAAAAATAACTACATAATTTTATAGTATTTAGTTAGACTACATTGAGGAGAAAACGTATGCAAATATCTGTTTTAAAAAAGTTAAGAACCAAAATTTTAATATCTTTGTTAAGCTGCTTTATTGTATTTATTGGTATTTTTTCGTATCTATTGTATTATACCAGTTACCGCATGGTTATGAAAACCACTGGCGATAAGGCTTATAAAATAGCTGAAACAGCCGCAAAGCAAATAAACCCTGATGATTTAAAGAAACTGACAACATTAGAGGATGAAAACACAGAGACATATAAGGGTATACAAGAAAAGCTAAACAATCTCATGGAGTTAGGCGGAGCGAAATATCTTTATATCATGAGACAAGCTGATAACAAAGAGTTTCAATATGTTGTAGATGGTTCTTTAGGAGAGGACAGATCACATATAGGAGATGTGGAAGAAACTATTCCTGGTTATGTGACCGCCACTAACGGCGATGTATTTATCGGCAATGAGATTAAAGATTATGGAGAATGGGGAATACTGGTTGATTCTTATTATCCCCTAAAGGACAGTACTGGCGTGGTGGTTGGATTTGTAGGAGTAGATTATGATGCAACCTATATACATGATACCCTGCAGCAGTTTAAGCAGTTATCCATGTTAATTCCTGGTGTTTTTCTGGTATTAATTATAATTGTAGTAATTCTCATAGTAAGATATATCGTGAATCCGATTATATCAATAGCCAATGTTGCAAATAAAGTGGCAAATAATGATTTGGTTGTGGATAAATTAAAGGTGAAAAGCAGTGATGAAATTGGTTTGCTTACGGAATCATTTAATAAGATGGTTGACAATATTAAGGCAATGACAATTAAAATTCATAATATAACCAAGCATCTTTTTGATTCTTCCCAAATAATTGAAAGGTCCATTGATGAATTAGAGCAATCCAGCGATGGAATATCAAAAAGCATTCAAGAAATTGCAAAAAGTTCCGAACAAGAAGTTTTTGAAAGTGAAGCTACATATAATATCACAAATGATTTATCCAACAAAATTGAAGATATTACATCAAAATTGAATATCACTTTGAATAATGCCAATAAAATGCAAAAGCAAAACGAAGTAGGTATTAAAGCTATTGATGACTTAAATTATAATTTTAACAAATATTTGGAAGCCGATGTGGAAATGGCAGAGCAAATAGAAAATTTATCCCAAAGATCCAATTCCATCGGACTGATTTTGGAATCCATAGATTCTATTGCAAACCAGACCAACCTCTTAGCATTAAATGCAGCTATTGAAGCAGCAAGAGCTGGAGAGCATGGAAAAGGGTTTTCCGTTGTTGCTGATGAAGTAAGGAAACTGGCAGAACAATCCTCTACTTCTACCCGGGAAATCAAATCAATTGTAACTGCAATTGCAGACGACATATCCGGTATAGCGGAGACATTAAGCAGAACCGGCGGCTTACTTCACATTGTTAAAGGCTCAATTGCTACCTCAAAGGAATCTTTTGAAATAACAAAAGAATCGGTGGATAGTACAGTGAATCAAATTGAACTTTTTGATGAAGATATAAAATCAATAGAAAATGTAAAAAATGAAGTAATGATCTCCATGGAAAATATTAAGAATGCCATAGAGCAATCTGTTGCATCTGTTCAGGAAATAACCGGTTCAGCGGAGGAACAAACTGCTTTTACAGAAGAAATATCGGAAACTATACGTGACTTAAACAGTATGGTTAAAGATTTAGCTACCTTAGTAGGAGAATTTAATTTATGAAAAAGCCAACCCATGAAACGATTACTTATTCCAATAGATTAAAGGTAGAACTCCAGTGGTTGACCCTAAGATTATATTCACGTCTAAAATCTTGAAGATAATAAACTCAAGCTTAAACTACATTCGAAAATCTCAAAACTACAAAGGAGGGCCGCCCCATAGCTATTTATCAGCTATTTTGCGACCCTCCTTTTTGATGCTTAATTATATAATTTACTCATCTTAAGCTGGCGTTAAAATTACTCCAATTGTAGTACTTTAGCTTGAGCCAAAGTGATTAATATAAACATGATTAATATAAACCTTATTAAAGCTTGTTAATAGAATTTCAATATTTTTCACAGTTTACTTTCCAAACCTAAAAATGTATAATAATAGAATATATTTACATAGTAAAAAATGAAACAACCTTTTATCATGTGATTTCAATTCCACTCAGTTCGACTTCTACAATTCAAAAGGAGGCAATAAATATGATCAGCTTTAAGACAGATTATACACCGGAAGATGTTGGGTATGATGAGGATAGGTTAGTAAAACTGAGCCATTTTTTTGAGGATTTGACGAAAAGAAAAATATTGATTTCTGCAAACTATTGTCTGGCGAGAGACGGAAAAGTATTTGCCAATAATGCAGTCGGTAAGCTCTCTTTTCGGGAAGAGGATACAAGAGAGTTAAGACCGGACACTATTCAACGGATTGCTTCCATTACTAAGCTGTTTACTGCAACCGCTATCTGGCAGTTAGCGGAAGATGGTAAATTAAGAGTAAGTCAAAGGGTTGGGGAATTCATTGAAGAGTTTGATACAAAACCTTTCAATGAAATCACAATCGCACATCTGCTTTCTCATACCTCGGGGTTGCAGGCGGATGATGAGTGCTTCGAAAATAAATATTTTGTATCGCCATGGGCATTTATCGATCATGACAAGGGCATGAATTGGATTGCTGCCTCTTTGAGAAGTGGAATGCGGAAAAAACCAGGAGAAGAATGGGCCTATTGTAGTTTTGGTTATGTAATACTTGGAGAGATTATTACAAGAGTTAGCGGACAATTTGCCAATGATTATATTATCGAGCATATTATTAAACCCTGTGGCATGATGGATTCCGGTTTTGGTTATGACAACAAGGAAGTTGTAAGCAGAACGAATATCCCTAATGAGCGCAGTGAAAAATTCATTACGGAGATACTGAACGGAACACAAAGTACAGAAGAACAAGATAGCGTCTGGGCGAAAATACCTGGTACAGGGGGCAGCATGTATTCCACAGCATATGATTTATGCCGATTTGGTACTATGCTACTGCAAGGAGGGTATATCGATGGAACAAGAGTAATTGGGCGAAAAGCGATAGAAAAAATGTCCACACTGTATACAGCACCCCATATCAAGGATTATTGCTGGAATGCGGGCGGACCATATCGCCAATATGGGTTAGGACCTGATATGCGCTGTAATGAAGGGAGTTTATATACTCAGGGAACCTTCTTCCATGAAGGAGCAGGCGGATGCTGTCTCATAATAGATCCTACAGAAAAACTGGTTGCTGCTTGGTTTGTTCCGTTCGTAAATGGTGCTTGGTCTGGAGAGGCCTTATATAATGCAGCAGCAGTGATGTGGTCAGGATTAAAGTAAGAATGAAATACATACGTCATCAATTCGAAGTAATGAAAGCAGTGGCACTGGTTACCTATAAGGAATGGAGTGCCTACCGCACCCATTCCATGGTTTCAATTTTTGTAGGACCAGTTTATTTTATTGTCCAATATTTTATCTGGACGTCGGCTTATGGTGGGAAAGCGGAGATTAATGGCATGCAACTATCTCAGATAATAACCTATTTTGGAGCTTCCACCCTGATAGGTTATTTGACGATGGATTTTGCGGATTGGAATTTACAGATGCTAATCCAGACCGGTAAGTTTTTGACTTTTTCCTTGAGACCGATACACCATCGCTTCTTTGCATTTTCGCAGAAGGTTGGACATCGGTTTCTTGGGTTGCTATTTGAATTTATTCCATGTTATTTAATTTTTTCCCTACTGTTCGGTGTTGAAATGATACCGAAAAGGATAGGATGGACATTACTCTCCGTAGCTTTTGCTTTCTTAATGAACTTCTATGTTCATTATATACTGGGAATGACTGCATTTTGGTTTATACAATCTTCCGGGATACGAAGGGTGTTTGATCTTTTATCTGGAGTGTTTTCCGGAGCCTTCATACCATTGGTATTTTTTCCTGAGGCTGTGCAAAGAGTACTATTCTTCTTACCATTTCCGTATATGTCCTATGTTCCGGCAATGGTATTTACCGGAGAGTTTCATTTGGCAGGCATTAATATGCCGATACCAACAATCGTAGGTCTTCAGGGAATCGCTGTAGGTGTCGTTATAATTTTAAGTGAGCTAATTTATAAAGCATCCATGCATCATTTTAATGGTGTCGGGGTTTAATTAAGAATTCGCGTGAAGATTAGAGATCATATTTAATAAAAGACAAAAGGTAAAAGATAAAAAAAAGAAAAAAGATAAAAGATAAAAAAAAGAAAAAAGATAAAAAATAAAAAATAAAAGATAAATGGACCAAAAAATATTATGGGATTTGTAAGGGGATATGAAGGCAAGAATCCTGAAATGAGTTCATAATCTATAGAGGAGGAGTAAGATGAAACGATATATGCATATCTATAGGGAGTGCATCAAAGTGTCTTTTACCACAGCCTCTACCTACCGTTTGAATTTTTTCCTGAATTCAGTAATTATGCTACTAGGAGATATATTGTTCCCACTGGTTACCCTCTTAATTTATGGGTCGGGAGCTGGATTTGAAGGTTGGACTGTATATGAAGTACTGTTAATCCAATCCGTATTTACGATGTCCATGGCAATCGCTGATATGAGCTTTCATGGAATTATGTGGGCAACCATGGGAGCTGTTCGTGAGGGAAATTTAGAGATGGTACTGCTAATGCCGGTGGATACAATGTTTCTTCTAATGGCACGCAGCTTTTCCATTGATGCAATTGGCTCATTCCTCGGAGGAGCAACGATTTTTATAATTGCATTAACGCATTTGGAAGCACCATCCCTGATTATGTGGCTACAGTTTGGCTCTATGTTTCTGATAGGACTTATGGTTATGATGGGGATTGCACTTATGATGGCTGCAACTTCTTTCAAATGGGTTGGAAATTCACGCATTCCTGAGATATTTGACAGCCTGCGAAGCTTCGGAAAGTATCCGCAGAGTATTTTCCCAAAGGCAATTCTGATCATATCTTCTTTTTTGATACCGGTGGCAATGATTGGCTTCTTTCCGGCAGCAGCACTGCTGGGAAGAGGGAATTACATCATGTTTATCGCTATTCTTCCATGTATTGTATTTTTGATTCTAGGAATTGCTTTATATCGATTTATGGTACGCATGTATCAGGGCGTCGGAGGCTGAGATGGGAACGATTATTACAGTTGAAAATTTGATTAAGAAGTACGAGACCTATAAAAGAGGCAGTGGATTTAAGGAGAGTGTTAAAACCTTTTTCCATAGGGAGAAAGTTCCGGTATTGGCGGTAAACGATATCTCCTTCACCGCAGAAGAGGGGGATATCATCGGTATTCTTGGACCCAATGGCGCAGGTAAATCTACAACAATTAAAATGTTAACTGGTACGCTGTACCCTACCAGCGGTAATATCAGTGTAATGGGCTTCAATCCAACGAAGAACAGAAAAACTTATGTCCATCAAATTGGGGCAGTATTTGGACAAAAGTCACAGCTAATATGGGACATACCGCCAATTGATAGCTTTCGAATGAACAAAGCGATTTACAACATATCAGACCAGGATTATAAAGAGCGAATAGAAGTTATGTCTAAGCTTTTTGGAGTAGAGGACTATATCACAAGACCAACCAGAGTTCTTTCCCTTGGTGAGAGAATGAAATGTGAGTTTATAATGGCCATGCTGCATCAGCCAAGGGTAGTATTCTTAGATGAACCGACAATTGGTCTGGATGTCATAGCAAAGCAAAAAATTAGAGAATTTATCCGGGAAATGAACAAGCGAGGAACCACCTTTATTCTCACCACCCATGATTTGGAGGATGTGGAACAGTTGGCTAAGAATATCGTTATCATTAATCACGGAGAGAAGGTATTTGACGATTCTATTGAAAATCTTAGAAAGGTTCTGGGGGCGAAGAAAATCGTTCACTTGGTATTACAGCAGCCGATTAAGGATTTGAATATCGAAGGAGCAAGCATTATAGAAAGAGAGTCTGAGTTGAATATAACCATCAGCGTGGATCTTGATGTAATCTCCATAAATAATTTCATGGCAAGGTTTTCCGAAAGATGTGACTTTACTGATATCTCAATTAAGGAAATGCCGATGGAGGCTATTATTACATATATTTATCAGAGTAAGAAAGAAGGATGAATGATTATTTTTCTTTGATATGAAAAAAAGAAGTACGCTTCGTTTGCGTACTTCTTTTTATGACAGTAAGTATAAGCTTACTCTTCAATAATAACTTTAATTGACTTCTTCATACCATCTACATTTACATAAATCCAATCTGTTTTTGCAGAAACGGCCTTAACTGTTGCAGTTGTACTTCCTGGATTCTTCTTCACAACTACTCCATCCTTTTTACTAGACATCCAGAGGATGCTATCTTCATCTAAACCATTTACTTTTATTTTAAATACTGCTTCTTCTCCCACTTTCATATGCACAGCACTTTCCACAAATTCAATGGTCGCTTTTTTAACAGATAATTTTCTAGTATAAACCTTCTGTGTTCCATCCTGCATTGTAACAGTAGCCGTAATAACTATAATACCAGATTCTTTTGCAATCAAACGTCCATTCTGTTTTACTTCTACAATACCTGGATTATTTGACTTATAAGTAATCGTAATTGGAACTATTCCCTCATCAAGCTTACTTAATGTCTTTTCATCAAAGTTAGCTACTTTAACAACGTTATTTGGAAGCTTTAATCCAAACCATCCTAAGTTAAAACTCTTACCTCCAACATATAGAGTACCAGTGCGTTTTGGTGTTAAGTGCTCTAGAATCTCTTCTGTTGTTAACTCTGGTGTAGGAGTAGGGGTTGCAGTCGGGGCACCCGTAACCGTTGGAACCTCCGTAACCGTTGGGGTTGGCGTAATCGTAATAGGGCCTTCGGAGGCAGGCTTACGAGTGAACGAATGGTGGATTGGAGCTGCAATCATATTACCAGCGGCATCACTTAAGCGCATAGTATAAATATTGCAAACTTCACCTTTCCCTTTTGTTACATTGTTAAATGTCACTTCTACCGATTTGTTATCATCTGCCCATGTAAGTAAAAAGTCATCGGAGAAATCAAATCCGATACCGAAATCGCCTTTGTACATAGGCTCATTGAATGTAATCACCAATTTATCGCCAACATCGAGATTTGCCAGATCATTTAAACTGAAAGTAGTAGTGGCGTTAAAGTTGGTAGCTGTCGCCGGGCGTAATGGGCGGGTTCCGTCATCTGTCAGGCTGTTTGGATACAGAGGCCAGTTCGGCTGAGGACCGATCTTTTGTACCGCTGCCGATGCGTTCCAACTGATAGTTTCCTGATTGTTAGCAAGTTTAGACTTGTCAATGGAAATCTCAAATGTATAGCCAGGCATAGCCTCCATTTGCAGCTTTTTCAGTGTAATTACATTGAACGCGTTATTTAGTATGCGGTTGTTCTCATTAGGGTTAGTTGTTACGCCATAATTAAGAATCCAAGCCTGCTCTGTGTCCTCCTGGAGGGACTTTGTCAACTTATTGCTATCTGCGTAAACTTCTACCATATTTTTATTGATCTTACTGGTAAATCCATACATAACAGCCGCGCCGTTGTCATTTCTGGCGGTGCCGTGACGCAGTGCGGTAGCTACGTCTATGCCTTGGAAGTACACAGTCTTGCCATCCTTTGCGGTACCAACCGTAGTAATCTGGTAACGCCCTATCTTAACTTGATCCGCTGTTAGGTTAAACACAGCGATGCCACCAACTACATTGGCTGTCCATGTAGACTCTGTCGGTTTGTTGTCCGCATCTAGAATCGTCAATTTAACCTGCCCGGCATCAGAATGAACCTTGATTGTTGCAGGGATACCTTCGGTGACAATCTCGTTTTCGGTCCATAGCGTGTATTTGCCTGGACGAGACCAACGAATGTAGGAACTGTCAATATCGTAAGGGTAAATCGACATAGCTGAAATATTAGCATAGGTTCCTATACCATAGCTTGGTGGGTTACTCTTAGGGTAGAGATCTCTGACTTCTAGCGGCTTTCCGCCAAATGCATTGTCCATGATTGCTAACATGAACGGAACATCTCTATCCTGTATTGCATGTGCACCGTCACGCGTACGTACAGCAATGTTGTCGCCGCTACCTAAGAACTCGTAGACTTCCTTAGCAGCTAACATATCCATTACTGAGGACGGCGGGGTAGTCCAGTCGAAATTATTATCTGCGGTAAACGCGATAAGCGGTCTAGGTGCTACTAGAGCCTCAACAGCATGCGCGTCAAAAGGTAAATAATCGATATCTACTTGTTGATGGAATCCAGCTGCTGTTCCAAGCCCCATCCAGAATGATTCACCACTATACTGAATACTGTTTAAAGCTTTCTGATTTCTACGATAGATACGGTCTAATGGTGAATTATAGTAGAACAATTTTCCTTCAGCGGTATAACGGAAGCTAGATGCACCGGATTGTCCGCAATCAACAGGTGCTGCTGCACCGACACGATCGTCCATAGCTGCTGCCATCAGAGCATATTTACCGTTAATGGATACGCCTGTTGTAATGGACTTATACGGGTTGATGTTCCATTGATTCTTACCGCCATTCGCTGTTTGGCTAATCTCCATCGCGTCTATGATACGGGAGACAGTCCATGCTGCTGTCATAATTGAGCCTGTATTGAAATCGTAATCGTAGGCGTTAAACGGATACAGATTATAGTAGTTTCCGGTTCTGCTTCCACCCCAGTTGGAGACGTTAATTACTGCGTAACCGTTTTGGGTTGCCATTGACGTCTGGCCAAAACCAAAGGCGATAATAACCGGCCAGCCGCCTTCCGGAGCTGTACCAGTAGGAACCGTTACGGTGCCAAGGCTTCCGGTCACGCTTCTACCATTATCATTTATGGTGACATTAACCTGGTTCGTAGCGGTATTCACCGTAATACAAGTCTTTGCTGTCGGGTAATATCTGCCGTAGTAATAGTATTGAATTAAGTCTTTTAGCTCGGCTTTACGTGCCGTCCAATCAGCTGCGGTTTCAACCCGGCCATTTGTACCTGCATTAGAATCCAAGAACTGGAACAGATCGTTTAAGCCTGATGATTTTGGTAGGTTAGTTATATTCTGAGGGAAATAACTACGAGGAGGTGTAGGTTGCAATGCGGTCTTATCAACTTTTGCATTTACAATTACATTCTTCTGATTGGCTTCAATCCCTATTTTATTGACTTTGACTCCAAGTGTACCTGTTTTGGTAATGCCTGTGAGCGCAAGTTCATATATAGTGTCGCTTACTTTCGTAAGAAGGCCCTTCTGCGCTAATGAACTTGCATAGTTTGATACAGCAGTAGGAGTTCCAGGGAGTAGAATAATGTCTTCTGCCGACAGACTAGTTACAGCTGCATTAAATGTTAGCCTTAAAGCGGTACTATTACTTACAAAGGCATTGCCTCCAACATTCGCTACGGTAAAGGTAATTGGAATTCTGTGAATATCAACGACCTTTACTACATTATCTACGCCGTCCTTTGTAATCTTTAAATTAACGTTACCTTCCATAGTAATTCCACTGATAGCAAGGTTGTATTTTGTATCGTTCGAGCCGTCCACTACAGTCAAAGCGCCTAATGTTGCATTAGCGGTGCCTGCTGTGAGGGTGATGTCGGTGGCTACAAATCCCGGTACCGGATTATTAAAGGTAAGTGCGATAGAATTGGAGGTAGTGGTATTTGCGACACCATTTGCTATTGCGGTATATGCTATTGTTGGAGATGCCGGCCAGCTAACTAGTAGCTGATCAGGTGCTCCGGTACCGATCTTCTCCACCTTAATTGAGTTAATAGAGAAGGCGTTACCGCCAGCTCCACCACGGATAGCGATGTTACCAATTAGTCCATTTGCAGCCTGAGAACCGTCAAGCTTGATTTCAGTAACTAAACTGTAGGTTCCGCCAGCCACCATGCCGCTGTTGAAGTACGCAGGAATTCTAGGTGACACCATGCTAGGATTTAAACTAGTGTTATATGGAGGTGAGCTGACAACCGATCCATCTGCAGTGGTATATCCACCGTTAGTGTTGTCCCCAACCCAACGCACACGAATGGCTGATGTACCTGCTGATGTGTAGTTAATCGTGAGACGGTATGTCGCTTCCTTCTCAGGAATAAATGCCACCTTACCATCCTCTGCTGCTGTCGACCAAGGCCACTGTGATGCGCCGTTACCCAAGATAATATTCGCACCTGACCATCCGTCTCCTTTGGCTGCATCATAAACAAAGACGCCGTCAACTGGCTTTATCTCCGGTTTTGGATCAGTATCAATGTATTTATGTCCCGCAAGAAATGCATCGGGATCTAGAACCGCTACTAAAGCTTGTTTTGCCAATCCTGTCGATGTAAATAGCAGTGCATATTCACCAGCACGCCAACCTGAGGTAGCGTCTCTAACGCCGCAAATACTCACGCGATCAATTACCTTTGGATTGCTTGTCGTATTAGCTGAGCCTGTAGCATACTTTTTGAAAATCTGGAACAACTCAGCATACTTCATTGCCTGGTTGTTCTCATTATCCGAGGTGAGAGTTCCGACAGGTGGGCATCCGATATCCATCTCTGTAATATTAACTTTGACACCAGGAAGTGTCGCAAACAGTTTGATGGAGTTTTCCACATATGTAACATCTGTGGTGAGATTATCATGTTCTTGCATACCGATGACCTCAATCAGGTTTTTCCCATTCGGGCGTACGCCTTCATAACGTTCGTTAATGCTCTTAACCATCTCGTAGACTGCACGTGCTTTGTTTGGAGAATCAAGACCGAAATCGTTATAGATCAACTTGCAATTCCAATCCGGATGACTGTCAACAACTTCGGCAGCTTTTAGGAATGCGAGTTCAACCCAGTCTGAGCCGAGTGCCATATACCAGCCTTCTCCTTTTGCTAGCGAAGATTTCCAGTCGTTAGGGTTCGCAGTACCGATGGCTTCATTCACTACATCGATTCCTTCAAGACGTCCTCCGTAGTAGCCGAGAACATTTTCTATATGATCATTGAGATTTTTTAATGCGGTGGTTCTATCGTATGTACCTGGTTGTCCGTATTTAGCAGGTGGTGCGTCCCACATCCACGTTGGTGACTGCGAATGCCATGCAAGCGTATGTCCGTAGAAAAGCATGTTCGGATTCCTACTTAGAAGATTACTAAACGCGGTGTCCGCGCTATTGTATGTAAAAGTTCCTTTGACATTTTGTGTACTTTCTGGCTTCATCTCATTACCAGGTGCATATGCCGCAAAATTGTAAACTAAGGCATTAGTTTCGCCTGAGCCGAAAATACCCATGGTGAAATAATCTTTGTAGATGTCTTTCAGTGCTGGATATTTATCATAAGTCTGGCCTGCGGCAGGGATCTCGGTGCTTAAGTACTTAGTTGGATCAAGAACGGCTTTGAAAGCTTCTTTAGCACGTAGATTCTTGTCAAAGAGCAACGGGAAGGTTGATGCACGCCAACTGTCAGCGTCGTTTGTTCCCCAGAAGGTAACACGTTCGATGCGGCCCTTTCCTCCGTTTGCAGGGCCTACAGCATACCTCTTATAAACATCAAAGAGTTGTGCATACTTAACGGCCTGGCTATGAGCTTGAACTTCGGTGAGACTACCCGAATTTAAGTATGTAATATCTAGTTCGGTAACGCTAATAGAGACACCGGGAAGAGTCGAAAAGAGGTTGATCGAGTTCTCAACGTTAGCTACGATGGTGTTCTCATTATAGTGTCCTTGCATACCGATACCCTCGATAAGGGGCTTGCCGTTTGGACGTCTTCCGGCATAACGTTCGTTGATATCCTTAACCATATTATAAACAGATCTTGCCTTATCGGCATAGTCGAGATTGAAATCATTGTAGTAAAGCTTGCAGTTCCAACCATTGGCGTCAACGATTTCAGCTGCTTTAAGGAATGCGTCTTCAACCCACTCTGAACCAAGAGCAGTGTACCAACCCTCATTGCTACGCAGATTCTGCCGCCAGTCGACATTGTTCTTGCCGTCGGCCATAGCCTCGTTAACGACGTCGATACTGTAAAGGTTTGCGCCATAACGGTCCAAAACATCCGTAATGTGTGCGTCCAAATTGGCCTTTGCATCTGCAGCAGGCAGAGGTGTCGGTGAACCCCACATCCAGGTAGGCGACTGTGAGTGCCAAGCTAGGGTATGGCCGATCAGATTAAAGCCTGGAAGCTTAGCGAATTGTTCGTCTAGGGCACTATAGGTAAATACACCCTTGACATTTTGTACACTCGAGGGCTTCATCTCATTCTCAGGCGTAAATGTGTTGAAATGATAATTGATTATATCAAGCTTGTCACCGGACATCCGGTAATTACTCGATGCCACGCCAATTAGGAAATAATCTTTGTAGACATCCTTTAGTGCAGGATAACTTTTGTAATCCGGAGCTACGTTTTCAACATTAATTAATCTCTGTGAGATCTTGATATTATCGAGAAACCACACGTCAGGATGCTTCGTTGCTTCGTTTACAACGAAACGGAAGTCGATGCTCTTTAGTGTCTCGTTCAGACCACCTTCCGGTGTGGTTATACTAACATCTTTCCATGTCTCTGTACTAATTGTGCCGAAGTCGGCCGGGAATTTGGTCACGCCTGTTGAGCCTGTATAATCGCCACTCAGGACGATGCCCGGTCCTACAAGTGTATCTTTACCCTCGTTGCCTACGGCTGGGACAAAGACGCTATACGAAATAGTGTAAACGGCGTTCTTAGCCAATGGCTCAGGAAATGTCAGACGGATGGCGTTGTTAGCGCCGGTATAGTCAGTCGAGGTAGATAGGTGGATACCCTTAAGTGCAAAAGTATCGCCATTACCGAAGTCCGAAACCCATTCAATTGCGGCATTATCTGTGTTGGACACGCTAAAAGCTTCGCTCCACTTGGTATTGTCGGTGGTATTGAAGGAAATAGAGATGTCGCTAGTAGTTGCACCATCAGAAATCGGGGTAGGTGTAGGTGTAGATGTTACGCCATCTGAGACTGCTGTCTGGGTGATTATGATGCTGTTAATTGTAAAGTCGTTGGTTGTTCCTTCCGACTGGATACGAACGGTCTTCTCAGTCTGTAACTGGGTATACGTGAAGGTCTTCTCAAGAGAGAAAATACCATCTGTGCCCACAACTAAAGAAGCATGTGTTCCATACGGGCTTGCCGTCTGTGATAGCTTCATCTTGGAGCCCTCAGAAGTACGGCCGGTCACCATGATAGTGTACTCAAACCCATCAGGCAAGGAAACTAAATTTTTCAAATCAACGCTATTCCAGTCTGCAGTCCGCCCTGTAACACTAATGGCTTTGGCTCCACTGTTGTCAACAACAGTAAGCGTCGGGCCGCCGGCTTTCTGAAACCATGTGGTGCCATCGAATGTGGTACCGATTGTTTTACTCTGGATGTCGCTATCAGACGCCATGGAATATGCTGTTGTTGAAGCCGCACTGGCGATTGACGAACTGTTAGGCAAGAGATCAATAGGTAGGAGTTGCAGTACCATCATTGCACACATTAGAAAAGAAATAATTCTTTTCTTCATATTAATTTACCTCCCATTAAAATGATATATTTTGCCTCTTTTATTCTGGAGTTGGGGTTCTCCTTTTTCAGTCTCACTGCTAACGCGCAGTGTGGCCAAACGATCTTTTATTGGGTGAGACGTCCCATGTTCTGTTTGATTCTCTCGGTTACGAACACCTCCTTCTATATCTTCACACTTAATGTGATTGGGTACTGGTTAATGGCTTGTATATAGGTAATAGTAACAACCTCACGAGACTAAGTGGCTTAAGCATGCATACTTGTATACTAGTGTATACAAGTTAGAAATTCAATGTGCAACATTGTCAATAAATCATGTATTGATTAGTGTATAAATTACAAAACATTCCAATGTTCCCGGTTTCCACTTTTAGTATTTTTTTTGTTTACTTCAAAGAGCGTCATATTACAGACTTGAGCTGGTGACTATTGACTTCAGTTAAGACACGTGAAAAAGAGCATCAGCTTTCGGGGCTGATGCTCTCTTTCTTTCTCCAGCGGATAACGGGAATCGAACCCGCATCCTAAGCTTGGGAAGCTCATATTCTACCATTGAACTATATCCGCTTGAATATTACCATATTATTCTAACACTTTTGTATTTATTCGTCAATCAAAAAAAGGCTGTGAGAGGGTCACAGCCTTTTTCTTTCAACAAGAAAGCTCTATGGTTGGGTTTGCTTTCTTGTCTAGGCATGGGACGATAGGAGAGGTCCTTATTGCCAATCTACACGAAAGAGAAATGATATTTTTGTTATGTATATTACTTAGATAGTACTGTATTTCGAAACTCATTTGCAGAAATACCAACTATTTTTTTAAATACTCTTGAAAAATGTGCCATATCAACGAAGCCAACTTTTTCGGCTACTTCACCGATACGTAGTGCTGGATTATTGAGTAATTCTTTTGCCTTTTCTATACGAACGTTATTAAGAATTTCAGAAAAATTTTGTCCAGTATGTCGGTGGAGTAATTTACTTAAATGCCATTGGCTGACATAGATATGTTCAGCAACTTCCGATAACATTATTTTTTGTTGGTAGTTTTCATCAATATATTGTAAGGCATTCTTCACGATAAAACTGCTGGCGGTGTTCTCTTCTGGTGAGTCTTGCTGTTCTGTGTCAGATATCAATAGTTCTTCTTTTTTTATCTCAACATCAGAACTTGATAGATTGGTTGTCATAACATCAAGTGCATCTAATAATTCATTCATTTTAGATGGTTTTAATAGAAATCGAGTAACACCAAGACAAATAGCCCGTTGGGCATAATCAAAATCGCGGAATCCAGTCAAGATGCAAATCTGCATCTTTGGAAATTGTGATTTTATACTTGCTATCATGGTTAAGCCATCCATGCCGGGCATACAGATATCAGATATTAAAATATCTGGCTTTTGGTCCCGGATTAAATCTAGTCCGTCTTTTCCATTAAATGCAGTGCCTACGACCTGACAATTATGTTTCTCCCATGGTATTGTCTGAGACAATCCCCTTACGATAACCGGTTCGTCATCAATGATAATTACCTTGTACATGGCAACCTCCTGTCAGCCTGTTCTCACGCTTATGTATTTAAGGTTAATAGTTATGTGGATATTAATATCTTAGATACTAGCTTTTTTTATTCATAGTATGAGGCTTTACATGGAGATATACGAAATTTATTAGCATATTCCTCATGCTATAACAGTAAACGCTTCAAAGCTAGCCATCTAATGTGTGTAGAACTAATTCATATTTAGAACTAAATCAGATATGGCTTAGTTCTACACTAAGATTATACCACAAAAATCAACCCTTGACCGCACCTGCAGTCATTCCTTTAATGATATATTTCTGTAAGAAGATATATAAGATTAAAATCGGAATTATTACCAGTGTTACCGCAGATGCCATAAGTCCGTAGTTAGTACCTTCCTGGGAAGTTAATTGATTCAATAAATTAGTAATAGTCCACTGTGTCTTGGTACGTAAAAAGAACATCTGAGTAAATAAATCATTATAGCTCCATAAAAAGGAGAAGATGGAAACCGTAGCAAAAGATGGTTTGGTTAACGGAACAATAACACGGAAGAAAATTTGAAAAATATTGCATCCCTCCATGTAAGCAGCTTCTTCTAGCTCTATTGGAAGACTTTTAATATATCCCATTAATACGACAATAGCAAAGGATAAGTTACCAGCTATTTGCGGAAGAGCGCAGGAGAGTAGGGATAAGTATAGTTTATCGGTATTTACAATACCCCAGGAATATTCCATACGAAATACAGGAATAATTGTCGAGTATACAGGAAACATCATACCTGCAATTACTAAACCATATAATAATTTCTTTAAACGAAACTCATATCTTACTAATACGTAAGAGGCTAAACCTGCAAATATAATAACAGTCACAGCTACAGTTGTGGAGATTATTAAACTATTTTTATAAGCACTGAGTATATTTACACGCCGAAATGCTAATTCGTAGTTACTAAGGGTAAAAATATCTCCTATAGGCAGCGAAAAGGAATTTTTTAAGATGTATCTTCGGTCTTTAAATGAATTTAATACAACCCATACAATTGGATAAATCGTAGTTAAAGCCCAAAGACTTAATAATAAATAGATGATGGGTTGCCCTATGGAGATTTTTCTTTTGTTTTTCACTGTAGTAGTTTTCATAGCAACCCTCCTCTAATATTCTTTTTCTTTGAAAATCGTGTTAACAAGTTTTGATAGAACAACGCCTAAGAAAACAATCACAACTGCAATAGCAGAACTATAATCTACGTTGTTTGCATTAAACACCTGATAGAACATATAAGATCCGGTGAGCCAAGTATCTGACATTCCTTTAGGGAATAATGTCCAAGGAAGATCGAATACCTTTAAGGAACCAGTTACTGCAAGAACAACACAGGTACAAATAACGTTACGAAGAAGTGGTAGAGAGAGGTATTTTACCTGTTGATAAGGTGTTGCACCATCGATTGATGCAGCTTCGTATAACTCAGAGGAAATATTATTTAATCCGGTTACAAGGATAATAAAATAAAACCCGACGTATTGCCACATAACAGGAATCATCATAGTAAATAAAGCATAAGGTTTGCTCTTAAAATCAACTAATTTTGTAGCTCCAAAGAACTCACGAAGCTGATTGAGCATACCTTTATCATATAGAACAATAAGAAAGAACAATAAACCGAGTGCAGTGGCAGATATTACAATTGGGAAGAAATAAACAACCCGGAAAAACTTCGCACCATGAGAGACACGATCAGTAAGAATGGAAAGTAAAAGAGCAATTCCAACCTGACCAAATACTGTGACAAGTAACATGATCAGAGTATTTTTTAGAGCAATTCTCATAGTTTCATCTTTTAACAGAGCTGTATAATTACTGTACCATGGATCCTGCCAACCCTTTGCTGCAGAACCAAGTCCGGCAATTTCCTGAAAGCTGTTGATGATATTCTGTATAAAAGGATAATATAAGAATACGATAATAAAGGCAAACGCTGGTGCGAGGAAGAAAATTATCGGTTTTTTGTTTTTATAAATGTGAGCTGTCATAGTTTCTCCTCTCTTAAAAGAAGGCCAGAGAAAGTGCATTTTCTCCGGCCTCAATTTTTTATTTTAATAAGTGGGCCTTTAAAGACACCTCTTATTCGCGACAAAGAAAAGTTAAATTTGTATTTTCCTTTGTAAAATTATTGAGCAGCTGTTAAATCTAAAACGCTTTGTATTGCTTCTGCGATATCGTTTTTACCAGTTACTAAATTAGGCATTCCATCAAAAACAGGAACTCTACACTCTCTTGGAACCTGATCTTCTACAGCGCTAGCCATTCCAGTAGCGCCTTTTACATACTTAAGGCCATCTTTAGCTAGAGATGATAATTTAGATTCATCTACTGTAGGACCATTCTTTAATGCTGTAGCCGATACTTGTGCGAATTTAGAAACTAACTCATCACTTGTCATGGAAGTAATAAAATCAACAGCAGCAGCACGCTTATCTGGATCTTCCCAAGCTTTCTTTGAGATAAAATATCCGCTAGATAATCCACCGATGATATCTGTAGTCTTTCTGTCGCCCTTTCCTGGAACATAAGTAACAGTAAAATTATCAATATCGGTTGTTAAACCTTCGATTCCACCAACTTTCCAAGAACCATCGATTAAGAATGCTGCTTTGTTATCAATAAATAATTGAACAGTTTCATCGTCAGTACCTGTTAAAGTATTTTCTGGGAAATAACCTTTTTCATAAAGCATCTTAATATCGTTAATACCGTTCACCCATGCCTGTCCCTGAGTATCAGTAGTGTTCTTTGGAAGAACATTATGTGTTGATGGTGATAAGAAATTGTAAATAGAGAACTCAAACCAGTAGTGAGGTACAGTTGCTAAAGAAACAGCGATAGGAGCAAAGCCTGCATCTTTAATCTTCTGACAAGTCTCAAGGAACTGATCCCATGTAGTGTTAGCATCTGGAATCTGAACACCAGCAGCCTTACATACTTCTTTGTTTACAAACATACCTTCCCAGTAACCATTTACAGGAACGGAATAGTTCTTTCCATCAACAGGAGAAGCGCCTAACATGCCATCTTTCATATTAGATGCATAGTCAGGGTAAGATTGACGAATTTCATCGATAGATACTACTTTGCCTGCTTGAACGAAAGCATTGGAATCCACACCGTTAAAGAAGAATAATACGTCTGGTTCAGATCCTGTTTCGAAGTCTGCTAAAACTCTAGCTTTAAAAGTTTCATCAGAAGTTGATGAGGAATCATTCACTTTGTTTCCAGTTGATTTTTCCCAATTAGCGACAGCGTCTTGGTAATTCTGAGCATTGCCATCGTTTCCGGCATATGTAGTAGTAACATTTAATGTAACTTTCTTAGGTGCAGCCGTAGGAGCCGTTGTAGCAGTAGCTTTAGGGCTATCTGTACTACTACCAGGGGTATTAGTAGCTGGATCCTCTTTCTTAGTGCAGGCAGCCATAGATACTACCATTGTAAGAGTTAACAGTAACGCAAGTAATTTTTTCATAAAATAACCTCCCGTGAAATTTTTAGATGCTTTTGTCATCTGATACCATCATACCCTAAGAACGGGGAAAGGTTAATGCTTTGAATTGTTATTATTTGTCTTAGTTTGTTTTGTTTAATTTGACTATAATTGTACTTACTGTAGAACCGTCTTTGTCACTTTTGATGGATAATCCACAATCGTATCCGTAAATGATTTTTAGACGTCGGTTAACATTACGAATACCAAGGCTCGTGGAACGCTCATTTTCTACATCAAAATCGTCGCTTAATAAGGCATCTATTCTCTCTTTGTCTATCGCTGTTAATTCTCCTTGATTTCGTACCTCAATAAATAACTTATCCTCTTCGGAAAAAATATGAAGCGTAACTACGCCTTGATTTTGTGCATTCATCCCATGTTCGACTGCATTTTCTATAATTGGCTGGATAATAAGCCTAGGTACTGGAACTTGTAATAAACTTTCATCAATTTCCTTAACAACTTGAAACCGTTCTCCAAGCCTTGTAGAAATGATAAAGAAGTAAGCATCTGCATAGGAAAGTTCTTCTGCAAGCGGGATATGCTGTTGTTGTCTTCGATTCATTGTCGCACCTAGAATGGTAGACAAAGCTTCAATCATACCACTCACTTTATAATTTTCCATCAGTCTTGCTTCCCAGTTTATGATCTCTAAGGTATTGTTTAAAAAGTGAGGATTAATTTGTGATTGTAGTGCCATGATTCTAGCATCCTTTAGGGCTAGCTCTTCCAGGAAAATTTGCTCAAACTGATGCTTAAGTTTTAGGGACATTGAGTTAAATGCTTCGCTAAGGAAAGAAAATTCCTGGCTACCTTGTATTATTTGAATTTGAGTTCCATAATCTCCGTCTTCAATTTTATGAGATGCTGAGATTAGTTGGAATATCGGTTTTGTTATCTTTCGATGGAAGAACCGAAATACAATGAATGCGAATGCAATTAGTAAAGGAATCGAAAAAGTAACAATATATTTTAATGCATCCATCTCATAGAGTATAACAGCGCTATCTAGTTTTGCTACAAAAGTCAGGACATCTTGATTGTACTTTAATGTTTTATATACATAAGAATCTCCTTTATTTTTATAGTAGATACTTCGATTGGTAACTTTATCATAGCGGGATAAATATTCATTTTCTTTGGAGCCCCATAAAAAGCTTCCATTTTTATAGATAGTACCTGTTTCGTATCCCCAGATGGTTCCGATACTTTCAAAGATAGACTCATTGTTTAGTTCCATTACAATTACAGCATATGGCTCAAAAGTTGGTGTCATAAGATTTCTCACCATGTAAACACGATTATCAATTGGAAGGAACTTCACCTTAGTATCCAAATCTTTCGAGATTTCCATAACCTGAGTTAAAACATTACGTTTGAAATACTGGACATTGGAATATGTAGATTTATATTTGTTGCTATATGTACAATAAACTTCTTGCGGATCTTCTGTAAACATTAACATAGTACTGAGAAAACGGTCATCGAATTTGTATTGCTGTATTAGGAATTCGGTTACCTTAGTGTAAAGCTGTTGCCTATTATTATCAAGAAGATATAGATTATATTTTTCCCTTATAGTTGGAAGATAAGAAGCATTTTTCGATGCTGTAATAGAATCTTGCATCCTTGAAAGGCAAATTTCGACCGCTTTATCTGTGGAATTTATAATCGTTTGCTCTGTCTGTTGATTTAAGTTATGATAAACAAAGTCAAATACGATAATTGTTAGTATTGTAAGCGGTAATACCCAACATAAGATTAGAGTACGCATCATACTCCATTTTAGGGAAACTTCATTGTTTGACTTAAAATGTACTTTCATCTTTACCCCCATCTGTTAGAAAAAAATAATGGTTCTATAATAAAGGTTGGGGTGTGTATCATTTAACATATTCCCAACCTTCTTTTTATGTAATAAAATAAAAGAAGCCTCCCCGAAAATGCCCGTCGTCCAAACAAACACTTCCAAAGGAGGTTCCATATAAATGCACTCTAATTGTACCAGAAATCTTTTAGATTTAAAAGATGTTTATATCAAAAAAGTTGTGCATGCTGATCACTATGTAAAGATATTCATTGAAACAGCTCCTTCTTTACATACTTGTCCTTGCTGCGGTAATCAAACCAAACGCATTCATGATTACCGTAATCAAGAAATTAAGGATCTGCCATTTCAAATGAAACATACATATTTGGTCCTTAAGAAAAGACGCTATGTCTGCCAGTGTGGTAAAAGATTTACGGAAAAATATCATTTCCTTCCCTCTTATCAACAGCGTACTTTACGATTATCTTACAAGATTATAGACCTACTCAGAAATCTTATAAATATCAAGTCCGTTGCTGAAATAACGAATGTATCAGTAAATACTGTTACCCGGCTTTTAGACACCGTTAACTATTCCGCTCCCTCTCTTCCAGAGTGTATCTCAATTGATGAGTTCAAGGGAGATACGGATGCGGGGAAATACCAATGTATTCTTTTGGATGCCAAGAAACGTAGCATTCTAGATATACTACCGGACAGAACGCAGAGCCATTTAAGTGCCTATTTTAAAGAAACAAGCCGAGCAGAGCGTCACCGTGTGAAGTTCTTCGTCTGTGACATGTGGCAGCCTTACGTGGACTTAGCAAAAGCTTATTTCCCTAATGCCACAATCATTATCGACAAATACCATTTCATCCGGTATGTTACATGGGCAATTGAAAATGTGAGGAAAAGACTCCAGAAAACAATGTCTGCAAACCTCAGAAAATACTACAAACGTAGCCGAAAGCTAATACTAACTCGCTACGCCAAGCTTAAGGATGAAAACAAGAAAGCATGCGACCTTATGTTGCTTTACAATGATGACTTGAGAGTAGCTCACAATCTTAAAGAATGGTTCTATGGTATTTGCCAAAGCGAAAAGTATTCTTATCAACGAACAGCTTTCTGGGATTGGGTTAAAACAGCTGAAAAATCAGGAATACCTGAATTTGAGAACTGTGCCAAAACCTATAGAAACTGGTCAAAAGGTATATTAAATGCCTTTAAATACAAATATACAAATGGCCCTACCGAAGGCTACAATAACAAAATCAAGGTACTAAAAAGATTATCTTTTGGAATGCGTAACTTCAATAGATTCCGAACAAGAATTATACACTGCACTATTTAATTAGAAAATGGACGACTAGGCAAGAGGCTTATTTGGCACGCCCAAAAACATGAATTATAAACCAAAACATTAAAATAGCTCTAAATGAAGTAATGGAGCGGGATTCCGTGAATCCCACCCCAAGACTTGACAAAGAGCCAAAATAATAAAAGCAGAAATTCCAAACGGATAGAATTTCTGCTTTTCATTTATCATGGTACGTATAACTATTATACCATGAAACTTATATATTTTCGATTTTAATTTTATAATCTTTACTCTTGTAATAGAGCACTTGGCGACTTTTTTGTTACCTTTTTAAATGAAAAACTGCATTTTATATGAAATCCCCATCAATTAAATAAAAAAAGAAATATGCCTAAGAAAGAATCTTTTGGAGGGTATCCTGTGCCCAAGAGAGTAAGGGCACAGGGGTACGAAGATAGTATATTAAGGCTCTGGTGTGAGTCCTAAGTAGTCTTCATAAAGAGAGATTATTTTACGAGCTGTTTTTATGGAGCTCATTTCACAAAAGATTCGAAGTAATGGCTCAGTTCCTGAGAATCTTGCTACAACCCAACCACCATTTTTAAAATACACTTTACTTCCATCAAGATAAGAAACATGATCTATTTCTGTTGGGAAAGTAGGAAGTTTTTTATCTTCCATCAATACTTTATAGATTTCATCCTTCTTTTCTTGACTAAAGCGATAGTTTGCTTCCTCCATCTCAATTGAACCAAATTCTTGTTCAATATCTTTATAGATTTCGGATAATTTTTTTCCGGTAACTGCAATCATTTCTACCAAAAGAGCAGCGGCATATACACCATCTTTTCCTTTGATATGACCTCTGACAGTAAGACCGCCTGAGGACTCTCCCCCGATGATTGCATTTGTGGCATTCATTTTAGCAGAGATATGTTTAAAGCCAACAGGAACTTCATAGCATTCTTGACCAAATTTTTTCGCTACCTTATCAAGCATATGAGTAGTAGCGATATTTCTTACGACTGGTCCTTCCCATCCTCTATACTTTACGAGATAATAATAAAGTAGTACAAGAATATCGTTTGGATGTAGAAAATGTCCTGTATCGTCAATCACACCGATACGATCTGCATCACCATCTGTTGCAATACCAATGTCACATTTTCGATCAATTACAGCACGCTGTAAGGAGTGAAGAGTAGCAGCTGAAGGTGATGGTAGTTTACCGCCAAAAAGTGTATCATGTCGGTCATGAATCGTGTAAACTTCACAACGTGCAGTATGAAAGATTGTGGTTAGAGAAGTTTCACTAACACCATACATTGGGTCGATAACGATTTTTAAGCTTCTTTTCCGAATAGCATCCATATCTACAGTCTCGATAATATTATCAAGGTACTCATTCAAAGGATAAATTTCTTCAATAAGACCTTGTGAGATTGCTTCTTCATAGCCCATATCGTAAACATCTTCCGAAGTTAAATTACTTATATAACTTTCCAAGTCTTGTGTCTGAAGTTCATCTGCATCTCTACCACCAGCGGTAAAAACCTTAATTCCGTTATAAATAGCAGGATTATGGCTAGCGGTTATCATAAGTCCATATGGAAGATTATGCTTCATCACATAGAACATAATAAGCGGTGTAGGTGAAGACTTATTCACAAGAGAAGCATGTATGCCTTCTTTTGCAAAGACAGTCGCTGCCCATTGCATAGCCTCCTTTGCCAGAAAACGGCGGTCATAGCCTAATACAACTCCTTTATCAGCGACACCTTCTGCTTTCATTTTATCGCAAAGACCTTTCGCGAGTAGCTGTATGTTTGACTTGGTGAAGTCATCTCCAATGATAGCACGCCAGCCCCCAGTACCAAATTTAATCATAATTATAACCATGCCTTTCCATAGCCTGCAAACTTTAGGCCGCAGACATCATATTTGCAAATTAAAATATAATTCGCTTTGAAAAACTTTTTTACACTTTGAAAATGTCACCAAAAGGTGGAACAAATAATGAATGAAACCAGTGTGAAGTTTTAGAATTTCTTAGGCAGCATCTTTTGGTACCTAAGAAATTCTCTTCACATAAAATCATGTTTGCCTAGTAGTAGGCCGGAAGTTTGTGCCGAGGATTACGCAGGCACAAACTTCTGTGTAAAAGAACAAAGTTCTTTTACACTCCCATAACAATGCGAACATGGTGAGTGGTATGTGGCTCCTGAACTGGAAGTCTTTCCACCAATTTTCCATCAAGATAGATTTCTTTGACGCCCTTCATAACTCCATCTGGATTCTCAACAGCAATCTCATAGACTGCACCTCTCCATTCTCTAGTTACTTGGAAGCTATCCCATGAGCCAGGAATGCAAGGATTAATTTCTAAATAATCAAATTGAGGTTTAATACCGAGCATATATCTAGTGGCACTAAAATATGCCCAACCGCCAGTACCAGTCATAAATGGGTGTCTTGCACGACCAAAGGCAGTGTGATCTCTACCCATAATAAACTGGCAATAGGAATATGGCTCTGCTTCTCGAATTTCAATTTTATCATTTTGATAATATGGGCAAAGTGCATTATAAAATTCCATTGCTCTGTCACCACGGCCAAGTTCACATTCAGCAGCCCATGCCCATGGATTTGGGTGACTAAAAATTGCTCCATTTTCTTTTAATCCAGGATAAACACGGGTAACAAATCCAATGTCATCATCAGGCACTGTATAGGAAGGAGCATTCAGTAAAATTCCATATGGAGTATATAAATGCTCATATACACTATCCATAGCTTTGAGACCTTTTTCTTCGGTAGCTGCACCGGATAATACAGCCCAAGAGTTAGACTCTAAGTGAATCTTACCTTCTTTATCATTTATTGTACCAATTTTTTTACCGTTTTTCGTAATTCCACGGATAAACCATTCCTGATCCCATAATTCTTTATTACATACTTCTTTTACATGATCGGCTAAAGCTGTGTATTTCTGTACATCCTCTTCACGATTTAAAAACTTCGCAAGAGAGATAAAATTATTAAGAGCCCAGTAGTGCAAGAAAGAAACCATTGCGCTTTCTCCACCACCAAGGTTTAGGCAGTCATTCCAATCGGCGCGAAGACCTTTACAAATACCGGTTGCACCAACTTGTTTTGCAGAAAAATCTAAGATTTTGGTTAGGTGTTCATATACAGTACCCTCGCCACCATCTGCATAGGTAATTACTTCATCTGCTAGCTCAAATTCTCCGGTCTCTTTTATGTATTCAACAACAGAGGATACTAACCATAATGCATCATCAGAACAAGCATCTTTTATACCATGAACGATGCTATTTTTATCTGGAGAAGGAACTACGGTTGGTGATTTAAAAGGCTTTTTATCTTCATCTTTCGCAAACCATTCTGGTTGGAATAAATGAAGTCCATAACCTTCGGATACAAGACCCTGCATTAACTCACGAATTCGCTGTTTACATTTTTCTGGATTAGAATGAGGTATTGTCATGGAATCTTGTGCTGTATCTCGGTATCCAAGACCTGTTCTTCCACCAACTTCAATAAAGGAAGCGAAGCGAGAGAACATGACATTGATTTCGGCTTGGTATAAAGTCCATGTATTAATTAAAGTATTCATTCCCTCATTTGGAGTTTGAATCTGTAATTTACTTTGTTTTTCACTCCAAAAAGTCTTTAAGTCATGGTAGACTTGATCGACTGCGGATAAATTACTGTATTTTTCACGAATACGTTTGCCAGCGTTATGATTCCCTTCGCCTAACATATAAACAATTCGAATTGTTTCGTTTGGCTGAATCACAAAATTATGTTGAAGAGAACCACAGTGATTATTTCCAAGTTCTGTACTACCACTTAATTCCCCATTAATAACTCCAATTGGATCAGATTCTGTATGATAAAGGCCAAGGAATTTATCGCGGAGACAGTCATAACCATCTGGTGTTTGGGTTGAGGTAAAGTATTGATAACCAAATTCTTCATAGAATAAATCATGCAGGGTAATACCATCTTCATAGGAAGAACCAGCACAGTAAAGGCTCATCTGGAAGTTTTGATTATCTATCATGATATGATGAAAAGAAAATTCACAATAAGTAAATAGGCTAATATTTCTTGGTTTGGAATCGTTATTCGTAACTGTTACATCCCAAAGTTCCACATCTTCATCGATTGGTACAACAAGGGTTTGTGTCGCTTTTAATTTCTGATAATCACATTCGTAGACGGAATAGGACATTCCATGACGGCAGGTATACTTAGCTTCATCTAATGGCTTACCTACTGGTTGCCATGAAACACTCCAGTAATCCTTCGTCTCGTTGTCCCTAAGGTATACATAATGCCCAGGGCGATCCATTGGTACACTATTTCCGCGAAATCTTGTAACACGGTGGTATTCTGGTGATTTATAAAACATGTAGCCACCTGCGGTTTGATTTACAACCACACAAGTGTCTTTAACCCCTAGATAATTGGTCCATGAGGTTGGAAGGTCAACGCGGTCGATGACATACTCTTTTTTTTCTTGATCAAAATGTCCGTATTGCATACATGCCTCCTTTAAGGATGATTTAGATAACAAGTGAGAAGATAAACTAGAGAGGATTTTAAAGCGGCAAAACTCTTACAACTAGGGTCACATTAATGCTAAGGTATTATTAAAGTTTATCTTCTCAAATATAGTTCTTGGCAAGGAAAAGTTCGCAAAGCGTACTTCTTCTTGTTTATCAGGAGCTAAAGATAGATTCTGATAAAAGGTGCGTTTTTTCACCGCTAGCTCGATTATCGGAACATATTCTTAGTTCCAACAAATAGGCAATAGAAGATAAAACCGATACACGGTGAAACTTTCTATTACCCTACTTGTATATTAGCACATTACAGGGATAAATCGATATTGTAATCTTGCTCTTTCTTGTATCGTTTTGTCGACTTCATAAGAGGGTAGAAATAGGATAAAATAAGTCATAATATACAACAAAAAAATACAAAAAATAGCGCGCTATTACTATTAGGATAGCGCGCTATTTTTTGCACCCAGCATGGGCGCAATCGTTGTTTTAATATTGGATGAAATATTGGATGAAATATTGGATGAAATATTAGATGAAATATGGATGAAAATAAAATAATCACCATTAGTTCAACCCAGATACTACCTTTTTAAGAGCCAAAAGAGCATCTTCTGGAAGTTTATCATATCCACCCTTAAAGTTTTCTCTACTTTCAACAAATTTAACACGGTCTAGCATTCTAGCTTTTAACTGAGATTTATATTCTGGGTCATCTAGATTTGGAATAAATCCATCCCACTCAAAGATTTCAATATCTTCAAAAGGTCCCCATTGTTTAAATTCAGCATTACCTTCGACAACTGCCTCTATAACACCAAGTGTGTCTGCTGGTTTTACCTTTTTACCCATGAAGTCACCAGTATTGATAATATAACAATCTACATTTCTCTCAGCTACTAACTTTTTGAACTTATCATAATCATTTGCTAAAGGATAAGTTCTAAATGGATTTGCATATGGTTCTACTACTAATGCTTTAGGGTCGATCCCTTCTGCTAATCTTTCTGCATTTGATCTTTTTGTTGCCAAGGTTGCACCCATAACAGAAGCAAGCGAAGCGCCTTTTAATTTTACTATCGGTGGGATAGTAGGATCTTTCATAATCCAGAAGATTGCATTTACTGGCTCTTCTATTTTATCAACGCGGTTCGGTGACCATAATTTTGATTTTATGGCACGACCATTACCATTACGGATATCCTCTGTTACCAGAACTATCTTACCATCCTCATCAATGGTAGCGGAGCAGTTTTGAGCTGTTAACAGATATTTATTATCTTCGCAGTATGTAGGGTAATCAGCAGTTTTATCGAAATAAGTAGGCTCCATCGCGATCGATGATCCTGTCTCTGTATTAATGATAAATGCATCATCATGAAGTACGGTTATGTCATACTTACTATCATGTTTTGCATGTGTTATTGTAGACTTTCCTGAGCCTGAAAGACCGAATACGGATGCAACATAGGATTTGTTATTCGGAAGGTTGTATCTTTTTTGTCCACCATGGCAAGAGGCATATCCATTTCGGTTAGCGATAGCCCATCCAATCGTGAGAGTTCCTTTTTTGTGCTCTCCAAAGTATCTCATACCTAAGATAGCGGCACAGTTTTCAGCAGTATTAAAATAGCATAAGCATTTAGGATCATAGTTAGGATTTGTTGTTCCGGTCCATTGTGGATTTGAGAAAATATAGATATCTGGTTCATTACCAATAGGTTTCGAATCTTTGTACATCCTTACATATTCATCTGACATGTATTGAAAGTTTAACATCCAGGAGTACATAATGTTCTCTTCACCTTCTGGAATTAACAGATGGGCTTTTATCATAAATTCAGGATCTAAGCCTATGTAAACTTCTGCATGGTACATGGTATCCCATCTAGTGTCATAAATAGCATCCATAACGATTTTGTCTAATTCCGCGCAATCAACATTTGGCTCACCGGCGATTCTTCTTGCAGCAGCATAACGTCCGGTAATAGAACCATCATTAAATAAGAGTACTTTTGAGTCTTTTTCTAGACCGAATTCTTCTCCTCTGTATACTGGCATATCAGTTACCACAGTACCAGGAGAATTTTTCGCAAGCTCGTAGGCTTCCTTTAGGGTGTTGACTTTCACTACATTGTTGCCATAAAAAGCGGCTTCAATGATAGAGCGAGTTTTTGAGAATCCTGGCTTTCCAACACCGATTTCATCGCGCTTATAATACGCTTTTGTTGACATGATTGATTTCCTCCTATGAATTATGATATATCTAATATATTTTCTGCTTACCGGAAGCAAAGAAGTGCTTCTCTTGGCGGAAAATAAACTGATCAAACAAACAATAGGGATACTCTTAAAACGTGCATACTATTGTGATGAGATTATCAATTTCTACCAATTTAAGTATAAATTTGTTGCGTGTAAATGTCAATATTTATATCGAATATTTAATAAATTTGTAAGATTAAACCAAATTTATGCAATATATTTATATAAACAAGATTAAAGTTAGTATTTGTTATGTTAATAATACAACAAACGTGAAAATAGATATGATATAACCGCTACTCCTTATTCCATGATACAAAATATAATGAAAGCAAGAGAACTTTTTAGTGCAACAATGAATGATGGAGCACTAAAACAATCCCTTGCTTTCGTATAGTTATAATATAAATAGAAAGATAAGCGGGAAAAGCTTGCTAATTCTCTATATGGATAGAAAAGCTTCAGAGTTAATTAGGTGAATGAAAAGGTTTTATTACTTTGCAGAATTAGATCCAGTTTTTTCTGTCAGCCAGTTTTTTAAATACTTTTCAATGATATCAAATGGTGCTGGACCAAAATCCAATAAGAAGGTATGAAAATCTTTTATACGGAAATTCTCCTGTAAAGAGGACTTTGCTAAACCTTTTAACTCCATAATTTCAATATAGCCTACACAGTAAGGAAGATAGATACCTGGCTCACCAAGAATGGAATTATAGATTCCCTCAGCATCTTCCAGAGAGGATACGTAATTACTCCAAAAATCTATAGTTTCCTCCTTCGTCCATCCTTCATAGTGTATACCGATATCTGTCAGTGAGTATAGACAATGTACCGCTATCATATTTGCTTTTAAGAAGTCAGAAAGATTCTGGCTTAGTCCAGCCATACCATAGGAATAACATTCCACATAAGTAGCCCAGCCCTCATCATACCCAGTTACATCAATAACACTTCGTAATGGATGCATGTTAAGTTTTCTAAAATACACATTTTGATAGAGATGCCCAGGGTACCCTTCATGTGCAATCGTTGGGAATAGCTTTGTCATATCATAGTTTGGATTGTTATTGATATAGATACAATTTTCTGTATAAAAATCAATCGGTGGTATTAAATACATTGCTGGGCTAAGATGATTCTCTAAGGAGTCAGGAACATATTTTACCGTATAATTAACGCTATCCAAAACCGGGAAATCCTTTGTGATTTGAGATGCGAGGTACTCCATGGTTGCATTTGGATCTGTTTCTGGGAAGGTGATATTTTGATATTGATCATAAAGGGTAGGATCTTTGATGCTTAGTGTAGTAATAGTGGATAAGCAACGGTTTAGTAGGGCTTTTAAACTCCTTTTCATTTCTGGAATTGTTTTTGATGAACCAGTGGATAACTGAACCTTTAATTCATAATATTCTTTTCCACCCTCGAAACCGCTAAGACCGTTTTTATTTTTTGAGCTGCCTTTTAAAGAAATCAATGTATTAATTAAGCTTTCATAGGCTGGAATCACTGAAGTTAAAATGGCAGATGTATTATTCTCTTCAAATTCACTTTTTTCCTTATCTGTTAAATCTGGAATTACTTCAATTCTTTCCCTAAAGGATGTAATTAAAAAGTTATCATCAGGGCTTTTTATAAAATCCTGACACTGAGCGATGATATCATCAGCAATGTTATCCGTCATGAAATAACCTTTTTGGGATTTTTCTTTTTCAAATTCTTCAATGGATTTAAAATACTCATCTACGCAATTTAAGAGTTTTATATATGTACTAATGTCGTCTTTCGAGTAAAAGGCATATTCCGCAAAAAGAATTGGTAACTGTGCTTGCACTCCAGTTGTTGGGCCAAGCAGTTCCATAAGATATGGGTAAGCACCTAAGGCAAGCTTTTTGGAAAATACATCATTTAGAATCTCATAAGTAATCTGATCTTCTTTCGTAAGCCAATCGTATTTAAATTCTTGTAGTTTCTTTCTGTTATTCTCTGCATCAATCATATCTTTCTTCATTTGCTCTATAGAAAGCGTACCCAGTGTCGGTTTGATATTTTTTATACCGTAATTTTCTGGATTTGCCAAAGTGTAATGAAGCGATAGGGAGTCGCTAGTAACCTCTTCTTTAAATAACTTATCAAGAAAGGTATGATAATTTTTTTGTATGTCTTCCTGTGTTTTTTCCTTACATCCGACAAGACTTATAACTAGAATAAGGCTTAGAAATAAGGCAATTAATCTGTTTAATTTTTTCATAAAACCCTCCTACAGATTCATTACTAAGTTTAAGATTAGTGGAAGCTTTTTTATATTATCTATTACAATTCATTGCCGTTTATATAAGTGTAATGAAACGGTAAAATCTTTTATCTTATTCCTAAGGCTTAGTACGAAGCAGAACGTATAGTTTAATGTATGTAAAATAGTTTGGTTACATACCCAGTTCTAGGAATTTTGAGCGAACCAGTTAAGTTTTTATAAAAATATCCGAAATACATGGTAGTAATGAAGGCATCATTTATAAAAACGAAATGAAGTGAGAGTGCAGATTGAAAGAGAATCACTTTCAAGAAAGAAAATCACTTTCAAGAAAGAAAACCACTTTCAAGAAAGAAAACCACTTTCAAGAAAGAATATCGCTCTCAACTATTAATTTTGAGTTCGCAAATGCGAACATGGAGATAATCATGAATATGAATGGGATTTATGCAACTGGAAATCAACAAAAAAATCAAGTAGAAACAATTTCTAAGGAGAGTACAAATCATCCGGCTTATGAAGTGGGCCAGATACTAGAAGGCACAGTCTTAGATGTTTCAGATCAGATTTCCATCAACTTTAGTGGACGAGAATGCAAGTTCTCGAAAGAAACAGTCCCAGATGCCAAGGAAGGCGAAATTAGAAAATTTAAGATAATGGATGTATCGAAGAATGGTATTGTTCTAAAGGAAATTGGAAGTGCAGAGAAACAGGAGAACAAAAAAGAGGTAACTCTATTGTTTACTCAGGTTGATGCGGGAAAAGGAACGGTTTCGACGTTTCAGAATGGAGAAACTTCGGTAAAAGAAGAGGAACAGGATCTTAAGCAGACTGCTACTTGTATGACCGAGGATGATTATCACGAATTATCAGAAGAAGGATTTACCATCGAGGACTTTAATCAGGAGCGTCTCGCACGAGCCTTAGAACGAATTAAATCACAGAAGGTACTAAGAGAAGATTCTTTAAATGCTCAGAAAGAAATAATGAAAAAAACCAGGGAGATGGCTGAAAAGGTTGCAAGAGCATGTATTCCTGATACGAGTATGGCAAAGCAGATTGTAGACCGTTTATTAAATGCAGATTTACCTGTAACAGCAGAGAACGTGGAGCAGATTGCAAATGCAATGAAGATTGCATCTTCACCGAAGTTAGCACCTTCAGGGAATGGTCTAAGTGAAAACACGATGACTTACTTGATACAAAATAACCTTAAGCCAACCATTGAAAGTATCTATAAAGCAGAACATAGCGGAAATGTTACACAAAAACTTGATAAAGAGGAAGCTTTTCGTGAGTTAGAAGATGCAGTTAAGCAAATTCTAAAAGAAGGAGATATTCCGGTAAAGGAAGAGACTTTACAAGAAGCAAAGTGGTTGTTTGAACGAAATTTACCAATCACAAGTGAAAATATAAGGTACAAAATGAGTTTATCTTCGATTAAGCCAGAAGATCAAGAAAACATGGCACTTACCGGAGCAGTCAATGCATTAAAAGCTGGAAAAGACCCAAGGCAAGGTGTACTCCTATCTATGGAGGAGGATAAGTTTAAGGATTTTATAGAGAATATCCATCAAATCTCAGAAGAAACGATAGATAAGGCTACAACCTACTTAAAGAATGAGAAAGCGAACAATCAAAGTCTTGATAAATTAAGCCTAAAGTTTCTTATGCAGATACAAAATGGTGAGATAAAAAGTGATATAGAAGGAGCAAACAACTTACAGGTGGATGCAGATACCAACAATATAGCCGCCATCACCGCGAAAAGGCAGCTAGAGGAGATACGATTAAAGTTAACAGTCGAAGCTTCCTTACGGCTATCAGCGAAAGGTATTTCTGTGGAAACAGAAAGTATAGCAAAAGTTGTTGAGGGATTAAAGCAACTGGAAGAGGAATATTATGAAAAACTCGGAAAAGAAGTTGGTTTTGATACAAGCGCCCAAATAGATTTATTAAAGCAGACCGTATCGACAGTGGATACATTAAAGCAGTCGTCTGCAACTGTTCTTAGTTCCACCTTTACAATTAGGCAACAGGTGTCGCTTAACAGGCTGTACGATACTAGTTTTGGAGAGAGTGAACAGTTAAAAAATGCGAAAGAATCCTATGAACAGTTAATGACTTCACCTCGCGCAGATATGGGGGATTCTATTAAAAAAGCATTTGCATCTGTAGATTCACTCTTAAAAGAGATTCAACTTGATACAACAACTGCGAATCAGAGAGCTGTTCGTATTCTAGGATATAACAACATAGAAATTACACAGGACAACGTCTTAGCTATGAAGGCTTATGATGCTAAAGTTTCAGAAGTAATAGAAGGATTAAAACCATCTGTCACAGCCTCCTTAATAAAAGATGGGGTTAACCCGCTTACCATGAACCTAGATGAGCTATCTAGCACATTAAAGGAATACTTAAAAGACAATGGAACAGACAGTACCGACGGATTTGCAAAGTTTTTAGTAGAGCTTGAGGCGAATGAAGAAATTAGCCCACCAGAGCGTGAATCCTACATTGGAATCTATCGACTACTTCATCAGATACAAAAGTCTGATGGTGCTGCAATTGGTGCCGTCGTTAAGGCGGGAGGAGAACTGACCCTTAAAAACTTATTAACATCAGTTCGTACCTTAAAGCATGGATCAATGGATGAACGCATTGATGACGATTTTAGAAGTCTTACAAAAGCAACAGGGTATAGTAATTCGATAACGGCGCAAATTGATGCTGCATTCTATGGCGAAAAGTTGGTTCGAGAAATTCAAAAAGAGATTACTCCAGATGCATTAAAGGAAGTAATGTCTTCGTCGGATACATCCGTCTTTGATAGTAACTTAGAGGAATTATCAGAAAAGCTAACAAAAGTTCAAGGACAGGTTTCTCAAAATAAGATACAGAATAGTCTAGAGTCTGAGAAACTTGTGGAGGAATCCCTTAACAAGGAGGATTTACTTCACAAAACTAATATACATGAGAGTAACCAATTAGAGCAAATACGAGAAATATCCAATAACAGCAATGAGGAGTTACGCTTCCTAAAAGATTATGGTTTGTCAAATAGCATTCATAATATTGCTGCTACAAAAGAACTTTTAAACCAGAATGATAGTATTTATAAAAATGCATCTAAATACTCTCAAAAGAAAAGCATAGAAGAGTTAAATAAAGATATCATTGATTCCATCGATAACAGAGAGACATTGGTGTCTTCGTTAGAGGAGTTTTACCATTCCTTTTCGGAAGCTTCCGA
Source organism: Lachnoclostridium phytofermentans ISDg (assembly GCF_000018685.1). Lineage (NCBI taxonomy): Bacteria > Bacillati > Bacillota > Clostridia > Lachnospirales > Lachnospiraceae > Lachnoclostridium > Lachnoclostridium phytofermentans. The sequence continues at coordinate 4,716,344 of NC_010001.1, read as the reverse complement.
TGAGGTTCTTTTAGAAGCAGAGGTTACTGCAAATCAGGTATTAGAGATAAAACAGCTAAAATCTATGATTAGGTTAAATCAAGGGCTAAATAAAAAAGAGCATTATAATATCCCATTAATAACGAAGGATTCTATTACCAATATTAATCTAACGGTAATTCATGGGACTACGAACGAGGGAAAGGTGTACATATCTTACCCATCTAACACGTTTGGAACGATTCAAGCAGAGCTATATGCAAGCGATGAAAATGCGAAATGCTTTATCACAGTGGAGGATAGAGCTGCTTTAGAAAACTTGAAAGAGAATCAAGAATTGTTGCTTGAAGCATTGAAAAATCAGGATATTTCAATTTCATCGATAAACATTGCAATAAGATCAAATACCGCACAGGGTTATCTTTATAAGAGCGGGAAGTTTTATAGGGAAGCACAGTTAGAATCTGCTACGGAAAAGGTTAACGACAATTCATTAACACCGGAAGCAACAGAAAACAAATATAATACCGAAAAGTTATATCTTGCAGCAAAGACAATAATACAGAGTCTCCAGAAACTAGAAGTTTCGAACGAGAAGGAATAAGAAAGGATGTAGGCAAAGAGATGAGAATAAATCATAATATTTCAGCACTTCACGGTAATAACCAATTAAAAATTAATAATAATGCATTAGATAAGAGTTTAGAAAGATTAAGCAGTGGTTACCGAATCAATCGTGCAGCTGATGATGCGGCAGGACTTGCTATCTCAAGAAAAATGAAAACACAGATTGAAGGTTTAGAGCAATCTTCAAGAAATGCTTCCGATGGTGTATCAGTTATACAGACAGCAGAGGGTGCATTAAATGAGGTTAATGCAATGTTACAGCGTATGAGAGAACTCTCAGTGCAAGCTGCAAACGGTACCAACACTGCAGAAGATCGCTTGGCAATTCAAAAAGAGATTAACGCGTTAAACAACGAAATCACCCGTATTTCAACAGACACTGAGTTCAATACAAAACCTTTATTAAATGGAAATTTAGATTGCCAGAGTTATTCCAATACCTCTGATGTGGAAATGATTTCTCTATCCGATAATGTAGATGCAAAAGATTATAACTTTATTATAACTGGGGATGCAAGACAGGCAGTTATGACTGGAATGCAATTAGGTGGACTTTCTGATCAAATTGCTGATGATCAGGCAGGCGTTATTAATATTAATGGTATAGAGATAAAAATTAACGCTGGTGATACCATGGAGCAGGTATTTGAAAAGCTTCGTGGAGCCTGTGACACAATGAATATTAAAGTGTTTGCTCAGGTTGGTACATCCGTAAATCCAGACTATGATGGATTTGCTGGCTATGAGAGTGGACCGATTGATAATGGTTCCCTTGTATTTATGACAAAGGAATATGGTTCCAATCAGACAATTGAGATGCATTGTGATAACGATAAACTAAGCGGCTTATTAGGTATTAGCAGTGGTGGTGCGAAAGCTATTGGTGTAGATGCAAAAGCGACGTTAGGAAATGGTTTTTCCTCTACTGCTACGGCTTCTTGCAGTGGCAACATTATCACAGTAACAGACGGTGACGGCTTTGAAATTAAATTTAAGGCTACTCCTGGAGCAGCTAAAACTGCATTTACTGATCAAACAGTAAATAATGATGGAGCAAGCATAACAGATGGTGCTGGTTCTGATAATGTTTCTATTACAGTTTTACAAGCTGGACCTATGGATCTTCAGATTGGTGCCAATGAAGGACAAACGATGGAAGTACGAATTCCTCGTGTAGATACTTATACTCTTGGAACAAATATTGTAAATGTTTGTACTCAGGAGGGAGCTTCTAGTGCAATTTCCATTCTAAGTAAAGCGATTACTATGGTAACTGATATTCGTGCAAAGCTTGGTGCATATCAAAATCGTTTGGAGCATGCGATTGCAAACTTGGATGTTGGAGCTGAAAATATTACGGAAGCTTTATCTCGTATCGAAGATACCGATATGGCAAAAGAAATGTCCTTATTTACTCAGAAAAACGTGTTAGTACAAGCAGGCACTGCTATGTTAGCGCAAGCGAATCAGAGACCACAGAATATTCTATCCTTATTACAAAGTTAATAGCTTCTAAAATCAATATGCGGTAATAATGGGAAACCAAGATTGGAGTGGCAATGAATAAGGATCGATTACGAGAGTTCGCTGTTAGAGTCACACAAGCAAACCAAAGCCAACTAATTGTTATTCTCTATGACATTTTAGAGGCAGACTTAGAATGTGCGACAGATGCAATTAACGCGAAGGATTATAAAATATACGAAAAAGAATTAAGACATGCAAGTCGTGTTATAAATCAACTCATGGGTGCCTTAGATTATCGCTATCCACTATCATACGATTTACTAAGTCTATATTCTTACTTAAATAAAAAGCTGGTTTGTGCCCAAATGTCACGAAGTAATCAAGACTTTCCAGAGATCCTTGATCTAATAAATGACTTAAGAGTTGGTTTTTTAGAAGTGAGTAAACAAGATAACTCAGGACCAATGATGCAAAACACACAGCAGATTTATGCAGGATTAACCTATGGCAAAGGTACTTTAAATGAATCAAGTTTAAATCCAAGTGATATTAATCGTGGGTTTAAGGCTTAAATAAGTAAAATATTTTACTTGACAATTGTATTATTTAGGAATATACTTTATCCAATTAAATCAGTAAATCCAAGAAATAGTAAAAACCGATGAGCAAGAGAAGTAGCTAGAGGAAGTCTTTACAGAGAGCCGTGGTTGGTGTGATACGGTAAGACAGAGGGTATCCTCGTAGAATTTAGTGAATGGACTTGTGAGGGTGGCTTGAAACCATATGGGAGTAGACGCCAACGGGGACCCTGTCCGTTATCAGTGGGGTGTATATGATGGTATACAAAGAGAGTGGGTGCATTGCACCAAATTGGGTGGTATCGCAGAAGTTTTAAGCTTTTGTCCCTTAGTCTAGGGGCAGAAGCTTTTTTTATTTATAGAAAATTATTCGACTTACCTATAAATCAAAAAACTTCCAGGGATACACACTTATCTTGTGGGGATCGAATGGTGAATTTCATTCACCAAGTGAATTTCATTCACCTTAGTGAATTTCATTTACCTAGATGAACTATATTCCCATAGATGAAGTGTCTTTGCTCCAAAGATAGAATTCTCTTTTTACCATGGATTACTGATTTTTTGTTTTTATGAAAATATAGAGTAATCATTGAAAAAGGAGGAGAACAGGAATGGTATTACCAAGGTATGAAGATTTGGCAGAGCTTTCATTTAAATTCCCTTATGTTCCGGTATATAAAGAAATTTATTCAGATCAGACCACACCAATCTTAGTGATGCAGAAACTATCGTTACACGCTAAAAACTATTATCTATTTGAAAGTGCAGAGGGAAATGAGCGATGGGGTCGCTATTCCTTTCTCGGATTTACCCCAGTACTAAAGCTGTTTGGCAAGGGTGGCAAGGTTTTTCTTAAAAAAGGTTTAGAGGAAGAAGCCATAGAGCAAACAGGAGACAGCATGCAGGCGATTCGAAGTCTCCTAAAGGAGTATAGAGCACCAAAACTTGAGAAGCTTCCATCGTTTTCCGGAGGGCTTGTGGGGTACTTTGGCTATGAAATGATAGGAAGAATGGAACCTAAATTACACCTTAGAGAGAGTGATTTTGAGGAGTTTTCCTTACAGCTTTATCTAGAGGTTATAGCATTTGATCATGTTAAACAAAAGATGTATCTGATTGATCATTATCCAACCAAGGAAGGAAGAAAAGGGTATGATGAGGCAGTTCTTCGTATCGAAGCCCTTGAAACCTTGTTAGTTGAAACGATACCGCCGGCCTTTCAGTTTAAGGAGGAAGCGCCTGTTTTTAAGAGTAATATAACGAAGAAAGAGTACCTTGCTATCATAGAGAAAACAAAGCACTACATTAGGGAAGGTGATATCTTTCAAGGAGTTATCTCAAGAAGGCTGGAGGCCACTTATAAGAATAGCCTAATGAATGCATATCGAGTATTAAGAACGGCGAATCCTTCTCCATATATGTACTTTATTCACTCTGGTGATATTGAAATTGCTGGTTCATCGCCAGAAACCTTGGTAAAAGTCATCGATAGAGAAGTAACTATCTTCCCAATTGCAGGGACTAGGCCCAGGGGGAGCACGGGTGAAGAAGACGAAAAATTGGAAAAAGAACTACTTGAAGATGAAAAAGAACTCGCGGAGCACAATATGTTAGTTGATTTGGCTAGAAATGATGTGGGAAGAGTGGCAGCTTATCAATCGGTTGTAGTTGAAGAATATCTAAAGGTGCATCGATACTCTAAGGTTATGCACATTACTTCAAAGGTTAGTGGAAAGTTAAGAGAAGATAAGGATGGCTGTGATGCACTAATTGCATCCTTTCCAGCTGGAACTTTGACTGGAGCACCAAAGATACGTGCTTGTGAAATCATAGAAGAGTTAGAAGAAAGTCCTAGAGGAATCTATGGAGGTGCCATAGGGTATTTTGACCTTTCTGGGAATCTGGATTTTTGTATTGCAATACGAACAGCGGTTAAGAAGAAAGATAGCGTATATGTTCAGGTTGGAGCTGGCATTGTGGCGGATAGTAATAGTGAACTTGAGTATGAAGAAACAAATCATAAGGCAGCGGCAGTTGTTGATGCATTACTTAGAGCAGGGGAGGTAGATAGGGTATGATACTTTTCATCGATAATTACGATAGTTTTACCTATAACCTTGTACAACTAATTGGGTCAATAGAAATGGCGGAAGAATTTCTGGTGGTACGAAATGATGAGATCTCTTTAGAACAAATCGAACAACGAAAACCATCTCATATCATCTTATCGCCGGGACCTGGAAAACCAAAGGATGCAGGAATATGTGAAGAAGTAATTAGAAAATTTCATAAAGAGATACCAATCCTAGGAGTATGTCTAGGGCATCAAGCAATTTGTGAGGTGTTTGGTGCGACAATCTCCTATGCAAAATCAATCATGCATGGGAAGCAGAGTGTGATAATGGTGGATTCAGAAAGTAAGTTATTCAGAGGACTTGAGGAAACATTTTCTGCTGCAAGATATCATTCTTTAGCAGCGGTTCGCGAAACAATACCGGAAGCCTTAAAAGTGACTGCGGTGACACAGGATAGTGAGATCATGGCAATTGAACATAAAGAGTATCCAATCTACGGAGTACAATTTCATCCGGAATCCGTACTTACACCGAATGGAAAGACGATAATGGAAAACTTTTTAAAGAAATGAGGTAAAGTATGATTAAAGAAGCGATTTATCAATTGGTGAATAAAGAGGATTTAAGCTATGAGGTAGCAGAACAGGTAATGGATGAGATTATGAGTGGAGAAGCCTCGAATGTTTTAATTGGCTCCTACCTTACTGCACTTCGTATGAAAGGGGAAACCATTGACGAAATAACAGCGAGTGCAGCAGGCATGAGAAAGCACTGTGTAAGATTACTTCATAATATGGATGTATTAGAAATCGTTGGGACGGGGGGAGATGAAGCAAATACCTTTAATATCTCAACGACTACAGGATTTGTTGTATCCGCAGCAGGGATTCCAGTTGCAAAGCATGGAAATCGATGTGTTTCAAGTAAATGTGGTGCAGCAGATGTGCTTGAAGCATTAGGGGTTAATATTATGCTAGCTCCACTTGAGAGTGCAAAGATTTTAGAAGAAATGGGCTTGTGCTTTATGTTTGCTCAAACCTATCATAGTGCAATGAAGTTTGTTGCACCAGTAAGGAGAGAACTTGGGATTCGAACAATTTTTAATATCCTTGGTCCGCTAGCAAATCCGGCTGGAGCAAATTTAGAGCTTTTAGGTGTTTATGAAGAAGCATTAGTAAAACCACTGGCCAGAGTTTTATTAAAGCTTGGAGTAAAACGAGGAATGGTTGTATACGGAAGGGATGGTTTAGATGAGATATCACTAAGTCACCAAACGGTATGTTGTAAGATACGAGATGGAAAACTATACGATTATATTTTAGAACCAGAGCAAATTGGATTAACAAAGTGCAAAAAGGAAGATCTTGTAGGTGGTTCTCCGGCAGAGAACGCAGCAATTACAAGGGCAATTTTAAATGGTGAAAAAGGGCCGAAAAGGGATGCAGTTATCTTTAATGCAGCTGCTTGTATCTATATGGTAAGAGACGATATTACATTACAAGAAGCAGCAAAAATTGCAACTGATATAATCGATAGTAAGAAGGCGATCCATCAGCTTGATAAATTTATTGAACTGTCAAATCGGAGGTGAGCCATGATTTTAGAAAAAATAGTAGAAACAACAAAAGATAGAATCAATCAAGAAAAGCGAAGACTTCCGGAAGAAGTTATAAAAAAGAGCGCAACCGAGATGGCTATCAAGCAAGGATTTGGTAGTTCTTCTTCCATATCACGAGACAAATTTTTTTTTGAAGAAGTCATGAGTAGACCGGGTGTTAATTTTCTTTGTGAGATTAAAAGGGCATCTCCTTCAAAAGGTATGATAGCAAAGGATTTTGATCCAGTATTCATAGCCAAAGAGTATGAAGAAGGCGGTGCTGCTGCAATTTCAGTGCTTACGGAACCCACCTTTTTTCTTGGAAAGGATGATTACCTGATGGAGGTAAAAAAAGAAGTAGGTATTCCTGTACTACGAAAAGACTTTATCCTAGAAGCTTATCAGATTTACCAAGCGAAACTACTTGGTGCGGATTGTGTCTTACTCATAGTATCCATCTTAACAGAGGAGCAGTTAACCGGATTTCTGAAAATCTGCGATGAACTGGGGCTAAGTGCATTAGTGGAAACTCATAACCAAGAGGAAGTAATGAGGGCTCTTCAATGTGGAGCAAGAATAATCGGTGTGAATAATCGAAATTTATCAACCTTTGAGGTATCAATTGAAAATAGTTTAAAGTTACGTACGCTTGTTCCAAAGGAGGCTATCTTTATTGCAGAAAGCGGGATTTCTACACCAGAGCAGATAAAAGAGCTTAAGGAAGCGGGTGTAAACGGAGTTCTAATCGGTGAGACGCTAATGAAAGCATCAAATAAAAAACTAATGATACGAAATCTTAAAAGTCTACTTTAGGGAATGGGGAAAGAGTAAATATAGTTTTTACACGGTAAGTTTATGTCTATGTTGTAGCAATAAACCCATGGTGGGAAAAAACAGTGCAGTAATGAGGGGAATGTGAATGAAAACAAAGATTTGTGGATTAAAGTCTCTTCGTGAGATTGAAATTGTGAATAAGTACGCTCCAAATTATGTGGGATTTGTATTTGCGGGTGTGAAAAGAAAAATTGATGAAGAGGTTGCCTCATTATTGCGAAGAGAGCTATCAAGCGAGATTCAAGCTGTTGGTGTTTTTGTAAATGAATCTATAGAAAGAATAGCTAAGATGTGTGAGAAGAACACAATACAGCTAGTGCAGCTTCATGGAGACGAAGACAGGGATTACATCAATGCTTTAAAACTAGAGGTAGGAGCGCCTATTATAAAGGCCGTTCGAGCTCAATCCGTAGAACAAATTTTAGAAGCACTTACTTTGCCATGCGATTATTTTTTATACGATACGTATAGCGAACATAGCTATGGAGGAGAGGGCAAACGGTTTGATGAAACGATATTAACCGAAGTTTATAAAGAGAGTTCTAATAATGAATTTAAGAAGTATCTGCAAAAGCCTTATTTTATAGCAGGAGGATTAACAGCACAAAACGTGAGACTTTTGGATAGTAGGCTAGAGCCTTATGGAGTAGATGTAAGCAGTGGAGTAGAAAGTATGGGACAAAAGGATGAAGAAAAGGTAAAGGAGTTTTTATTTGCCGCTTGGCGGTGGAATGAAAATTAATATCAAAAAAGCGTACGCGAGAATGGAGGACAATATGAAAGAAGGAAGATTTCATCAATATGGCGGTCAATATGTACCAGAAACATTAATGAATGCGGTGTTAGAGGTAGAAAAGGCATACGAGTATTTTAAAAAGGATCCTGATTTTTGTAAGGAACTAGAGACCTTATACCATGAATATGCAGGAAGGCCATCGTTGTTATATTACGCTAAGAAAATGACCGAGGATCTTTCTGGGGCTAAAATTTACTTAAAGCGAGAGGATTTAAATCATACGGGTTCTCACAAAATTAATAATGTACTAGGTCAGGTATTATTGGCAAAAAAAATGGGTAAGACACGTGTCATAGCAGAAACTGGAGCCGGCCAACATGGTGTGGCGACAGCAACAGCCGCAGCACTTATGGGACTGGAATGTGAAATCTTTATGGGAAAAGAGGACACAGACCGACAGGTACTGAATGTCTATCGAATGGAACTATTGGGAGCTAAGGTGCATCCAGTAACCTCAGGAACTATGACTCTTAAGGATGCAGTAAACGAAACGATGCGTGAGTGGACGAAGAGGGTAGAGGATACTCATTATGTTTTAGGGTCTGTTATGGGACCTCATCCTTTCCCAACAATTGTTCGAGATTTTCAGAAAGTGATTGGTAAGGAAATCAAAGCTCAACTACAGGAAGTGGAAGGAAAACTTCCAGATGCAATCGTTGCCTGTGTTGGTGGAGGGAGTAATGCTATGGGAGCATTTTATGAATTCCTAAATGATCCTAGTGTAGCTTTATATGGTTGTGAGGCAGCAGGACTTGGTGTAAATCATCCTAAAAATGCAGCTACCATCGCAAATGGAACAGAAGGTATTTTCCATGGAATGAAATCTTATTTCTGCCAGGATGAATATGGTCAAATTGCTCCTGTTTACTCTATTTCTGCGGGTCTTGATTACCCTGGAATCGGACCGGAGCATGCTATGTTACATGATACCAATCGGGCAACTTATGTACCAGTTACGGACGATGAAGCGGTGGAGGCATTTGAATATCTTTCAAGAACAGAAGGAATTATACCTGCAATAGAGAGTGCTCATGCTGTTGCATACGCAAAGAAGTTAGCGCCAACGATGGGGAAAGACAGTATCCTTGTGATAAATATCTCAGGACGTGGAGATAAGGATGTTGCTGCGATTGCTAGATATAGGGGGGTGAAATTATATGACTAGGATAGAACAAGCATTTACGAAGGGAAAGGCACTTATTACCTTTATTACAGGTGGAGATCCAGGAATTGAAGTCACAGAAGAATTGATTGTTAGTATGGCAATGGAGGGAGCGGACCTAATTGAGATAGGAATCCCATTTTCTGATCCGATTGCGGAAGGCCCTATTATCCAGGAGGCAAATGAAAGAGCATTAAAGGCGGGGGCAACCACAGATTTGCTGTTTGATATGATAGGAAGGGTAAGGAGCAAGGTATTGGTACCATTAGTGTTTATGACTTATATAAACCCTATCTATACCTACGGTGCAGATCGATTTTTAAGGCGTTGCAAAGAAGTTGGTATCGATGGAGTAATTGTACCTGACCTTCCTTATGAAGAAAAGGAAGAGCTACTTCCTCTTTGTAAATTACATGATATTACATTAATATCGATGATAGCACCAACCTCAAAGGAAAGAATTCAAACCATACTAAAGGAAGCAGAAGGTTTCTTATACTGCGTTTCTTCTCTTGGGGTAACCGGAGTAAGAACAGAGATAGGAAGTCAAGTGGATTACATGATAAAAGAGGCGAAGAAGGTAACCGATATTCCTTGTGCAGTTGGGTTTGGAATTTCTACACCAGAACAAGCAAGGGAGATGGCAGAGATATCCGATGGTGTAATTGTCGGCAGCGCAATTGTAGATATTATTGCAAAGCATCAAGAGCAGTGTGTTCAGCCAGTGACTGATTTTATCAAAGTATTAAAGAAATCAATTTGTAAGTAAGTGTTTAGCCATACTTGTCAAGGGGAAGTATCATGGTATATGATAGAACTTGACAGTATGGCTAATTTATTTGGTGGAAACGTGTTTTATTAATATTTAGGTAGGGTTATTTCTATGATAGATATCAACTGTAATATGTTGTTGGTTATTTTTATGATAGAAATCAACTGTAATGTGTTGTTGGTTACTTCTATGATAGAGGTCAACTGTATTGTGTTACAGTAGGTTTATCTATGATAGAAACTACTGCAATGATGTTACAATATGCATCGTCTTACAAGCATGACAATGACCAAGCAGAAATGAGGGTATGGATGAAAGACTTTAATAAGGATGTACATAAAAGATATATAACTTTGCTTGCAATTGCAATATGGCTAATATTGTGGCAAGTAGCAAGCATAGTGATAAATAGCAATATATTAATTGCTTCCCCCATACAAGTAGTGACTACTTTAGCGAAATTAATTTTTGAAAAAAGTTTTTGGTTTAGCATCTCATCTTCTTTTCTAAAAATAAGCCTAGGATTTATTTTAGCGGTAGTAACTGGTGTATTATTATCACTTGGGGCTTATCATAATGTATTTTTAAAAGAGTTTTTTACGGTTGCGATGAGAGTGATTAAATCCATTCCAGTTGCTTCATTTGTAATATTAGCTCTTTTATGGGTGAGGGCAAGAAACCTATCGATATTAATTTCTTTTCTTATGGTTCTTCCTATTATCTACACGAATGTGTTAAAAGGAGTGGAATCAGCAGACCAAGGTTTACTTGAAATGGCGGCAGTTTTTCATATGAGTGGACTTAGAAAGTTAAAATTTATCTATCTTCCAGCCGTGATGCCATATTTTGTTTCTGCTTGTTCGGTAGGTTTGGGCTTTTGTTGGAAATCAGGGATTGCTGCAGAGGTAATTGGTTTACCAAACAACTCAATTGGTGAGCAACTATATGAGGCTAAATTATATCTTATGACAAAAGAGATGTTTGCTTGGACTGTTGTGATTATAGGAATTAGTGTAGTATTTGAAAAGCTTATTCTTTTGCTTATAAATAAATTAAACTATGCCTTAACCAAAGAAATGTTAGAAAGATAGGGAATCGGAGTGTGCAATTAAATTTTGGTGCGCACAACGTTAAAACTGCTATGTAAGGTGTTAAAGTACCTTAATGGAGGACAAGATGAGTGAGAAAGAAATTATCTTTAAGAATGTCTCTTTGAATTTTGGCGAAAAACAGGTTCTAAAAGATTTAAATCTTACGATAAAACCAGGGGAAGTAATCGGTATTATGGGGGCCTCTGGTATAGGAAAAACAACATTTGTGAAAGTACTATTGGGATTATTGAAACCATCTGCGGGAAATGTTACTGGATTGGAAAATATAAAGTTTTCTGCTGTGTTTCAAGAAGACCGTTTATGTGAAGGGTCTGATGCTATCACAAATGTAAAGATGGTGTTACCTTCGGATATAGGAACAGAACAAGTGGAGAAAGAATTTTCAAAAGTTTTTCTAAGTGATTATAAAGGAAAGCCAATAAGTAAGTTAAGTGGTGGAATGAAACGTAGGGTAGCAATTGTCAGAGCGGTAATGGCTCAAAGTGATGTGATTATCCTAGATGAACCTTTGAAAGGATTAGATGAAAGCTTAAAAGAGCAAGTATTATCGTATCTTAAAGATTCATTATCTGAAAGGACAGTCATCCTTGTGACACATGATAAAGCAGAAGTGGAAGCGTTACATGCAAAATTATTATATTTTTCATAAAATCTTTCGGAAAAATTATTTGAAAGATATCTTTTGGTATCATTTAGGGTATCGTGACACGTTAATTGGATAAAATAAAAGAGAAAATGAAGGTTAAGGAAGTAGCATGTGGGGGAAAAGGTGCTAAATTCCTTAAAAATACTCTTCCAAGATGAAATAAGACATGCTATGATAGGAAGAAAATATTAAACTTAAAAAATAGATGCTTATAAATAGGAGGAAAAACAAATGCATATCACGTTAACCGGAAATCTCGGAAGCGGAAAATCTACGATTTGCAAGATTTTAGAAACGGAACATCATTATGAAATTTATTCTACGGGTAAGGTACAGCGTAAGCTGGCAGAAGATTTAGGAATCAGTGTGCTTGAGATGAACCAACTCATGTGCAAGGATCACAAGTATGATAATATGATTGATGATACTACTGCAAAAATTAGTCGTGAGAATCCAGATAAGGCGATTGTATTTGATTCCAGATTGGCATGGAACTTTGTTGAAACATCATTCAAAGTTTTTTTATCCGTTAGTCTTCATGTTGCAGCCGACCGCGTGTATGGGGATAATCGAGGTAATGTTGAAAAATATTCAAGCGCAGAAGATGCGAAACAGCAATTAAAACTTCGTGCTCAAACAGAGGATATTCGTTATAAAGATATTTATAATTTGGATTATTTTAATTTTTTAAATTATAATTTGATTTTAGATAGTACGTATTGTACACCAGATCTTCTATCTAAGGTTATTTTAGAAGAAGCTGAAAAATACAAGAATAATGGCGATAAGAAAGAAACAAAGATTTTAATGTCTCCAAAGCGTCTTGGGATAGAAGAGGCTACAATGTCTGCAAATCCAGAGAAGCTTTATTTAGAGGGTGATATCGTTATTGAAAAAACGGAAGACGATTACAAGGTGATTCGTGGAATGGAACTTGTAAAGCAGGCAGCAGAGAAAGGAATTCCTTTTGTATCTGTTAGTTTATAGGTTATTTTATTTTTGAATCGGTTACTTTATAATATAAAGTATTTTATCTTATTTAGATTAATTTTTTAAAATGCTATCCTAGTTTTGGGTATATATCCATAACATAATTAGGAAGAATATTTAACAGGAACTAACAAAATTCGAAAAGCCAGAGAGATCAAGTATTCTGAAAGATGGGATATGTTACATTGTACTTTTGGGCATAGATAAAAATCTTCTACAGACAATAGTATCAGAATCAGCTGAGGATTGATACGAGGTGATTGTTTGGAGAAGAAAGTGAAACTATCAAAAAATAAAAGAAAGTTACTTCTTACTGCTGGGACAATCATTGCTGTGTATATAGGTATGAAATACCTATTACCGCTGTTTGTCCCATTTTTATTTGCCTACTTTATCGCTTGGCTGTTACGACCAGTAGTAGGCTTTTTACACCGAAAATTAAAAATTCCTCTAGTGGTTGGTGGAGGTTTTGGTGTTCTTTTGTTATTACTAGTAATTTCAGTAATATTATGTTATCTTGGAAGAATTTTATTCAATCAAGTCGTATTATTTTTGCGAAATATTCCGATTTACCAGCAATATTTTACGCAACAGGTAGAAATCATTTGTGTTACGGGGGATAAGCTGTTCGGTTTTAAGGATGGATCATTAAAATTAGTAGTGAATGATGGAATGGAAACCTTGGTAAAGTATGTTCAAATGAATATATTACCTAAGATGACGGTTCAAACAATAAAGTTAGCCATTGGTTTAGCAGAGTTTCTTGCAATTTTCCTTATTATTTTAGTAGCTACTATTTTAATTATAAAGGATATGGAGGAATATAAGGTAGGGCTTCGAAAATCAGAATTTTACCCTGCGGTTCATAAAATTACACAAAAGTTATCAGACACGGGAATTGCCTATATGAAAACACAGATGATATTAATGTCGATTATAGCAGTAATAAATGCGGTGGGATTTTTCATACTAAAGAACCCGTATGCTTTATTGATAGGTCTTGCGGTTGGTATATTCGACGGTTTTCCGGTGTTAGGAAGCGGGCTTATCTTAATTCCATGGACTATAGTGATGTTATTACAAAAAAAGTTTATGCACGCGGCTGTCATCATGAGCATATTCCTATTATGTCAGATAGTGCGTGAGATATTGGAACCCAAATTATTAGGAGACAAAATTGGGGTGAAACCCATCTATAGTATGATAGCAATGTATGTGGGGGTACAACTTTTTGGAGTGATTGGCTTTTTTTTAGGACCGCTTAGCTTAGTTATTATAAAAACTGTGATTGCGACATATGCAGAGGAATAGGCTGTTATATTAGAATTGTGCTTAGATAAGGGGAACTATACGTTTGCTAAAAATCATTCTTGACAAAAACCAGTATGTAGCATAAAATCATGGTAATCTAAATTCTGTGCGATGCATAGAAAGTTGCGATGAAGAGGAATAGTATATAGGTAAGTCATTTTAGAGAGAGAGTGGCTGGTGAAAACTCTTATGAAGCCGAATAGAACCTACCTTGGAGCACTGTACGCTATAAATATAGCATACGTTATGATAATAACATATCGTATAAAATACAGCGTAAATCGGCGTTAACGATAGGAGTGAATTGCGCAAGCAATTAATTTGGGTGGTACCACCGAAGTTTCGGTCCCTTGTTTTAAGGGGCCTTTTTTTTATTCAATTGTACCTTCACCCATGAGATTGAGACCTAGGAAAAGTGGCGAGGTCACTTGGTTTATAATAAATTTTAAAAGGAGAATGATTATGGCAAACGATAAGAAATTAGTTGAATCGATTACCTCTATGGATGAAGATTTCGCTCAATGGTATACGGATGTAGTAAAAAAAGCTGAACTTGTAGATTATTCAGGAGTAAGAGGATGTACTATTTTCCGTCCAGCAGGATATGCTATTTGGGAGAATATCCAAAAGGAGTTAGATGCTAGATTTAAGGCGACTGGAGTAGAGAATGTTTACATGCCTATGTTTATTCCAGAGAGCTTATTAAATAAAGAAAAAGATCATGTAGAGGGTTTTGCACCAGAAGTTGCTTGGGTTACTCACGGTGGTGGAGAGCAGTTACAAGAACGTTTATGTGTAAGACCAACTTCTGAAACTTTATTCTGTGACTTTTATTCTCATATAATTGAATCTTATCGTGATCTTCCTAAACTATACAATCAATGGTGTTCCGTTGTACGTTGGGAGAAAACAACCAGACCATTCTTACGTACTTTAGAGTTCTTATGGCAAGAAGGACATACAGCGCATGCAACAGCTGAGGAAGCAGAAGAAAGAACCATTCAAATGCTCAATCTTTATGCTGATTTCTGTGAAGAAGTGTTAGCGATTCCTATGGTTCGTGGTAGAAAGACAGACAAAGAAAAATTCGCAGGAGCTGAGGCAACTTATACCATCGAAGCATTGATGCATGACGGTAAGGCGCTTCAATCAGGAACTAGCCATAACTTTGGAGATGGATTTGCAAAAGCCTTTAACATTCAATATACCGATAAAGAAAATAAACTTCAATATGTACACCAGACTTCTTGGGGAATGACAACTCGTCTGATTGGTGCATTAATTATGGTACACGGTGATAATAGTGGTCTTGTATTGCCACCAAGAATTGCTCCTACTCAAGTTGTTATTGTTCCAATTATGCAAAAGAAGGAAGGCGTATTAGAAAAGGCGGCAGAACTTCGTGAAAAACTTGGCGCTTTCCGTGTAAAGGTCGACGATTCTGATAAGAGCCCAGGATGGAAATTCTCTGAGCATGAGATGCGTGGTATCCCAGTGCGTGTTGAAATCGGACCAAAGGACATTGAGGCAAATCAAGCAGTTCTTGTACGTCGTGATACAAGAGAGAAGACTGTAGTTTCTCTTGATGAAATTGATACAAAGATTGGTGAAATTCTTGAAGCTATGCAAAAAGAAATGTTAGAGCGTGCTAGAAATCATCGTGATGCTCATACTTACGAGGCTCATTCTACAGAAGAATTTGCAGATGTTGTTGCTAACAAGCCAGGATTTGTAAAAGCTATGTGGTGTGGAGAACGTGCCTGCGAAGACGAAATTAAGGAAAAGACAGGTGCTACTTCACGTTGTATGCCATTTGCACAGGAACATATTGCTGATACCTGTGTATGCTGTGGTAAGCAAGCTAAATCCTTAGTGTATTGGGGAAAAGCTTATTAATAGATGAAGGAATCTCTGGATGATTTTACGTAATGTACGTAATACGTGTTTCACGTAATGCGAGTACTACATGATACATAGTACTCGCAGAAAATTGTACTTGATGATTGCGAAGGAGGATATCGCTATGGCTGAACGTAATTTAACGTTGTTGACCGACTTTTATGAGCTAACTATGATGCAAGGTTATTTTAAAAATAAAACTAACGAAACGGTTGTTTTTGATGCATTCTATCGAACGAACCCATCTGGCAGTGGTTATGCGATTTGCTGTGGATTGGAACAAGTAATTGATTATATTAAGAACTTAAAATTCGAACAGGATGATATTGACTATTTCCGTAGCCTTAGCATATTTGATGAGGATTTCTTAGAGTATTTGAAAAACTTTAAATTCTCTGGTGACATTTATTCTGTTCCAGAAGGATCTGTAGTATTTCCGATGGAACCACTGGTGAAAGTAATTGCTCCAATTATGGAAGCACAGCTTGTGGAAACGGCAATCTTAAATATTATCAATCACCAGAGTTTAATTGCAACAAAGGCTTCTCGTGTTTGCTATGCAGCATGTGGGGAAGGTGTCATGGAATTCGGTCTTCGTAGAGCTCAAGGGCCAGATGCGGGTACTCTTGGTGCCAGAGCTGCGGTCATTGGCGGATGTATCGGTACTAGTAATGTTCAAAGCGCAAAAATGTTTGGAATGCCTGTTCTTGGTACCCACGCACATAGCTGGATTATGAGTTTTGAAGATGAGTTAACAGCATTTCGCAAATATGCAGAGCTTTATCCAAATAGTGTTACATTATTAGTTGATACGTATGATACGCTTCGTTCCGGTGTACCGAATGCAATAAGGGTATTCAAGGAGATGAAAGAAGCGGGAACACTTACCAGTCGTTATGGAATCCGCCTAGATAGCGGTGATTTATCCTATTTATCTAAAAGGGCTCGCAAGATGTTAAATGAAGCTGGTCTTAATGATGCTTTCATCAGTGCTTCCAGTGATTTGGATGAATATTTGATTGATTCCTTAAAGACACAGGGTGCACAGATTAATTCCTGGGGTGTCGGAACAAATCTAATTACTTCGAAAGATTGTCCTGCATTTGGTGGTGTTTATAAATTAGCTGCAATTAAGCAGGATGATATATTTATACCTAAAATTAAGCTATCTGAAAACCAATGGAAGATTACCAATCCTGGTAACAAAACAATTTATCGTATCTATGATAAAGAGAGTGGGAAGATTAAAGCAGACTTAATTGCTTTAGTTGGTGAGAAGTATTCCGAAGATAATCCTTTATTACTTTTTGATCCTATGGCAACTTGGAAGAAGACCTATTTAAAACCAGGTACCTATAAAATGAGAGAATTGCTTGTTCCTATCTTTTTAAATGGTGAGTGCGTCTATGGATCTCCAGCTGTAATGGATATTAGAACTTACTGCCAGGATGAACTCAATACTCTATGGGATGAAACAAGACGTTTGGTTAACCCTCAGGATGTTTATGTAGATCTTTCTAATGAGCTATATCATATGAAACATCAGTTGTTGGATAGTTATAATTCTAGCGTACGCGAATAAGCAAAAGAGCGAATATAGATAAAATACTACTATAGAGGTATAAGAAGCAAAAGATGAAAGTCTTTCTGTTTCTTTTGCCTCTATTTTAAATATCAAATATATATAGGGGATTACTTCCAAAACAGAAACAATCCTTGACAAATTAAGATAAATAATGTATCCTCAATTCATTAATTAACGATGTTAACAATCTATTTTTAACAATATTGCAATTGCAAATATAAAATAGATCATAGAATGTAGATTGTCTAGCTATACATAGCTAGACAATTTATATTATCGTAACAAAATCTTGTTCCGATAATCAGATTGAGGGTGCAAAAAACGCTCCTATTATCGGAATGAAATAGATTGGAGTTTATGTAATATGCAAACGGAACCCAGTGATCTTATTATCATGATGCATCATTTGCGCTCTGTCGTAAGTCAGCTGCGTCTGCAAAACGATTTGACCTTTGGAGAATTTTGTGCGATGAGCATGATTGCAGAATCACAAAAAGATGGCAATCAGAAACTGACACCGACTAGCTTGAATGAACAACTTGGTACAAAGAAGCCGGCAACCTCTCGTATGCTTACCGTTATAGAGAAAAAAGGTTTTCTTCAGAAGGTAAGCGATGCGAAAGACCATCGGATTTACTATCTTGAACTAACAGCTTTGGGAAAACAAGCACTCTTAAGAGAGCAAGATGCCTTTCATAAATTGTTGGGAAGAATAGGAAGGCGAATGGGAAAAGATGAAATAACACAGATGGTTGTATCTCTTCAAAAGTTGGGGAACATATTAGAAGAGGATTAGAAGTACCATCTATGGAATAAGATAGACTGATAGGATAGTCGCATATTTATGCACTAACACTATCAGTCTTTTTGCTTATAATAACGATATGATTTGTTCTAACGAAAGCCAATATATACCATGAGATATAATATGATTCGAGTAGTTCAGGATGACACCTTATAACTATGCATAGAATTGTAGAATTATGTTTCTAATAATTCCTTAAAATTGGAGAAAAATGATTGACAACTAAAAAAAAATAAGTAATACTTGTGTTAACTAAAAACAAGTTAACCGTGTTAATAATCATGGGCATAAGCTGAAAAGGAGGTATTGGATGAAAGATGTTATTTTTCAAGTCACCCCACAGGTGAGGAAGTTAGCTGCCATATGTACGAGCAGGGATAAGGTCCCAGTTGAGTTATACCGTCAGTATGATGTGAAGCGTGGCTTAAGAGATCTTAACGGAAAGGGAGTCCTCGCCGGGCTTACGAATATTTCGGAAGTTCATGCAAAAGATATTATTAATGGTGAAGAGGTACCATGTGAAGGTAGGCTTTTTTACCGTGGCTATGATGTCAGGGAATTAACGGATGGTTTCTTATCTGAAGGTAGATATGGATTTGAAGAGGTTACCTATCTATTATTATTTGGAGAACTACCTACCAAGGAGCAATTAGAAGAATTTAAGGTAGAGCTAGGGCAAAGAAGGTCATTACCTCATAATTTCTGCCGTGATGTTATTATGAAAGCACCTAGCAAGGATATTATGATATCCCTCGCAAAAAGTATTTTAACTATCTATTCTTATGATGTAGAGGCTGAGAATACCTCTATACCTAATGTAATGAGACAATGTCTAAATCTTATAAGTCAATTTCCAATGTTGGCTGTGTATAGTTACAACGCATATTACCATAGTATCGGGAACAGTCTACATATTCATCCACCAAAAGAAGAGTTTTCGATGGCGGAGAATATCCTATATATGTTACGTCCAGATAAGCAATTTACTCCTTTTGAAGCAGCTGTGCTTGATTTAGCTTTAGTACTTCATATGGAGCATGGCGGTGGTAATAACTCCTCTTTTACTACCCGTGTTGTTACATCTTCTGGAACTGATACCTATTCTGTTATGGCTGCGGCATTAGCTTCCTTGAAAGGGCCAAGACATGGTGGCGCGAATATCAAAGTTATGCAAATGTTTGATGACTTAAAGGGTAAGATTAGTGACTGGAAGGATGAAGAAGCAATTGCAGATTATCTACTAAGAATTCTTAGAAAAGAGGAATTTGATCGTTCCGGCCTTATCTATGGTATCGGCCATGCTGTCTATTCTATTTCGGATCCAAGAGCTGATATCTTTAAGAATTTCGTAGGAAAACTGGCAACGGAAAAAGGGCAAGAAAAAGAATTTGAATTATATACTATTGTAGAAAGACTTGCTCCGAAATTAATTGGAGAAGAGCGAAAGATTTATAAAGGTGTTAATGCGAATGTCGATTTCTATAGCGGATTTGTTTATCGGATGCTTGAATTACCACTAGAATTATATACTCCAATGTTTGCTGTAGCAAGAATTGTTGGATGGAGTGCCCACCGCTTAGAGGAACTTGTAAGTGCAGAAAAAATTATCCGTCCTGCTTATCGTAGTGTTCACGATCGTAGAGAATATGAGGCAATGGAAGGACGTGAAGATCAAACAAAATAGTCAACATAGGGTGACGATTAGTTACGAAAATCCTATCTGCTTGCTCCATAAGTTTGAAAAGACAAATGAGAAAGTTTTAATGGGAAGGAACAAGCAGAAAGGGTTTAGGTGAACGGAATTAATTAGTCATGAAGACCATTTACAAAACGTTCTACATCATCACGAGAATGAAAGGTATCTTTCATACGCATAACGGCTTCATATTCACTGGAGTTTAACCCATTCAGATACTCATCCATTGAGTTGTCTGAAAATAACAATACGGGCATTATTTGTCCACCATAGACATTATCTGTTTGCGATAAAAATGGTTCCATATTAATCACCTCAAGGATAATGTGCTCAACTTAGAATGATTTATACTTTAAAGGAGTTACAATCAGAATTTGATTAAGAAGTTGGTAATCATATAAAGAAAGTTGGTAATCATATAAAGAAGTTGGCAATCAGAATTTGATGTTGACAAAGCATAGAATCTATACTAAGATAAAGAAAATATAACATCTGTCATAGTAGTGATATGGCGATGAAATAAAAGAAATATGTAAAGACGTTGACGAAGAGAGTAAGAATTCTTAAAAATCACAGCGAGCTGCAGAGAGTGTGAGTGCAGTAGGAGTAGGGAATTTCTGAAAATCACTTTATCAGTTGCAACATTGAACCGTAGTTAGTAGGTGTTGTCGGGTTCTACCGTTATATAGATAATGTATAACAGACTTAGTCTGCGTACGTGAAATAGGTGGTATAATGAAGCATTCCTGCTCTCATCCTGTTTTGGATGGGAGCTTTTTTTAATTCATGGAAATGGCGCTGCAACTACTGAATGTTCAAAAGACATATCTATTTTAACGATAGATTACGAATGCTGACTGCGAATGATTAAATAAGGAAACAATAGAAGAGATAAGAAAGGAAGATGAATCATGTACGAAAAGGTATCAACCAATCTGAATTTTGTTGACAGAGAAAAAGAAGTATTGAAGTTCTGGAAAGAGAATGAAATCTTTGAGAAAAGTATTGATTCCAGAAAAGAAGGAGAGACATTTACGTTTTATGATGGACCTCCAACTGCAAATGGTAAACCACACATTGGACACGTATTAACACGTGTTATTAAAGATATGATTCCAAGATACCGTACTATGAAGGGTTGTATGGTTCCAAGAAAGGCTGGATGGGATACTCATGGTCTTCCAGTAGAGCTTGAAGTTGAGAAGCTTCTAGAATTAAATGGTAAAGAGCAGATTGAACAGTATGGTTTAGAGCCATTTATTACAAAGTGTAAGGAAAGTGTTTGGAAATACAAAGGGATGTGGGAAGATTTCTCTGGTACCGTTGGTTTCTGGGCAGATATGGATGATCCATATGTAACTTACCATAACGATTATATTGAATCTGTATGGTGGTCCTTGAAGCAAGTCTGGGATAAGGGCTTATTATACAAAGGTTATAAAATTGTACCTTACTGTCCAAGATGTGGAACACCTCTTGCTTCTCATGAGGTAGCACAAGGATATAAGGATGTAAAGGAGAAATCCGTTATCGCTAAATTTAGAGTAATGGATTCTGCAAATGAGTATTTCTTAGCATGGACAACAACACCTTGGACACTTCCATCTAACGTAGCGCTTTGTGTTAATCCAAAGGAAGACTATGTGAAGGTAGAAGTTTCAGTAAATGCGAAAGGTAATGTCGTAAAGAGCCCTAAGGGTGAGGAAGAAGTTACTGAGGAACATACAGCAGTCGGTGTAGAGTACTATATCTTAGCAGAAGCATTATGCTCCGTCATTGAAGGAGATTATAGAGTAGTTGAGAGTTACAAAGGATCTGATCTTGAGTATATGAAATATGATCCACTATTTGACTATGCATATAATAATGCGGATGGAACTAGAAATGAAAAAGCAAACCGTAACAATGTCAATGGCAAGAAGGCTTATTATGTAACTTGTGCTGACTATGTTACATTAACGGATGGTACTGGTATCGTTCATATTGCTCCAGCCTTTGGTGCAGACGATGCGAATGTAGGTAATCGTTATGAATTACCTTTCGTACAGTTAGTGGATGAAAAAGGTCAGATGAAGGCAGAGGTTACCGATTTCGCAGGACTATTCTGCAAGAAGAGTGATGAAGGAATCCTTAAGAAATTAGGAGAAACAAAGCAATTATTTAAGGTTCTTAAATTTGAGCATAGTTATCCATTCTGCTGGAGATGTGATACTCCTCTGATCTACTATGCAAGAGAGTCCTGGTTCATCAAGATGACAGCTGTGAAAGACAAGATGATTGCAAACAATAATACAATCAACTGGATTCCTGAGACCATAGGTAAAGGACGTTTTGGTGACTGGTTAGAGAATCTTCAGGATTGGGGTATCAGCCGTAATCGTTACTGGGGAACTCCATTAAATGTTTGGACTTGTGATTGTGGCAAGATGCATTCGATTGGAAGCATTGAAGAATTAAAGTCTATGTCTAAGAATTGTCCAGAGGATATCGAGCTTCACAGACCGTACATTGATAACGTAACAATTACCTGTCCTGATTGTGGCAAGGAAATGCATCGTGTACCTGAAGTTATTGACTGTTGGTATGATTCTGGTGCAATGCCATTTGCACAGCATCATTATCCATTTGAAAATAAAGAGAAGTTCGAAGCACAGTTCCCAGCAGATTTTATCTCTGAAGCTGTTGACCAGACGAGAGGTTGGTTCTACTCCTTACTTGCAATTTCAACACTTATCTTTGATAAAGCTCCATATAAGAATGTTATCGTTCTTGGGCACGTTCAGGATGAGAATGGTCAGAAGATGAGTAAATCTAAAGGAAATGCAGTAGATCCGTTTGATGCGTTAGAGGAATATGGCGCAGATGCGATTCGTTGGTACTTCTATATTAACTCAGCTCCTTGGTTACCAAACCGTTTTCATGGAAAGGCAGTAGTAGAAGGACAGCGTAAGTTCATGGGTACTCTATGGAATACCTATGCATTCTTCGTACTATATGCAAACATTGACCAATTTGATGCAACCAAATATTCTTTAGATTATGATAAACTTCCAGTTATGGATAAATGGTTACTTAGTAAGTTAAACACAGTGGTTAAGACTGTGGATGAAAACCTTGCTGCTTATAAGATTCCTGAGACTGCTAGAGCACTTCAGGAGTTCGTAGATGAGCTAAGTAACTGGTATGTAAGACGTGGTCGTGAACGTTTCTGGGCAAAGGGAATGGAGCAGGATAAGATTAATGCTTACATGACGTTATACACTGCATTAGTAACGATTGCAAAGGCTTCTGCGCCTATGGTTCCATTCATGGCAGAAGATATCTACCGTAACCTTGTATGCAGTATCGATAAGAACGCACCATTAAGCGTCCACCTATGTGATTTCCCAACCTGGGATGCGAAGTTAATTGATACTAAGCTTGAGGCAGATATGGAAGCAGTTCTTGAGATCGTAGTTCTTGGCCGTGCATGTAGAAATACAGCAAACATTAAGCAGAGACAGCCAATTTCTAAGATGTATGTAAAAGCAGAGTTAACTTATACAGCAAACGATGGTAGCGTAGTAGAAGGAATGTCTGACTTCTATAAGGAAATTATTGAAGATGAGTTGAATGTAAAGAATGTAGTATTTACTTCTGATGTTCGTAACTTTACTTCTTATACATTTAAGCCACAGCTTAAGACTCTTGGTCGCCGTTTTGGTAGTAAGTTAAATGCGTTAAAAGAAGTATTATCTTCTTTAAACGGTAATGAAACGATGGATGAATTAAATGAGAAGGGAACTCTTACAATTACTTTAGATGGTACAGAAGAAGTTCTTGAAAAGGATGACCTTTTAATTGATGCAGCTCAGATGGAAGGCTATGTAACAGATAGTGACTATGGAATTACTGTAGTTCTTGATACAAATCTAACAGAGGAGTTAATCGAAGAGGGATTTGTACGTGAAGTAATTAGTAAGGTTCAGACAATGCGTAAAGATGCCGGATTCGAAGTAATGGATCATATTGTGGTATCTGTTAAGGATAATGAAAAGGTAGAAGCAATTGTGAAGAAAAATGTTGCTGAAATCTCTTCTATCGTTCTTGCAGATGATGTGGTTTATGGAGAAGCTCAGGGCTTTAGCAAAGAGTGGAACTTAAATGGTGAGGATGTAACTCTTGGCGTTATGAAAGTGAATGCTTAAAAAATAAATATAGTGGTAATATAGAAAAAAGGATGAGCCTAGTCTCATCCTTTTTTCATAATTTATCAACAAGCTTCTAGAAAAGCCTTGAGCTATTCATCATTTGACAAAGAATGAAATTATCAATGCTCCAATAAATCCTGTTAAACCAACAATAGTCTCCATTATAGTCCAAGACTTTAAGGTGGTTTTTTCATCAATTTGAAGTAAGGATTTTACTAGCCAGAAACCGGAGTCATTAAAATGGCTCATAACTGTGGCTCCACCAGCGATTGCCGCAGTTACGCAGGCAAGATAGAGAGGAGAAAGAGATGCAATCTCAGGCATGGAAGAAATAATTCCAGCAGCCATTGTCATCGCTACGGTAGCAGAACCAACAGAGATACGTACTAGTGCAGCTACTACGAAAGCGACTACAACAAGTGGAAGAGCACTTTTTGCTACAGCTTGTCCGATTACTTCACCAAAACCGGAATCTTGCAGGATATATCTTAATACTCCACCACAAGCAGTTACAAGAAGGATCATACCAGTAGGCTCTAAGGATTTTGTCATAACTTTTTCAAGTTCTTCTCTTGAGTAACCATGCTTAATACCAAGGACGATCATAGCAGCAATGGTTGCTATAGAAAGTGCAACAAATGGTTCGCCAAGGAAAGCAAGTGCTGGTTTAATATGTACTAAAAACTCTATCGGTGTTTGAGTATTGTTAATAATAGCACCGACAACGGTATTGGTAAGGATTAATAACAATGGAATCATAATGATACCAACGACAGTAGCAAACTTAGGAAGCTTACTTTCATCGTAATCTTGCATATCTTCTAAATTTTTTGGTAGAGGCACATGAATCTTGGTTCCGATATACTTTCCGAAAATAGGACCTGCAATAATCATGGCAACAGTACCAACAATTAGGCCGATGATAATAACGTAACTTAAATCGACACCGAGCATATTTGCAACCAGGATAGGGCCTGGAGTTGGTGGAATAAATGCATGGCCAACAGCAAGGCCAGCAAGCAATGGAATTGCGTAAAATAGAGTAGATTTCCTTGTACGTTTCGCTAAACCAAAGGCAAGTGGAATTAAGATAATTAATCCAGCGTCAAAGAAAACTGGAATAGAGATAACTAAACCTGTAATACCAAGAGCCCAAGCAGCTTTGTTGTCACCAAACTTATTAACGAGGGATAAAGCAATACGTTGCGCGCCACCTGAAATTTCTAATATAGCACCAAACATAGAACCAAGACCAACTAATAATGCGATACCTTTTAACGTGTTACCCATACCTGTACCGACAGAACCAATAATAGCTTCGGTAGACATCCCTGCACCAATACCAATGACAACAGCACTGATAAGGATGGAAAGAATCGGATGTAGCTTAACATAAATAATTAATAATAATAAGATTGCCATACCAATGAGTGCGGAAATAATGAGTCGACCAGCACTTACATGTGAGCCTGCTTCAGTTGCAGCAAGAAATAAGTTACTACCTGTTATAATAGTATTCATACCTATAAAATCTCCTTTTTGATTTATTATTGAATCTAACTTAAGTTACTGCATATAACCGCCCTTCATTGGGGAGACAGCGTGTTCGGAGAAGAGCTTTAAAACGCCTTTTTGATACTTAGGTTCTGGCTTTTTCCAGATTTTCTTTCTTTCATTTAATATTTCCGTAATTTCTTCTTCTGACTTTAATTCACCATGAATACCGATGATTCTTAAAATACGATCTTTGATATTAATTTCTATGAGATCATCCTCTTCCACTAAGGCAATTGGACCACCTTCCGCAGCTTCAGGAGATACATGTCCGATGGCAGGGCCCTTGGAAGCACCAGAAAAGCGTCCATCTGTAATAAGTGCAATGGATTTACCAAGTTCTTCATCGGAAGCAATGGCTTCTGTTGTGTAAAACATTTCAGGCATACCGCTTCCTTTTGGACCTTCATAACGGATGAATACAGCATCTCCTGGCTTGATGCATTTCTCAAGAACAGCAGCTATCGCATCTTCTTCACAATCAAATGGTCTGGCGCGAAGAACTGCTTGATGCATTTCCTTAGGAACTGCAGAATGTTTTACAACAGCACCATCTGGTGCGAGATTTCCACGCAAAATAGCTATGGTTCCGTCGTTTCCGATTGGCTCATCAAAGTTACGTATTACGTCAGTACGTTTAATGCCGACTTTTTTCAAATACTCATCACATTTCTCATAGTATCCAGATTTTTTTAAATCTTCTAAATTCTCACCGAGAGTTTTACCCGTAACAGTCATTACATCTAAGTGAAGCATTTCTTTGATCTCTTCCATAATGCGTGGAACGCCACCTGCATAGTAAAAATATTGTGCTGGCCATTTTCCGGCAGGACGGATATCAAGCAGATAATGTGCACCACGGTGCTTTTGATCAAAAGTATCTGCATCAATTTCTAAACCAAATTCATGTGCAATTGCTGGAATGTGAAGTAGGGAGTTG
This sequence comes from Lachnoclostridium phytofermentans ISDg, assembly GCF_000018685.1. Classification (NCBI taxonomy): domain Bacteria; kingdom Bacillati; phylum Bacillota; class Clostridia; order Lachnospirales; family Lachnospiraceae; genus Lachnoclostridium; species Lachnoclostridium phytofermentans. The sequence continues at coordinate 4,689,726 of NC_010001.1, read as the reverse complement.
GTAGAACCGGAAATAGCTGCATGTACAATAATTGCATTTTCAAAGGATTTCATAGTAACAATATCAGATGCTTTGATACCTTTTTTTGCAAGTTCTACAGCTTGAATGCCTGCTCTTTTAGCAACATCTTTTAAATCTTCACAGGTTGCAGGCATTAATGCACTTCCTGGAAGCATAAGACCCATAGCCTCAGCCATTATCTGCATGGTAGAAGCGGTCCCCATGAACGAACATGCACCGCAAGAAGGGCAGGCATTGTGTTTGTAGTAAGTTAACTGTTCCTCTGTAATTTCACCTCGCTTGTACATGGCATTGTATTTACCTATTTGTTCAAGTGTAAGTAAATCAGGACCAGCATCCATCACACCGCCTGTTACTACAATGGATGGAATATCTAGTCTACCGATTGCCATTAACTGCGCTGGGACTGCTTTATCACAGCTAGCAATAAATACACCTGCGTCAAAGGTAGTAGCATTTGCGTGAATTTCAATTAAGTTAGCGATGGTATCACGGGATGCTAAAGAATAATTAATTCCATCATGTCCTTGTGCCATGCCATCACAAATATCGGTTGCAAAATATCTTGCGGCTTTACCACCACATTGATTGATACCTTCAACAGCTTCTGTAACAAAGGTTAATAGATGAGCACTGCCAGGGTGGCTGTCTCCAAAGGTACTTTCGACAATTATCTGTGGTTTTTCTAAATCATTTACAGTCCAACCCATTCCCATACGAAGAGGGTCCATCTCAGGAGCAATGGCGCGGATCTCTTGGCTTTTTAGTTTCATACTTAGTTTCCTTTCTGTCCAATAGCAAAAATATGTCTGATGACTTATTCTGAGTTTATCATATTTAATCCTCCGGCTATCGATAAAATAACAATATAGATGTCTGATGACTTTACAATCTCAATGTAACATGTAACAAAAGATTTGTCAAATATTTTATAGAAATGGTGATTATGCATAAAATATGTTGGAATATTTGTTCGTAATGGTGAACAAGAAAAAAGAAAATAAATATAATTCCAAATAGATAAGACAAATGAAGATTCGAGAAAGATGTATGACAACTATCCGGCTAATATTTATTAACGATGAACATTAAAATAAAAAAAGCAAAATAAGAAGAAGATAAAATTAATTGGATAGAAGAGATATTTTTTGATGAAAAGTATAAAAAAGTACTGCAAGAAGGGAAAATACCTTAAACTTGCAATACAATATAAAGATTATTATGAAGTGATATAAGACAAGGTTATTATCTATGAATTGAGTGAGCGAATCTTAACATCGGATAAGTTAATTGCAGTAGTTCCGGAGTTAATTAACTAACTTATATTTTAACAACTGATTATGTTTGATCTGACTCAGATTTCTCTTTTAGTTGAATAATCATATTTCGGTTATATAAAAGATGCATAGTCATTGCATATTTAGCGCCTGCATAATCATGATTACGGATTGCTTCAAAAACTTGTCGATGGGTTAACATTGTCTCTGTGAGTAATTTTCTGTGAGTAATATTCCCAAACATAGCTACAGAAGAATTAATCATTGGAACCAATGTTTCTACAACAAGATTTCGACTGCATTTTGCGATATAGGCATGATATTTGATATCTTCTTCAAGGTGATTTTGCCCCTCCTTAATCTTTTGTTCTACTCGTTCACATTGAATACGAAGTGCTTCGATATCTTCTGCCGTAGCATTTTGCGCTGCTTGCGATGCAATTTCAGGTTCAATCATGAGACGTACAGAAAGAAGATCTAGGGCTAGCTTGTATCGGTCTGTAATTAACGATAATCCTAGAGGATCATTTTCTCGCCCTTTCCGTTCACAGACAAAGGTACCAGCTCCTCTACGAACTTCAAGAATTCCTTTTGACGATAAGGATTTAATTACTTCTCTTATGGTACTTCTTCCGACACAAAAAGTTTCAGCAAGAATAAACTCATTCGGAAGCTTATCACCTGGTTTAAGCTGATGATCAACAATATAACTAATGATATTATCTTCAATACGTTCGGTGAGATTCTTATTTCCCAGATTTTCATACTGATACATGGAAGTTTTCCTTTCTTTTCATCATGACAAGATAAAATTTTACAAAGCTAACTTGCTCTTGTCCGTCCAAACATTAACTAGAAACAAGTATAATAGAAAGTGTTCGAAAATGCAATCGTATCAACAATAGACGATCTTATTTAATATAGTATAAATTGCTATTTTACTTGGGAGGAAGCTTGGGAGATTACGTACAAGACATGTGCTTATACCAATCATATTACAATTGTATTAATTCTACAAATTTTTCAGTAATATTAAAGAAATAGTAATATATTTGAAACTTTCTTGTATCAATAATAATCTATACTATTGAAGACTTAATTAGGAATGTGTTATAGAGAGGCGCTATCATGGATACTTACAGAGAACAGTTGAAAAAACGTAATCGGAAAAAGAGAAATACTCGTGGAAAAAGAGTAATTTATGCAATAAGTGTGACAGGGATGTTGTCACTTTCCATATATTTATGCTTATCACAAGGGGGGAGCAGTGGGTTTGGAGCAAGGGCTGCAAATTCCCATAGAGCAGAGACTAATATTGAGCTGGGTAAATATAATGTGGGACTGGGAAATGATTTGTACAAACCTAGTGAGACTGCTTCCCAAATAAATGAAACAGGTGAGAATAAGAATCCAATTGATATGAGCACTGGGGGGGACAAAAAGGATAAATCCGATGGAGCTGATTTGGAAGATACCAAGGGGGATATCGAAGAAAAGAAAGAGGATTTAGCAAATAACCAAACTGACACAAATACAGAGGAATCAAATAGTAACAATACGGATGATTCCTCAAAAGAAAATGTAAAAAATGATAAGGCCACAGAGGATGAGAACTCGAAAAAAGATACTTCGGAAGATGAAAAATCAGAAGATAAGAATAGTGAATTTGAGAATGATTTTTTTAACAATACCATTTTTATCGGTGATTCCAGAACCGAAGGTCTTGGACAGTTTGGCGGTGTAAAAAATGCAAAGTTTTATACGTATCGCGGATTGCAAGTAAATACAGCAATGAAAAAGGACTATATTACTCTTGATAATAAACAAAAAGGGAATGTATTAGATGCAGCAAGACAAACTTCATTTTCTAAAGCATATGTAATGTTTGGACTAAATGAACTTGGTTGGGATAGTCTTAAAATCTTTATAGAAGATTATCGTGACATAATTAAAGGATTGAGAATAATAGAACCAAACTGTGAAATTATCATACAAGCAAATTACCCTGTGACAAAAAAATTGAATGATGGTGATAAAGTATTTAATAACACAAATATAAAAAAGTATAACGATTTGATTAAAGAGATGGCTGATGAGGAAGGGGTAGAGTATATTGATTTATATTCATTTTTTGCGAACAAAGACGGCAATCTACCCGATGAAGCGACTTCTGATGGTATCCATCTAAATCCAAGCTACTTTAAGGATTGGAAACATTGTCTAATCGATTTTGGAAGTGGTAATACTGAAATGTAATGCGTATTAAATTCAACTGTGATAGAATAAATACAGATTGAAGTGAAAGGAATTACCCTAAAATGATAATTACTCTTCCAGATAAGGTAAATTATATCATAGAAGAACTGATGTCTCATGGTTTTGAAGGCTATGCGGTAGGAGGCTGTGTTCGCGACTCTTTACTAGGCAGAATACCAGGAGATTGGGATATTACAACCTCTGCAAATCCCTGTGAGGTGAAGCAGATATTTTCGAGAACGATAGACACCGGAATTAAACATGGAACAGTTACTGTTATGCTTGGGAAAGAAGGTTTTGAAGTTACAACCTATCGTCTAGATGGTGAATATGAGGATAATCGTCATCCAAAGCAAGTAGAATATACAAAAAATTTAATTGAAGACTTAAAACGAAGAGACTTTACCATAAATGCCATGGCTTACAATGCCAAAGATGGACTTGTTGATGAATTTGAGGGACTCAAAGACCTACAGGATAAGAAGATACGTTGCGTTGGAAGTGCAGATCAGCGATTTGATGAGGATGCACTTCGTATTCTTCGTGCTGTTCGTTTTTCAGCCCAGCTTAATTTTACGATTGAGGATGAAACACTTGCTGCAATCCGTTTAAAAGCTTTGAATTTAAAAAATATTAGTGCGGAGCGTATTCGAGAGGAACTCAATAAATTATTATTATCAAGCCATCCAAAAAAAATAATGATTGCCTATGAAACAGGATTAACAGAGGTTATTTTACCTGAATTTGACCAGATGCTTGCTACAAAGCTACAAGGTCCATACCAACAATCAAGTGTTGGGGAGCATACATTGGAGGCTTTGCGCTATTTTACCAAGAACCTTTCAAAAGATGTTGAAGATAAGAAACAACAATTGATTTATTGTTGGGCGATTCTTTTACATGATGTAGCAAAACCAGTAATAAAAGATAATAATCCACAAGTACTTAATCAGGAGCATCAGACTAAGGGTGCAAATATTGCGAAATCCATTTTACGTAGGTTAAAGTTTGATAATGAAACGATTGAGAGTGTTACAAAACTAGTCTACTATCATAATTTTACATTTGGACATTCGAAAGAAGATATTCGAAGAGCAACCAATCAAATAGGGGAGAAATACATGCCAATGCTTTTTGTGCTTCAGGAATGTAATATGCAAACAAAAGATTCTCAAGTGATAGAAGAGATGGAGAAGGATCTAAAACGAGCGAAAGAGCTATATCAAGACATGATAGAACATGGTGAATGTGTATCTCTAAAGAGTTTAGCGGTAAATGGAAAGGACTTAATGGATCAAGGATTTGAGTCCGGGAAAAATATTGGTGTATTACTTGACATGCTATTAGAAAAGGTAATTATTGATCCATCTTTAAATACGAAAGACCAGTTATTAAAGATAGCTACAAGCCAGTTTCAAAATAAAACTGACGGGAATAGCTAGACAGACTTCATCTCCCATCTAAGAGGTGGGGAGTATCTTTGTAAGCATATAGATAAATAATAAATATAAAGTATTCGTTATAAACAACAGTTATCTGAGAGTTAATAAGAAAGCAATAAGGACAAGTAGAATAATAAAAAAATTAAATACATGAGGATAAGGCACATGATTTTATAACATTTTTATTCATTGTTAGCATATGATAAAGTAACATTAGTAATTATGAGGAGAATTCTATGTCTCGTTGTTCCTCGATTCCAATTTGCCTATTTCCGATTCAATTTCCTACTACAATGCCAGAGTTTTTTAGCCAGTTTCAAGCAACTCAAACGTTTAGTGTGCAGGCTGATATTAACGATAATGTGGCGGTAACAACTCCATCAATCTGTGTATCAAACATTCGATTTGTACCTAGTGTAGCTGGAACTTCTGCAGAAGGCCAGATATTAACCGGAAAAAATCTTATTGTGATTGGATTTTTTAATACCAAAATTGTTATAACACAGGTAGAGAATGGAGTAAGAAGAAATAATACCTTAGAAAGAGTGATACCATTTTCAACTAATATTGTGGTGCCATTAGAGGATAATGGTAACCATGAAGTATTTTTGGGTTTTGATATTCAAGACTTTTCTGCTATTATCATAGCTAGAAACACACTATTTTGTAGTATATCTTTAGTATTAACATACGACAATTGTGATGATTAAGGATATTCCTTTTCCTTTTGATGATGGTTTGGATTTATGTTTGGCACTAACAGTAGAAAAAGAAGTGGCATTTACTTTTGATATTCTAAAGTATGAGATGCTTGTTTTAAATTTATCAGATAAGTACATGCCACAGATATGGATAGAGATAGATCATCCGAAGTCGACGATACTGGTACCAAACTCGTTCCTTATTCAAAACAGGGGTAAGTCAATAAAAAAGGGAACTGCTATCTTACTATCTTTAGCGCCCCACGAAAGGGGAGTTATACGGTTTGGTCTATGTATATCAGAAATGCTAAGAGAGGATTTTATATCAGTACGTTGTAGAGCTGCCCAAAAAGAGTTCTTAGTAGTTTCTAACAAAGTATATACAAAGATTATAAAGACAGTAGGTAGACCGTGTCTAATAAAACAGAGCTTGCTATTGCCAAGTCAGATACCGGATTCAGGAATAGTTAGGGATATAGAGGTAGATTATTACCACCAGAAATTAATGTTCCTCCCATTTTCAAAAAAAGGAAGAAAGGGAGAGCTTTGTTGTAATACAAGGCTTTTAATCTCTGGTGTTATTTCTTATTCTGTAAAAGTGAATTATCGGATAAGAAATACTTGTTATGAGAGAACAATTGAATATTGTTCAGGTCATACAGAATCAATTATTTTACCTGAGGGTGCAATTATATTAAAACCAAATGTGGAATTAATTCTATATTCAACGGATTTTATTTGTATTGGAAGGAAGCTTTATTGCTGTGTCTTTGGGATGTTATTTTTTCAACCATAAGGACAACCAAAAATTTAAAAAAAAGCTGTTAATCTATACAAAAGTATACAATTTTACATTCCACATAGCATGATTTTTCAAATTACATCATATGATTAGAAAGAACTCCCTCTAAGGGCATTCAGGGAGTATGTTTTCAGTCGGAGGGATGTAATGTGGAGGATAGAAGCCAAGAGGTACTAGGAAAATATGATTTAAGAATCTACAATACCTACCGTACCAGAGGAGCATATGTATTGGAAACTGATCAGGGACTGAAGCTGCTTTGCGGATATGAGGGCGGGGAAGGACGTCTCGAATTCGAGGATACAATCAAGCAGCAAATTGCGGCGAATGGATACGAAAATACGGATGGCTATGTTAGAAACTGTGCTGGTTCGATTCTTTCCGTAAATTCAATTGGTGAAAAGTTTGTAATTAAGAACTGGTATGACGGGGAAGAATGTAACCTTAAAAAAGAGGATAAGATATGTCTTGCAACCTCAAATTTAGCTCGGCTTCATAATTGTATGGTCGGAATTGAAGTTAGTTCAGAGCAGAAGCAATGTTATCAGCAAGGAAACCTTTTTACAATCTTAGAAAAAAGGACAAGAGAACTAAAACGGGTAAAAAGCTATATAAGGGAAAGAAAGCAGAAAAATGAGTTTGAGGTATGCTATTTAAGTGAGTGTGAGCAGTTTTATCAAGATGCCTTGTATGCGATGGAGTATATGAAACAAATTCCTTATTGTACTCTTATGTGTAATTCATTAGACCGGGGTATGATTTGCCATGGGAACTATACTTATCATAATGTTTTTATCTTAAATTTGAATAAAGCCGCCAATCAGTTGTGCTCTGCTGCTGAGGTTCATGAAAGTGATATGGTAGCAACTTCGAATTTTGAAAAGGCAGTCCTTGGATTACAGATTACGGATCTTTATCAATTTATCCGGAAGGTAATGGAAAAAAACGATTGGAACATCAGCATGGGACAAAACATTTTAAAAGAGTATCAAAAACAAAGAACTCTTTCAAAAGCTGAGAAACATTTACTTTATGTATTACTACTCTACCCAGAGAAGTTTTGGAAGATCACTAATTATTATTACAATAATAAAAAATCGTGGATACCACAGAAAAATGTTCAAAAACTTATTACCTTAACCGATCAAATTGATTCTAAAAAAGAGTTTTTAGATCAGTTATTAAAGGCATAGATAGGCTAGATAGGCTGTTGAATTCAAATGAAATATCCATTATAATGAAGGTGTGCCTAGATTAGGCACACCTTTTTGAATTTATGCAAAAGCTACATAAACTGCACAGCAGAATTTTGTTTCTAGAAAAGATGAGGAAAACATATGAAGCATAAGAAAAAACAAGACTGGTCTAAACTCGTTATTATCGGTGGAATTGTTGTTGCATTGTTGGCAATTTTCTCCGTTGTGTTATTTACGGTATTTGGACAGAAAGAAAAGAAAGTAAAGGGGAAAGAACCAGAACCGACTCCTATAGTAAAAGATAGTAGTACTGCGTATGACGATGCTGTAATGGCAGTTTATCTCGAAACTGATACATTGAGGAATAAGCTTAAGGTATTAGAAATCGATAGTGGGGAAACCTTATGGCTAGATTATCATGGAGGGACAAGTATAACTGATAAATACGGCCAAAATCTAGCGGTATCACAGTTATTATCCGGGCAGATAGTAGATCTTTTCTTTAAACAAGGAACGAAGGAATTAGGTGGTTTAAAGATATCTGATAAAATATGGGAAGCGATAGGGGTAACTGATGTATCGGTGAATCCTGAAGCGAGAATGGTATCCTTTCACGGAACAAACTATACATATCCAGAGCATGTTACGGTGCTTTATCATGGAGAGCCAGCAGATATCTCAGATGTACTTAGTATGGACTATGTGACATTACGAGGAGTGGAAGAGAATATCTATGTAGTTTTAATTAATCAGGGACATGGATATCTTGAGTTATCTGGGGAAGAAGATTTTATTGGAGGTACGATTTCTGTAGGAACAACAGCGATAGAGAAAATTACGAATGACCTTAGGCTTACGATAAAAGAAGGAACCTATCCAGTGACAGTAAGAAATAAAAATATGGAAGGGACGAAAGAGGCAACCATAGTAAGAGGACAGATGCTAAAGTGTAATATCGAGGAATTTGGTATGGCAGCCATCATGCGTGGTCGGGTTCGATTTTCTATTAAACCAGAGTCTGCCAATCTCTATATTGATGGGGTGAAAACAAATTATATAGAGCCAGTGGAATTAACATATGGAGAGCATAAAGTCGAAGTATCATTAGGTGGTTACGTTACTTATAAAGGAACGTTAAATATCGATCGTACAGATCAAAGTGCTAATATTACGCTTCCAGAAAACGGCGGATTCAATGGAAACAATAACGGTAATAATAGCGGAAATAACAATGGAAACAACAACGGAAATAATAGTGGAAATAATAACTGGAATAATAACACAGATAATAACAATGGTTATGAGACTGGATTTGATGATAACTGGTCAAATAATTCAGGAGGATCAGAGATAGAGGATAGCACCTCAGATGGTGACGCTGATTCGGATTCCTCTGGATGGAACAATGGAAACGGCTCGGGTGGAAGTAATCAAGGTTCCAGTAACAACGGTGGAAATAACAATGGTTCTGGTAACAATTCCAACAGTGGATCCAATAACGGAGGAAATTCCTCCAATGGTAATCATAGTTCCAATAAGAATAATACGATTACAATTAATTGGATTACTGGAGCAGATGTTTATTTTGACGGAGCATTTATGGGCACCATTAAGAATGGAAAATTAGTGGTTGAAAAACAAATAGGAACTATAGATGTTGATTTGATTGTTGAAGGAGAGGAAGCAAAGAGTTATCAAATTGATATTGACGATGACGGTGCAGACGCTTACTTCTCGTTCCCTAAATAAAAAATGTGACAGGGTGCATGTTAGTGTATGTTTATAAAGATATGTCAATTACCTTAGTTTAAAGGAAGAATTAAAAAAGAAGAGAATAGAAAAAAGAAGAGATTAGAAAAAAGAAGAGATTAGAAAGAAGCAGAGGTTAGAAAGAAGCAGAGATTAGAAGAAATCTAGGAAGTGTTAAGACATATTCCGTGGTTTCGCATAATCTCTGCTTTTTAATTTGTACGAAATTTAAACACTCTCTGAGGGAAGTGTATCCACCATGTGGGTTTGCTAGACGAAGTGTATTCGAACTTATCAATACATTCTATTACCTAAAATTGTAACAAACAAGAAAGAAAATGTATACTTATAAAGGTAGAATCTTTAACTTTTTAATATATTTAATAAAAATCTAATCTGGTTTATCTTGCTTTTCCAGGGATGAATGAGTAAGATAGAACTACAATAAATTCCTTTAAAAGAAAGGGGAAGATAAATAAAATGGATGAGAAACAAATAAATGCAATGAAGAAAGGTTCCAAAGTTGCAGTGATTGCTATCGTTATTATTGTAATTGCAATCCTAGGTGGGATGTCAGCATATTCAATCAATGAGCAGGAACAGGCTGTTGTTACCACTTTTGGAATTCCGAAGCAGGTTGACCAACCTGGTTTACATTTTAAGATACCATTTATACAAAAAGTGAAGATGGTGGATACCACAATTAAGGGTTTTACGATTGGTTATGATCTTAATACTGGGGAATCAATTGATGAAGAAGCCCTAATGATTACGGTAGATTATAATTTTGTACTTGTGGATTTCTTTGTAGAATATAAAGTAACGGATCCAGTGAAATATTTATATGCTTCGAATGATCCAGCGAGTATTTTAAAGAATTTGGCTCAGAGTTGTATACGTTCCCAGGTAGGAAGTTATGATGTGGATAGTGTAATAACTACTGGTAAAAATGAAATTCAATCAGTAATCCGAGACATGATAACTGAAAAATTAATCGAGAATGATTTAGGTATCTCTTTAGTGAATCTCACAATTCAGGATGCAGAGCCACCTACTTCAGAGGTTATGGAAGCCTTTAAGGCAGTAGAAACAGCAAAACAAGGGAAAGAAACAGCAATCAATAATGCAAATAAGTATCGTAATGAAGAGTTACCTGCTGCAGAAGCACAGATTGACCAGATTACAAAAGAGGCAGAGTCAGCAAAACAAGCCCGTATCAATGAGGCAGAAGGTCAGGTTGCTAGATTTAATGCAATTTATCAAGAATATAAAAAATATCCATTAATAACGAAACAAAGAATGTTTTATGAAGCTATGGAGGACATTTTACCTGATTTAAAAGTCATAATTGATAATTCCAAAGATGGAGTACAAAAATTGTTACCGATAGAGCCATTGATAGGAGGAGGACAGTAGTATGGGAGATGTTGAACATATCAAACAAAGAAGAGCACCAAGATTTGTGCTTGGATTCATTATAATAATTGCTGTCCTTGGACTTTTTGTTTTGGGAACATCAATTGTTGTTACAGAGCAGGATGAATATACACTCGTTCGCCAGTTTGGAAAAGTAGAGCGTATTATTACGAAGCCAGGACTTAGTTTTAAGATTCCATTTATTGAAGATACCGCAAAGCTGCCAAACAAAACATTATTGTATGATTTAGCTCCTTCTGATGTTATTACGAAAGATAAAAAAACGATGGTAGCAGACAGTTATGTTCTCTGGGAGATTGAAAATCCACTCTTATTTGTAAAGAGCTTAAACGCACAAATAGCAAATGCAGAGAGCCGTATTAATACAACAGTCTACAACTCTATTAAAAATGTGATCAGTAGAATGGCACAGACCGAAGTTATCTCCGGGCGTCATGGAGCGTTAAGTTCAGCAATCATGGAGAATATGGGCGACGTTATGGATCAGTATGGAATTAAAATTATTAGTGTTGAAACAAAACACTTAGATTTACCAAGTGATAACAAAACAGCAGTCTATGAGAGAATGATTTCTGAGCGTAATAACATTGCCGCTTCTTATACTGCGGAAGGTGAGTCTGCAGCTAAGAAAATCCGTAATCAGACTGACAATGAGATAGTAATAAAAATTTCCGCGGCTAAAGCAGAAGCTGAAAAAACAAGAGCAGCAGGGGAAGCAGAGTATATGAGAATTCTTGCAGCTGCATATTCCGATGAATCAAGAAGTGATTTTTATTCCTTCGTTCGTTCTCTTGATGCTGCAAAGGTTTCCTTAAGTGGTAGCAATAAAACATTAATATTAAATTCTGATTCACCTTTAGCTAAAATATTTAATTCTATTGATTAAGGTGGTATAATAAAAATAGGAATATAGGTGCTACAAATGATTTCAAACAAGGAAAGATTTTGTGGCACTTTCCTGTGTAAAGTAATTATAACTGTGAAAACTTTAATTAAGATGCATGAATATGAAGTATATGCACAAAGTTTTAAACATTTAATTTGTGTTGATGCACAAGATGTTTTGTTTTAAAAAAGGGCTAAAGTGCCAGAATAGGAGTTAGAATGAAGAAGGTATTATTGGGTTTGGTCTGCAGTCTATTTATCCTAAGTATGGTCTCGTGTAAAGGAAAGAGTAATCAAACTGACCAGACAATAAGTGATGGGGAACTGACAGTGACACCAACGATAACAGAAGCAAACATTACGGAAATACCTAACGAAACACCGACACCGGGTCTTATCGACTCTGTAGAATTTAGTGAGAATGGTTTGGAGGATCTTTCAGCAAAGTTAACGCACGATTTATTAACAGAGAATTTTGAAGAAGTCTATTCCTATCTTGAGGATACAGTCAAAGAGCAATTATCATTGCCAGACTTAGAGAAAGCCTTTCATAGCACTGTTGAGCGAATTGGTGAGTTAGTTGATGCTATCTCTATAAAGGCTACAACAACGGGTGAGTATATCTCAGTAGATAGTTTAGTAGAATATACAGAGAATGGTTTAAAGATATCTTATGTCTATAATAAAGACTGTAAGTTAGTAAAACTATGGTTCTCTTACCAACCAATTGAGGAAGAATACGATCGTGAAAAGATGGAGGAAATCGACATCACTATAGGTATCACGAGCGGTGTCACTGTTGGTGAGGGAGAATTTCCGCTTGATGGTATTTTAACGATGCCAAAAGGTATAAAAAATCCACCTGTCGTAGTCTTAGTACAGGGGTCAGGACAGAGTGATATGGATGAAACCATTGGCGGAACAAGCAATAAGCCATTTCGTGATATCGCAAGAGGATTAGCAAGTGAGGGGATTGCCTCTATCCGTTACAATAAAAGATTCTATCAATATATGGATCAAGCCTCCGATACAATGACAATTTATGATGAGGTATTAGAGGATGTTACTTACGCCATTCAATATGCTAAGAGTCTAACAAATGTAAATACGGAAAAGATATTTGTACTTGGGCATAGTTTAGGAGGTATGTTATGTCCAAAGATAGCGGAAGATAATTCGGATATCGCAGGATTTATCTCCTTAGCAGGAAGTCCAAGAAAATTAGAAGATCTATTACTTGATCAATCGATTGAGGCGGTAGAGAATGGTACGGTGAGTGAGTCGGAGAAAACACTCTATCTAGATACTATGAAGGCTCAATATGAGCAGATTAAAAGCCTTACAGAGGAAAACCTAGATGAGCCACTTCTTGGGGCAAACGGATACTACTGGAAGAGTTTGAATGATATAGATACTCCTAAAATCGTAGCAAATCTAACCCTGCCAATGTTATTTATGCAGGGAGAAGCAGATTTTCAAGTGTATCCTGAAGTAGATTTTAAGATGTGGAAGGATCTACTACAAGAGAAAGACAATGCAACATTTCAATTGTATGAAGGCTTAAATCATTTATTTATGCCAACAACAGGAGTACGTGATATAAGCGACTACAGCGTAAAGAACAAGGTAGATGATAAAGTGATTCTAGCAATTGCAGCGTGGGTTAAGGAACATTAGAATTTAAGTAATAAGATAAGGTATTGTAGGACCTGTGAAAGAAAAGTGCGTTATACACTTTTTTGGACAGTTCTACAATACCTTATTTATTTTATCTTTCTATTTTTGGCATCTCTTTTAATGCTTGTATCATGGTTATTTCCCCTCTCAAGTTCTTAGATGAAATACATGAAATATATGAAATACATGCTTATTATATAGGGATAAAATGTAAAATACGACAATTTAACTACACGATATTTTAATTAGTTACAATGTCTAGGTGCTGATACTTCTTGCTTTACTATCAATGCTGCCATTGGAGAAATAGGGTTAATTCTATTTAATTTGCTAATTATATACTAAGGATATTAAACAATTATCTAATCAATCAAAAAAAGTTAAAAACTGAAAATACTACTTGACATCATAATTATATATGTTATAGTTGTAATAGAACAAACAGATTCAGATTGATTTTATTAAAATGGGAATGAGATTAGGTTATAAATATATGTGCCTGCGGGCTAAAGTTTGCAGGCTATGGAAAGGCAGGTTATTTGTATGAATATTAGCAAGTTTACTCAAAAATCGTTAAAGGCAGTTCAGGATTGTGAAAAACTGGCGTATGAGTATGGACACCAGCAAATTGATGAAGAGCATTTTTTATACTGTCTGTTAAAGGATAAGGAAGGTCTGTTACCAAAATTATTTCAAAAGATGGACATTAACACAGAAGTATTTCTTGCTCAGTTACAGGGGTTATTAAATAAACGTCCCAAAGTTAGTGGTGGGGAAGTTTATATCAGTAATGACTTAAATAAAGTATTAATTTATGCAGAAAATGAAGCTTCTGCAATGGGGGACCAGTATGTCTCTGTAGAGCATCTGTTCCTTAGTTTGTTAAAGTATCCGAATATAGAGATAGCGAGGTTGTTAAAGGACTTTAATATTAATAAGGATAGATTTTTATCTGCGCTTGCTTCTGTTCGTGGTAACCAACAGGTTCGAAGCGATAACCCGGAAGCAACCTATGATACACTTGAGAAATATGGTGTTGATTTAGTAGAGCGTGCAAAGAATCAAAAGCTAGATCCAGTCATTGGTCGTGATAGCGAGATTCGTAATGTGGTTCGTATCCTATCTAGAAAGACGAAAAATAATCCAGTGTTAATTGGTGAACCAGGTGTTGGTAAAACCGCTGTAGTAGAAGGTTTAGCGCAACGTATTGTTCGTGGTGATGTACCAGAAGGGTTAAAGGATAAGCGCCTTTTTGCTCTTGATATGGGGGCTCTGGTAGCAGGTGCTAAATATCGAGGCGAGTTTGAGGAACGTTTAAAAGCAGTTCTTGATGATGTAAAAAACAGTGATGGTCAGATTATTCTATTTATCGATGAGCTTCATACGATTGTCGGTGCAGGGAAAACTGATGGTGCCATGGATGCTGGTAATATGCTAAAACCTATGTTAGCTCGTGGAGAGCTTCATTGTATTGGTGCTACGACCCTGAATGAATATCGTATGTATATTGAAAAGGATGCAGCTCTTGAGAGGAGATTCCAGCCAGTCATGGTGGAGGAACCTACAGTTGAGGATACGATCTCTATCTTGCGTGGGCTAAAAGAGCGTTATGAAGTATTCCATGGTGTAAAAATTACAGATGCTGCTTTAGTAAGTGCAGCTGTTTTAAGTAATCGTTATATCTCGGACCGTTTCCTTCCGGATAAAGCAATTGATTTAGTTGATGAGGCTTGTGCTTTAATTAAGACAGAACTTGATTCGATGCCAACTGAGCTAGATGATATATCACGTCGTATTATGCAGATGGAAATAGAAGAAGCAGCACTGAAAAAAGAGGATGATCGTCTAAGTAAAGAACGTCTTTTAAGTCTGCAAAAAGAATTAGCAGAGCTTCGAGAAGACTTTAATGAAAGAAAAGCAAAATGGGATAATGAAAAAGCTGCGGTAGAAAAAGTCCAAAAGCTTCGAGAAGAATTGGAAGCCATTAACAACGAAATTCAAAATGCAGAGTTAAATTATGACCTAAATAAAGCCGCAGAGTTAAAATATGGACGTTTGCCAAGCCTTCGTAAGCAACTTGAATTAGAGGAAGAGAAAGTGAAACAAGAGGCTCATACCTTAGTTCATGAAAGTGTGAGTGAGGAAGAAATTGCACGTGTTGTTTCCCGTTGGACAGGAATACCGGTAGCGAAGTTAACGGAAAGCGAACGAAATAAAACCCTACATCTTGACGAGGAGCTTCATAGAAGAGTGATAGGACAAGAGGAGGGTGTACGACGTGTTGCAGATGCTCTGCTTCGTTCTAAGGCTGGTATTAAAGATCCAAGCAAGCCAATAGGTTCGTTCCTATTTCTAGGACCTACAGGCGTAGGTAAAACAGAACTAGCCAAAGCACTTGCAGAGTCCTTATTTGACAATGAACAAAATATTGTTCGTATCGATATGAGTGAATATATGGAGAAATATTCTGTCAGCAGATTAATCGGAGCGCCTCCAGGATATGTTGGATATGATGAGGGAGGACAACTTACGGAAGCTGTTCGTAGAAAGCCATATTCGGTAGTACTATTTGATGAAATTGAAAAGGCTCATCCGGACGTGTTTAATATCTTATTACAGGTACTTGATGATGGACGTATTACAGACTCTACAGGCCGTACCGTAGACTTTAAGAATACGATCTTAATCATGACTTCTAATATTGGCTCTACCTATCTATTAGACGGTATTGATGAAACAGGTGAAATTAGTACACAGGCTGAGAGCTTGGTTATGGAAGATTTGCGTGCTCATTTTAGACCAGAGTTTTTAAATCGATTGGATGAGATCATATTATTTAAACCATTAAATAAGGAAGATATTCGTAGTATTGTTGATTTATTAATCACTAATCTTAATAAACGACTTGAAGACCGCAGTATTCGTGTAGAATTAACCGACACAGCGAAACAGCTAGTAATTGATAAAGCTTACGACCCAGTTTATGGTGCACGTCCATTAAAGAGATATCTACAAAAGAACGTTGAGACTTTAAGTGCCAGATTAATTTTAAGTGATCAGGTAAAAGAAGGTGATACTATCTTAATTGATACAGAAGGTGATAAATTAACGGCAAGGGTTAAGAGCTAACTGAGGTTTTTACTAGTGAAATACTGGGTATAATAAAGCAGGAAAAGCTTACAATAGCTCAAATTGCCTATTCCTCATCTCTTATCTTTCTGGAAAACGCCTTGACGCAACTAGCTTTTAATGATATACTACAACCCGGAGTATTATCGGAATAAACATTTACACTAAATGAAAAGGGAGTGTTGTAAGATTCACCCTGAATCAATGGGTAATTGAATTGATCATGGTAATTTTACAGCACTTTTTGTGCGTATACATCGGGTTTAGATAGATAGAAGTGGAGATACTTTAAATGTTTCCAAGGACGCGGTGTCAACCATGCTGCGTAGAAATTTCCGATATAACATTGTGGATAGGCGCATGGTGCTTTCTGTGCGTTTGAGAAAGGAAGTAAGGAATGACAATTAGATTTGATGAAATGGAGTTACAAACTCCGATTATTAGAGCAATCGAGGAGCTTGGTTATGAAGAAATGACACCGATTCAGGCTCAAGCAATACCGGTTGTTTTAGAGGGGAAAGATATCGTAGGTCAGGCTCAGACTGGTACTGGAAAGACTGCTGCGTTTTCTATTCCAATATTGCAAAAAATCGACCCAAAGGTAAAGGGTCTTCAGGCAGTTATACTTTGCCCAACAAGAGAGCTTGCAATTCAGGTATCTGATGAGATGCATAAATTCTCTAAGTTTATGCATGGGATTAAAGCAATACCGATTTACGGTGGCCAAGACATTACGAGACAGATTCGTTCACTAAAAGCAGGAGTTCAGATTGTAATCGGTACTCCAGGTCGTGTTATGGATCACATGAGAAGAAAAACAGTAAAGTTTGATAAGGTTTCTATGATTGCTTTAGATGAGGCGGATGAGATGTTAAACATGGGATTCCGTGAAGATATTGAGACTATCTTAAAGGAAATGCCAGAAGACCGTCAAACATTATTATTCTCAGCTACTATGCCTCAGCCAATTATGGATATTGCAAGAACATATCAAAAGGACGCTACTATAGTAAAGGTAGTAAAGAAAGAGTTAACAGTTCCAAAGATAGAGCAATACTACTACGAAGTAAGACCTAAGAATAAGGTTGATGTATTATCTAGATTATTAGATATGTATTCTCCAAAGCGTTGCTTAGTATTCTGTAACACAAAGCGTCAGGTAGATGAATTAGTTACTGCATTATCTGGCCGAGGATTCTTTGCAGAAGGTCTTCACGGTGATTTAAAGCAGCAGCAAAGAGACCGTGTTATGAGTTCTTTCCGTACTGGTAAAGCAGAAATCCTAGTTGCTACCGATGTAGCAGCAAGAGGTATTGACGTAGATGATGTGGAAGCAGTATTTAATTATGATGTACCACAGGATGAAGAATATTATGTACACCGTATTGGACGTACCGGTAGAGCAGGAAGAACTGGACGTGCATTTACTTTAGTAGTTGGAAAAGAAGTATATAAATTAAGAGATATCCAGCGTTATTGTAAAACTAAGATTAAAGTTATGCCTATTCCATCTGTTAATGATGTAACAGCAGTTAAGGCAGAAAAAATCTTAGACCGCATTAATGAGCTAATGGATGCAGAAGATTTAACAAAAATGATTTCCATTATCGAAGCTAAGATAAATGAATCAGATTATACAGCTCTTGATGTCGCAGCCGCATTCTTAAAGATGGCAATGGGAAGTGATAGTCAACCAGAAGAACAAGCAGTTCCTGACTTTGGTGATACTGGAGCTGAGCAAGGAATGGTTCGTTTATTTATCAATCTTGGTAAAAAGCAAAACATTAGACCAGGTGACATCCTAGGTGCGATTGCAGGCGAGACAGGAATGCCAGGAAAGCTTATTGGTAGCATCGATATGTATGACAAATATACCTTTGTTGAGGTACCTAGAGAATATGCAGCAGATGTCATTCAAGTGATGAAGGAATCAAAGATTAAAGGTAAATCGATTAATATAGAACCAGCGAACCATAAGTAATCTTTTGAAATATCTTTATAACTAAGGTATGGTGTTAGATGGACTAATATTAGTTTGCAAGAATGAATGAATACTTTTACGAATTAAAACAAAGAGAAATCAGTAGAGCTAGTTTATTAGCTAACTTGCTTTTGTTTATAAGAAAAAAGAGAACTAAGGATTGAGTCCTAGTTCTCTTTTTTGTGTGGTAAGGATAAGTTCGTGAACGTGCTTTTCTGTTTACGAGAAAATCATGAAGTTACCGATAAATAAAAAATCTCCGAGGTAGGTGTGCTAGCCTTGTAGGTTCTAAACAATTTGATACAGTTCCTCTAACTTGTGGATTTCATAGGTTATAGTTACATCTATTCTTTTTTCTACGTGCCTTGGATTAAACCAACAAGTATCAATACCGATGTTATTGCCACCTTTGATATCAGAAGTAAGGCTATCTCCAATAATTAGAGTAGTTTCAGGAGAAAATTCAGGAATACGAGCAATACAATAATGGAAAAATTCCACTTGTGGTTTTTGATATCCGGTCATTTCTGAGATAAATATATCTTCAAAAAGAGGGAATAGGCCGGAGGCATTTAAGCGGTCTTGCTGGGTAGTGGCCACGCCATTCGAGACAATATAAACACGATGAGTTTTACGAAGAGTTTCAATTAGCTCTTTAGCCCCAGGTATTAAGTTGTGACCCGTTGCAAGTTTTGCTTGATATAGTGGTTCAAGATCCGTAGAATCGATTGGCTTTCTTCCAAATGTTAGATTCCTAGGGGCAATTCCTCTTTTTTGTAATGCATCAAATACTGTTACAAAGCGCGTTTGCAGGATATCATTTCGAGAAATTTCACCTCTTTCGAAAGCTTCCCATAAACCATGATTAATTTCATGGTAGAAAGAAAGAATCTCCTCGGTAAGAGGTACGTTAACTTGTTCAAAAATATAAGATAATGCATCTTGCTCGGATGCTTTAAAGTCTAATAAGGTATCATCGGCATCAAAAAGAAGTGTGGTATAGCGGTATGATTTCATATGAATATTCTCCTAAATAAGTTCTGTTTATTTTTAGGTATTATAGCATGGACATGATAAAGACGCAAATATTGTTTTAGGTTCTATACTATATGTCGGAATATGTAATAAATAATAAATCACTATTCTAACATATAGTATTATAAAGAAGAAAGGCAAGACATCTATGGGGGTAGACGTCTTGCCTTTCTTCTTAGGGGAGTATAGAATATTTCGCCAAGGGAGGGCGAGTAATCTAGTAACTGGAGTAATACCGGGGAGTGCATTACTCCAAGGGAACAAGCATGGTTTTAATTATTGAAAATATCTCTGTAGTAAGCCTAAGAATGCCTTACCATGTCTAGCTTCATCTTTAGCCATCTCATGTACAGTGTCATGAATTGCATCAAGATTAGCTTCTTTTGCACGCTTAGCAAGATCAAACTTACCAGCTGTAGCACCATTTTCAGCAGCTACTCTTAACTCTAAGTTCTTCTTTGTGCTGTTAGTTACTACTTCACCAAGTAATTCTGCAAATCTGGAAGCATGATCAGCTTCTTCATGAGCTGCCTTCTCATAGTATAAACCGATTTCTGGGTAGCCTTCTCTATGAGCTACTCTTGCCATTGCAAGGTACATACCTACTTCAGCACACTCACCAGTAAAGTTATCTCTTAAATCCTTAAGAATATCTTCGCTAACACCCTGAGCAACACCAACTACGTGCTCAGCTGCCCATGTAAGATCGCTAGACTGTTCAGTAAACTTATCAGCACCAGCCTTACAGATTGGACAAACTTCAGGAGCAGAATCTCCTTCATGAACATAACCACATACATTACATACAAACTTTTTCATACTTATAATCTCCTTTTCATTTCAATACTTATTTTTTTAACAGACCTAAGAATAAGGTTCTGTTTATAGCGGCAATAGAAAGAATGTAATAAATTTGTTTTAGTGACTTCCTATTGTTGTTAATGATCTTCTAAATTAGTAATCATTACTGATATCATTATGATATACCATAAGAAAAGAAATGTCAATACCTCTTTTCAAACTTTTTAAATTAATTTCTGGGCTCCTCCACTTGTATTCCTAGTATCGTTCATTTCTTATAAGATAGTGAAATAGAAACGAAGGAGGGGTCATGAAAAGAAACAATATATAATATAAGAAACTAAAAGCCTTAATATATATATGTATCAAGGCAGATTAATATATATGTATCAAGGCAGGTTAATATGATGTTTTAAATGATTAATAATCAAAGGCAGTAATCCTTCTTTAACGTAAAAAAAACCAGGATACTTTCCTATAGAAAAGCTCCTGGTTTTTTATTTTTACACAACGAGAGAATTACGTAATCTCTATTTATCTGCTAACTCAGCTGAAGCAGCTTGCTTACTTTAACTATTGGAAGTCTTAGTGGTGCATTCTGGACAAGAGCCATAGAAGAAAGCAGTATGCCCTTCAATTTTACCCGCAAAATTTGCTCCTGCTAAGGTATCGATATGATCCAGAGATAATGCAGGAAGATCCATCACTTTATTACAAGTGGTGCATATAAAGTGGTAATGCGGTTTTGTTGTCCCATCAAAATGGTCACATCCGTCGCCGCAGCTGATTTTTAGTACTTCGCCTTGCTCAACCAAAAGATTCAGATTACGATAAATGGTTCCTAAGCTTACATTAGGATAAGTTTCACGAACCTTCAAATAAATGGTATCAGCAGTAGGGTGCTCTTTCGTATGAGCAAGATAATCTTTGATGGATTCTCTCTGTCTACTATATTTCGTTGTTTGCAAGCCTGACTCCTTTCTAAATATTAATTATATTAATAATGATTACTAATTATATAGAAAAATACGTAACATGTCAATGTGTAAAAATAGAAAAGATGCCAAATATGATATACCACAAATAAGTGGAAATATCATGAAATGACATCTTTATATGTTAGGGTTTCCTTATATTAATAGGTATTCTGACACTCAGATTAACAGAGTACCAATTCTACTTCCTTGGTTAAAACGTCGGTATAACTAAAGGACATTGTCTTCACGGACTCGGCGAGTTCACCTTCCACCTGAATTAAGAATACGCATGGATAAGTTTGAGCAATAATACCCTCAGCGATATCTACTTTATTACGTCCTTTATTTGCTTTGATTTTTACCCTTCTCCCTACGTTATTAACTACAGTGTTTCTTACCTTGCACATGTTTTCTGGTTGCTTCATTATTATACTCCAATCTGCAGTACGGTCTGTGAAACTTGACGCTTTACATGCCTGTTATAGTAAGTGTTACGAACCATAGGCCATTGGTTTCTAAATAAAGCTTAGGTTTGTCCGTTATTTTGGAAAACCAAAAATATATTCAGAAAACCATCTGACATAGTATTACATTAAGTTATAACTAGTAGTCAAGACATATCCAAAAACTAACAAATTCATAATGATACTATAGCATACAAGGGTATCAAAGTCAAATAAGGGGGAGAATGTAGGTTCGATTTTTTTGAATTAAATAATAATATTGCACAACAAATAACTGTAATACTATGCATATTGTTATTTAGATTTTTATTGATTGGGTAGTAAGAACTAGAATTAGAAGAAATAATGCACAATCTTACCAAGAAATACATGAGCATTAATAACAAAAATATAGAAAATACTAAATAAATTACCGTCCATATACTATATGTGGTTTATTTAGTTTTTAGTAACACTAAATATTGTTGTTATGTTTATTTTTATTCAACAAATAAAAAATACGCTTCGTGAACTTTTCGTTGTCATGAATAAAAAAGCAAAGCATTGATTGTAATGCTTTGCTTTTTCTTATTATTGAAAGCAAACTTCATTATCCATAAATTCTGTTTTAATAACGACATATGGGTAGGTGATGTTCTGAGTTACAGGTTCATTTTTTCCAGGACCTATTAAGCTGGTTTTAACATAGATCCAATTACCAGCAAGATATAGTTCATCAACAGAGATGCTATAGCCGCCACTTTTTTGTGCTCCATAACCTTGCACTATGTAGAGATAATCTTCATTTTCATAAGTTAATTTAAAAGGATTGGCTTTCTTATCTTCGATGCATTTTAATAATTTATCTGGTAGATCAGCATTCTCTACAACGGTAAATTCTAAATCTCTTTCTTTTTCTGGTGTGCCATTTGTTTTCTTACATGAAATCAGTAAAGCACTTAATACTAGAAGGCATGAGAAAAGAAGAAACTGTTTTATAATATGTTTCATATGGTGCTACTCCGAATAATTCTTATTCTATCTTATGATAAAAATTTTAGAACTATACGTAAACATAGGATAATCTATTATCATAAATAAGTTTTTGCTTTTTTTGCATCTTCTTTTGTCATAGATTCATTGCTATATCGAGCTTGATTATAGAAGGTTGTAAGTTCTGTTAGTCCTTTCTCGGCTAAGGGGTCAGAGGTATTGGCACGCTCATTTGGTGTTAGTGACGGATCAAAATTCTTATTTTTAATTATGAAGCGCTTTATTTTCTTCTTATAATAGTACCTTATTTTTTGATTATTATCACCTTTCATATCAACATTTTCCGCTTTAAGCTTTTTTCTATTAAGCCGTTCTGTGGTTACGATAACGGAAAAGTCATCCTCCTCTGTAAAAGAAGCAGGAGTATGATGATAAAGGTACTTTTTTATAAAATGATATAATACTACGGAAACCGTAATGACAATTCCGGTAATAAGTGCAAAGGAAACAATATAAATAATAACATCCTGAATCAAGTTAACGATTGGGTTTGTAGTCGTTTTTGGTAAAGGTATTTGTTGTATATTAGGTTGAATTATTTCTTCTCTCTCTGGTATGGCAGGAGCACTATGAAATAAACTGATAAGAAAAGAGAGGAATGCTTTAAGTCCTTGCCCTATGAGACCGAATACATAGGATAAAAAAGCTTCTATCGGTTTATATCGAAGAAATAAGGTTCCAAAAAGGAGAATACTACAAATACTAAAAACAATACGGTTATTACTTTTTAGGATTTCCTTTGTTGGAGTATACCCAGTAACTTCCTTTATTGGTTCGATGTACTTTGTATTCTTTAAATAAGAACAAATAAGTGCAAGAGTTAAGTATAAAATTCCATAGTAATAAGAGAGCGTTTGATAATTACCGAAATCACTTCTACCTAAATACCAATAAAGGATAGGATAGGCAAACGTGATTGGTAATGGCATGTCCATAACTTTAGACCTTGTCATATCGCACCAAAACAAAATATCAAATACGATCAGAAAAAACCATAGAATAATACACAGGGACTTATCTAGTATAGGAATTGACAGGTAGAATAACAAAACCAACATCGCCAAATGTGGTAGTAGAAAAATAAAAAAATTCTTTCTCACATAGCTATTGATTAGATAAGAAGATATCAGAAGAATAGCATAGAAAGCGGACTGCCTTACTATAGTTGTTTGTTTAGTATATTGAAAAAATAGAGTTGTCAATGTGCAGCAAACAAGTAATAACATGCCAAGATGGAATACATCAAGTAGTTTCTGATAACGTTGTTTCAAGATAGTCCACCTCCCATATCATAGAATTAGGAATCGATGTTTCCAATATCTCCACAGACTTAAGTGCTGGAATAATATAAAAACAAGAATAGCCGCAATCCATAAGCTTTTGATAGACTTCTAATAAGTCAGGCTTTCGATAATTTGATATTAATATTAGTTGATGGGATATTTGGTCCTGCACCGAAAATTGTTCGAGTGTTGAGGTAAAGTTATCAACTGGCTTCTTTAAGTCTATTCTTGCTAAAGAGATGCCAAGTTGAGTTAAATAATGTCTGCCACTTCCAGCTTCCATCTTTATAGTCTGGTTTGTGAAAATGTCCTTACCATTACATATAAATCGCACCGGTATATTCGTCTCATTTAACATAGAAGCAAGGGAATAAGCAATACGTATGCCTTCTTCCAGTAAATCTTCTTGATGTAAAACAAGATTGGGGTCAAGATTTAGGTAAATGGATACATTTTGCCACGTCGTCGGAAAGTGGGTATTTACCTTTAAGTGTCCTGTCCTTGCGGTTTGCTTCCAGTTCACATGTCTTATATTATCGTATGGTTCATAATTGCGTATACTTTTTAATTCAAATGGGTCTTCTGTTAATGCAGCCTGATGGATGATAGACTGCAATGCTGATATCAGATTCTTTGGATAATGCAGCGGGGAAATTGTACCCGGTAGGACGTGAATCATACTATCACATGGTATTTGATTTGCAAGTATTCCAGATAAGAATAAATCACGGGAAATTAAATCAATGCGATTGATGGAATAACAGCCTCTTTTGCTACATAAAAATGGGTACTTTCTCGTGATTTTTTGATATGGAATAATTGAGTAAACATTATGACGATAATACTGATCTGTAACGTCTGCATTACTCTCTTTTCCAAATAAAAAGTACTTCGAGGCTGAAAACTTAACACGAAGGAGGGGGATAGGTAAAAATTTATTATTCTCAACAGATTCGATGAGATAAGTCTTTTGTCCTTCGGTTACAAAGTTATCTTCAAAAGATAACGTTACTCTCAATCTATAATCCCAATACTTCGCGTATAAATAGTGTTGAATGTAGTACACAAAACCAAAGAGAAGAAATGATGTTATAATTCTCATATGAACTCCCATCTGCGTGTTTTAGGTACACATACATGTCAAGTACACATACATGTCAAGTACACATATATATCAAGTACACATATATATCAAGTACACATACATATTAAGTACACCCATTGAATACCACATCTTCTTGCAAATGCAGTAATGTTATATTGAAGAAACGTGTAATTTTTTATCCCACACTAACTTCGTTTCAATGTTTAGCAACCATTTTACATCATCTCTTCTCACTAAAATCCTCGGTTGGTACAGGAATTTTTTGAAGAATTTCATCGATAGGATGATTATTAACTCCCTGTTTATAGTTACCAAATAATAGAACACGATGTTTTAATACGCAAGGTGCCAATTGTTTTACATCATCTGGTAGACAATAATTACGATCTTGTATCGCAGCATAAACTTGACAGGCTTTTATCAAAGCCAATGTTCCACGAGGGCTAACTCCAACAGATAATAAAGGATGTTTTCTTGTTGCATGAATAATAGCAACGAGATATTCCCGTACTGAATTATGTATAAAAACGGTCTTTGAAAATTCTCTGATTGCAAGAATATTTTCAGCAGTACATACCGGATTTAGCGTGGTTAACGGGTTATTTAAGAGATACCTCTCTATCATACAAAGCTCCTCAGATTCCGTAGGATACCCCATAGAGAGCTGCATCATAAAACGATCCATCTGAGCTTCAGGAAGTGGAAATGTCCCTGCAGTTTCTATTGGATTTTGTGTAGCAATTACAAAGAACGGATCCGATAAGGTCCTTGTTTCTCCGTCAATTGTAATCTGGTGCTCTTCCATACACTCTAATAAACTAGATTGGGTTCTTGGAGTTGCTCTGTTTATTTCGTCTGCCAATAAAATATTAGTAAAGGCAGGGCCTGCTAAAAATGAAAAGCGTTCTTCCTTTTGGTTATATATATTAAGTCCTGTAACGTCGGATGGTAATAGGTCAGGAGTAAACTGAATACGTCTGAAATCTAGAGAGAGGGAACGAGCGAGTGCTTTGGATAGTAATGTCTTTCCGGTACCAGGCGTATCCTCCAGTAAAACATGTCCGCCTGCGATAAGGGAAGTGATTACTTTTAGAATAACTTCGTCTTTTCCTATAATTACTTGCTGAATATTGGATTTTAATTTATTGACAATTCTATTTGCCTCATTTACATTCATACGAGCTCCTATCCACGTTTTCTATCACGCATAAAAATATGATGTTGAAAAATATATTTGAGAATTTAAGACCTATAAAATTCTAAATTTTACTAATATTATAACATAGTAGAAAAGTTATTCAAGAAAGTAGAATTTCTTTTTCATTGTAGATAGGTATAGAAAGACTTCAATCGGGATGCTAATTCGTTTAAACAGGGGGATTCTATGTATTGAAAACAAAGTATTTACAAAGTATTTTAAGTATATAAAACAAAAGAAATATTTGAGCATATAAAGCACCAGAGATGGTTGCAAATGGGGATATTTAACTATATAATATAAGGACTAACCAAAGAATATATGGGAAATTATCAAATGAAAACATAGCGAAAGGAGAGGTTATCCTTTGGTGTCCCTAAGGGGTATTACAGAGTCTAATTATGATGCGGTGATTAGCCTAAAAGTGAAAGAGGATCAACGCCGCTTTTTAGTATCCAACCACTATTCCTTAGAACAAGCGAAGATACATGAGGACTATATGCCAATGACGATTTATGAGGAAGAGGAATTGGTTGGATTTTTAATGTATTGCTTACACCCAGATGAATATCATTATTTAATTATAAGATTTATGATTGATGAGAAGCATCAGTCAAAGGGGTTAGGAGCAGAAGCGATGAAACAGTTGCTTCAGTATATGAAGGAAGAAAAGAGTCAAAAGATGGTCTATATTAGTTTTGAGCCAGATAACGAACAGGCAAGAAGACTATATAAGAGACTAGGATTTCAACCGGTACATAGCGAATGGGTGGAAGAAGAAGTTTTATATCGAATTCGTTTCTAATTAGAAATGGGGAGGAGATATTTTCATGAAACCAATAGCAAAAAAAGGTATAACAATAGGAAGTTTGGTAGTAATCAATCAGGTGATAAAGGCTATCATACGACATAATTATTTTGATAAGAGTTTTCGGATATTGGGAGACGTATTTGCCTTCAAACCAAAGGTAAATACAAACCAATCTTATCTTGGGAATTATGTAGACATTTTTAGTTACCCATGGTTTGCAATACTGATTAATGCTTTCGTTATAGTGATAGCTTACTATATGTACGAGTATTATCACTTTTGTGCAAAACGGGAGGGAATAATACCGAAAGTAATTTATGTGTTATTGTTGTCAGGAGCATTTTGTAGCCTTATTGATAAGATATTCTTTGGTGGTAGTCTTGATTATATTTTACTATTTGACTGGTTTATCTTTGATTTGAAAGATTGTTATATCAGTGGGGCAGAAGTATTGTTTGCCTTTGCATTGATAAAGAATTATAAAAGAATTGAAAAACTAAGGAGATATGATATTGCTTACTTTTGTTTGCGTAAATGGTGGAAGAGTGATGTTAGTAATAGTTGGGGTAACCTCACGGTGTATTGCTATTGAGGTTGCCCCATACTGTATTATGAATGTGTTTTCTCAAACGTTTTAACTTAACTATTTATATATTAAAAGAATTGTATACATGAATATTTTCAATTCTTAGGTTGTTAAGTCTGTTGCAAGTATTGAACTATCTGCATAAAAAATACTGAATACAAAACCTGTAAGTTTTCTTTTTTAGTGTTGCTTACGTACTTTTTTGATATCGTGGTGGGTTATGCTATTGTATATGAATTTTCTGATGATGGTTCAAGTCCATATAACCGTACAAATAAATTAATGAGATTTTCTGACAAAAAATACTATTACCTTGATTCCTTCAATATGTTTATTTCTGAAAATTCGTATGTATATGATGTGCTTAATAACATATCATATAATGATAAAGAAAAAATAACTGATTTTATTAATTCATCAAATACTAATAGAAATAGTACAGCCCCTTCAATACCCATAATTGATCCAGATGATTATGAAAAGGGATATAGCAGTTTATCTACTAAGTCTATAAATGGTTGGGATAATTATTATATGACAACTGGTGATTTTTCAGCAACAGGACATTGTGGTGCTACATCTGCAGTTAATCTGTTATTATATTATTATCAATCTCGTAGTTATTATAATCTTTATGATAATAATAACTGGCAAACTGCATTTTCTACAATTTATAGTTATGCTGGCTATAATGCATCTATATGGGATGTAAGTGGTGCCATAAATAGATATTTTTTTTCAAAGAACTATAACAGTATATCAGCCAATGCAACAATACTATCCAAGGATAGTACTATGATGGGTAAAATAGATAATAATGTACCTTTTATACTAAATGTTATGGGACACAACCTGTATGAAGAACACTTTGTTTTAGCGTTAGGTTACAGACAATACCAATTTAGTAATGGGACGAAAAGAATTTATTATAAAATAGCTGATGGTTGGGTATCAAGAGCTTTGAGATATATCTGCCCTGCTGATGCATCTATGCAAAATGCAGTTTATATTTCTGAGTAATTTCTAAAAATAGTTTAAGGATAATTAAGTGCTAACGTCAACTTTTATTATACTTTTATACAAAATTAGAGGTGAATATGAAACGTAAAATATTAATTGCACTATTTTCTCTATCCTTAATTTTGTTGATTATTATTTTGTCAATAAAAAAGTTTTCGGATGTTATAAGCGATAAAGATAGTTCAGAGACTGACTATTTTTTAAGATATCAAGATTTAATGATTCCATTTAATGAGGAACAAAAGCAAGAGTTATTTCAATTGTTGAATGATGGATATTATGTATACAAACCAATAAAGCTTCCATCTGGGGGATGGGATTATGGAATCGTTATGATAGACACGAATGCTAACATTATTAATGAAATAATATTCTATGGAGACGATCTAAAAGTGAATGGTAAATATTATTTCTTTTATAATCTTGATATGGATCGAATATTCGAACTATGTAAAGTTACAAAGGGAAAAAACTAATGATGTAGGTTAGATCAATTATTTGAGTTGTCTAGTTTTATATGAAATATAAGTAACTGGACAGGATTTGAAAGCTCTCTTTAAAGATTTATCTGCGAATAGAAACTTTTCTTATTAAAATAAAAAATGTCTCAGCGGTTTAATACCTGCACAGAGACATTTTTTATTTTTTCTAGTTTCTATTTATTAATGGATCTCTTAACATAAGTAGTATGCAAGATATCGTGTGCCTTATGGCTTCCAGGAGCACCAAGGAACTCATCATAAACCATCTTAACTGCTTCATTTTCATGAGACATACGCAAAGGATTTGCTGCATCGGAATCATAAAGAACCTTTGCACGAAGAGCACGAATATCCGTAAAGTTACGAACGCTTGCTGGAACTTGAGGCTGACCACCACCATTTACACAACCACCAGGACATCCCATGATTTCGATAAAGTGATAGTTTGCTTCTCCTGATTTTACTTTCTCAAGCAATTCTCTTGCATTGGAAAGACCAGAAGCTACAGCAACATTGACATCCATACCAGCAACTTGGAAGGTTGCTTCTTTGATGCCTTGTACACCACGAACTTCATTAAATTCAATTGGAGAATCACTATTTTCACCGGTTAACTTCCATACTGCAGTACGAAGAGCTGCTTCCATAACACCACCGGTTGCACCAAAGATAACAGCGGCACCGGTAGAGATACCAAGTGGATTGTCATACTGTTCGTCTGGTAAGGATAAGAATTTAAGGCCTACCTTATCAATAAGTCTTGCGAACTCACGTACAGTCAAGGAATAGTCAACGTCTGGAACACCTGCTGCGGATTGATCGTCACGGCCAAGTTCAAATTTCTTTGCGGTACATGGCATAATACTTACACTTACCATCTTTGCTGGGTCGATACCAAGCTTCTCAGCATAATATGTCTTTGCAATTGCACCGAACATCTGCTGTGGAGATTTACAGGAACTTAAGTTCTCTGTCATATCTGGGAAATAGTGCTCGCAGTATTTAATCCATCCTGGAGAACAGGAAGTAATGAGTGGTAATACTCCACCATTTTGTACACGATCAAGGAATTCTGTTGCTTCTTCCATAATGGTTAAGTCAGCACTGAAATTTGTATCAAATACTTTATCAAAGCCAATGCGACGAAGTGCAGCAACCATCTTGCCTTCCACATTCGTTCCGATTGGTAAGCCAAATGCTTCACCAAGTCCTGCACGAACAGCAGGTGCTGTTTGAACGAATACAAACTTCTCCGGATCTGCAATTGCTTCTAATACTGCATCGATGCTATCTTTTTCATAAAGTGCACCGGTAGGACAGACAGCGATACACTGGCCACAAGATACACAGCTTGTTTCGCCTAGTCCCATTTCAAAAGCAGAACCGATATTTGTCTTAAATCCTCGCTCATTTGCTCCAATTACGCCGATACCTTGTGTCATTGAGCACACAGCAGTACAACGTCTACAAAGAATACATTTATTATTATCACGAACCATATGAGCTGCGGTTTCATCGAGCTCATATAAGCCCTTCTCGCCATCATATAATGCTTCGTCATCAACACCAAGTTCTTTACATAATTTCTGTAATTCACAGTCCCCACTTCTTACGCAGGAGAGACATCTTCTGTCATGATTAGAAAGAATTAATTGCAAGGTTTTTTTTCTGGACTTTAATACTTTTGGAGTATTTGTAAATACCTCCATACCTTCATTTATTGGATATACACAGGAAGCTACTAAGCTTCTTGCACCTTTTACTTCTACTACACAGATACGGCAAGCACCAATTTCGTTGATTTCCTTTAGGTAACAAAGGGTTGGAATTTCAATGTGCGCTAATCTGGCAGCTTCTAAGATGGTCGAACCTGCCGGAGCAGAGACATCCATGCCGTTAATTTTTAAATTAATATTCGCCATAGTTTCCTCCATTATGCCACATTATGAAAATAGTCTTTTATTTTCACAATGCCACCATATTATTTCTTACTGATTGCACCGAATTTACATTTCTCCATACAAGCTCCACACTTGATACACTTATCTTGTATGATTACGTGAGGCTCGCGTACTTTACCTTCAATAGCATTGTTTGGACAGGTACGTGCACATAAGGTACATCCTTTACACATGTCTGCATCGATGGTATAGGAAAGTAAGGATTTACATACACCAGCTGGACATTTCTTGTCTACTACATGAGCAACATACTCGTCTCTGAAGTAGCGAAGTGTAGATAAAACTGGGTTTGGTGCTGTCTGGCCAAGACCACAGAGAGAATTATCTTTGATGTAATAGCAAAGTTCCTCTAACTTATCTAAATCCTCTAAGGTTCCATTACCCTTGGTAATCTTTTCGAGAATCTCTAACATACGCTTTGTACCGATTCGACATGGAGTACATTTACCACAAGACTCATCTACGGTGAATTCAAGGAAGAACTTAGCAATATCAACCATACAGTTGTCTTCATCCATTACGATAAGACCACCAGAACCCATCATAGAACCGATGGAAATCAGGTTATCGTAATCGATTGGAATATCAAAGTGCTCCACTGGAATACATCCGCCGGATGGTCCGCCGGTCTGAGCAGCCTTAAACTTCTTACCGTTAGGAATACCGCCACCGATTTGTTCTACAACTTCGCGAAGTGTAGTACCCATTGGGATTTCTACAAGACCAGTGTTCTTGATCTTGCCACCAAGAGCGAATACTTTCGTACCCTTGCTCTTTTCAGTACCCATAGATGCAAACCATTCGGATCCATTTAGAATAATCTGTGGGATATTAGCATAAGTTTCTACGTTATTTAATATAGTTGGTTTCTGGAATAATCCTTTTTGTGCTGGGAATGGAGGACGTGGACGAGGTTCACCACGGTTACCTTCAATAGAGGTCATAAGAGCTGTCTCTTCTCCACAAACGAAAGCACCAGCACCTAAACGAAGACCTACATCAAAGGAGAAATCGGTTCCGAATATATTATTCCCAAGAAGTCCATATTCTCTCGCCTGTTTGATTGCAATTTCAAGACGAGCAACAGCGATTGGGTATTCTGCACGAACGTAAATATATCCTTGGGTTGCTCCTATTGCATATCCTGCAATAGCCATGGCTTCTAATACAACGTGAGGGTCACCTTCTAATACAGAACGATCCATGAATGCACCTGGGTCACCTTCATCGGCATTACAGCAAACATATTTTTGATCAGCGTCATTTCCTTTTGCAAGTTTCCACTTTAAACCGGTTGGGAATCCGCCGCCTCCACGGCCACGTAACCCGCTGTCTAGGAGGACTTGTATTACATCGTCTGGGGTCATCTCAGTAAGAACCTTACCAAGTGCTTCGTACCCCCTTGTTCCTATGTATTCATCAATATTCTCTGGGTTAATTACACCACAATTACGAAGTGCTATTCTGTGCTGTTTTTTATAAAAATCCGTTTCGTTTAATGATTTGATACCATCTTCAGTAACAGTCTCATTATAGAGAAGGCGTTTCACAATTCTACCTTTTAATAAGTGCTCCGTTACGATTTCCGGGATGTCGTCAACATTTACCATAGAGTAAAATGTGCCTTCTGGATAAATTAACATAATAGGTCCCAAAGCACAAAGTCCGTGGCATCCTGTCTGAACGACAGCAACCTCTTCTTTTAGTCCGGCTTTTTCGATTTCAGTCTGTAACGCATTTAGAATCTGCTGACTTCCGGAGGAAGTACAACCAGTTCCGCCACAAACTAAGATGTGTGAACGATACATATTAGGTCCTCCTCGCTATTTAATATAATTTTGAATCGTATATTCCTTGACAATTTGTCCACGTACTAAGTGCTTTTCTACTACTTCAAGCGCTTTTTCTGCTGTCATCTTTACATAAGTTACTTTTTCTTTATCGGCTTCCGTAATCTCTACAATTGGTTCAAACTGACACAAACCGATACATCCTGTTTGTGTAACCACAATATTTGAAAGGCCTTTTTCTTGAACTGCGGTTGAAAGAGCATTAAGAACAGGTCTTGCTCCACTTGCGATACCGCAGGTAGCCATACCTACAACGACACGGATATTTGCTTCGGCTTCGTTACGAAGGCCAATTTGATTCTGCATCTTCTCCCGTATTGCTTTTAATTCTTCAAGAGATTTCATAATTCCTCCATTTCTGCGCATATTCTTTGCGCATATAATTACCAAATTCAAACGGATTATCTTAGAGAATGATTCCTTGGTCGACTTCTTGCTTATTTTCGCTTAAAAACTCTCGTATATAATTAGAAACATCAGGAGAATTAAGCGGTATTCCGTCAAGTATCATTCGAATTTCTCTGGTATCTAGGGTGAAACTTTTGTCATCTACGGTATATGTATATAAGAAATCTATCCGGTTATTCAATGTTATCAGCGTATGCATCGTGCTTGTCATGTCTCCAAGCGGCATCCGATCAATATGAGAGAGAATAAAACTTGCTGTAACCATGGTACCTTCCCCAACAACAGAATCTATGGAAAAGTTACCACCAGTGGAAGTCGCCGCATATTGAAAAAACGGTATTCCAAGCCCGACCTTACGGGTAGTTCGTGTTGTGAAAAAAGGGTCTAAGACATGGGTTACCTGCTCTTTTGTCATGCCACAGCCATTATCTTTAATTACTATAGTCATAGTATCCTTTTTTCTATCTGCAGTTACAGTTATAATAATGAGTGTTGCGTCTGCACGTATGGAATTTTGAGCCACATCTAATACGTTCAGAGAGATTTCCGGCATCATACTTGATTTCCTCTATTTCATATTCTATAAACAATGCGATTTTGAAGTTGAAAGGTACTAATAGGAATTAGCTTATGCGTATTTAGCAAGAATACCATCCAAGTCATCTACGGAAAGTCTTCCGTATACATCATCGTTAACGGTAAGAACAGGAGCTAAACCACAGGCACCAATACAACGGCAAGCTTCTAAAGAGAACTTACCGTCAGGGGTACATTCGCCGCTAGCAATACCAAGCTTCTCCATGAGTTTATTATAGATGTCACCAGAGCCTTTTACATAACAGGCGGTTCCAAGACATACGGAAATTTTGAATTTCCCTTTTGGTAAAAGAGAGAATTGAGAATAAAATGTTACTACTCCATAAATCTTTTCCAAAGGAATATCTAATGTGTTAGAAATAATGGTTTGAACTTCAATCGGAAGGTAACCATAGATTTCCTGTGCCTTCTGAAGTATTGGCATTAAGGCACCTTTGTCACTTTTAAGCTCTTCTATAACACTTATAAGTTCTGCCTCTTGCTCTTTTGTTCCAGCAAAAGGAACGGTTGATTTCTGTGAGCTCATGATAAAACCTCCTTGATAGTTTTTTAACAATCTTTTCGATGACATGTTGTCGAAAAACAATAGTATTATAGCATGGTATTAGTGAAAAATCCACAATGATATAAATTTAACAAATAGTAATCTTTAATTTTAGTATAACCAAATACACTATATACAATTGTATATGCAATAAAATACATGAAACATATTAAGCACATTAAATATTGAATTATTTATATGAAATATACAATAATACATAGAAAGTGGTTAATAAAATAACATATAGATTAAAATAATTATCCAGCTGGAGTTGAAAAGAACATTTGGTAATGTTATACTGATAAATAAGTAAAAATGTATAAAATTTATACAATATTGACAGTTTTATTGAAAAAAGGAAAGCCATAAAGATAAATAGAGTAAAAGAAGATGAGGAGGCATTCGCACATGACTGTAAGAGATGTGAAAGAAATACTTGGAGCACAGGTAATTAGCGGAGAAGAATTTTTAAATCGTGAGGCACAAACTGGTTGTGGATCCGATATGATGAGTGATGTACTTGCATTTGTCGAAGAACAATGCGTATTGTTAACCGGGTTGTGCAATTTACAGGTAATTCGCACAGCGGAGATGATGGATGTCGTATGTATCGTTTTTGTTCGAGGAAAAAGACCAGATGAAGCTATGATTGAGCTTGCAAATGAAAGAGAAATACCGTTATTATGTACCGGACATCGTATGTTTACAGCATGTGGTTTATTATATCAAAATGGTCTGCGAGGAGGTACCTCAAATTGAGCCAATCAATCACACTAACTTATACGATACCTGGTGATGATTTTACTAGAGCGGGGGAAGCATCTAGTGATGTTAAAAAGAAATTAAAGCAGATGGGAGCAAATCCGGAGGCTATAAGAAAGGTTGCCATCTCTATGTATGAGGGCGAGATAAACATGGTGATTCATGCTCATGGAGGAGATATCACGGTACATATCTCTTCTACAGAAATCATAATGATATTAAAAGATGAGGGACCAGGAATTGTAGATGTAGAACTTGCCATGCAGGCTGGATATTCCACTGCACCCGATAATGTTAGGGCACTGGGATTTGGGGCTGGCATGGGCCTTCCAAATATGAAAAAATACTCAGATGAAATGAGTATAAATACCATATTGGGAGAGGGGACTACTGTATCGTTGAAGGTTTATATGTAATTATGTTAGTATAAAGGAATGATGGATATATTAGAGTTGATGTATTAAGATATAGTGCATAAAGAATCAGCATAGCTTCCTATATGTTTTTTGTGTCTTGGAATGAAATATATACTAAGAGATATGCTAGGAGAGGGGGATGACGATGGGGAAGTTTCATACCGCGGTACGATTAGATGAAAACCTTTGTAAGGGCTGTATCAATTGCATTAAGCGTTGCCCTACCGAGGCAATAAGAGTTCGTAATCAAAAGGCGGTAATCACAAAGGAATTTTGTATCGACTGTGGTGAGTGTATTAGAATATGTCCTCATCATGCCAAGAATGCGACGTATGATAGTATGGATATGATTAAGCAATTCGAATATACCGTTGCCTTACCAGCACCTTCTTTGTATGCACAGATGAATAATTTAGATGATATTAATATTGTTTTAAATGCCTTAAAGTTAATGGGATTCTCTGATGTTTTTGAAGTAAGCGGTGCTGCTGAAATTGTATCTGCAGCAACTAGAATGTACATAGAAGAACATAAGGAGAAGTGGCCTGTTATTAGTACGGCATGCCCTGTGGTAACTAGATTGATTCGTGTCCGTTTTCCAAGCTTATTGGAGCATCTGCTTCCGTTAAAGGCGCCAGTTGATATTGCTGCGGAATTAGCTAGAAAAATAGCCATGGAAAAGACGGGACTTCCAAGTGAGAAAATAGGTATCTTTTTCATTTCACCATGCCCAGCGAAGGTTACAGCGGCAAAAAATCCGTTGGGATATGAAAAAAGTGAGGTGGATGGGGTACTTGCAATTAAGGATGTCTATCCTCAGTTAATTAGCTGTATGAAAACTGTAGCAGAAAGAGAAGAGTTAGAAGACCTTGCAATCGCAGGTAAAATAGGAATCAGCTGGGGTTCTAGTGGCGGTGAGGCAAGTGGACTTCTAACAGATAGTTACCTTGCAGCAGATGGAATTGAAAATATCATTCGAGTACTTGAGGATATGGAGGATCAGAAGTTTACGAATCTTGAGTTTATTGAACTGAATGCTTGTAATGGAGGCTGCGTTGGAGGGGTACTTACTGTTGAAAATCCATATGTTGCAAAAGTAAAACTAAAGAGACTTCGTAAATATATGCCTGTTGCAAGAACACATATTCCACTTGAAAGTATTGATATTGGCTGGACACAGGAAGTTGAATATGAACCTGTATTCAATCTTGGTGTCAGTTTACTTGAAAGTATCGGTAAGGTAGCAAAAGTAGAAGAACTTTGTAAGAAGTTTCCGGGGCTTGACTGTGGTTCTTGCGGAGCTCCGACTTGTAAGGCTCTTGCAGAGGATATTGTGAGAGGGGTTGCAGAGGAAAACTATTGCATCCATATCTTTAGAGAGTATGTAAGCAAGCTATCTGGTAAATTTACAAAGGATAATTAGAAGATTAGCAGGAGGTAAGGATGACAAAACAAGAGTTTATCAGGAGATGCAATTTTACAGTAATTAACGAAGGTGACAATCTAAATATGAAAGTAGAAACTCCATTTTGTTGTGATTTATTAAGTATTGCAATGAGTAAAATTCCAGTTGGAGCCGCTTGGGCAACTGTAATGGGTAATATAAATACGATAGCGGTTGCAACTTTAACGGAAGTAGCTTGTGTAATTTTATCGGAGGGAGTTACGATTGATGCTGCTGCACTATCAAAAGCGAAAAGTGAAGGTGTTACTATCTTAGCTACCGATCTTCCTATTTTTGGGGCAGCATATCAAGTATATCAAATCATACATGATTCCTCTAACCTATGATTTTCATATTCACACCTGCTTATCCCCTTGTGCTGATGACGATATGACTCCGACCAATATTGTTATGATGGCGGCATTAAAGGGGTTAGATGTGATTGCAATTACGGATCATAATACCTGTAGAAACTGTAAGATTGCAATAGAGATTGGAAAGAAAAATAATATTTTAGTCTTACCAGGAATGGAGTTAACGACTTCTGAAGAAGTACATGTCATTTGTTTATTTGCGGAATTAGAAGATGCGATGTTGTTTGATTCCTATGTCTATGAGCATTTAATAAAGGTAAAGAATAAGGAAAGTATCTTTGGAAATCAGTTAGTTGTAGACGAAGATGAGAAGGTGGTAGAGCGTGAAGAGTATCTTTTGATTAATGCGACTACTATTGGATTTTCTGATGTCTATGAAATCGTAACTGCTTATCGTGGGGTTATGATTCCGGCTCATATTGATAAAAATTCGAATAGTGTAATATCAAACCTAGGGTTTCTACCACCAGATAGTAGATTTTCTTGTGTGGAGTTTACAAAACTAGAGAATAGAGAACTTTTCGTACCTAATAATCCCTATCTTCACCAGTGCAATGTTATTTCAGATTCCGATGCCCATAACTTAGGGCAGATTAGTGAACCAATTCATCTATTATCAGCTTCTATGAAAAGTGCAACGGCTGTACTGAAAGCACTAGAAAATATGGGATATTAGACTAGAGCGGAAAGTAAATTAGAGAGCTTAGGAACTTAAATTAGAAGCATAGAAACTTAAATTAAAAGCTTGAAACTTAAATTAGAGGCATTAGGAACTTAAGCTAGAAGATTTAGAATCTCAATTAAGGTTACATAGAGTTAAACATTTTACGATTTCTTCCGATATAAGAAATAAGACCTAAGTATAGGTCGGTAACTAATGTCTTTTTTTAGGGTTTATAGCCCTACGTATACCAAGGAGGGTATTGTATGAGTGTAAACGGAGTTACGGGTGTAAGAAGCACCTATGCGTTAACAGAATCAGTGGAATTAGAAAAGAAAAATTCCACGACAAATGAGCCAAAGCAAGAAACAGTGGCTGCAACTTATGAAAAGTCCGAAGGCATTAAAACAAATAAGCAACAGGATAGAGAGACTATCGAAAGATTAAAAGCGGATGCGGAACAAAGAACAGCAAGTCTTCGCTCGTTAGTTGAAAAAATGCTATTAAAACAAGGCGAGCAAGTAACGGATGCTACAGATATTTGGGCTCTGCTTCGTGAAGGAAAAGTAACGGTTGACCCAGAAACTGCTGCGAAAGCCGCTTCTGAAATTGCAGAAGATGGGTATTGGGGTGTTGAACAAACCTCCGAACGATTAGTATCTTTTGCAAAAGCACTGGCTGGGAATGATTCTTCCAAAGCAGAAGCCATGATTAATGCTGTTAAGAAGGGCTTTAAAGAGGCTACGAAAGCTTGGGGAGGCGAACTTCCTGAGATATGTCAGAAAACTTTAGATACAACGATTGAAAAGCTTAATAAGTGGAAAGACGGTTTAGAGTAATCGTAGTTACTAATGGATTACGAGTAAGTAGCGTTTTCAAGCATAGCCGACATGCGAATTACGAGTATCCTTTGACTTTAAGAAGAGAGTGTAGTTAGGTATCTAATTACACTCTCTTTTTTCATTTATTTGGAAATTGCTATGCAATTACCTATAAATTAAACTTTCTTTAAAATCATCCAAAGCTCGGATCTAATTCTTTAACGATTAAGAGATGATCCCCTACACTGATAGCTTCTGATTCCAAATCATTAATATCTTTGATAGCGTCAACTGTGGTATGGTAACTCTTTGCTATCTTCCAAAGGCTATCACCAGATTTTACTACATATCCAACCATACCTGGCATTGCTTGTAACCCTGCTAAGTCAAGAGGATTTTCTTTGAAATCAACCATAAAGGATTCGGTTAAACAATCAAATGCTATAACGTTAAGAACAACACTAGCTTTTACCTCTACCTCTGTGTTATCAAGCATCATAATGTTGATTTGTTCAAGGTTTGATTTTACATCATAGTTGCTATTTGCCTTTAAGTCTCGAATTTCGATCATTTGAGAAAATGGGACCGAAGATTTAATAGCCTGTAAAGGCCTTGCATCATCTGAGCTTATGTAAAGGATGCTAAGGTCAATGACGCCTTCCACTTCTAATCCATTATCTACTGGAGTAATATCATCAATCTTAACGGTACCATTTCCATGGCAAATCTGTAATAGTTTTGCACTATCTTCATCTAATCGAATTCTTTCCGAAATACGTGCGCGGTTGTTATTACGCATGAGAAGGTTCTCATACTTAGCTTCCTTGTAAACAGGAGTTATTTCCCTCATTGGAGAATAAATATCCTGAAGAACTTGCATCTGAGTTTCCTCATAAATCTTAATGGAAACATCTAAGATTGTCTCTAAGTCAAGAACTCTTTCTTCTCCATCCGCATCTGGTTTTACACTTAAGTTGTTACCAACGATATCGAGTGAGATGTCAGGAGTCATATCTTCGGAACAGCCATTACAGTCAATGGTTGAGCTAAAAGGTAGATCAGCCTCATAGTATTCCATTGGGCTGTCTTCACCCTCTCCTATGTAAAGCACAAACAACGAAATCTCACCTTTGGCAGTGAACTTATCTGTCAACAGACGCACATCGACATTCTTCAATTCTACATTATTATATAGAACTTCGGAGATACAGCTCTTACCAGATGGAAGAACAACCTCATCACGGAACCGATAGCTGTCCTTTTTGTTTACAGCCATATTGGTAACGTCAATTGTTTTGGATATGGATTGTACATCAGGTTCGGCATCAACAGATACTGCACTTTCTTCATCATACAAATCTTCTACGGCAACACTTAAGCGAACCAAAGCCTTTACACTAAGTTTTCTGGAATTAATAATACTAGCGGTTAGGTCTTCGATCTCGTATTTTAATGTTCCGGTATCATGATTGCAGGATTCATTTAAGTTAACTACCTCATCGAAAGGAATCTGTCCACTTAAGCTATGAATTGGACGATTGGTTTCATCACTTAAATATAATACCTGAAAATGCAGCGAGCCATTTGCATAGAGTTTACCATTGTTTATTTTCTGATCGTTAAATTTGATTTCCCCCTGCGACTTAATTAATTTACTAATGTCTGGTTTACTATCCGGTACATTGAAATCATCGTCAAAGGTTACTTGAAGATTGCTTTTACATTTCAGCTTATTCATATGTATGTTCTTTTTAATGAGTTCCAAGTAAATTCCCTCCTTGCTCATTTTATTCGTGTTCTAAATGTCCCACGTTTGCGTCTAACACATTATATGAGCCTGGATAAGTAGTTATGAATGCAAAATGTGAATGATATTATAAGCTATGAGTTAAGAGAACAAAACATGCGTATAAGATGAGATCTAAAGAGATGGTATCAGGTAGGAAACTCCTACACAGAACAGGAAAAAGCGCACACGCGAACTTTTCCTTGTCATGAACAAAAAAGAACAAGTTGCATCATTTTCTAAGGTTATGAATCTTAGTGATGATACAATTTGTTCTTTTTTATAAAAGATCTAAACATTCTTCGACTCAAAAAAACGTGTTAAGAAAGTCTGTTTTCCATAAGGACCAACCTTATATTCATAAAATGCACGCTCTGCAGCTTTTTGATTATCAAATAAGGCAAAGACAGTTGGACCGCTGCCACTCATTAAGGCGTTAAGAGCACCATGAGAGAGTAAATCCATTTTAATTCGTTCAATTTCTGGATGATGTTTAATTGTGACGGACTCCAAAACATTAGAGACAAGAGAAGACATTTGATGTAAATCTTGTTTTTCAATGGCTTCTACCATTCCATCGATATTAGGATGTTTGGTGTTCTCATCTAACTTAAGGTTTTCGTACACAAATTTGGTTGATACACTGACCGGTGGCTTTACAATTAAACAATAGCAGTTGGGTGCTGGAGGGAGAGGAGTTAAGACCTCACCGATTCCTTCGGATAAAGCTGTTCCACGTAGAAGACAATAAGGAACATCAGCACCAAGCTTTACGCCAAGCTTCATTAAATCTTCTAAAGATTGATTGGTTTGAAAAAGTTCATTTAAACCAAAAAGTGTTGCGGCAGCATCGGAACTTCCGCCAGCCATTCCAGCTGCAACAGGGATTCTCTTCTCTAGATTAATGTAAAAACCGTCGCTAATCTGAAAAGTATCCTTAAACAGCTTACAGGCTGTATATACGATATTATTCTCATTGGTTGGTAAAAAGTGTAGATTTGTTTTAATCGTGATATCTGGATTTGTGGTTGGCTTGATTGTAATTTTATCGTAAAGCTTAATAGTTTGCATGATCATTCGGACATCATGGTATCCATTTGGACGCTTGCCAATCACATCGAGTGCAAGATTTATTTTTGCATATGCCTTTAGTGAAATAATATCCATTGAAAACTCCTGTCGTGGGTTTAACCCTGATATTGTCCATTATATTAGGCTTATAAGGGTTTTGCAAGTAATATTCAGACATTCTACAAAGATGGATGATAAGATGAGTCTCCTATGTACTCATCTAAAATAGCTTTGATAGATAATCCCAAAGTTTAAACTTTACAACAACATTTGGTTTTTCTTCCTTGATAATTGCGGTATACTCCTCTTCTGTTAATAAGGATTTTAACTGTTGCTTAGAAACTTCCGGAACAACGGAATAGGTTGCATCAACAAAGCATAGATTTGGAAACAGAATACACCACCAGTTACGTCCTTGTGCTTTACCAAGTTTAATTTTAAGAGCGTCATACTCCCCAGCTGGTAAGGTTATATCTCCATAAACTTTAATTGGGAAAGTACTCTTATCAATGGCAGCACTAGCACCATAGTAATATCCCTTCATAGCAAGAAGCCTGGAAGCTTCTTTCTCAATATCAATTAGATGATCCATTAATACGTTGATTGTACTTTCTTTGTCTGTGCAATCCTCTAAGAGTGGTATTAAGTAGGTCATTAAACCTTCCTTTACATAAAGTTTCACATC
The DNA here is from genome assembly GCF_000018685.1 of Lachnoclostridium phytofermentans ISDg. Lineage (NCBI taxonomy): Bacteria > Bacillati > Bacillota > Clostridia > Lachnospirales > Lachnospiraceae > Lachnoclostridium > Lachnoclostridium phytofermentans. Next base: position 4,646,999 of record NC_010001.1, on the reverse strand, counting down.
CTGGTCCTCCTCGGAGTCACTATTACCAAGGATGTGAAATCGCAGTAATTGTTTCGCTAGGTCTTCTTGTAGAAGAGCCTGATTTTGTTTTACAGCTGGTGAGCCTGCAAATGATACAAAAGCTCCAAACAAGGCATATAAAGTGATCAAAAATGCAAGGGCAAAAGGCAATATGTAAGATATAAATAATTTCTTAGGGAAACACTCCCTATTAGAAATTTCATGCATATTAGGGTTAGGAAAATGTACGAATCTCATAACAATACTCCTTTTATTAAAATTTAGGAAAATAATCTTTTTGATTTTATTATTAAGAGTATGTCCTGACCTATGCGATTTAAACAAATTAAATACATTTGTGATACATACATGATACATTCATGAGTTCAGTTTCATCCCATTAGCTTTAGATGGTCGGTAGTTCATAAGATAAAATCATTGAATTAATAACTAATTGAGTGTAAAATGTATATAGTAATAGGAAAGTATAATATTCATGGCCTAGTAAATAATGGATTCAGTGAAACTATGAAATTCAAGAAACAAGAAAAAGTGCGCTTTACGTACTAGTTTTTGTTATGAATAAAACATTTTAATAAAGTATGAATTTCATACGATAATTAAATGATTTCGATTCGACTTAGGTGGAAACTCGAATAGATAGGCAGACAGAAAGGATGACTTGCATGGATAAGAAAACTATTGTCGTATTGTTTGGAGGACAATCCTCAGAGCATGAGGTGTCATGTGTTTCGGCAGTAACGGTTATTAATCATATTGATCTTGATCATTATGATATTGTATTGGTAGGCATCACAAAAGAGGGAAAGTGGCTGCTTACAGGAAGTGTAGAAGACATCACAAGTGGAGTTTGGAGAGATGGGAAAAAGACCGCAATTCTTTCACCCGATAGAAGTAAACCAAGCCTTTTGATCATGGAAGATAATAAAGTAGAATATCAAAAGGTAGATGTTGTATTCCCTGTATTACACGGATTATTCGGTGAAGATGGTACTGTTCAGGGATTGCTTGAATTAGCTGGGGTTCCGTATGTGGGTTGTGGTGTTCTAGCAAGTTCGGTATCCATGGATAAATTATATACTAAGATTATTGTGGATAGCCTTGGTATTCGTCAGGCAGCTTATGAGCCTGTGTATGCGAAGGAATTGGAGGAGATGAATAAGGTAGTAGAACGAATAGAGAATCGTATATCTTATCCAGTATTCATTAAACCATCCAATGCTGGTTCCTCTAAGGGGATTACAAAAGCTCATAATCGTGATGATTTAATCGTTGGATTAAAAGAAGCCGCAGAGCATGACCGCAAGATACTAGTAGAGGAAACGATTGTGGGAAGAGAGATTGAGTGTGCAGTGCTTGGTGGTATGGAAGCAAAAGCTTCAGGAGTTGGTGAGATTTTAGCGGCAGCAGAGTTTTACGATTATGATGCAAAATACAACAATGCAGATTCTAAAACTATTATTTCACCAGAACTTCCAGAGGGGAAGGCACAGGAAATCAGTGATGCAGCGGTAAAGATATTCCGTGCGGTAGATGGTTATTCCTTATCAAGAGTCGACTTCTTCTTAGAAAAGGATACCAATGAAATAGTTTTTAACGAAATCAATACTCTTCCAGGATTTACAGCAATCAGTATGTACCCTATGTTATGGGAAGCGAAAGGGATTGCAAAGCCACAATTAGTGGAAAAATTAATTCAAACAGCATTTACAAGAAATATGAAGTAGGCTGCGTGGAGGGACAATATGTCAAATAAATCTGCAATTGGAGTTTTTGATTCTGGTATTGGTGGTCTTACGGTAACTAAGGAAATTATGAATCAATTACCTAAGGAGCAAATCATATATTTTGGAGATACTGCTCGATTACCATACGGTAGTAAGTCAAAGGCAACCATAACAATGTACTCCAGACAAATCATTCGTTTTTTATTGACGAAGGATGTAAAAGCGATTGTGATAGCATGTAATACAGCAAGTGCCCATGCTCTTGAAACAGTGAGAAAAGAAATAGAGATACCAATCATCGGTGTTATTAACCCGGGTGCCAAAGTAGCAGCTGAGACAACGAGAAATGGTAATATTGGGGTGATTGCTACCGAAGGCACGATACGAAGTGGTATTTATAACGAGTTTTTAGGAGAAATTCGTCCTGATCTTCGAGTGTTTGGTAAGGCTTGTCCTTTATTTGTACCTTTGGTAGAAGAGGGCTGGATTGATGATCCTATTACGAAAGAAGTTGTAAGTAGGTATATTCAAGAACTTTTATATAAAGATATTGATACCTTAATTCTTGGTTGTACTCACTATCCTTTGCTTCGAAAGGTGATTCGTGAGGTGGTTGGTGATGGAATAGAGCTAGTAAATCCAGCTTATGAAACAGCCAGAACCTTAAAGCATGTATTAGAAGAACAAAAATTGCTATCGGAAGAAACAACGACACCAGAACATACCTTTTTTGTCAGTGATGGTGCAGAGAAATTCCGTAACTTTGCAAATACGATATTACCATGTGAAATAATTGAAACGAAGGATGTTAACATAAAGACTTTTGAATAAGAAATTATATTGGAAAGGTAACCGAAAGCATGACAAAAGAGGTAATTGTATCGATTGCCGGCTTACAATATGAGACAGAACAAGAAGAAGCCATTGAAGTAATTAGCCTTGGTGAATACTATTTTCGCAATGGAAAACATTTTGTATTGTATGACGAATTGCTAGATCAGGAGAGTGCACCAGATAAAACGGTGCGATGTACATTAAAGATTTCAAAAAATCAAGTTGAGTTAACCAAAAAAGGGGAGGCAGCTTCCCATATGGTATTCGAACTCGGGAAAAGTCATATGAATTATTATACGACTCCGTATGGCGATTTGATGATAGGTGTTACTACGAAGTCTATTGATATTGTAGAAGCAGAAAAAGAAATTATGGTAGAGTTGTTTTATGCATTGGATGTTAATTATCAGTATGTATCTGAGTGTAACCTTACAATAAAGATTACCGAAAGATAAAGATAGTCAAAATATATTGATAGTCAAAAGATAATGATAGCTAAAAGATATTGATAGTCAAAAGATAATGATAGCCATAAGTACAAAGGAATATTAACATTTGAATTGAAAAAGGCTGTTTAACATATTAAATCAAGTTCTTGAGGAAGTGATTTATTGTTAAACAACCTTTTTTTATAAGATAACTAATTTTTTCTTGCTCATCTATCGTTTTGATGAATTAACTAGTTCATCTACTTTTGATGAATATTTTAAACGATTAGTTCTTTTTTGTTATTTTTGATTTCATTTTCTTAAAGAAGCTTTGCTTAACCGGGCGTTGTTCTAAACCGCCACGGAGGCCTTTGACATCAAGAATGTAGATACCATTAATAACAGCCTTGATTTCTTTCTTAATTGGTATTAAGTCAAAAACCTTTTCTTCACACATTAAAGTTGCAACTTTAGGACCGATTTTCGCTTTTACAACCGGAACTTTTGCACGGCGAAGATACTTTGGTGTTTGATCTAGTACAATCTGCGGGAACCCGGCGTCTTTAATACGCATCCGCTTTTTATCGATGACTAAGATTGAAAACGACTGTGCACCGTTACGAATATCTTCTTGAGATGCCTCCTGTTTCTTTTGCATCTTTCTTCCATATATAAGTAAAGCAACAAAGAGAACAACTAAGATTGCTAAAATAACTAACATTACAATTGCCCACACTGGCATATGACTACCTCCTTTCGTTATGTAATATCACGAAACAGCCTTCTTTCTATAGGTTGTTCAAGAAAGCCATGGATATTATTTTAACATTAATTTATGAAAAAAGAAATAGTAAAATAATTTTTCATAGGGAGTATTAAAGTGCTAACTTTTTATCCTCTTCTAACATAGAGGAGATAACATCACGAACATGATTTCCAATGAATTTACGCTCTTCTTTTGGTAAGTCATTTGGATATATTGGATTACCATAATGAATGACAACAGTTGCTTTTTTAACCCATGGAAATTGACGCTCAAAAACAGCATCGGAGTTTGTGATTGCTACCGGAATGATGGCACAGCCAGTTTTTTCAGCCATTTTAAAACTTCCTTCTTTGAATGGTAACATCTCTTCTTCGTGATTTCTTGTACCCTCTGGCATAATAAACATAGAGTAGCCTTTTCTTATATTTTCTACACCTGTTAAGATGGTCTTTAATCCCTCTCTCGGGTTTTCACGATCTAGAAATAGGCAATTGAGGTTTCTCATCCACCAGCTCATAACGGGTATCTTGCCCATTTCTTTCTTTGCTACAAAGCCTGTTAGAGTAGGCAGCGTAACGTAAGCAACGGCGATGTCAGCTAACCCTCGATGATTAGCAGTATACAAAACTGCTTCTTTAGACGGAACATTTTCACGACCTAAAACCTTGACTTTGGTAGCTGAGAAAATTAGTATGATACGAAAAAAAACCTTAGCTGCTGTTTGAGAGAATCTTATTTTGGCACGATTATTAAATAGGCCAATAATGAGAGAAATCAAATAGAATGGCAGTGATATAATTAAGAAAATCGTGATTGCCAATATAACTAACACTGTTCTCATAGTAACCTCTATTCTGGCGCTTTAGCACCTTTTCTTAACGAATTATTTTTTAGGTTTAGCACAAATGCCATACCAGAAATTATTGGTTCTGATACCAAAATATATTCAAATAGTTGTTTTTTTTACTATTTTGATATACAATTGGAAGAACCAACGAGTATTATACCATAACCCAAGGAACAGTGTCAAAATGCTATTTAGATTTCATAAGTTATTAAGAAATCTAAATTCTGCATTATACATACAAGAGTCTATTATCGCATATTTTAATACTCATTGGCTATTTGTTTGTGAGATACTAGAAGAGAGTATCTTAGTAACAATTAGTCAATAACCGATAAAGATTACCGCAATTTAAAATGGAAGTAAGCCAGAGGCTAATAGTACATTGAAAGGAGGTGATAATATGAGTCAAGAAGTACAATATGTTTGCTCCGTATGCCAATGGGTATATGATGGAGAAACTCCATTTGAAGAATTACCAGATGATTACGAATGCCCTATCTGTGGTCAGACTAAGGAAGTATTTGTACAAGAGTGATTTACATAGAATAATCACTTATTAAAAAGGCCCTTGAAACTGTATATTAGCAGTTTTCAAGGACCTTTTTGAGTTCATTAAGTCATTTTAAGACAGAAATGCTTACTGTATAGTAATCATGTTGAAAAGCTTTGAAGATAAAGTCTTAAGCGAACTGAAACTCAGAATTCACAATTTGTGCTGCATTAGGGCAATCAATCGTTAGGATGTTTGTTGTACCATTTGCAGGAAGTGTAATACCGTCATCTTCATAAAACTCATAAGAAGCTTCTTTTGTTAAGTAGCATAATATAGTAAAGTTTTTACGGTCTAAGGTTGCTGTGTTCTCTGCTTCTTTTGCTAATGGCAGAATATGATTTTGCTTTACAAACAAAGGAACTTCCGATAAGTCAACTTCTATATAGTGATGGCCTTTTGTGAGTACTTCCATACTAAAATCAGAGTCTTTTGTAAACTTTAGATAAAGCATATCCTCTGGAAGGTAGATATAGCGTCCTGTAGCATTTTGGGTATAAACCGGAGCTATCATTAATCCTTCACCAAGCATTAATTGATCTTCGATATGTCGAGACAGTGGATCATTTGGATAATCAAAAGCAAGCGGTCGAAAGAGCATATCGTTCTTTTTCACGGCCTTTACAAACTCACTGTATAGGTATGGAATGAGACGATAACGAATTCCGATTAGATGCTTAAATTCTTCTGCTGATTCAAATTCATAACATTCTTGATTTCTTGTACCAATCGCAGAGTGGTTTCTCATAAGAGGAGTAAAGATACCAAAAGCAAGCCATCTTAGCATCAAATCTCTAGTTACATCACCGCCAAACCCTCCTAAGTCCGCACCACTGTATAGGAAACCACACATATTTAGTGATGGCATCATCTTGATATTTAATAGAAGGTGCGACCACCAAGAATGGTTATCTCCAGTCCAGATACCGCCATAGCGGTGCATGCCGATATAAGAGGAACGAGAGAATAAGAGGATTCTCTTGGACTCATTTAAGTTATGGAATGCTTCACCTGCTGCACGTGTCATGTAATAACCGTATAAATTATGGACTTTATCGTGGCGAACTTTTTTCCCTTCTACATCGTGATAGAATCTTTTATGATCATCTTCCTTGTTTTGTAAGGAATCCATGAGGTATTTTAAGTGGAAGATATTTGAAAGGTAAAGTTCTTTATTTTCCATTTTTTTAACTTCTTCGTATGCTTCATCTAAACCTTCCTTAGAATAAAAGATAGCTGGTTCATTCATATCATTCCAAAAGCCATCAATTCCTTTTTCCAGCAAGGTTTGATACTTGTTTCCGAACCATTCTCTGGCATCCTTCTTAAAAAAATCTGGGAAATGAGTATCCCCAGGCCAAACGCCTGCAATGAAGTCAGTACCATCTTCTCGTTTGCAAAAGTAATTGTTTGCGACACCCTCTTCATAGACGGAATATCCATCTTCAATTTTTACACCAGCATCAATAATAGGAACCAGATGTATATTTCTATTCTTCATTTCAGCGACAAACTCTGTAAAATTCGGAAATTTCTCTTCATCAACTGTAAAATCTTTATATTGTTCCATATAATCAATATCCATATAGATAGCATCAAGTCCAATTCCATGTTTTTGATATTCATCAGCAACAGTCCTTATATCACTTGCTGTCTTATAACCCCAACGAGATTGCTGGTAACCAAATGCCCAAAGAGGAGGAAGATAGGATTCGCCAATCATTTCACGAAATTGTTTTATGATGTCATAAGAGCTTGCACCCGAGATAACATAAAGATAAAGATTTGCCTCTTCTGCCACGACACGTAATTTCGAGTAGGAAGAATATCCAATATCAAAGGTTAGTTTACCGGGATAATCAAAGAAAAGTCCAAAACATTGGTCTCCATCAATGATTATGAAATTATGTGCACCATAAAGTGAGAATTTATTTTCTGTATGATTTGGGTCATCCGTACAATAGCTTATGTATTGATAACCACGTTTATTGATTCCTCGGTTTGCTTCACCAAGTCCGTAAACAATGTCATCTTTCGCCATATCATATTCCAGGAAAAAATTATGGTCTGACTTTATAGAAATAGGAAAAGAAAACACATCTTTAGAGTCTTCTTTGGTAAGATCAGAAGAGGTAACAGTAGTTGAATTTAATTTCATCGCTACAGCTTCTGTTTCAAATGGAGTTCCAAAACAATATTTAGTAATCATCTTGTGTCCTTTCTTTGTAACATTTACAATTATACGTGGTAAGAAAAGTTCGCATGTCGAGATTTTTCTTATTTAAAGTAATGTTTTAGTGTTTTTTAAGTGCTTTTTCTTGTTTAAAAAAATTAAATATTCTTTAAATACTTTTTAAGTACTATTTAAATGCTATTATAACATAGTTGGAGAAATTCGCCTATGAGAGAAAATTAGGTATCTATGATCAAAGTAATTTTTATGTTAGCTTATACCAAATTTTAATCTTTACTTGAATCATTGATTTACTATGAGTAAAAAGATAATTTTAATATGACACAGGATGTCATATTACTTTAAGTATAATATAACTATAAAACTAAGAAATCGTATTTTATTGGTTTTATAAGAGATTAAGAGGCAAAGAATAGTTGAAGCAAAAAAGGAGGTTTATATGGAAGGTAAGGTATGTCAATCATGTGCTATGCCACTTACAAAGGAAGAGGAGTTTGCAACAAATGCGGATGGCAGTAAGAATGAGGAGTATTGTATTTACTGCTATAAGGATGGAGATTTTGTATCAAATCAATCAATGGAAGAAATGGTAGAGTTTTGTATTCCTTTTGTGTATAAAGAAGGTGAGGGAAAAACAGTGGATGAAGTAAGAAAAGATATGTTAACTTATTATAAGACACTGAATCGCTGGAGAGAAAATTAATTCCACCCATCGTAAAAAAATAAACGTAAAATTCCGCCCGGCGGAATTTTACACATAAAAAAGAGATGAAACCTAAATAGGAATCATCTTTTTTTATGGTTTATAGGCAAGCTATTGGTTTACCAGGTTAAGTTATTCATAAAGGAAACGATACAACTCTTCGATATTCTTGTCCCAATCAAGTACCAAAGGATAAGTAACACCTTGATAAACTTTTGGATCATTGAACATACCGTCTACAGGAATTCTTAGGGTATCGATGGTATTGATATGGTTCTCCATAACAGTACTGATTATATCTTCAATTTGGTCTTTAGCAATATTGGTAGTAACATAACCCATCCATTTATTTGCTTGACTCGCTGTTTTGAAAATATTCTGAGATTTCACTTTATCAAAGATGGCATTCATTGCTCTTCTATGACGAACAGTACGGCCATAATCGTTATTTGCTCCACCTAGTGTTTTTACTTTACGAACACGGCAATATCCAAGTAATTGATTACCGTTTAATGTATTTACGCCAGCTTTTACAGTACGATATTCGGGATTTGAGATATAATTTGTACGCCTTAAATACTTCGCTTCCTCTTTGCCAAGTTCAATGGATACACCACCAATGCTATCCACAATATTTTCAAACGATTCAAAATTTACCGAAGCATAGGCATCGATATGAAGCTTATAATTTTCTTCAATCGTTTTTATCAAAAGGTCTACTCCGCCTTTTGCGTAGGCAGCATTTAACTTTGTGGACTTCCACCCAGGAATTGAGACGTAGGTATCTCTCATGAGAGACACTAACTTGACTGTTTTTTTGTTTGAGTTAATCGAAGCAATCATCATACTGTCTGTATTCCTAGCTCCTCCGATTTCTTCAATACCAAACAAAAGTATATTCAGTACGCCTTCTTCTTGGCGCCCAACAATTACATTATTATTTTGATTCATAGCTTCTGTTGATCCGTTATCATGTTCAAGTGCACCGTAAACATAGCTACTTGCCATATGATAGAGAAGCCCTCTACCAAAGCGGGTACCAAAAATTAATAAAGCGAGTGAGCCTACGATAATAAAGGCAGCAAGACATCTTTTTAATACCTTATTTGTTTTTTTCTTTCTTTTTTGTTTCGAGCGTTTATTGAAAGAGACAGATTGCTGTTCTTCCATATAGTCTTCTGACTGCTCGTCCCAAATGTCTTCTATCGGATCGTATGAGGTTTTCTTATTGTTCATCTTATGAAATCCTTTCTTAATGATAGGTAAGTATCGTTATACCGTTCGTTTGTGGCAAAACTATGTTTAAGTTATGAATTAGATGTAATATATCTATAAAGTATTGTTACATTATAACTTAAGATATTAAGATACACAAATAAAAAAGACCGATGACTAACCTATTTTGAGCCACTCTATATTAAGTATCATAGCATATAAAATAAAAAAACAGAGAGAAGTAGGTTTTTTTAATGGAATTATTACGCCATAAATCACCTAGTTCTCTCTGCCTTTTGGTAACAATAGAATAAGTAGTTTTCTATTGTTTATTTATTGAATATAATTTATGACAAGGAAAAGTTCATGAAGCGTACTTCTCCTTTTTAACTATCTTAAGAAGTCATACTGTGACATGTAAAGATCATAGTACTTCCCTTCCAGAGCCATCAATTCATCATGGTTACCAAGCTCGATTATCTGACCGCCATCGACATACATAATTTTGTCAGAGTTTTTAATGGTGGATAGACGGTGAGCAATGATAAAGGAGGTTCTTCCTGCTAGAAGTTTTGCCAATCCTTCTTGTAATAGTATCTCAGTTTCTGTATCAATACTAGAAGTTGCTTCATCAAGGATCAGTATCTTTGGATCTGCAAGTAAGGCACGAGCAAAAGAAATAAGTTGTCGTTGGCCAGCGGATAAGCGGGAACCACGCTCATTTACCTCAGTATCGTAACCGTTTTCTAATCCCATGATAAAGTCATGGGCACAGACTGTTTTTGCAGCAGCAACAACCTCTTCGTTCGAAGCCTCCATATTACCATAGCGGATATTATCCATAATGGTACCTGAGAAGATAAAGCTATCTTGAAGCATGACACCCATCTGTTTTCTTAAGGATTTGATGGTTACGCTGTTGATATCGATTCCATCGATGAAAAGCTCTCCAGAATCCAGATTATAAAAACGACTGATTAAGTTGATAATGGTAGATTTTCCAGCTCCGGTAGGACCAACGATTGCATAGGTTTCCCCTGGTTTTACATGAAAACTAACACCATTCAAAATTGGAACTCCATCTTCGTAGCTAAAGGTTACATCTCTAAATTCTACATCACCGACAATTGGTGGCATTTCAGTTGCTCCCTCATTATCCTTTACTGTTACCTCCTCATCAATTGTCTCGAAGATACGTTCCAGATAGGACATAGCAGTTAATAAAGAGTTATAAAAACTTGCTAAGGTGTTAATCGGCGCCCAAAACCTGCCTATATAAGAGGTAAATGCAATCAATACACCAGTTGTGATTCCTGCTACACCGTTTGTAATCCAGCTGACGCCAAGAACATAAATTGCTGCGGTGGTAAGTGTTGCGATATTATCTATGGCTGGCCAAAGCATAAAGTTATAACGAACAGCGTTCATCCAAGAGGTACTATAGCTTTTGCTAAGATTATTGAAAATCTGTATATTTTCACGTTCTCTTACGAAACTTTGAGTCACGCGAATACCATTAATACTTTCTGCGATATAGGCATTTAAGTTTGATGATTTGTTACTTTGTATCTGCCAAGCAACACGTTGTTTTCTTTTAATAAAGAAGATTAAAGCCATTAATACCGGGAGACCTATCATACATATTCCGGTAAGCCTTATATCGATAGATAACATAAATCCAACGATAAAGAATAAGCTGAATAGATCAGTAATGGTATTTACAATACCGTTACTTAAAAGATCACTTAAACTATTTACATAGTTAACAACTCGTACCTGAATCTTTCCATGTGGACGATCGTCGTAATATGAAAATGGTAACTCCTGCAGATGAGTAAAGATATCAGAACGAATTTGATGAATGATGTTTTGACCAAGCTTCGCTGTTATATTTACCTTAAGTCTAAGATTTATCATATTGATAATATTAATCACCAATAATAAGAAGCAAACACCAACGATTCCAGCGATATTTTTATTAGGAATAAAATCATCAATAATCTTCATGAAAAAGATTGGGACTAACATTCCAAGGGCACTGGAGGTCAACATTAATAAAATGGTAATTGCCATATCCTTACGGAAGGGGGAAATATAGGTCCCAAGGCGCTTCAAGTGTTTTATATTAAACTCAGAATCTAAAGCTTCATCAATATCGTATTTATTTCTTGCCATGACTATTACCCCCTTTCAGAGATTTTATCGAATCGAATTCACCATATTGATGATGAAATACAGTATAATAATAGCCCTTCTTTGCGACTAATTCGTCATGAGTTCCTGCTTCTTTTATAGTACCTTCATCAATCACTAGAATCTGATCTGCATCTTTAATGGAGGAGATTCGATGAGCAATATAAAATACCGTGTGATGATTTTGGATGGAATGTAGGGCTTCTTGAATCCCGGATTCTGTTTCCATATCCACTGCAGAAGTCGTATCATCAAGAATAATGATTGCAGGATCTTTTAGGATTGCTCTGGCAAGTGAGATACGTTGCTTTTGGCCACCGGATAATCCGACGCCACGTTCACCAACAATCGTATCATAGCCTTCTGGCATCTGCTTAATAAAATCATCTGCATTTGCAAGTTTAGCCGCATGCTCCACCTCTTCGAAGGAACAATTTGGTTTTCCGTATGCGATATTACCTTCAATTGTATCAGAGAATAAGAATACGTCCTGCATAGCCATACCGATGTTACCACGTAAGCTATAAAGTTCATAGTCTTTAACATTAACACCATCCACAGTAATTTCACCGGAAGATACATCATAAAAACGACATAAAAGGTTCATAAGTGTTGATTTTCCAGAACCGGTAGCTCCGATAATACCAACCGTTTGACCTGGCTTTATATGAAAATTGATGTCTTTTAAAATCACATCATCTTCGCTATTATAATAAACATGAGAAAACTTAATTTCACCCTTCAATCTGTCAATTTTATGAGGCTTTTCTGGATCTGCAACGTCAGGATCTTTATTAATTGTATAATAAATACGTTCCACAGAAGTAACAAAACGCTGAAAATCGTTTGCAAGCCATCCTGCCATTCTTAGAGGGTTATTAATCATCCATAGATAACCGCTCACCGTAATTAATTGACCTACTGTGATAGTTTCCTTGATCGCCATAATACCACCAATAAGATAAAGTACGAACAAAGAGAAGTTTGCAAAGAATTCAAAAAATGGAATGTACTTGCGCCATTGTGCTGTCGCATTTAATTCTGCGTCGCGATATCCATCGTTTTCTTTCATGAATTTTTCGATTTCGTAATCTTCTTTGGCAAATGCCTTTACTACACGATTACCGCTGATATTTTCCTGAACTGCAGTATTTAAGCTGGAAAAGTGTTTCCTTATGTTGTGAAACGCTGGTTTAATTGCTTTTAATTGTTTCCTTGTGGTATAGGCTGTTAATGGTACGATGGCTATTAAGCATAACGCTAAACGGTAATCAACCGTGAATATCATAGTCATTGCAAATAAAAACAACAAGGAGTTCTCGTAGATGGAGTAAGTAACATAGGCTACGAAATGACGGATGGCATCCATATCGCCCGTTTGTCTGGACATTAATTCACCAGTACGATTCTTGTTGTAGAAATTAAAATCCTGTTGTAAGAGACGGCGGTATACATGATCTCTCATAGAATATAGCATTCGTTGTGAGGTAGTTTCAAATAGAAAGAGATAACAGTACTTCATGATGGAACGAATAACTGTAGTTCCGATTAAGATAATTACCAACTTCCACAGAAGTTCGTACTCGCCATCCCGAATCACGCGGTCAACTATAAGACCAGAGATATAAGGGTTTACAATATACATGGCTGTTGTTACGGTTACCATAAGAAATGCGATGATAAGCCGCAGTCGATACTTTTTTAGAAATGAGAAAAACCATTTCATCGGTGTCATGGATAAGTCCTCCTAAGTAATTAAAACATTTGTTGTGTACCTTCAATATAGTAACATGAAAATAAGAAAATGAAATGTAGAATTTTATTATTTTCATGTACATTATTCACGGTACGGTTATACATGTAACCACACATTGGTACTTTAGCACATTGAATTACATTTGTAAACGGATAATATGGGAATATTTACTTGTTTTCTTGACTATATTACATAATTGTGATAATATGTAATTTCCTGCATAAATGCACGTTTGTGTATACAGATGCAGAAAAATTTCATACCACGGAATTTTCTTGGCAAAATCCAAGGAAAGTCAGCCGCTTGGCAAGATATTTTATAATATTACTACCAGGAGGAACCAAATATGATTGAAGTGGAACACATTTCTAAAACCTTTCGAGTGAGCAGAAGAAATTCTGGATTTAAAGAAGCAACAAAAGCGTTGTTTCATCGTGAATACGAAGAATTAAAAGCACTCGATGACATCTCTTTTACGATAGCTGACGGTGAAATGGTTGGCTATATCGGTCCTAATGGTGCAGGGAAAAGCAGCACCATCAAAATTTTAAGTGGAATCTTATATCCGGATTCCGGTACCTGTTTAGTAAATGGAAGAATTCCTTGGAAGGAACGAAAGGCTCATGTGAAAGACATCGGAGTCGTTTTTGGGCAGCGCTCGCAGCTATGGTGGGATGTCCCTGTCATTGATTCGTTTGAACTTTTAAAGGATATTTACGACATTCCATTGACTACTTACCGGGATAATTTAGAGGAACTGATTACACTTCTTAATTTATCTCAAATAATAAAAACTCCAACAAGACAATTATCACTAGGGCAGCGGATGCGCTGTGAAATAGCAGCATCTCTTCTTCATGAGCCTAAAATCTTATTTTTGGATGAACCAACAATAGGACTTGATGCTATATCAAAGCTGGCGGTGCGTGATTTTATTAGGAAACGAAATGAAACACATAAAACGACGGTTATCTTAACGACTCATGATATGCAAGATATTGAAGCCTTGTCAAAACGAATCATCTTAATTGGCAAAGGCAGACTCTTGATGGATGGAACCCTTGATGAATTAAAAGCTGTGAAAGCGGAGGATTCAATTGATGAAGTAATTGCTTCGATGTATCGGAAATATGATATCGCATAATCTAAGAAAACACATAACGAATAAAAGAGTGATGCGCAAAATAGCGCAGGAATGAGGAAGATATGAAAAAATATGTTTCTTTTTTTCGCATGCGGTTTTCTACGGGATTGCAATATCGTCAGGCAGCCCTTGCGGGAATGGCGACCCAGTTTGTATGGGGAGCTATGGAGATTTTATTATTTAAAGCGTTTTATGAGGCGGATCCGTCAGCGTTTCCGATGGAGTTTTCAGCACTTACTTCTTACATCTGGCTACAGCAGGCATTTTTAGCGCTTTATATGATGTGGTTTTTAGAGCGGGAAATCTTCGACTCGATTACGAGTGGAGGCATTGCATATGAATTATGCCGACCGCTTGATTTATACTCGATGTGGTTTGCAAGAAATATTGCAAACCGTTTATCAAAGGCAGTACTTCGATGTATTCCTATATTAATTCTTGCAGCTTGTTTACCAAAACCATATGGCATGCTGCCGCCAAGAAGTTTTATTACATTTATATTATTTTTAATTTCTATGGGCCTTGCGTTGTTTGTTACAGTGGCGTTTAGTATGATTTTATACATCCTATGTTTTTATACGATTTCCCCACTTGGAATACGTATGGTTGCGTTTTCTTTGGTGGAATTCTTCTCAGGATCAGTCATTCCACTACCTTTTTTACCAGATGGAATAAGACAGGTGTGTGAAATGCTGCCATTTGCTTCGATGCAAAACGTACCGTTTCGAATTTATAGTGGTGACCTTTCTGGAATAGATGGATATGGTGCGGTCTCATTACAGCTTTTCTGGGTAGTTGCTTTGATTATTTTAGGTAAATGGTTATTGAAAAAAGCACAGATCAGAGTTGTTGTACAAGGAGGTTAGAGAGGGATGAAATTATATAAAAAATATTTTGGAATTCATTTTCGTAGTGCGATGCAGTATAAAGTATCGTTTTTATTAACAACGATTGGTCAGTTTTTAGTATCATTTAATATATTTTTAGGAATATATTTTCTGTTTGCGAGATTTTCATCGGTAAAAGGATATACTTATCAAGAGGTCATGCTTTGTTTTGCTGTAAATATTATGGCTTATTCTTTAGCAGAGATGTTTGCAAGAGGCTTCGATATGTTTCCTTCTATCATAAGCAATGGAGAATTTGACCGTATTTTAGTTCGACCGAAAGGGATTCTTTTACAAGTTTTGTGCAGTAAAATAGAATTTACGAGAATAGGTCGTATGATTCAGGCTGTCATAATGTTTTTTTATGGCGTTAAAACAAGCGGGATTACATGGAGTATTGATAAGGTAATTACAGTAGGCTTTATGGTAATTGGTGGAACTACACTTTATAGCGCGCTATTTCTTTTGTATGCAGCGGTAAGTTTTTTTACGATAGAAGGAATTGAAGTAATGAATATTGTAACGGATGGTGCAAGAGAATATGGCAAATACCCATTTGATACGTATGGAAAAACAGTATTAAAAATAGTTACGTATCTTATTCCATTTGCACTATTTCAGTATTATCCTTTTCTCTATTTATTAGGTAGAAACACGAATCCAGTTCTTATCATTCTGCCTCTTGCTTCTGCATTTTTTTATCTACCTTGTTATCTTTTTTTTCAAATTGGATTAAAACATTATAAATCGACAGGATCTTAAGGAAACTACGGAGTTGCGCTGTCGTTTATGTATAAAAAGCACCTCTTAGGACAGAATATACTTGAGGCATACGAAATGCTTATCATATTCTAACCTAGAAAGGTAGGGGTGCAAACAGTGAAAAAACAAAAGTTAAGCGAAATGGCCAAAAAGAAAGTAGTGTATGCAACGCTATTGGTGGGAGTATTTGTTGTTGTCGCAGTTGCCCTAGTAACCATGACAGCAAAAACAGGAGATCAAAAAGATAACAATTTGGTAGGTCTTGATGATCCTGAAAATCAAATAGCTGGCATCGATAAGAACAATGCAAGTATAATGGATGATGGCACATATGCAGTAGATCCGGGGGATGATGAGAAAGATCCTTCTGAAGTTGCAACACAGCCAGATGAGGGTAGGACACAAAACACAGCAGAAAATACAGTAGAGGGAACGACCCAGAAGGATAATGTTGCACAGATTACAACAACTCCTTCAGATACCGCAAAGAAGGAAACCCCAGTTGATACGAAGCCAGTAATGCAAAACACAGCAGAAAACCTAAAGTTTGACAAAGCACAAGGTTTAGAAATACCGCTTGCAGGAAATGTTATTCTTCCATATAGTGTTGATAAAATGGTATTCCATGCAACCTTAAAACAATACAAGACAAATCCTGCAATCCTTATTCAAGGTTCAATAGGAGCTCCTGTTAAGGCAGCGGCAAAGGGTATTGTTACTAAAATTGTAGATGAGCCATACACAGGAGTTACTGTAACTATGGATATCGGAAGTGGATATAAGCTTGTTTATGGTCAATTAGAGAAAAACGAGCACCTTAAGGTTGGAGATGTAGTGGAAGCTGGAAAAGAATTTGCAAAACTCGCAAAGGTAAGTAAATTCTATTCTGTAGAAGGTGAAAACTTATACTTCCAAGTATTAGAAGGAGATAGCAGTTTAGACCCTATGACCTTATTTAAAGAAGAATAAGTGAGTAACGAGTCCTGTTTGTAACTCGTTGAGGTGAGAAATCAGTCAGTGAGAAAGTAAACTCTTAGTAAAAGTGAACACTTGATTGGATAGTGTGAAAATGTCTGTCCAACCAAGTGTTTTTATGTTACTTTACGACCTGCTCGTGCGTGGAGAATCTGCCATGCACATTCTTTATTATAAGAGCAATAATTTCTTAACTTTTGCATATAATATGTTATGGAAGGTGGTAAACAAGTGGTACATATCTAAAAAAATTAGCAACCGAACTCTTCCTACGTTCTTTTTCATGCGACAGAACAACAGCAAAAGGGTTATTGTAGTCAAGATGCTGTGGATGTCAGTAGATTTCGATCTATTGGATATGCGTGGAGGTCCCCCTCCCGGATTACCACTTATTAAAAAACCACCTATGTTCGGTTGCTTGACATAGATCAAAGGGTGCTGCCCACACAATCGGTAACGACCGGTCGTTTGGGCAGCACCCTTGTTTTATTTATGGCATGTAATGGTGCTTCGGATAATATGAAATCTAGACTAAGTAATACATCAAGATATAATGACAAAGTGTACCACCAATGCAAAATAGATGAAAAATTTCATGTGATCCAAAATTTTTATGGCGTCCATTAAAAATTGGAAGCTTCAATGCATAGATAACACCACCTACTGTATAAATAATTCCGCCGGCAAGTAGCCACAAGAAAGCAGGTCTTGAAAGAGAGCTAACTAATTGTGTGAAGGAAAAGATACAGCTCCATCCCATCGCAATGTAAATAGTTGAACTTACCCATTTTGGACAGTGAATAAAGAAAAGTGCTTGGAAGATTCCAAGGAGTGCAAGAGACCAAATGATGATAAAAAGAACAAGACCTGTTTTATTTCCCAGAGCAATTAAGCAGATAGGTGAATAGGAACCAGCTATTAAAACATAAATCATCATATGATCTATTTTTCGTAATTTTGTATTAATCTCCTCGGAGATATCGAAGGAGTGATATATCGTGCTTGCACTATATAAAGAGACAACTCCAAGCAGGAATAAAATCATGGACAATAGCGGAATATGTCCAGGCATATGATATGCCTTAAGTAAAAGTGGAGGCGTTGCAATTAATGCAATAATCGTAAAGATAAGGTGCGAAATAGCACTTCCAGGGTCTTTAAATTTGAATTTGGCTGTAGCTTGTCTTTTCATTTCCATAGTAGAATCATCCTTCTTTCTTTTTATGTTACAGATTGTTTTACTTTAAGATTACCAATGTTATCCATGGTAATAAGTAACTCGTGTCAAAGTAACTGATAATATTATATGTAGTAATCAATACTATATACTAGGTATGATAATACTACATAGAAAAAGAAATAGCAATACATTTTTTTGTTACTTTGAGAAAGAAGATGTAGCCTTGCTGATGGAACCTTCGTATGCTATAATAGTTTTATATTTTTACAACACAGTTAGTATGAGGAATAAGGAGCAAGGGTGATTATTGATGGATTTAAAAGTTGGTGATAGTATTAAAATGAAAAAACCACATCCATGCGGTAGTAATGAATGGGAGATATTACGAGTTGGAATTGATTTTCGTTTAAAATGTAAAGGTTGTGGTCATCAAGTAATGCTTCCAAGAAAACAGGTAGAAAAGGGAATACGTCAGGTAATACCCGGAGAAAAATAGTAATAGAGAAATAGAATTGTAATAAAAACAAAATCGTGGTGGCAATGAAATATGGAAAGACTAGTGTGTTAGCGGATAAAGCAGAGATTAATAATTTTGTTAAAACAATACTTAGTAAGTGACATGCTTCCTAAGTAAGTCACTTGCTCTCCACCACTTATAAGTGTAGCTTCACATTCAAGTATTCCAACAGATATAGTAAGCGAGATAGCATCGTATGCTCTATGTTTTCATGAATGAGCTTTCATTCGTACTTGGATAATGTACACACAGAATGAACATCTATAGCTGCTCACAACTACTGGGTTACCCCCAAGTTGTGGGCAGTTTGTATAGAAAAACAATAAATTTTCTATCATGATTTTCAAAGTTTCCTGTAAATTGTGGCTTGCACAAGCATTTTTATTATGATATAATATCGAATTGTGATATGTATATTAATTCCTTGCTCTCTTAAAAAAGAGGGCCAGAGACCAAAAGGAGGTGCACGCAACTATGAACAAATATGAATTAGCCTTAGTTGTAAATGCAAAAATCGAGGATGAAGCAAAGAATGCTACAGTGGAAGCTGTAAAAGAGCTTATTACTAGATTCGGCGGTAACATTACTAACGTTGATGATTGGGGTAAGAAGAGACTTGCTTACGAAATCCAGAAGATGAAAGAAGGTTATTATTATTTCATCAAATTCGATGGTGATTCTACAACTCCAAGCGAAGTTGAACAAAGAATTCGTATTATGGAGAATGTAATCAGATTTTTATGCATTAGACAGGACGCATAACAAAGGGGGTTATCCTTAAATGAACAAAGTTATCTTAATGGGTAGACTTACCAGAGACCCAGAAATCAGATATTCTCAAGGAGCAAATTCTCTTGCAATTGCAAGATATTCCTTAGCAGTAAACCGTTCCTTTAAGAGGGAAGGCGAGCCAGATGCAGACTTTTTTAACTGTACTGCTTTTGGTAGAAATGCTGAGTTTGCAGAAAAATATTTGAAACAAGGTACTCGTATCTTAATTTCCGGCAGAATCCAACAGGATAATTATACGAACAAAGATGGCCAGAAGGTCTACAGCGTTCAGGTTATCGTGGACGAGCAGGAATTTGCAGAAAGTAAAAATGCATCAGGCAGTGAGTCTGGTGGATATCAGCCATCTGCAAGACCTACTCCAAGTGCAGCTGTTGGTGATGGTTTTATGAACATTCCAGACGGGATAGACGAGGAGTTACCATTTAACTAATACCCAAGCAAATCCTGATATGTATAAGAACAGAATCGTAGATGAAAGTCTACAGTATCGAATAAGGAGGAAATAAAAATGGCTTTTAATAGACAAGATAAAGGCGATAAGGGCGACGCTCCTATGAAGAGACGTATGACCCGTAGAAGAAAGAAAGTTTGTGCTTTCTGTGCAGACAAGAATCACAAAGAGATCGATTATAAGGATGTAAATAAGTTAAAGAGATACGTTTCCGAAAGAGGTAAGATTCTTCCTAGAAGAATTACTGGAAACTGTGCTAAGCACCAGAGAGCTCTTACAGTAGCTGTTAAACGTGCTCGTCACATCGCTTTAATGCCTTACACATTAGATTAATTTTATTAATGAAGCCGTTACATGGCCAGAGTGAAATATTTCACTTAGGTTGTGCAGCGGCTTTTTCGTACAGTTTTTTATGTTAATACTCTAGGACGATTGTCACATATTGGCCTAAGTGGTATAATAAGGTTTATATAACACACATAATATTAATATACAATTTAGGATAACAACAATAAATTTATTATTACTACATATGGGGGAAATGATATATGGCAATCGTTGAAGTAGTTAAATATGATGGAGCACCGAATGTGTTTGCATGGAAGTATCCAAATAATGAATTAGGAACCTGGACGCAATTAATTGTAAATGAATCGCAGGAAGCTGTTCTGTTTAAAGGTGGTAAGGCATTAGATGTTTTCGGAGGTGGAAGGCATACACTAGAAACTGCAAATATACCTTTATTAAATAATATTATTAATCTCCCCTTCGGACGAAGGTCTCCTTTTAGTGCTGAAGTATGGTATGTAAATAAGGTTTACTCTTTGAACATTAAATGGGGTACAACATCTCCAATACAGATACAGGATCCTAAATATGGGATTTTTATACCGGTTCGTTCCTATGGGCAATTTGGTATCCGTATAGAAGATTCTAAGAAGTTCTTGATAAAATTAGTGGGAACATTAAATGTGTTTGACGATAATAACATTTTGCAGTATTTTAGAGGACTGTATCTGACAATGGCGAAAGATACCATTTCTTCCTATCTCATTCAGAAGAAGATAAGTGTATTGGAAATCAATGCATATCTTGATGAAATGTCAAATTATATAGTAGAGCGGATCAAGCCGACTATGGATGAGTACGGTATTGGTTTAACAAATTTCTATGTAAATGATATTAATGTACCAGAGGAGGATACAGCAGTAAAGAAGCTAAAGGATGCTTTGGCCAAGCGCGCTGAAATGAATATTATAGGTTATGATTATCAACAGCAGCGTTCCTTCGATACGTTAGAGAGTGCAGCAAGTAACCAAGGTGGAGTTTCATCCGGTATTATGGGTGCCGGGATGGGATTAGGAATGGGGATCAATGTGGGAAATGCAATCGGTACCCAGTTTGGCTCTGTTTCAAATGCATTGAATACAAAAGGTGGTAATAAGAAGGAGTGTGTAAAGTGCCATGCGGCGATTGAGGCAGGTACTCGTTTTTGCCCTTCTTGTGGGAATGATACTAGTAAAACGGAATCTGAGAATAGTAATACGATAAAATGTGATAATTGTGGGGCGTTTTATTCCGCAAATACGAAATTCTGTCCGGAATGCGGAAATAGATACAACCCATGTCCTAACTGTAAAGCAGATATACCGGATGGTGCAACCAATTGCTCTTCCTGCGGATACGAATTACCGATTCCTTGTCCGGGATGCGGTAATCTTGTTCATAGTAAAAAGCATAAATTCTGCCCAGAATGTGGTACTCCTTTAGTAAAGAAATGTCCAAAATGTGAAACTGTAATTGAAGGCAGCCCTAAATTCTGTCCGGAATGTGGAGAAAAACTAAGTTAAGGGGGAAATGGGATGAAAACTCAGAATAGAAATATGATAGGTATGATTAGCTTAATCCTTATTTTGACTACGATTGTATTGTTTTTCATACTGACTGAGAAAAGAGTATTGATCGATTGGTTAGGATTTGCTTTCATTATAGCAGCAGAATTGATACTTATGAATGGACTTCTTTTTATGCAGAGAGGGAGAGGAAATCAGAAGTTTATTGTTTTATATCCCGGAATGTATAGTGCCATTGGATTTTATACCATCTTATCCATTGCTATTTCAATCCTTTATATGGTAGTTATCAGAGGAGGCGCAAAATATTTACTTTCAATTCAAATTGTATTATTTGCTGCGTATCTGATTACCATTCTGTTATTGTATAATTTTAGCCTTCACGTGGGTAAGGTGAATGAATATGTCTTAGATTCGGTTAATAAGATGCAGGGGTTATTAAATACGGTTGTTGTCATCCAGAATATCAATAGAAATGGTACGCTGGTTCAGAAACTTAACAAGCTTTATGATGGAATTCGTTTTTGTGATGTATCGGTAACAGTAGCAACTGATGATGTGATTGCTGTTAAGCTTATAGAGCTTCAGCAACTGATAGAAAGTAATGCGGAAGAATCGGCCGGAGCAGCGGGAAAATTAATTGATGATATTATGGTTCTCATAAAAAAGAGAGCAATGGAGATGAGCATGATTAAGGCAGGAGGAATATAAATTGTTTCGGAAAAAGATGGTAAATAGAAAGGTTTATAATAACAATGTCATTGGCTTAATACAAATTGCAATAGGTGGCTTCTGCTCATTTGTTTTTGGATTAACATTAATAGGGTGTGTTATGGATATGTTAGGCCCAGAAAATACAACAGGAATTGGTGCGACATCTATTATTCTGATTATATTTCTTTTATTTGTTAAAATGCTAAAAAGAGGCCTCCAGCGAAAACGGCTGACTAGGGTATATTATACATGTGCGCAGCACCGTAGGCAGAACCCAACCTTTTCCGTTGAACAGTTAGCACTTGTATTAAGGAGGCCATTAGATTCAGTAAAGAAAGACTTGGATAGTATAGTTCAAATGGGATTTACCGATTATGTAGATAAAAATAATAAAGATTATAATCAACATTCTCAAAACTATAGGACCGAGAAGCCAATATTAGAGTCAAATGCTAGATCAAATATAAAATCGGTTAACGAGCCAAAATTGGACGAATACGTTGAAGTAAACTGCAAAAACTGCGGGGCATCTAATAGGATATTAAAAGGTTCTGCTGTAAATTGTGAATATTGTGGATCGATGATGAAGTGGAAGTAAAATAGAATTTAGAAAGGCAGAAGATCATGTCGATTTTTAAGAAGAATAATGATAAGTCAAGCACAACGTTTAGAACGCAGACTGTGATTATGAATGGCAAAGTAGTATCTGATAATAGTCCTGAAGTAGAAGCAATGATGGATAATATGCAGAGGAAGTTTGGTAAAATATTTGGTGAAGGTAATACTATAAATGTGAATAGTGATTCGGAGGATATTGCTAAATTTGTGGAGAATACGCTAAGGATGGCTGGTATTTCGGAAACAGGTGAAGTAACGAAATTAGAGGGTTCTTCACCTTCGGTTGAAAGTCAGCCAGGGGTTTTTGAGTGTAAAAGCTGTGGAGCTAGGAATATGATTGTTCTCGGAGCGGACGCGGTCTGCGAATATTGTGGGTCTAGTCTTAAATAAATCAAAATCTAGCAGGTGCTCTTATTTCTATTGCTGGATTTGGAGTGGCTGGATTTAATTACAATAATTTAAAGGAAAATGCAATCGATGATGCATGGTATCAAACCATTCACATAAATAACGATAACCTTTGGTATGGAGTTAATCTAGGAAATAATATACATTTGTTGAGTATAGGAAATGCAGATTAATAGGGGACAATAGCTATTTGACTATTAGTACCACAGAAAATTATTTCATGATAGTACCAGATAAAGTTTTAATGCTATAGTAAAATAAAGACAGACGGAAAACTAATAAATTAGGATTAATATGATTTACAGGACCTTTCAAGTATGGAAGGTCTTATTTTATGCATAATATAAAAGATGATCGCAACGCAATTAAAAAAGGAAAAATAGACGATATTTAATGGGGAAGCGGCTAATAGTTGTTTACTTACAACTGGTATTTACTAATGTTTTATATATTCGAATTAAAATCATGTTTCAATAATCAGATTCAAAGTGCAAAAGATTAGGAATAACTTCTGTTAAGCTATATTTTGTTATTAGAAATAAATGATACTTTATTCGGTGTAATTGCACTTATAAGATGTGTAAAGTTACTATAGAGTTCATAGATAAATAAAATAAAATATACAAAACAAACAAAAACATATTGACAAGCATCAACTAACATGTTAGTATGCAATTAAGATAACTAACATGTTAGTTGAAGAAATAGCATGTTAGATATACATAGGACAAGTAAGGCAAAAATTTGCTCTATTTGTTTCAATTCAAACTTTATAAGGAGGATACTCTTATGGAAGCAGTAAACATTATTATTGGTATCATCATGGTCCTATCATTTTTTGGATTAGTATGGTACTGCGTCAAGGGACATAATCTGATGGTGGGGTTCTTTTCTATGTCTGTATTTTGGGTAGCTCTTGCGCTAATTGGAAACGCAATTGCACCAAATGCATCTATGGAGGGAAAGAAAGTTATTGATGTCCTAACGGATGTATTTCAGACAGGACCAGAAAACTATGGTAAGTCAATTCTAGTTAATATTTTCTTTGGAGCATTTTTTGGACGTATCTTAATCGACACTGGTATTGCAGCAACGCTGATTCGAAAGGTTGTTGAATTAGGTGGTGATAAACCTAGAGTAACAATGACTCTATTATGTGTCGTTACATCCATAATATTTACATCTATGACAGGTATTGGACCAGTTATTTCTATCGCAGTTATTGTTTTACCAATTATGCTTTCCCTTGGGATACCATCCCCAATTGCTTTATTCTCCTTTATGGGTTCCATTATGGCAGGTATCTTTGGGAATATCGTAAACTTTAAACAATATCAACAAATTTTTGCTACTGCAAATCCAAGTTATGCAGACTACGATTACAACGCATACTTTAAATTCGGTATTATTGCTATGGTTGTTTCCTTAATTGTTGTTCTTGTCGTAGCGAACATATTTATGAACAAGAAGAAGTTATCTCATGCATGGGCTGCAACAGCAGATACCGGTAATACAGAAAACGCACCAGTAATTTCTTGGATTTCAGTTATTCTTCCAGTAATCGGTGTAGTTGCATTTCAGATTCCAATTATCTTCGGCTTTATTATTTCTGGATTATTTGCATTATTAACTTGTGGTAAACTTAAGGGTGGATTCACTAATATCGGTAGATTGCTTGCAAAGCAATTTGCAGATGGCGCTATTGATGTAGCTCCAATGATTGGTTTCTTATTAACCTTAGCGATGTTTAACAATGCAGCTAAATATGCATCTCCATACTTCAAAATATTACTTGGGGGAATTATACCAACGAGTGCCTTGGTTTTATGTATTGTATTTGCACTCTTAACTCCATTAGGATTTTTCCGTGGTCCTATGAACTTAGTTGGATGTGGAGCAGCTATCCTAGCGGTAGTAGTTTCAGTAACAGCTTGGCCAGTACAATTTTTATATCCTTTGTTTGCGATAACTACAGTAGCACCTCAGCATCTTGACGTTACTCAGTCCTGGGTTGCTTGGGGCTTTGGATATACGAAAGTATCAACGAAAGATTATATGAAGATGTCAATACCTGCTGGTTGGATTATTGGTATTGTACTCTGTATTTTAGTATTCTTTATGTATGGTCATCTAGTATAGAACAGATTTTAACTGGCTGCTGCTTACAACAGCAGCCAGTTTTACAAACTGATTTTAAATAGTATGCGCTAGTTGTATGAAAAAAAGACTTGATGCTTACAATTACTAACGATAGAAAAGATTAGTTGGCTCATCATGTGATGGACAGAGAAATGGAGGAAACTATGAGCAGAATGGTTAGAATGGGAATCGATGTAGGTGGAACACATACCAAAGCAGTTGCTATCGATAATGTAACCCATGAGATTATTGGTAAGTCATCCGTAAAGACGACCCATGATGACCCACGTGGAGTAGCAGCTGGCGTGGTAAAGTCTTTTAGAAATTGTTTAGAGGAGAATAATATTAGCCCTGAAGAGGTTATCTTTGTGGCACACAGCACTACACAGGCAACGAATGCGCTGATTGAAGGCGACGTTGCTAAGGTAGGAATTATAGGAATGGCCAAGGGCGGTTTAGAAGGATTTCTTGCTAAAAAACAGACACAGATCTCCAATATTGACCTTGGAAATAACAAAGAGATTCTAATATCAAATTGTTTTCTAAAGACAAAGAAAATGACGGAGGAATCCGTAGAAAAGGCTATCTCTGATATGGTATCAGATGGCGCACAGGTTATAGTATCTTCGATGGCATTTGGTGTAGATGATGCGGGACCAGAAAAATTAGTGTATGAAATAGCTTCAAGAAGTAAAATTCCGACCACGATAGCATCCGATATTACGAAGTTGTATGGTTTAACCAGAAGAACAAGAACAGCCGCAATTAATGCTAGTATCCTGCCTAAGATGCTAGATACTGCAACTTCAACTGAAGGGTCTGTAAGAGAAGCAGGCGTAAACGTTCCGTTAATGATTATGAGAGGTGACGGTGGCGTTATGGAAATAGCGGAGATGAAAAGGCGCCCTGTACTAACCATGCTTTCTGGTCCTGCTGCTTCTGTCATGGGTTCCTTAATGTATCTAAGAGCTTCCAATGGTGTTTACTTTGAAGTTGGAGGAACTACAACGAATATAGGTGTTATTAAAAACGGCAGACCTGCGATTGATTACTCTATCGTAGGAGGTCACCCTACCTACATTAATTCCTTAGATGTTCGTGTATTGGGAGTTGCAGGTGGTTCTATGGTAAGAGCAGATAAAAATGGTGTTATTGATGTGGGCCCAAGATCCGCTCATATTGCAGGATTAGATTATTCAGTATTTACCGAAGCAGAGAAAATCAAAGGTGCAAAAGTTGAGTTTTTCTCACCAAAGCCTGGTGATCCAGCGGACTACGTGGCAGTACGTCTGGAAAGTGGAGAGAGAGTTACCATTACAAATTCCTGCGCTGCAAATGTATTAGGCTTAGTAAAACCAGAACATTTCTCATATGGAAACGTAGAGGCGGCAAGAAAAGCGATAAAAGCACTCGCAGATTATTGCCAAACCACGGTAGAGGATATTGCAACTCAAATAATGGAAAAATCCTATGCTAAGATTGAGCCAATCATATTGGCATTAGCAGAAAAATATAAATTAGAAAAAGATCAAATATCACTTGTGGGTGTAGGTGGCGGTGCAGCATCATTAATTGTATACTTCGCAGAAAAGATGGGACTAAAATATAGTATACCGGAAAATGCGGAAGTAATCTCCTCAATTGGTGTGGCATTATCTATGGTAAGAGACGTAGTGGAACGTATCATCCCAAATCCTACAAAAGAGGTTATTCGCTCTATTAAGGCGGAGGCGATGAACAAAGCAATTGAAAGTGGTGCGACTCCAGAAAGTATTGAAATCCACATTGATATTGATCCACAAACCTCTAAGGTGACAGCAATTGCTACTGGTTCTACCGAAGTTAAGGCAGTAGACTTATTAAAAGCTTGTGATGAAGAGGAAGCAAAGCAGATAGCGGCAAACGACCTTCGAGTTTCAACAGACCAAGTTGTTCTCTTAGAAAAGACCAAATACTTTAGTGTCTTTGGTGAAAAAACAGAAAATACAGGGGATGCTACCGCGGTCCGTATCCTTGATAACAAAGGATTTATCAAGGTACAACGTGGACGTGCAATGGTAGTAAAAACTACAGCCGGAGAGTATCTTGATAAAGTAAAGAAGCTTTGGGATCAAATGGCAGTTTATCATACAGAATTGATCGCACGTCCAGACTATTATTTGTGTATGGGTGCACGTGTTATGGACTTTTCTGCTAACGACTTTGAGCAGTTAGAGCTACTTTTAGATATTGAATTATGTACCCTGGAACCGGAAACTGAGATAGTTATTGTAGCAGCAAATGTAAAACAGTCTTAAGTTACTTCACTGAGCTGTTTGAAATAAGGAGACCGCATCCCATTGGGTTTCGACAGTGGGTAATTCACAAGGAAGGTGAGTAGGGGATGCAACCAGGATTAGAAGAAATGATTCAAAATCTTATGGAGGTTGATGATGTAACCTGGGGACTCTATGCGTTTTCAAGAGATCAGCTAAAGCGTTGCATTACAGAAGAAGAAAAAATTCAAATGATTCAAAAAGCGATTGCATGTGGAAAAGATTATGCTCATCTTATCTTGCGTGAGGTCGGGTCAAATGATCCACATGTGATTGCTAAAAAATTTGACTTACAGGTAATTCAAAAGTCAGAAGAGATAACAGGTTCACATATACTATTCGCATTGTATACACCTCCGAACCAAATACAGATTATGAATGAGCCAATTCATAGAGCGATACAGTTAATTAATAAGGAAAAGTCGATTCTGATTGAACTTTTTCGACAAGATAGTATAATAAGTACTATCTTGGGTCACGAAATTTTTCACTTTTTAGAACAGAAATATGAAAAAGAGATCTATACTCAAACAGAAAAAGTGGTGCTATGGAAGCTTTTTGGGTATCGATACTATTCAACGATACGTGCTCTTAGTGAAATTGGTGCTATGGCATTTACCAGGGAATTAAATGGATTGTGCTATTCTCCATTCCTATTGGATGTATTACTGTTTTATAGCTATAGTTCTGTTAATGCAAGAAAAATTTATGATGACATTATAGGAATAAGTTCAGGAAGGTGTAGATTAATAGTTGAAGATAATTCATAATTCATTAAATGATGTTACTTACAATAAAATAAGAGAAGATATCATGAATATGACGTTAGAACCTGGAACCGATGTGAGTGTTCAAAAATTATCGGAACGCTATGGTGTTAGTAGGACACCAGTTCGTGAGGCGGTTGTCCGTCTTCAGCAATCAGGTTTAGTGGAGATATATCCGCAAAGAAAAACCGTGGTATCTAAAATCGATATTGATCGTATTCATGAAGAGTGGTTTATCCGTACAACTTTGGAGTCTGCAGTAGTTGATGAATTTATTCGTAAATGCAGTGAGTTGGTAACAGATACTCTACAGGAAATAATTAACAAGCAAAAACGATATATAGATAAAGATCGTTTTATGGAGTTTTATTTAAAGGATAACCGTTTTCATCAGCTTATTTTTGAGACAGCAGATGAAAGCCTTTCCTGGCAGACGATTGAGGATACAGCAACTCATTATAATCGTATTCGACTGATGTGTGGAAAAATTGAAGGAAATAGTCAAAAAATCATTGAAGAACATGAGCGCATGGTAGAAGCAGCAAGAAAAAGAGATGTGGAAGCAATGCGTGCAGTTGTAAAGGAGCACTCTTATTACTTAATAGATCAGGTTAAGGAAATGATGAAACAATACCCACAATTTTTCCAATGCAATAATTCGGATTGGATAAATAACTATATTTAATAATTAAGTATTAAAGGGCTTGTTTAATTTAGAAGGAGATCTCGTCCAATCAGAAAAAGCTAATCCATACCGCAGGATTGTTAAAGTTCTTAAGACAGATTAGTTATTAAGATGAGCCAACATTAATCTCATAGGATTTAATGTTGGCTCATCTTTGCTGCATCTCATCCTTACAGAAAAGATACATGATTTAGATTTAAGATTTAATGCCTTTTGTTATAAAATGTGCTTGACATGGGACCACTTTATATCTCCAACGGTCCTTTTAAATATAATTATATATAATCGCCATAATAAAGATCAAATAACCTAGAGTTAAGAATATAAGTTATTATTTATAAACTTTAACTTCCTGTCCCTTACCAGTTAAGTAATACGCCATGTTGTGCAACTTATAAACAAAGCCTGATGATTGACTATATATCCATGAACTACTAAAAGAGCTATTATTCATAAAACCATCCATTAAAAAACTACAGGTACCGTAAGTAGCACCTTTAAATCTCATACTATAAAAGTCTATATTATCTTCATAATTACTTGATCCGCTACGATATTTGGTAATCTCGTAAAATTCAACTTTTCCATTGCTGACTCCGTTTGTAAAGTTCTCATAACTTGTCCAACCTGTTTTTGGATCTGAACCAAATACAAATTGAGTTTTTTCGAGATTAAATGTATTCACTGCATCAGCTGGGACGATTGTTCTATGAGCATAAACATCTCCAGCACAGTGGAATGCAAGCCCTAATATTTTAATCGCTTTATTCTCGTTTTTACCACCATTTATTGGATCTTTTGTAATAGCTTTAATTGCATCATCTATCGCCGTTATTTGGCCGTCGGTCATAACCCCACCTTTATCAACAAAGAATGTGTTTGCGATAGCGTTTTCTACTGTAGTACTCTTAACTTTTACAGCAATTGTATATAAGTATTCGAGCACTGCCAAATAATTCATGTAACCGTGTAGAGGCTTGTTATTTGTAGATGTTGCAGGATATGCGGTATCTGACCATGC
The DNA here is from genome assembly GCF_000018685.1 of Lachnoclostridium phytofermentans ISDg. Taxonomy (NCBI): domain Bacteria; kingdom Bacillati; phylum Bacillota; class Clostridia; order Lachnospirales; family Lachnospiraceae; genus Lachnoclostridium; species Lachnoclostridium phytofermentans. Next base: position 4,616,537 of record NC_010001.1, on the reverse strand, counting down.
TGATGCAATTTCTAATAAAGTACGATCATCAGAGGATAGACCCTTTCCCCAATCAGCAATTACGCTTTTTGTACTTGTCTTATGGTCACTACCTGCCCAAGCCTCCGCTTTAACACTAGGCATACAACATGTTACTAGCATAGCTAGACATAATACCCTAGCTATTAATTTGGTAAATCCTTTTTTCATATAAATTCTCCCTTCAATAAATTATTTTATACATATAAAGTTTAACATAAATTAAAGTATAAAGCAATAAAAAAATAGAAAAATATGTAAAATTATAGAGAATGATGGAATAAAGTATTGATTGCAAGAAGGATATTTTCATGTGACGGTAGTGATTAAGTCAGAAAGACATTACAACAATAAACCAAATTAGTTTGCACTAGTTGAATTTTGAAGTAGTTGATGAAAACCTATAAAAGTGAAGGAAACAATTCATTTTTCTTGAAGCTAGTGATATAATGAGGGAATGCAAGTGGATAAGGTAATCAAACGAAAGAGGCGTTATATTATGAAAAACCTGACCGAAGGAAATATCAAAAAACAGTTAATAAGCTTTTCTATTCCAATTATATTGGGAAACATCTTTCAATTAACCTATAATGCAGTAGATTCCATTATAGTAGGTAGATTTATTGGGAAGGATGCATTGGCGGCAGTTGGTACTGCAAATCCGATTATGAATATTGTGATTCTTGGTATCACAGGAATCTGTATCGGTGCATCTGTATTGATGAGTAGCTTGTTTGGAGCTGGAAAATACGAGGATTTAAAGAAAGAGTTATCTACAACATTATTATTTGGAGCTTTTTTCTCTGTGATTATTGCGTTACTTGGTGTTCTATGCTCAACAGGAATTTTAAAACTTATGAAGGTACCGGAAGATATCTTAGGAGATGCGTCCATCTACTTAAAAATAATATTTTTGGGTATGCCATTTACTTATCTTTATAATGCATTTGCATCGGCCCTTCGAAGCGTAGGAGATTCGAAAACGCCAATTCTATTTCTTTCGTTTGCATCGGTATTAAATGGGGTGCTAGATTTAATTTTTATCGCAGGTTTTGGTTTTGGTATTGCAACTTCTGCACTAACAACGATATTTGCAGAGGCAGCATCTGCGCTATTATGTATCATCTATGTAAATCGTAAGGTATCATTGCTTCGATTAAAAAGAGCTGAGTTAAAAATTGATCGTTTTTTACTGAAAGAAACTTTAAAACATGGATCGATAACTGCACTACAACAATCCTGTCAGCCTATTGGAAAACTTTTAATCCAAGGGGCTATCAATCCTCTAGGGGTAGATATGATGGCAGCTTTTAATGCAGTAAATCGGGTAGATGATTTTGCATTCACACCAGAGCAAAGCATAGCGAGTGCTATGATGACCTTTGTAGCCCAAAATAGAGGTGCTGGTAAAAAGGAACGAATGAGAAAGGGACTAAGTAACGGTCTATTCGTAGAAGTTTTATACTGGGGAATAATATGCATCGTTATTACATTGTTTAAGGCACCGATTATGAAGCTTTTTGTTTCGGGAGAAGAAACGGTTTTAATAAATGCTGGTACTACTTATTTGGGTTATATGGCATTTTTCTACTTACTGCCTGCATTTACGAATGGATTACAGGGATTTTTCCGAGGAATGGGAGATATGAAGATAACACTGGTTGGCACGATAACGCAGATATCTCTTCGAGTATTATTTGTTTTTCTACTTGTACCAAAGGTGGGAATGGTTGGTGTAGCATTTGCAAGTCTAATTGGGTGGATTGGTATGCTTTTGGTGGAGATTCCTTATAGTAAGAGGTACCTTACAGAGAAAGGGGAGTTGTGATGGCTAAATAATATAGGAATTGAATTTAAATAAAAGATATAAAATAGTAAAAAAGTGTTAAGTAATTCACAAACATGACGATATGTCTTTTTGAAGTGTTTTTGGCACTATCTTGTGTATTAAAAAAAGGGGGACCTCATGGTTGAAGAACTAAGATACAGGTTTAGAAATTATAATTTAAAATGGATCGCTATTAGTGTTATCGTGGCTAGTGTGCTGTTAATCGCTAGCAAATTTGGAATAATTGCTATTCTAAAAGGGCCGTTAGAGCTATCTGGTAAATGGAATCCAGAAGAGTTAGAAGGAAAATATGTGACCATAGATGTAGATTGGGTAATGGGAACATTTGCAGAAGAAACTAGTACCAATACGAAGACGAATGTAACTACAACTACAAGTTTATGTTATCTGGGAGACTACTATGACGAAGCTTCGCAATACGAAGTTATTTACGGAATTAAAGTTAGTAACGCTAATAAAGATGGATTAGAAAGAATTATGAATGAAATATATAGTGGTACATACCCATCTAAGACGCATAAAATTACAGGTACATTTAAGAAAATGGATGGAAAGATACTGCAGTACTATAATGAGACTTTAGATGAGGAATTTAATGTTGCACCAGAAAATGTCATTCCATATGCCATCTTTGATGAAGAAGTAAACGGTATGGATATTACCCTTGTTTACATTCTAACAGCAGGGGCTGCAATTATGTTTATTGTTGCAATCATTGGACTGATTAAATTACTTGCAGGAAATCCGGAAAAATACATTAAGAAGTTTTTAGATAGCAATAATAAAGTTTCTCTTTCACAGTTGGAGTTAGAGTTTAGTAAGGGAAATCTGATTGGAAAGAAGATCATTGCAGGAAGAAAGTACACGTTTTATCAATCTGGAGCCTATATGCATGTTGTAGATCATACGGAGTTTGTATGGGCATATTATTTTAGCAGAAGTGGAAAGTACTCTCAAAGCTTAGTTCGGACATTTAACATCAATAAGAAAAAGCTAGAGATTAATGCAAATAGCGCAGATTCCCATGCATTATTACAATATTATCAAGAAACCCAGCCACAAATGATGGTCGGATATGATAAGGATCTAGAAAAATGCTATAATAAAGATTTTGAGACATTTTTAGGGTATTGTTACAATGATGCGAAAGCGAAGCAAGATGCAGATGATTTATACTTTTAATCATAAATCAAGACCATAAAGTTTAGTTATAAGCAGAACAAGAGAACAGACGAAATTATCCGTCAATAGATTGGGATAATTTAGTCTGTTCTTCTTTTTAGTTTATAATAGAAATCATAAATGTACAATGTAAAATAAGTTGTCTAAATTCGACTATCCCTCAAGCATTTGATTGAGTGCTTCTATGACCGCGTCGGGGTCGAGTATTTTATAATAGGCCTTATTTGCGGACACATACCAATAATAAAGCTCAATTCCTGGTTCGATGGATTGCTGACCTAGAATGATATGTATCGGCCCATTTGAACGGATAAGAGAAATCTCCCACAGTTTATTTGCGCTGTAAGATCCTGTATAAGGGCCAGTAACCATTCTCTGTGACATGATTTTACTGAACAACTCCACCACCGCTTCTGGGTCAATCCTCTCCGTAACGTCCTCATTTTTGTATAAAATCGAACTGACGAAAACGAAATTGTTGTCATAAGTTGAAAAGCTTGCGTTGGTAGTTGAATAGCTTGCATCGGCAGAACCATTGGTTTCCGATGTTCTGACTACATCATACGTCATACTGTATGGGCTTTTTATCACGGGGCGTGGTGAAAACATTCTGTAATGGGCCGCTACCAGTATAACGCACACTAGTGCTGCAATGAATATAGCCAACTTTCTCTTTGTCATAACTATCTCCTTTTATTCAACCGTGCGAATACTATACAGATATTCAGTATGGCCCGATCATTAGCAATCAGGATTTCAATGCTGATACTATCCTTTTTGGTCAATTCGACTGTTTATAATTAGTCCACCATTTCTATCGGGAAAACAGAACTAATGCACATACATATTATACCATTTTTAGTTTTTTGCATCAAGGATGTCGTATATATGAATGTTTACCCGTAACAGAATGCTTTTTGTCGAGGAGTGAAATGATATTTGGCAGAAAGAACAAAACAGGGCATAAAATCTGCACTGTCTTGTTCTTTTCAGTATAAAGTTGTGGTATTCTCTTTATAGTATAGGTATTCCGAATAACTTTGTAAGATTAGCCAAAAGACGTCAGATCGCCTCTAACATTTGAAATATTTTTAATTATTGGTTCTCAAAATTTTTAACAACCGCATCCACTGTTTCTGTTTTAGACATAACTAATAAAATAACATCGTCTTTATAAGAAACAGATACTTTTTCAGCACCTACACAAATCCATTTTCTTGGATTTGCATTTGCTTCCACATCTTTTGCAACACTTTTCACATCACTTTTGCTTGGAACACGTAAAAGTACGACGGAATGTGCGGTAGTTGTCATAGCACCATCAGAAGCAAGAGCCTCTGCCCCAGGAATTGCTTCGATACCTAAATAATAGGGAAAATTATCTTTATCAACGGTTGTATTAAAAACCATTGGAAGATCAACTCCGTCCAGAATAGTACTCATCATATCTTCTAAGCTCTTCTTTTCTGCAGGAGCTTCTGGGGTAGCAGTTGGAGCCTTTGTTGGCTTTGGAGTAGCAGTTGGTTTTGGCTTACTAGTTGGCTTTGGAGTACTGGTTGGTTTACTTGGAGCTTTTGTAGGAGCTGGTGTCTTTGTAGGAGCCTTCGTAGCTTCTGGAGATTTTGTAGGCTGTGTAGTTGCTATTGGCGTTTCCGTAGGTACTTCAGTAGGTTCTTCCGTAGGCTCTGCGGTAGGTTCAGCGGTTGGTGTATTATCTGGTACTTCTGTCGGTGTACTAGTAGGCTCCGTTGTAGGAGCTTCTGTTGCTGTTGGTGCAGTGGTAGGCTCCACGTCACTTGCTTCCTTTTTAACAGAACAAGCGGTCATGCTAAACGCTAAGGTTGCTGATAGTAGTAAACATAATGATTTCTTCATAATAATTCTCCTTTTCCTTTGTAATTTCAACCAAGTTGAGATACATGGTATAGACGAAAGCAAGGAAAGGATAGTTCCATTTTCTTAAAAAATGTTCCATTTATCTTCTTTTGGGTAATTATACTAAAGCACAATCAGCTTTTTACGTAGAGATGAAATAGTTCTAGAGATTGAAAATTGGGTTACAATTCTAAAAGGGGCTTTATTATTCACGCCTAAGATGGTATAATGAAGAATACAATTGCAGTCTTAAAGCTTGTGTTATATGAATCTTACCAGCAGTAAACTAAGGTTAACTGCAAAACGGATACATATCACTTCTTTCCTTGTAAGTGTATGTTTAAGCATGCAGATGGGAGTAATTAATAGATATAAAGCGATTTTTCGACATCCTGATTTGCATGCGTGCTAAAGCACGCAGATGGGAGTTTATATGAGAAATAGAAGAAGATTAAGTGGATCCTTACGAGCTTATTTAAGATGGCCACTCTTACTTACCTCATTATTAGTGGTTATGAATATTTGCATATATATGATTGACCGTAAAGCAAGTGTAGTTATGACTTGCTTTATAGTACTGTACCTTGTAATAGCACTTTCGCTGTTTTTTGTAAAACGACCTAGTATCATGGGTGATATGGTGCGTTTTGCATCAAACTATGGTCAAGTGCAAAGTAAGCTGTTAAAGGAACTATCTCTTCCCTATGCAGTTATTGATAGTACCGGAAAGATGCTATGGGCAAACGATGAATTTTGCGATATCATTCATTCGGAACGTAGGGCACGACATGCGATCACAAATATCTTCCCAGAGATTACGAACGATATATTACCGTTAAGCGAGATGGATGTGGAAGTGCATTTGTCTTATGGTGATGCGAATTATAAGGTAGTTTTACGTCGAGTTTTGATTCCGGATTTTGAAGAAAATAGCTATTATATGGAAGACGAAACAACGATTCAAAACACTTCATATCTTATTGCAATGTACCTTCACGATGAGACAGAAATTGTAGGATTACAAAAAGAAAATCGTGATCAACGCCAAATTATTGGTCTACTATACATTGATAACTATGAAGAGGCATTAGAGAGTGTAGATGAGGTTCGTAGATCCTTATTAACAGCGCTCGTTGACCGAAAGATTAATAAGTATATGCAAAGTATCGATGCCGTAATAAAGAAGATTGAAAAAGATAAGTACATTTTTGTATTCCAAAACAAATACATGCAACAGCTTCAAAGTAATCGTTTTTCTATCTTAGAGGAAGTACGTAGTGTTAATATTGGAAATGAGATGTCAGTTACAATCAGTATGGGTCTTGGAGTGAATGCTGACACTTATATGAGAGGTTATGAATTTGCTCGTGCAGCAATTGATCTTGCCCTTGGTCGTGGTGGCGATCAAGCAGTCATTAAAGAGGGTGAGAAAATCTCTTATTATGGTGGAAAGAGCGTTACAGTTGAGAAAAACACAAGAGTAAAAGCAAGAGTAAAAGCTCATGCATTACGAGAATTTGTGGAAGCAAAAGATAAAATCGTAATTATGGGACATTCCATTGGAGATGTAGATTCCTTTGGTGCAGCGATTGGTATGTACCGAATTGCAAAAACCTTAGGGAAAAAAGCTCATATCGTAATTAACGAAGTGACAAGCTCTGTTCGCCCAATACTTTCAAGATTTACAAACAATCCGGATTATGAAGAAGATATGTTTTTGAATAGTCCGAGTGCGATACAAACAGTTGATATGAATACCCTATTGATTGTGGTAGATGTGAATAGACCTAGTTACACTGAGTGCCCTGAGTTATTGGAATTGACAAAAACAATCGTAATTCTTGATCATCACCGCCAAACAGGAGAAGCTGTTGAAAATGCAGTATTATCCTATATTGAGCCGTATGCCTCCTCTTCTTGTGAGATGGTTGCAGAGATACTACAATACATTGGAGATGGTCTAAAACTTCGTCAGTGCGAAGCAGATGCGATGTATGCAGGTATCGTAATTGATACAAACAATTTCTTAAACAAAACTGGTGTAAGAACATTTGAAGCAGCAGCATATCTTCGTCGCAGTGGTGCAGATGTTACAAGGATTCGAAAGGCGTTTCGTACCGAGATGCCGGAATATATAACAAAGGCGGCGGCAATTACTTCAACCGAAGTTTTTATGGATAAGTATGCATTTGCAGAGTGTAGCAGCGAAGGGGTTGATAGCCCAACCGTTCTTGGTGCACAGGTGGCAAATGAACTTCTTAATATTAATAACATGAAAGCCTCCTTTGTATTTACACAGTTTAATGGAAAGATTTATATAAGTGCGCGTTCCATTGATGAATTAAATGTTCAAGTAGTGATGGAAAAACTAGGAGGTGGCGGTCATATGAGTGTAGCTGGTGCACAGCTTATTGATTGCACACTTGCAGAGGCAATGCAAAAAGTAAAGGATGTATTAACAAAGATGACAGAGGAAGGAGACATATAGATGCAGGTTATATTATTAGATGATGTGAAAGCTCTTGGAAAGAAGGGCGAGGTGGTTAATGTAAGTGACGGATATGCAAGAAACTTTATCCTCCCAAAGAAATTAGGATTAGAGGCAACTCCTAAGAATTTGAATGATTTAAAGCTACAAAAAGCTGCAGAAGCAAAGCTAGCTCAGGAGATTTTAGAACAAGCCCAGGCTCTTGCAAAAGAAATTGAGTCAAAGAGCATTTTATTAAAAATCAAATCCGGTGAGGGTGGAAGAACATTCGGTTCCGTTTCAACAAAGGAAATTGCAATTGCATTAAAAGAACAATTAGGACATGACATTGATAAGAAGAAACTTGTGCTAAATGATCCAATTAAGAATATGGGAACTTATACCGTACCAGTAAAATTACACCCAAAAGTAACTGCAGAACTTAAGGTAAAAGTAGATAGTCTGTAAGGAGAGCATCAGCCATGGATGAGGCATTTATTAAGAAGATTCAACCGCATAGTGCAGAAGCCGAGCAATCGGTAATCGGCTCCATGATTATGGACCGAGATGCGATTATTACTGCCTCAGAAATATTGAATGCAGAAGATTTTTATCAGCATCAGTATGGAGTATTATACGATGCTATGATAGAACTGTTTCAGGAAGGAAAACCTGTAGATTTAATTACATTACAGAGTAAGTTAAAAGAAAAGGAAGTACCTCCGGAATTATGTAGCTTAGAGTTTATCAGTGATTTGATTCGTTCGGTTCCAACCTCAGCGAATGTAAAGTATTATGCAACGATCGTTAGTGAAAAGGCATTACTTCGCCGTTTGATTAAGGTGACAGAAGGAATCACCAACATGTGCTATCTTGATAAAGAGAAGGTAGAAGTGGTTTTAGAACAAACTGAGAAAGATGTTTTTAGTATTGTTCAAAACCGTAGTTCTGGTGATTTTGTAAGTATCAAAGATATTGTTATCAAATCCCTGGATAGTATTGAGGCAGCGTCAAAGAATAAGGGTAGCGTAACAGGTATCGCTACTGGTTTTTATGATTTGGATTATAAAATGGCTGGCCTACAGCCATCGGATTTAATATTGATTGCAGCAAGACCTTCTATGGGAAAAACAGCGTTTGTCTTAAATATAGCGGAATATGTTGCAGTACGAAGTAAAATAACGACAGCAATCTTTAGTCTAGAAATGTCAAAGAACCAGCTTGTAAATCGTATCTTATCGATGAACTCCAAAGTTGACTCTCAAGCAATCCGAAGCGGTGAGCTAAATGACGAGGACTGGGCAAAATTAATGGAGAGTGCAAGAACTGTTGGTGAGTCCGGGTTAATTATTGATGACACACCAGGTATTTCGATAACAGAGCTTCGTTCAAAGTGTAGAAAGTTTAAGTTAGAACATAATCTTGGATTGATCATTATCGACTATCTTCAGTTAATGTCAGGTGGTAAGAAAGCAGAATCGAGACAACAAGAAATATCAGAGATCTCTCGTTCTTTAAAAGCATTAGCTAGAGAGGTTAACTGTCCGGTAATTGCATTGTCTCAGTTATCTCGTGCGGTAGAGCAACGTCCGGATAAAAGACCAATGCTATCTGACCTTCGTGAATCTGGTGCAATTGAGCAGGATGCCGACGTTGTTATGTTTATTTACCGAGATGATTATTATAATCATGATTCCGAGGATGCTGGTGTATCAGAAATTATAATTGGTAAACAAAGAAATGGTCCAACAGGAACTGTAAAACTTGCTTGGTTATCTCAGTTTACAAAATTTGCGAACTTAGAGCGATAGTAAGAAAAAACAATTAACACTTGTTATTCGTGGCATGGAAAAGTTTGCGAAGTGTATTTTTTTCTGTAGTATGAAATCAGATGTTATGAATGAGTATAATTAAAAGAATCGACAAATTAAAAAGTTTTAGAGGGTGTTTTTGCAACACCCTCTTTTTTTTTATAGATTACTGTCGAAGGGTTTTACTAAAACATTAGGACGAGTTGTTGCATTTCAATATCCAGATGTTATAATTAGGAAGTGGAAAATTATTACATTTCGGAGGACGCATATGAAAGATAGGATTTATATGATAACGGAGGCTTCAAAAATGATTGAAGTTAAACCAAACGAGCTTCGATATATGGAAGATCAATTGGAACTGGATATCCCCCGCAATGAGTTAGGATATCGATACTATAAACTACAGGATATTGAATTATTAAAAACAGTAAACATATTAAAGAATGAAGGATTTTCTTTTAAGGTCATTCAGATGATATTGCCTTACATAGATAAGTTATTTTCCATGGAACCTGGACGTATTGATTTGTTTAAGGACAAGCTAGGAGTTGCGACAGGGCTTTTTGGTACAAAGGCACAGCTGAATTTACGCACTCAATATGCGAAGTGGCGGGATGCAATGAATTTAGATGATAGGGAAGAAATAAAAAAGCTAGAGAATTTGGATGCCAAAGGAGAGGTAATAGACGTGCAGACTATGGAAGAGGTTACGAAGCGAAATGAGGATGTCTTAGAGTTTCATGATACGGTAGAACAAAAGAAATCATACGATATCGAACAAACCCTGGAGATAGTAGAGGAAGCGAGAGTTTCTAAAGAAGTAGAGGCTATTGGTATTAAGTCTGAGAAGAATAATCAAGATAAAGTAAAGCAATTTATACAAATCATGCAGGGGATTATGGTGGATGCGATGCAAGAAAATAGCCAGTATTTAGCAAAGGACATAAGCAAAACGGTATCGGAATCTGTAGTGAAAGAGATTGATTATCGAATGAGATTAAGAGAGGAAAGAGAAGAGGAACGCTATAAACAGTTAGATAGACTTATCCGCGAAACGCAATCGAAAGGTCAGATAGCTGTAACAAGAGAATATAGTAATAGTAATAAAAAAAAGGAAAGTAAATTTTTTAAGAAAAATAAAGTTAGGATATAGTAACCTACAATTATTTTCGGTAGCTAATAACAGAGTAATAGTCTGCGTTTTTCTACTCGAAACACCCCTAGAAAGTGATAAAAAAGGAGCTTTTACTCGATAGATTGATTACTCATCTATTTTGCAAAAGCCCCTTTTTGTACATGATAATATTCCTTATCATGACAATAGAATCACATAATGTGTATGTCTATTGATAGAATCCTAACGATTCCTATGTTTTAATTAACCCTCAATAGCTCCTGTTGGGCAAGTAGATGCACAAGCGCCACAATCTAAGCATGCATCTGCATCAATCTCATAATGAGAAGCGCCTTCAGAGATAGCTCCTACTGGACATTCGCTTGCACAAGCACCACAGCTGATGCAACCATCGTTAATTACGTATGCCATTTTGTTTACCTCCTTTAAATATTTGTGATATCATTTTACTCTAAATGGACAAAGAATACAAGTCAAATTTTGCTCTATCCTTTTGTATCCAGTAATAATAGTAATATATAGAAAGAGCGGATAGTAGAGTTGCTTTTAATTTTTAGAAAAAATATTTCTTTTAATTAAGAGGCTTGACGACAACTATTGGGTAAACTATAATGTAATGAACACGATACCGTGTTTATATGGAGTGTTTTACTCATAAGGAGGTAATAAATATGAAAATTACGAAGGATATGATTATCGCAGATATCATTGCAATTGACCAGAATTTAATTCCTATTTTATTAGATACCGGAATGCATTGTATTGGATGTCCATCAGCTCAAGGAGAGTCATTAGAGGAAGCATGTATGGTTCATGGAATCGATGTAGACGAGTTAGTTGCAAAATTAAACGCTTTTGAAGAAGCAAAATAATATAAATGGTGCATTTTTTGCACCGCTAATCTGATTATCGAAACATGATTTTGGTTTCGATAATATAAATGGTGCATTTTTTTGCACCGTCAATCTGATTATCGAAATATGATTTTGGTTTCGATAATATAAATGGTGCATTTTTTTGCACCGTCAATCTGATTATCGAAATATGATTTTGGTTTCGATAATATAGAATAAAAAAGGAAATGGGCTGTAGGATTACAGCCCATTTTTTATATAATTTTTTTGCTAGTGTAAGAAGTTTTCAAATCATTATAGTGAACTTAATTTTTGAATCGCTTTGTCTGCAATTATGACATCATAATGTTCTTTGTAATAGGAAATACTTGCGTAATTTGTCTTCTCTGACTTCCCGTATTCGGAGATAATGTTACATACCTTATTAAAATCTTCCGGTGTATGCCTTGAGATATGCACTACTAAGTAGTATTTGGAATCTACCGGATTTTTATATAATGTGTTATATCCTTGATAAAATGGTACGATGATTCTTGCTAAGCCTGTGAGTTCGCTTAAATTACGGAAGGAAAATATTTTATAGAGTGAGCTTGCTAACTGTACAAATTCCTCATTAGCTTTCGCCTGTTTTTCGGATTGCTTTTGGGTTGGAACAAATTCTTCCTTAGAAGAATTACTTTTTTCGCGTTTACCGAGTAATTCACCAAGGTGTTCAAAACAATTTAAGATCTCATCTGCGTAAGCATCTTCCTCTTCTTCCTCTTCCTCTAAGTCATCATCATCATCAGATGCATAAGGTGTAAAGCTGGAAAATCTGGTGTCTAATTCATCTGGATCTTCGACTTTAGTAATAACAAGAACCAAACAATCTGCCGATACCGGTGTTGCTTCTATCATCAGTGGAATATCTTCCGCTTCAAAACCAAATTCATAAGCAGCCTGTTGCATCATCTCTCGAAAGAGCTGTTTCGCTTTGTCACTACCATATGCTAATTCGCTAATGCGTAGTTCCCGGTCCATAAGATCTTCCTTATTCAGTGTGCATCGAATTTGAGTATCGCTTATTTTTTCAAGTTTCATAGAATCACACCCCTTTCTATTCTTACGGCTCTATTCTATTTTGAGTTTTAACATCATTTGCACTGTGTATACAACAAGGTCTGATAACCCTATTGTCTTGAACAAAGTATAAAGGATAACCTTAGAGAAGTCAATATCCTATACAATATAGAGCTCTCGTCAGAATCACTAAAAATAGCACAGTACTTTGTACAGCACAGATTGATAAATTTCATTGCATTGGAGAGAAAAGTTATCTATAATAGAGATAGATTCTTTTTCATCTTAATTCATGACAAGGAAGCTTAGAAAGCTCTTTTTCTTGTTTATACTTATGAGAAAGCATTATGCTCATGAGTTTATATCGCTTAATGATCATTTATTTTCCGGTAGAAAGGAGAGTATGCAAAACGACCTTTGGTTTGGAAAATATCGTATCCAAAAAGAACTGAAAAGACATGAGGATACTATAGTATATTTAGCGGAACACATATCGTTACATAGTCTTTGTATTTTAAAGAAAATTGATAAAAAATCTCCTTTGTGTAAGGGACTTTACCAAGAGGCGAAAATTCTTAGCAGTCTGCATCATGCATCAATTCCCTGCGTCTTTGATTTCATTGAAACTGAAAATTTTACTTGCTTGATCCTTCAATATCTGCCAGGTAAAACATTACTAAGTGTCTGCCAATCTATTGAACTTTCTGAGAAGTTGATTCTATCATATGCAATCTTATTATGTGATATTCTTAAGTATCTTCATTCCCAAAAGCAACCTGTACTTCATCTTGACATAAAACCCTCAAATCTTTTGATATCCGAATCGGAGCTTTATTTAATTGACTTTGGTAATGCGATTAGAAAATCAGACATCAGAAAAGATTTTTTAGGTACAAAATGGTTTGCACCACCAGAACAGTATGAACAATCAATACTTGATGAGCGTTCAGATATCTATGCATTTGGTATGGTATTGTATTATATGGTGTTTGGACAAGAATATACGAGGAGAAAAGGGGAAAATATTGAAGAAAATAACCGATGTAGCAAGGAATTATCGGCGGTTATTAATCGTTGTTTAATGCTTAAGAAGACAATCAGATATTCGTCTATCGTAGAGATTAAAAAACGATTACTACAGATACAACAAAAACAAAATAAAACCGGAGAAGGAAAATCAGCAGCTATTTACACAGTCAGTGGTTCACAGCGTCATATTGGATGTACTCATTTTGCAATGAAATTATGTAAATTTTTAAAATTTCAATATGGTAATTGCCTCTATATCGAAAGCAATCCTACATGTGCAGTACGTGATATGTTAACGGAAAACGGGAGATTAAATTCAGATGGAATCTACGAATATGAAGGAATTCCTATGTTACCTTTTTACGAAGGTAGAATTCTCTCGGATGAAATGTTATCTAAGTATAAACATATTGTTTATGATTATGGAGTTCTTAGTGAGGAAAATAGAGAGGGCTTCTTAAAAGGAAAACATTGTTTTTCTGTTGTTGGGGCGAAGGATTGGGAATTAACTAACTCAAAACAACAGCTTATTCTACTTAGGAATAGTAAAGTGATTTATTTAGCAAATTTTATTACAACAAAGGAGCAGGCAAAGCTATTACGCACCATGAATTTACAAATTGAACGATTGCCATATGAATCATATACGCTCACAGGAAAAACATCCGAAACGATGAAATTGCTAAGAGATATCTTGTGACTTGCGTCCATCAGCTTAGAGGGAGGTGCGTCTCGGGTAATAGTCTATCGTTAACAGCAAGCGAGCTAACTCGTTTGTCCCACGATAGAGAAGGATGAGAAATAGATAGAAAAGGGCGAGACTTGAGAAGAATGAAAAAGAATAGAATAGAGATGTTTAAAAGAATAGGGATACTGGGTCTCCATAGAAATTCTGGGGTTACCCATCTTACGTTATTGATGGCTCAGTATTTAAGTGGATGTCTAGGGCATAAGGTCACTGTGTTAGAAAAGAGTGGACGTAATGATTTAGCTTCTCTATCAAATTATTACTCTGTTAGCGAAAAATGGACCAACGGATTCAAGTTACATGGAATTCAGTTTTTAATAAAAGGCAATGTAACAGAGAACGATGATTATAATAATGATTTTAAAAATAGATGTGTACTTATTGATTTTGGTACAAACTATAAGGAAGTTATGGAGGTAAAGGATAAATTAGATATTGTGATTTTTGTATTCATGAATGCACCGTGGTATCAAGCAGAAGACTTGCTATTAAGATATATGACGGATGAAAAAACTCAATTAAAAAAAACGGCCATATGTAATATGGCTACAAAAAAGTCATTAACACAAGGTTTGAAATTACCGATAAGACCGAGTGTACTTGGATTAGAACCAGATTTTTTTAATCCAACTACGGAAGCGATACATCTGTTTGAATCTGTGCTCCGTATAGATTAAAAAGAAATTTATTTTTAGGCATTCACTTAAATGATTAAGTTATGATCATTGCAACTTTGTATCAGTAATCTGTATCAAAGAGGAGTTAAGATGCATATCACACCTTCTTATTCCAAACAATTAAAAATGTTCTTATGATACATATCAGGGTCTTAATTTCGAAGGGCTGAAAATTTCAACAGCCATTTTCCCAAATGAATACTCGCACCAGTGATGCAACCTACTTGATCGTTTAAGATGTATAAATGCAACTTGAGTATCGCATAATAATTCGAGAACTCACATGACAAGACAGTCTTTTATCTGTAAACTGCTTTAGGAGCAATTGTCTCAATACACTGCTTCTTGCAAAAATGATGAAAGGCTGTTTTTCATGCACTAAATATGGGTAAAATCTAAGAATAGAAATTGTTGATTTAATGGATAAAAGGGAAGAGGGAGATTTTAGATTATTAACTATGACTTATATTTCAATGCCTTATTTATATTATTTTAAGGAAA
Source organism: Lachnoclostridium phytofermentans ISDg (assembly GCF_000018685.1). Taxonomy (NCBI): domain Bacteria; kingdom Bacillati; phylum Bacillota; class Clostridia; order Lachnospirales; family Lachnospiraceae; genus Lachnoclostridium; species Lachnoclostridium phytofermentans. Next base: position 4,601,329 of record NC_010001.1, on the reverse strand, counting down.
AAACGAGAAAATCATCGAAATAATAGATGACGATAACAGGGAAAAATGCTATAATATTCACTATGGAATAGTTTGCCCAGGCATTAACATGCTCAAAAACTCAAAGGAGAATACTAAGAGAGGTTAATATGAAAAAAAGAACAAAGCTTGCATTTATTGGAACTATCGCAGTAGTGGTTGTTGTACTTGCGATTGTTGTATCTTATATCGTAGAGAAAAATACACCAAGTAAAGAAGTAAAAGCACTATCGGAATTCTATCAAGTACCGGAAGGGGAAGCGATGGTCATCATGGATGATATCGTTTATGAGAGAAATGCAAAACTTCTGGATGGTGTTTTATATATGGATCTTGAAACCATAAAAGTTAAGTTCAATCAGAGGTTTTATTGGGATGCGATAGAAAATGTATTAATCTACACAACGCCAACAGAAATTATTAAGGCAGAGGTAGGTACAAAAGATTATCTTGTAAATAAAAATAAAGTATCATCAAATTATCCAATCGTAAAGATGGTGAATACAGAAGTTTATGTAGCACTACCCTTTGTTGCAGAATATTCAGATATGCGTTATAAAGCTTATGAAAATCCGGATTTAGTTGTAATTCAGTGTAAATGGGGAGATTACTTATTTGCTGATGTAGAGAATGCAACACAGATAAGAACAGGAGCATCCATTAAAAGTCCCATATTAAAAGAACTAAATAAAGGGGATCGTGTTTTATTAATCAATAATGGCGGAAATCAACAAAATGGATTCTTAACCGTTATGACAGAAGAAGGAATTAGGGGATTCGTCCGTAAAAAGAACCTTTCAAATTCTTACTACGATAAGGTAACAAGTAACTTTGAAGCTCCTGTTTATGAAAGTATCACGAAGGATTATAAGATTAATTTAACTTGGCATCAGGTTACCAATCAAGAGGCTAATAAAAAGTTAGCAGAGGTATTAGATTCTACCAAGGGTGTTACGACGATATCGCCAACTTGGTATCGTATTAATTCGGCAGAAGGAACATTAGCCTCTTTGGCAAGTGAAAGCTATATAGAAAAAGCTCATAGTATGGGAATTGAAGTTTGGGCCCTAGTGGATAATTTTGATCCTACTGTTGATACGTTTGAAGTATTATCAAAAACTTCAAGCAGAGAGCGTTTGATTAATGAATTGATAGCACAAGCCATAAAATATAACCTCGATGGTATTAATATTGATTTTGAGAGTTTATCGGTAGAGACTGGCCCACATTACATTCAATTTTTACGTGAATTATCTGTCAAATGCCGAAGCAACCAGATTGTATTATCTTCCGATACTTATGTTCCTGCATCTTACTCTAAGTTCTATGATAGACAAGAACAGGGGGCAGTACTTGATTATGTTATAATTATGGCATATGATGAGCATCACAGTAAATCAGAAGAAGCTGGTTCTGTTGCATCTATCGGATTTCTACAAAAAGCAATCGAAGATACGCTACTCCAAGTGCCAAAGGAAAAGCTTATTATGGGAATACCATTTTACGCAAGACTATGGAAGGAATATACGGAACTTGGTAATCCAGCACTTGCTTCAGAGGCAGTTAGTATGACGAGTGCTGAAAAAACGTTAGAAGCGAACAAAGCAACGAAGAGCTGGGACCAAACGACAGGACAATACTATGCTGAGTATGAGAAAGATGGTGCGAAGTATAAAATCTGGCTAGAGGAAGAGGAATCCATCGAAGCTAAGTTGAAACTTATCTCTGAAGCTGATTTGGCGGGTGTTGCAAGTTGGAGATTAGGATTTGAAAAACCTAGCATATGGAATGTAATTCAGAAATATGTGAATTAGAATCTTTGTCGTTTCATATGATATAAAGAAACGCAAGGAAACTAGGTCAGAACAATGAAAAAACGTTACTTTAATGTTGTATTTGCAATCTTGGTCCTCTGTTCGATGTTACTTCTCTCAGACAAGAGCGTTGAAACCATGAAACATATGTTTTCAAGGTCGAAGCAGCCGAAAGAGGATCATAGGTTAACTGTTGTAATTGATGCTGGTCATGGAGGATTTGATCCTGGAAAAGTTGGAGTGAATGGAGCACTTGAAAAAGATATCAATCTGTCGATTGCGATGAAATTAAAGGATTTATTAGAACTTAATGATCTAAAGGTGGTTATGCTACGAACCACAGATGAAGCTCTTCATACAGAAGGTGTTTCCAATAAAAAGGCATCCGATTTAAAAAAACGAGTTCAATTAATGGCAGAAGCAAATCCAGTCTTAGCAGTAAGCATTCATCAAAACAGTTTTCCGCAAGAATCAAGTTATGGTTCACAAGTATTTTATTATACGGAGTCTGAACAGGGGAAAGAATTTGCTCAGATAATGCAAGCAACATTAAAAGAATGTATTACCGATGGTAATCATAGATTGGAAAAACCAAATAAGGACTATTACCTACTTAAGAAGTCCACTTGTCCACTCATTATTGTTGAGTGTGGCTTCCTTTCCAATCATAAGGAGGCGGATCTATTGGTTACTGAAAAATATCAAAGGGAAATGGCATGGGCAATTCATTTAGGTGTGATGAGGTACTTAAATACGATAGAGCAATAATCGATTTATGTGGATTCCATAGATAAATTGATTATGCAGAAAGAGTTAAGAAGGTAGAACAGTGAAAACAATAATAAAGCGAATGGATCGAGATAATTTAAATTCAGAAGATTTTAAGGAAGCAGTAGAATTACTGAAAGAAGGACAGCTAGTAGCGTTTCCTACCGAGACTGTTTATGGTCTTGGTGGTGATGCCCTCGATAAGACAGCAGCAAGACGTATCTATGAGGCAAAAGGTAGACCGTCTGATAATCCTTTAATCGTTCACATCGCAAACATAGAAGCACTAAAAGAATTAGCAGTGGAGGTTCCGGAGGAAGCGTATCGATTAGCCGACGATTTCTGGCCGGGACCACTCACGATGATATTAAAAAAGAGTGATTTGGTTCCACTTGAGACAACAGGAGGTCTTGATACGGTAGCAATCCGAATGCCATCGGATGAGATTGCTAGACGTCTAATAAAAGAGTCTGGTCTTTACTTAGCTGCACCAAGTGCGAATAAGTCAGGAAGACCAAGTACTACAAAGGCGGAACATGTCATTGAGGATTTGGATGGATGTGTATCCATGATCATCGATGGTGGATCTTCTACGATTGGTTTAGAGTCAACCATTGTAGATTTGACTGGTGACAACCCTGTTATTTTACGTCCTGGGTTTATTACAAGAGAGATGTTGAATCAGTGCATTGGGGGAACAGAATATGACAAAGCTGTGTTAAAAAAAGAGAAGAGTGATCCAGTAGTAGCAAAAGCTCCAGGCATGAAATATCGCCACTATGCACCGAAAGGACAGCTTACGATATACGAAGGTGATACGAATCAGGTAATTAAAGCAATCAATGAAGCTGCTAAGCAAAAGACAGAAGAGGGCTTTCATGTAGGAATCCTTGCTACCGAAGAAACGAAGAATCTTTATTCTTATGGAGATGTAAAAAGTATCGGAACTAGAAAAAATGAAGAAACAATTGCTGCACACTTATTTGAATGTCTTCGCGAGTTTGATACTAGCAATGCAGCATATATCTTTTCAGAAAGCTTTGAGGATAATTATCTAGGACAAGCCATTATGAATCGTCTATTAAAGGCAGCTGGTTATCAAGTTGTTACAATAGATTAGACATAGAGCTTTGGGAAAGGATAACAAAAGTAGGGGGTAAAATCATGCCACGAAAGTATGATAAAGTAATCTTTGTCTGTACAGGGAATACTTGCCGTAGTCCAATGGCGGAAGCACTTCTTAAAAATTTAATACAAGAAGATGAGTTTGAAATCCGCTCAAGAGGGTTAATTGTCTTGTTCTCAGAGCCAATCAATCCAAAATCGGAAGAGGTTTTAAAAAATCATAACATTCCTATCGATGGACATACGACGAAGCAGTTTAAAGCTTCCGAGGTTACAGAAAGTACCTTGATTTTGACCATGACATATAAACAGAAATTAAAGCTCATGCTAGATTATGGTATCGAAAGTAACATATATAGTATAAAGGAATATGTCGGAGAAATTGGGGATGTGGTTGATCCATATGGCGGAACACTTCTTGATTATGAAGAGTGTTTTGAAGAACTTGCTCTATTAGTCAAGAAAACGATGTACCAGTTAATGAGAGAAGTGTGAGAATAACATGATTGCGGTGCAAATTAATGCGAATCAAAGGTAAGATTCGGGATAAAATATGATATACAAGATAACGGTTCTATGTTACCATAGAACCGAATAAACGAAAGAACAGAATTGGAGGACTAATAATGATAGCACTAGGTTGTGATCATGGTGGATATGATTTAATGCAGGAAGTAATTGCATACTTAGAGGAGAAGAAGGTTCCATATAAGAATTTTGGAACTGATTCTAAAGCATCTTGTGATTACCCGGTTTTTGGGAAAAATGTTGCTATGGCAGTTGCAAATAAGGAATGTGAATTCGGGATCTTGATTTGCGGAACTGGTATTGGTATCTCCATGGCAGCAAATAAGGTAGCAGGAGTTCGAGCGGCATTATGTCATGACTGTTTTAGCGCAGAAGCAACAAGACAACACAATAATGCAAATGTACTATGCATGGGGGGAAGAGTGGTTGGACCTGGTCTTGCATTAAAGATCGTCGAAATCTTTTTAAACACAGAATTTTCCAATGATGATAGACATATAAGAAGAATCTCTATGTTGGAGAACTAAATAACTTAGAGGCTGTTATAATAACGGAAATTGCATATATTATAGTATGCATATAAATAAACCGTTAATATAGCAGCTTTTGTGCTTTGCGGATTAATTGAGGATAATGTCCTATTACTTTTCCATTAGAAGAAAGTGGACAAATTTAGACAAAATGGTATAATATTACTCATATTGTGTAAAAACAGGAAATATATTTGTAAAAAATTACAAGTCTATTCAATAAATATTAATTATTTGGGAGTTATTTAAAATTATGAAGAGTAAGAGTGGTGTAGCGAAAGGAATTTTAATGATAAGCCAAATTGGTTACAGCATGCTCGTTCCGATTTTTTTATGTGTTTATGTAGGAAGGAAGTTGGACGATAGATTTGGGACCAGTTACATTACTATCATTGGAATTGTACTTGGAATTATGGCAGCATTTCGTAACATTTATCTTATGACAAAATCATTTTATGCAAAAGACAAGGAAAGAGAAGATGCTGAACTAAATCTTTTGGTTGAAATGAAAAAGGAACGCGAGAACAGAAGAAAAGAAGATAAATAAAATCCAAAGATAATCGCAAAAAAGAGATTATAAGTAAAAATAAATGGGAGGTTGCTTATTATGAATGAAGGAAAAAAAACATTTCAAGAATTATTAATTGGTATCGCAGTGTTTGCAATCTTATTTTTTATTCCAGGTTTATTTTTAAAGGTAGATAAGCTAGCCTATTATCTTGGGCTTGGTTTGGGAACATTAGTATCGGTATTATTAACATTTAGTATGTATTCAACGATTGAAAAATCTTTATATATGGATGAAAAGAGTGCTGTGAGCTACACAAAGAGAAATGCAATGTTTCGTCTTATGTTAATTATTGTAGTTTTATTGGTCGCAGTTTATATCAACAGTATCAACGTATTAACGGTGGTACTAGGAGTATTATGTTTGAAGTTATCGGCCTATATACAGCCGTTAACCCATAAAGTATTAAGTAAAAAATAAGGGAAAAGGAGGGTGAGAAAGTGAGTTTAGGAGGCATAATGCTTTCCTCAGGTGTATTAGATACACAAGCAGTCGAAGTAGCAAGAGATGATATAACCTTTGGTGTTGACGGTCTGCTTCGGTATAAGCTGTTTGGGCATGAGTTATGGATTACGACAACACATATTAGTTTATTGATTGTGATGATTGTCATCATAGCATTTGCAGTAATAGCAAACCGTTGTATTAAAAAAGCAGATCCTTATAAGGTTCCTGGCAAGTTCCTGAATTTCATTGAGTTTTTGGTAGAAAGTATTGATAGTATGACCAAAGCTAATATGGGAGAGAAACATGGTTTCAAATTTGCAAATTATATTGGTACCTTGTTCATTTCTATCTTGTTAATGAACTTCTCCGGACTGTTCGGCATGAGGCCACCAACAGCAGATTATGGTGTAACTTTAGCATTAGCATTAATTACCTTTGTACTTATCCATTACAATGGATTTAAGTATCAAAAGGCTGCACACGTTACAAATCTATTTAAACCACTACCATTAACTCCGATTAATATTATCGGTGAACTCGCAACGCCGTTATCTTTATCATTGCGTTTATTTGGTAATATATTATCGGGTACAGTTATGATGGGATTGATTTATGGATTATTACCAAAGGTAATATTATTATTTGTACCGGCTCCGCTACACATTTATTTCGATGTATTTTCAGGTGCCATTCAGACTTATGTGTTCTGTATGTTAACGATGGTATTTATCTCAAATACATTTGAGGATGCATAATTAATAGTTTACAAAAAGAGTAAAAGAAAGATTAAGGAGGAATTATATATGATTTCTAATGAAGCATTTGTTTTAGGTTGTTCAGCAATTGGTGCAGGTCTTGCGATGATCGCAGGTATCGGACCTGGTATCGGACAGGGTATTGCAGCAGGTCATGGTGCAGCTGCGGTAGGTAGAAATCCTGGTGCAAGAGGTAACATTATGTCTACTATGCTTTTAGGACAAGCGGTAGCAGAGACAACAGGTCTTTATGGTTTCGCGGTTGCTATTATTCTCTTATTCGCTAACCCACTTCTCGGTAAGCTGTAATCGGCCTCTAGAAAATATTAAAGGAAGGGAGGCCGAAATGTGGGCAATTTGATAGCAGGCATGTATAGCACTACAGTATTGGCGACAGGAACTAAAGACACAAGTCTAGTAAATCGTATCTTTGGATTAGATATGCAACTTGTGGTAGATGTAGCCATTATGGGACTTGCCATATTCGTACTTTTTCTAATTTTATCGTATCTTCTGTTCAACCCGGCCAGAGAACTCTTACAAAAACGTCAAGACCGTATTAAAGAGGAAATGGATTCATCAGCAAAGGATAAAAAGGAAGCAACGCAATTAAAAACTAATTACGAAGCAAAGATAAAAGAAGCTTCTAAGGAAGTGGATGAGATCTTAAGTGAAGGTCGTAAGAAAGCATTAAAGCGTGAGAATGATATTGTTGATGAAGCAAAGGTGGAAGCTTCAAGAATTGTAGATCGGGCAAATAAAGAAATTGAATTGAATAAGAGCAAGATGAAGGATGAAGTAAAGCAAGAAATGATTGCTGTAGCATCCGTTATGGCTGGCAAAATTATTGCTGGCAACATAGATGAAACAAAACAAAAACAGTTAATTGATGAAGCTTTGAATGAGATGGGTGATGAGACATGGCAAAACTAGTTTCCAAAACATATGGAGAAGCGTTATTTGATTTAGCCTTGGAAAATCAGTCTCTTGACATAATAGAAGAAGAAATCAAAGCTGTGAAGATGGTATTTAATGAGAATACGGAACTCATCAAATTTTTAAATCATCCTAAGATTACGAAGGAAGAGAAAGTAGCATTTGTTGAAAATATCTTTAAAGGTAGAGTAAGCGATGATGTTACCGGCTTCCTAGTGATTATCATTAAGAAGGGAAGGTATGATGAGATTTCCGGAATCTTTGATTATTTTCTAGCAAAGGTTCGTGAGCATAAAAACATTGGAGTAGCTTATGTGACTTCTGCAGTGGAAATAAGCGAGCAGGAGAAAGAACAGATTAAAGATAAGCTTTTAGCTACAACAAAATATGTTCAATTTGAGATGAATTACAAGGTGGATGCGTCAATCCTTGGAGGATTAATCATTCGCATCGGAGATAGAGTAGTGGATAGCAGCCTAAAATCGAAGCTAAACACGCTATCAAAAAATCTCTTTAAGATACAACTTGGCTAATAAAATAGTAAAAGAGGTACTTAAGGAAGAAATCTACAGAAAGAAGGTGCTTATCTCTTGAATTTAAGACCTGAAGAAATCAGTTCAGTCATAAAAGAACAGATTAAGAATTATAGCATGCAGCTTGAGGTATCTGATGTAGGTACTGTTATTCAGGTAGCGGACGGTATTGCTCGTATTCATGGTCTGGAGAACGCAATGCAAGGTGAGCTTCTGGAGTTTCCAGGGGACGTCTATGGCATGGTGTTAAACTTAGAAGAAGATAATGTCGGAGCCGTATTACTCGGTGATATGAAGAACATTAACGAAGGCGATACAGTGAAAACAACTGGTAGAGTAGTGGAAGTTCCAGTTGGTGATGCATTGTTAGGCCGTGTCGTAAATGCGCTTGGTCAACCAATTGACGGAAAAGGTCCGATCGAAACAAAAAAATACCGTCAAATAGAACGTGTAGCTTCTGGTGTAATCGCAAGAAAATCCGTAGATACACCACTTCAGACAGGTATCAAAGCGATTGACTCTATGGTTCCAATTGGACGTGGTCAGCGTGAGCTTATTATCGGTGATAAACAAACTGGTAAGACCGCAATTGCAATTGATACGATTATCAATCAAAAGGGTCAGAATGTAAAATGTATTTATGTTGCTATTGGCCAAAAAGCTTCTACAGTTGCAAATATTGTTAAAACTTTAGAAGAGTATGGTGCTCTTGACTATACTACAGTAGTTGCTTCAACAGCTAGTGAGTTGGCACCACTTCAATATATTGCTCCATATAGCGGGTGTGCTATAGGGGAAGAATGGATGGAGTCTGGACAAGACGTTCTTGTAATTTATGATGACTTAACGAAGCACGCAGCGGCATATCGTACACTTTCCTTGCTTCTTAAGAGACCACCAGGACGTGAGGCATACCCAGGTGATGTATTCTATCTACATTCAAGACTACTAGAACGTGCTGCTAGATTAAATGATGAGCTTGGCGGTGGATCCTTAACAGCACTTCCAATCATCGAAACACAGGCAGGTGACGTATCTGCCTACATTCCTACGAATGTTATTTCTATCACAGATGGTCAGATTTATTTAGAGACTGATATGTTTAACGCAGGTTTCCGTCCAGCGGTGAATGCAGGTTTATCCGTATCCCGTGTAGGTGGTTCTGCACAGATAAAAGCGATGAAGAAGATCGCAGGTCCTATCCGTATTGAACTTGCACAGTATCGTGAACTTGCTGCATTTGCTCAGTTTGGTTCTGACCTTGATGCAGATACCAAAGAAAAACTTGCACAAGGTGAAAGAATTCGCGAAATCTTAAAACAACCACAATACAAACCAATGCCAGTAGAGTATCAGGTAATCATTATCTTTGCTGCTACAAAGAAGTATTTATTAGATATAGAGGTTAGTAAAATTAGAAGTTTTGAGAAGGAATTATTTGAGTTTATCGATACGAAATATCCGGAGATTCCGGCAAGTATTCGTGATAAGAAAGTAATGGATGAGGAATGTGAGAAAGCATTAATCACTGCAATAGAAAACTTCAAGAAAGAGTTTACGAACTAATAGAGAGGGTGTGAAGCTATGGCCTCAATGAGAGACATTAAAAGGCGTAAGGAAAGTATTCAGAGCACCGGGCAGATCACAAAAGCCATGAAGTTAGTTTCCACAGTAAAATTACAAAAAGCAAAGTCAAAAGCTGAGAATGCGAAACCTTACTTTGATCATATGTATGATACTGTACTAAATATGCTTCGTAAGTCCGGTAATATATCACATCCTTATCTATCAGCAGGTAAATCAAATAAGAAGGCGATTATTGTAATTACCTCCAATCGTGGTCTTGCAGGCGGTTATAACTCTAATATCTTAAAACTCGTTATGAGTAGTGATATTAATAAGGAAGATGCTGTAGTTTATGCCGTAGGGCGTAAAGGAAAAGAGGCATTAGCAAGAAGAGGATACCATATTGCAAAAGACTATTCCGAAGTAATGAATGCACCGATCTATAAAGATGCTATTGAAATTGGTAAAGCTGTTCTTGATGCGTTTGTAGCAGACGAGGTAGGTGAAATCTACCTTGCTTATACCTCCTTTAAGAATACAGTGAGTCATGAACCGACTCTAATAAAATTGTTACCAGTTGACATGGAAGCGGCATTACAGGAGGGTGAAAAATCAGAGGATTTAAATGAGCGCCTGACTCTTATGAATTATGAGCCAGCAGCAGAAGAAGCATTAAATCTGATTATCCCAAAATACATTAACAGCCTTATCTACGGCGCCTTAGTACAAGCTCTTGCTAGTGAAAACGGTGCAAGAATGCAGGCTATGGATTCTGCTACTAATAACGCAGAAGATATGATTTCTGATTTATCACTTAAGTATAACCGTGCTCGTCAGAGCTCGATTACACAAGAGTTAACAGAGATTATCGCCGGAGCAAATGCTATTAACTAGAAAAGGAGTGACAAATAATTGGCAGATACTAATAATAAGTTGAAATCGGGCTTAGGTAAGATCACTCAAATCATCGGTGCCGTACTTGATATTAAGTTTGCGGAGGGGAAACTTCCAGAGATATACGAAGCGATTAAGATAAAGAAAAACGATGGAGATACCCTGGTAGTTGAAGTTGCGCAACACTTAGGTGATGATACCGTTCGTTGTATCGCGATGGGACCTACCGATGGATTAGTGCGTGGTATGGATGCGGAAGGAACAGGCGCTCCAATCAGCGTACCAGTTGGTGAAAATACACTAGGAAGAATGTTTAACGTTCTCGGTAATCCAATTGATGAGAAAGAAGCACCAAAGAACGTAGAATATTATCCAATTCACAGAAAGGCACCTGCTTTTGAGGAACAGTCTACTCAGACAGAAATCTTAGAGACTGGTATCAAGGTAGTTGACTTGTTATGTCCATATCAAAAAGGTGGTAAGATTGGCTTATTCGGTGGTGCCGGAGTTGGTAAAACCGTATTAATACAGGAGCTTATCACAAATATTGCAACAGAGCATGGTGGATACTCTGTATTTACCGGCGTTGGTGAGCGTACAAGAGAGGGTAATGACCTTTACTATGAAATGATCGATTCTGGTGTTATTAATAAGACTACCATGGTATTTGGCCAGATGAATGAGCCACCAGGAGCGAGAATGAGAGTAGGTCTTACTGGTCTTACGATGGCGGAGTACTTCCGTGATAAGTCAGGAAAAGACGTTCTTCTCTTTATTGATAACATTTTCCGTTTTACACAGGCAGGTTCTGAAGTTTCTGCGCTACTTGGACGTATGCCAAGTGCTGTAGGTTATCAGCCTACCTTACAGACAGAGATGGGTGCTCTTCAAGAGCGTATCACATCGACTAAAAACGGTTCTATTACATCCGTACAAGCTGTCTACGTTCCTGCGGACGATTTAACTGACCCAGCTCCAGCGACAACCTTTGCTCACCTTGATGCAACCACTGTACTTTCTCGTTCTATCGTTGAGTTAGGTATTTATCCTGCGGTTGACCCACTAGAGTCTACCTCAAGAATGCTTGATCCAAGAGTAGTTGGAGAAGAGCATTACAAAGTGGCACGTGATGTACAAGAGATTCTTCAAAGATATAAGGAACTTCAGGATATCATCGCTATCCTTGGTATGGATGAGTTATCAGAGGATGATAAACTCTTAGTTGCGAGAGCAAGAAAAATACAAAGATTCTTATCGCAGCCATTCCACGTTGCAGAGCAGTTTACAGGGCTTCCTGGAAGATATGTTCCAGTTGCAGAAACAATTCAAGGCTTCAAGGAAATTATCGAAGGAAAGCATGATGATATACCGGAAAGCTACTTCTTAAATGCTGGTAATATTGATGATGTACTTGCAAGAGTGAAAGCAAACAAGTAGGAGAAGAAGATGGCAGATAACAGTAAGGATTTTAAGTTACAGATAATCTCTCCTGATCGCATCTTCTTTGACGGAGAGACTGATATGATTGAAGTAAAGACGACAGAAGGTGAAATGGGTATCTTAAAGCACCACATTCCGCTGACTGCAATCTTAACACCAGGAATTCTTCGAATTAAAAATGGAAGTGAAGAACGTATCGCAGCTCTTCATGATGGTTTTATCGAAATTCTTGGAGATAGAGTAACGATACTTGCTGAATCGTGTGAGTGGCCGGATGAAATTGACTTAAATCGTGCGAAAGAAGCAAAACTACGAGCGGAAAGACGCTTAAAGGGTGCAGAAGGTAATATCAATGAAGCGAGAGCTGAAATGGCACTGCGAAGATCCTTACTGCGTATTGAAGTAGTAGAAAAGTATCATAAATAGAATAAACCTCCATTTCTTGGCAATAATCAAAAAAAGGAATGGAGGTTTTATTATGCGTGATTTTCAATTTAGCTATGATCGGAAGCGTAAACACATACCGATTCTTGAAGTTCTAAGTAATAAAAGGATGCGTTTTTTATTTGCCATAGTTATGCTATTGTGGGTTGCAGTTGGGGCGCAAATCATTACAAATAAAGTATTTATGAAAGACGGAGACATTATTGGAGCTTTTATGAATACGAATTCCGGATTAATGGAAAGTACATTAGAGGTAACTGCAAATTATGGGAATCAGTACTTAACGCAGGAGGATAAATTATCGTTAATTTCTTATCTCTCGAATGGATTAGGAATACGATTCGACCAGCAGGCAGAAAATAATGAGACGGCAGAAAGAAAAGAAACAGTTTTTGTAAGAGAAGCAAAAAGAGCAAAGACGACGATTAAAGTTGTTACGGTGAATGGTACTAGCTCAATAGATGCATTTGCACAAAATTCAGAGAAGGTTTCTGGAGTTACACAGTATGTAATGGTTCGCTTAACAATCTATGAGGATGTTAACAATGATATTTTAGAGTATCAAAAGATAATTAAATTATTGTTTGAGCAGTTAAAAGTGGCAAAGACGAATATTAATATAACCATGCAGTTTAGTGGAGCATTTGCAGGGAATCTATTACTGGAGACAAAAAATAAAATGGCGGATCGTATGATTGATAACCTTAATGGAACAATTGTATACGAAAATCGTCAGAATGATTTGTATACCATCTATGCTTATACTGGACTATTAGACGAGTACATTAAAGTAGATGGTAATAAAATTAATATACAAGTTGCTATGAATTATGACGAGGAGAACGATACAACAAAAATATATCTTGCAACTCCTATTATTAGTGGAGACTGGTAAAGCTATACTTAGCGGAAATAAAAAAGGAAGTTAAATTGAAATGAACCCAAAATGTTTGGACTAAAATCTAACATTTTGGGTTCTCTTCTTATTTCCTTTTTATTTATAAATCTGGTTCTGTTTATTATTTATTATTATTTATTAAATTAGATTCCGCTTATTATTTATTAGGCCCAGTTTATTACTTTTTGTACTTTACTTTTGATTGTTATTTTTATATTTTGGTTCTGGAGAATAGTATTCAAAAATAACCATTTTATTCGTATTCTCATAATGCGCTGAATCATCATTTTTTCGAACGGTCCAAACAGCAGGGATGGCACCGAGAAACTCAGACAATTTTACTAACCATGCGGATTTTTTCTTATGGTATGCGATAAAGTGAGGTCTTGCGATTACATTTGTTAAGACACGACTTATGACATAAGCTTGTGACTTTGTAAGCTGTTTTTTAAATTCATTCGGACCTGCGCTTAACTGACCGCGTAATATTTCTGGTGCGTTCTTTTTAAACCAAGCTACAATAAGAGGTTGAAAACTTTCTACACAGAAATCTCCTTGGTAGCTTTTTAGTATTTTATATGCCTTTTCACAGAGTAATCTGTTTTTTGGACCATTTTTTAGTTCAACAATTAAAGGTACTTTTCCATTAACTAATTTAAGGACATCAGTAAAAAGTGGAATATGTTCGTTTGTATTACAAAGTGAAAATTGCTTCAATTCTTTATAGGTATAAAAGTCCAAACGATTATCAATACCACAGACACGATTTAAGGTATCATCATGAAAAACTACAATTTGTCCGTCTTTCGTGAATTGGATATCTAATTCAATTCCATATCCATGTTCTACAGCTTTACGAAATGCAGTCATAGAGTTCTCTGGAATTGTTTTTGATTTGTTATGAAGACCACGATGAGCATAATTTCTATATTCTAATGGTGCTACCATAGATTTTTTATATTTACCTGGAGCAATTAGGAAGATAACAAGGAGAATAAAAACAATAAGGATTATAAGTAACGTAATTATTACATTCATAGTAGTATTACCCTATACAATTTCCCTAGGGCCCATCCTTTCTTTTTGCTTTATCAGTTATATCATTTTAGTTGCAATTGGCATCAATTAAATGCCGTAATACAATTTGAATTCTAGCACAAGATTTTGCCACAGTCAACGCTGGAAAAAATTAGATTGTACTATTTTCTTTGAAAATTGCTTGCATTATGTAATCTGCTTTTATAAGATAGTAACTATACTATAGTAGAAAAAAGACAGCAAGGAGGATACCTTATGAGACTTATGTTTGCATCTGATATACATGGTTCTGCATATTATTGTGAAAAATTAATGGAGTGTTATGAGAAGGAACAACCAGAGAAATTAATATTACTTGGTGATCTTCTATATCATGGCCCTAGAAATGATTTACCTAAGGATTATAATCCAAAAGAAGTTATTCGTATGCTAAATGAAAAGAAAAATGAAATCTTATGTGTAAGAGGTAATTGTGAGGCAGAAGTGGATCAGATGGTACTGGAATTCTCAGTAATGTCTGACTCTTTGTTACTTTATGTAGATGGAATTACCATCTTTGCTACTCATGGTCATCTTTTTAATGAAGAGAAGCTTCCGCCAATTAGCGATAAAGATATACTAATTCATGGACACACCCATGTCCAAGCGATTCGTAAGATGGAGCAAGGTATGTACTTAAACCCCGGATCCGTTTCGATTCCAAAGGAAGGTAATAAAAACAGCTATATGATTTACGAAAATGGTACCTTTTTAATCAAATCTTTGGATGGAGAAGTAATTAGAGAGTGGAGTGTGAAGAGAATTTCTAAGGTACTATAATACACCGCCTAAGAAATTCTAAAACTTCACACTAGAAGAATAAAAATGAAATCCATTGGAATTTCTTTTTTATTCTCATTCTTCAGGTCTGCGTGTCATCCTCGGCCAAACTCCCAGCCTACTGAACAGGAATGTTTGGAAGTGTGCGTGACTGGTATAAAAGATAGAAAATGATAAAGCACCAAGTAGATGAAAATTCTGTTTGGTGCTTTTATTCATGGCATGGAAAATTTCGAAAAGTGTGCCTTTATTGTTTGTGTATAGTGAAGCTTAACCATATAAAAATATTAATACATTAAGAATAGTTAGTATTAGGCATCTAATTTCATATCACCGAATTTAATCCAATTTTTCTTTCGCATAAATTCTGATACGAGAATAGAGATAACAGCAGGTAAGACAAAGTGCATTAATAGAATTAAGCCAATAGAACCAACAGTACCAAACGTAGGAACCATGGAATCAAAGGCCATAAACTGACCTACTAATCCAGAAGTACCCATACCAGATCCTGTAGGATTGTTGGTCATACCGATAAGTGCAGAAATCGGACCTAAAATAGCACTAGAGATAATTGCAGGTAACCAGATGATTGGTTTTTTAACGATGTTTGGCATCTGAAGCATACTTGTTCCTACGCCTTGTGCGAATAAACCACCTATTTTATTTTCACGGTAACTTGCAACAGCAAAGCCGACCATGTTTGCGCAACATCCGATACAGGCAGCACCCGCTGCAATTCCGCCTAACTTTAAAGAAATTCCTAGGGCAGCAGAACTGATTGGGAGGGTTAGTACAATTCCCATGATAACAGAAACAATAATGCCCATTAGAAGAGGCTGTCTTTCTGTACCCCAATTGATAAGCTCACCTAAAGCTGTTATAAAATTAGTGATAGCTGGCCCAACCAATAATCCTGCAATGGAACCAGAAGCAATAGAGGTAATTGGTGTAACAAGGATATCTACTTTGGTCTTACCAGATACCAGATGGCCGATAGTAATCGCTATATAAGCAGCGATAAACGCTCCTAATGGCTCTCCCGGAGATGCAAATGCTATCGTTGGTGTCGCGGTATCAGACAATAGAAGGGTACCCTTTAAGATATTAGAGGCATAGGCACCAACCATTCCAGCGGTAGCAGCGGATAATAAAACTAATGGCGGCTCTTTAAACTTATATGCTACTCCACAACCAATACCAGCTCCTGTTAAAATAGTAGCTATTTTACTAATTAAAAATATGGTATCTCCAACTGTACCACCGATGAATTTTGAAATCTGTTGTAGGATGGTACCGACAATTAAGGTGGAAAATAGACCAAGTGCCATTCCGCTTAATCCTTCAATAAAGATACGATTTAGAATTTTTTTAATGTTAGACATAGTTCTCCTCCCTATGTTTGAAAAACAATTTAATGTTTCATATTTATTCTATCGTTTAAAAAAGCTGCATATACAGGCGTATATACAGCTGTCTTGACAGAAATATATCATAGACTGAAAAGAATGTCAATCATGTAGCTTTAATCAATCAGATAACCATGTAGCTTTAATCAATCAGATAATCATGTAGCTTTAATCAATCAGATAATCATATAGCTCTAATCAATTAGATAACCTTTTTCCTTTAAAACTGACTCGATACGGTCTAAAGAACTTTCATCATCAGCTTCTACCGTATGATAGTGATTACCTCCAGTGAGTTCCTTTAGAGGAACTGTCTGCTTTTGGTTAACCTTAGTGACAAAATCAATCACGTCCTGTTTGGTACTGATGATTAAGTCTGCTTCAATCGTACCATAAATAGCATGGCTGACAATCACATCAAGGATTTTTCCACCAAGATCTACAATGGAACCTAGCTCATCTTCGATTTGTTCTGTGGAATGTTTTACATAAAAGCAACGATTTACTTTCTTTGGCTCTTGACAATAAAGGATATAACCTTTCGTAGTAGAAAGGATATTTTTATTGACCGCTCGTAACAATGCGATATCTTGGACTATCACTTGTCTACTCACACCTAGTTGTTTCGCAAGTTCGCTTCCTTGGATGGGTGCATTCGCCTTGTTCAGTATCATAAGTAGTTTTTCTCTACGTTCCTTTCCCTCCATATGCTATTCCCTCCTAACATATTTTTTGCACTTACTGCGTAAACTTATACACATAAGGTGAAAAAATTTTCATTTGCTATAAAAATCTTAAAGTAAGAGGCTTAAATCTCTGGAATTAAAGCGGTTACTAGATTTACAGTATGCTCAATTGCCTTAGCTTCAAAGGTTGGATAATCAACGGTTGCACTGTTATCTGCCTTATCTGAGATAGCACGGATAATTAAGAATGGTATCTGGTTTAAGTATGCGGCTTGAGCGATTGCAGCACCTTCCATCTCAGTACAAAATCCGGAAAAATTAGTAACTAGTCTATCTTTTTGGTCTTTATTTGCAATAAATTGATCACCTGTTACAATACGACCTTTAAATACAGAGATGTCTGGATTAACTTTTTTACATAATCTCTCTGCTTTCGTTAATAGTTTTTCATCTGCTTTGAATATTGATGTCTCCATTCGAGGGATTACACCAAGTTTATATCCAAAAGCCACAGCATCAACGTCATGTTGAAGCGCGTCTGTTGATAGAACGATGTCACCGATATTGATGTCATTATTTAAAGAACCAGCAATACCTGTATTGATTATAGCAGAAGCGTGAAATTCATCCACAAGAACTTGAGTACAAATCGAAGCATTCACCTTACCAATTCCTGAGCGAACGATGACAACGGCTCTATCCCCGAAGTTTCCGCTATAAAAGTCCATTCCAGCTTTTTTAGTAATTGTTACTTGTTGCATTTTATTTTTTAACTGAGTTACTTCCTCATCCATTGCACCAATAATTCCAATCATAATGTCCTCCATTCTTTTGTGCCCTTTGCGCATAAATAATGCTAAAATTTTCGCGGCATAAATCTTTTACTAAAAGAATAATTCCTCTAGCGTATTATCTCAAATTATTATCTTTTATGGTATTATTATAACAGATTATTTCCTAGTTCTACAGTCAATAGTGAATTTATCAAGATTTTTAATTGCAAATTAAAGCAAACTGATATAAAATTATGCAATGAGTGTTAAGATAACGTACCAAAAGGCGTGGAAGCGTCGGAATCGAGGATAAGATGAAATTTAAAACTAATGGAGTTTGTGCCAGTGAAATTAATTTTGAAGTAGAAGAAAAAGACGGAAAGAAGATAGTTACTGATGTAAAGTTTACCGGTGGTTGTAATGGAAATCTGCAAGGAATTTCTAAACTTGTAAAAGGAATGCCGGTCGATGAGGTTATTGAGAAGTTACAAGGTTTACAATGTGGATACAAATCAACCTCTTGTCCGGATCAGTTAGCAGAGGCTCTTAAGCAGTTAAGCTAGGAGTTAATGTGAAAAGTTTTTTCGCAAGGTGAATTTCGAAATGATTCACTTTGTAAATACTGTGCTTGTGGGCCAAAGTTTGCAGGCTATGGAAAGGCATGGTTAACATGGGAGGCAATCTATGAAACGAATTGTTTTAACCGGTGGTGGAACAGCCGGTCACGTAACACCAAATATCGCTTTAATAGCAGGTTTAAAAGAGCAGGGATATGAGATACATTATATCGGTTCTTATGAAGGCATTGAAAGAGAGTTGATTGAAAAACTTGGTATCCCTTATCATGGAATTTCTTCCGGTAAATTACGAAGATACCTAGATATTAAGAATTTTTCTGATCCATTCAAGGTATTAAAGGGTTATCGTGAAGCGAAAAAGTTACTAAAGAATTTAGATCCGAATGTTGTATTTTCAAAGGGTGGTTTTGTCGCAGTACCGGTAGTACTTGCTGCTAAAAAAAGAAAGATACCAGCCATAATACATGAGTCGGATATGACACCGGGACTTGCCAACCGATTATGTATTCCATCTGCTGCGAAAGTATGTGCAAACTTTCCGGAAACCTTAAACTATCTTCCGAAGGAAAAAGCCGTATTAACTGGTACTCCTATTAGGAAGGAGTTATTTTCAGGAAACAAGATTAAAGGGCTAGATTTCTGCGGCTTTACCGCAAATATTCCTGTTCTGCTAATCGTCGGTGGAAGTACTGGAGCGCTTAAGGTGAATGAGGCTGTACGTAATTTACTACCTACCTTACTAAAGCGTTTTCAGGTGATTCATTTATGTGGAAAGGGAAAAGTGGATCCTTCGTTTAATAAGCATAAAGGATATGTTCAGTACGAGTACATTGGAGCTGAGCTGAATCACTTATTTGCTGCAGCTGATATTGTGATTTCAAGAGCTGGTGCAAATGCCATTTGTGAATTGTTAGCACTTCGAAAACCTAATATCTTAATTCCACTCTCCGCGGCAGCGAGCCGAGGAGATCAAATACTTAATGCAGAGTCTTTTGAGCACCAAGGGTACAGTTATGTAATTAAAGAAGAAGTTTTATCGAATGAAACTTTATTACAAGCTGTAAATCATGTTTTTGATAATCAGAAAAGTTATATTGAGGCTATGAAGAATAGTAATCAAAATGATGCTGTGGATAAAATTATAGGATTAATCGAAGAAGTCCGCTTAAAATAGATAAAAGTAGGTTACAAGCCTGCTATAGGTCGGGTGCTTGAGCGAGTAACAAGTTAAAATTATTAGAAGTTAAAATTTAAAAAGCAGAAATCAAATGATGTATATTTTGTTTAAAAATACATTGTTTGATTTCTGCTTTTTCTATTTCTAGATTCGACAACTACTAAAATAATATTTTTAATAGAATTTTCCTCATTCTTATCGCTTTTTTTCATAGACATTATTCGACAGAAGATAGGAGTGGATAACTATATTTATAAGTTTTGATGAATTTTATTTGCTAATTGGGCAGCTTCACCATTGGAATAAGATAGTGCTTCCCAAGGGATTGTAACGCCATCATTTTCATAGCGAGGAATAAGGTGAATATGAAAATGAAATACAGACTGACCAGCTGCAGTTCCATTGTTTTGAAGAATGTTGATTCCATCACAATTTAGTGTTTTTTGGATTGCAATAGCTAGTTTTTTTGCAACGGAAAGTGCCCTTGAAACCTCAGGTTCTTCAAGTTCGAATAAATTTGCAGCGTGCTTTTTTGGTAGTAGTAGTGTATGACCTTTTGATGCTGGAGAAATATCTAAAATCGCACGGAAAAGGTCGTCCTCATATACAGTTGCGGATTGAAATTCTCCGGAAGCTAGTTTACAAAAGATGCAGGAATTATCACTCATAAAAACCCTCCATTAAGTTTAAATTGTTTCATTTATTATAATACATTTTTCATATTTAGCAAGGGAGAATATCCCCTAAATGGCTGAAAATGTCGTATGTGATGTTGTTATATTTTGTCGTTGCATGTCAACGTGTTGTTGTTGTTTAATATTACAATATTTGCTAAAATATTTGTTGAAAGGGGGCATTAACATGTTAACAATGAAGGATTATGAGCTTTTAAGCGAGGTGACAAAAGACAACTCGACGGCAGAGTATGTTTTTCGTCGATTTCGTGATGAGCATCGATTTATTGCGACAAGAACAATTCATGAGCTTCGTAACTGGCTTGCTTGTATACGAAGTTCGATGCAGCTATTGGAGGATGACTTTCCTGAAACCTCAGATAGCAATTATATGCAGTATGTAAAGCAGGATATGATGGTAGTTTGTGATCGTCTAACAGAATTCGAGCGTTTATACGATTGTATGGAGGAAGAATTAAAGAAAGGAAATTTACTGGAATTAATTAAGTCTGTCGTTCATGAGGTAAATAAGGAATATGAAAAACAAGGTGTCTTGTTATCGGTTAGCTATGACAACAAGACCGAACGTTATGCGAGCGAATGCTGTTTTGATGAGTTACGAATGAGACAGGTGATGAAAAAATTATTACAGGAAGCTTTACATGATTTTAAGCCTGGCAATCAAGTCAAGGTATCGTTAACGATTAATACAGAAAAAAACAAAAAAGGTAAATGTATTCATGTGAAAGTAAGTGATAGTGGTGAGTTTATTCGTGCGGAAGACATCCAAAATATTTTTGAACCGTATTATAGTACTGAAGAAGATAATACAGGAGTTGGATTTTCATTTATGAAAATTACCCTACTACGTCATGGTGGAGATGTCATTGCAAATCGTGACGATGAAGAGTCCTATATAGAATTCTACCTTCCGATTACTGCTTAACGATTACATAGCTATAAGTACACACTTATTATAGAAATTTCGTGACGCCCAGTCACACAATCTCTTACTTATCAGCGCTGCGAGTTCATTTTCTAGAGATGGATTCGGGTAAGTAAGAGAGTAAAAAAGAGGCTTCTGTTATACGGAAGCCTCTTTTTTACCATTTTAAATCATGTGCCTATATGACAATACTACTATCCCATTTCTATTACTATCTTTTCGTATTATTGGACATAAAATTTCTTCTACGTTCTATTAAATCTTGACAAACCAGTATCTCAATGACATGTTTTAACCAAGCACCAGAGATTGTACTTGGGAGTTTCTCTGGGAAGACCATGATATCTTCTGTAGATTCTTTTTCATTTATTGATTCGTTTTCCGTTAATGGTAGGATTCTTTGGCATATAACATCAACCATTTTTAAGATCGTTGTACGGTCAGGAATTTTATCATAGATGAAACTGCCATCCTGATCCAGACGATTGATTTCACTTAGAATTTCGAGTCTAAGACGTTTGATAGGAAAGGAATAGAAAGATATAAACATCTCTAAATCCTTTTGTTGTTGGTCCAATAAATCCTCACAAGTTTCAGCTTGCTCTAATGTTGTTTCAGCAACTTCAACTGCTGGATTACATGGAACTCTATATGGTTGTGGAATAGAGTAAAAAGGAATTCTGATAGGTGGAGGTGTATTATTTTGACGCATGATATAATTGTTTCCGTTTTTTGAATAGCTTGTATAGTAAGGAGGATTATAATCAACGGAAGTATGGTCAATTCGATCATCAAATGGAGACATAAAAACCTCATATTTATATACTCACAACTAATATATGCGACAGATGAAAGACCGATACTGAAGTTTTCTTGCTTTTTAATCAAATCTTAAGATGTTCTTAACCTGTTTGTCCTCAGGGCTTATTGCAGTTTACACAAAAAAAGGGTACAATAAGATAAGAAAAAGTAACTTGGTAATACGCTTTGTCTCGAAAGCAAGACAAAGAGCAGTTATAGACGAGGTTATAGACGAATTAGATTGGATGGTATCCTAAGATGGATCAAAATATATATGAGGCATTTGAAAGTGTATTAACAAAAGATTTAGAACAGATTATAATAAGTAATTCTTCTGATACAGAAAGTATTAGTAAAATAAAAATTCGTCCTGTACTTTTGAAAAAAGAGCTTTATTTTCAAGCAAGTAGTTTTTGTGGCACTAAAGTTTTACATTATAATTATGGGAGAGAGGAACTTTTAGAAAAGCTGCCAGATTGGTTTTCTGGACTTTTTCGACAAGTGGAGATAAAAACTTTACTAAAGCAGGTTAATATACTAATCAGTAAAAAAGGTACAGTTACGGTAAAAGTGAAACAGCGTATGTCTAAGGATCCACTTTGGAAGTCTAGTGATGGATTACTGGGAGAGGGTAACCCCCAGCTTATCGATCATAACCGTAAGAAACAATACCTATTAAAAGAGGGTGTTGCTATTCCGTTCATGGTGGACTTAGGAATCATGAGCATTGATGGTAACGTAATAAAAAGCAAGTATGATAAATTTCGTCAGATAAATCGCTATTTAGAATTTATTGAAGATGTTCTTCCAAACCTTCCTAAAGAGGAAGAAATTAAGGTGATAGACTTTGGGTGTGGGAAATCCTATCTTACCTTCGCTATGTATTATTATCTAAAAGAAATAAAAGGGTATCGTATTAAGATAACAGGGCTAGACTTAAAAGAAGATGTCATTAAAACATGTAATGAATTAAAAGAACGTTATGGTTATCAGGAACTTGAGTTTAGGAAGGGTGATATAAAATCCTATCAAGGTACCAATCAGGTGACTATGGTTGTTACGTTACATGCTTGTGATACTGCTACTGATTTTGCACTTTATAAAGCAGCATTATGGGGAGCAAAAGTAGTGCTCTCGGTACCATGTTGTCAGCATGAATTAAATAAGCAAATATCCTGTGACGATTTACAGCCAGTGCTAAAATATGGGCTTATCAAAGAACGTATGGCAGCGTTAATGACGGATTCGCTTCGTGCTAATCTAATGGAAGCCCTTGGATACAGGGTACAAATATTAGAATTTATCGATATGGAACATACCCCTAAAAACATTTTAATTCGAGCAGTGAGGAAAGGTAACCAGCCACCTGCGAAAGAAATACAAAGGAGCTTAAATCAATTAAAGAGTACTTTTGAATATTTAAATTGTAACTTAACATTATATCAATTAATTTCTTCCACAAAAGAGTGGACAGAAGATATAGAGGGGAAATAATCGAAAATGAAATTAATCTATCGTATTCTAATTTTGCTTGCGATTTTTCTAGGATCTCTTACTTATTTTGGGATGAATATGGAGGAGCAGATTTTTCGTTTGGAAACCAAAACAATGGAAATGGAAAATGCAACACTTCCGTATGTTACTTTATTTACGGAGGGACAAGAGATAAATTTATTACATGGTTATTGTTCTGGTCTTGATGTATTAACCGTTCGAGAGTCGATCACACCGATTTCATCTTCACAAGATCTCGCTGTCTTGATTACTGAAAAAGAAAGTTTAGTAAAGAAGTTGAAATATGAAGTGATTGCTGTGGAGGATGGAAATACTTTAGAAGAAGGCTCTTGTTTGGTATTTGATAAAGAGCAGGATTATAAAGTTGCCCGTATCAAGTTTAAAGAAACATTAAATAAAGACACGGAATATGTTCTTCGGATAACATTAATTACAGATCAGTCAAAGCGTATTTACTATTACACGAGAATCAAGGTTTTGGATAATTTTTATTTAAAGGAAAAGCTTTCGTTTGTATCAGAGTTTCATAATGCGACCTTTGACAAAGATAATGCTGATAATATAGGCAAGTATTTGGAAACAAAACGTGGAATAGAGGAGAATAGCTTTGCAAAGGTGAATATCAACAGTAGTTTGGATATGGTTACTTATGGTGACTTAAATCCAAAGTTGGTTCATATGCAAGTTCCAACCATTACAGAGATAGCGAAAGATACCGCTTCTGTTATGCTTAAATTTATCGTGAGTGTGAAGACGGGTAGTGGGCTAGAATATTTTACAGTGGAAGAAAATTATCGTTTTCAATACACTTCAAATCGTACGTATTTATACAATTACGATAGGGAGATGGAAGCTATTTTTGACGTAGACCGAACAAGTCTTGCAAAGAGTGAGTTTAAATTAGGTATTACCAATCATCCTGAAGTCGAGGTGGTATCGAACAAGGATAAGTCTACTATTGCTTTTGTTCGCGGACGTGAACTATGGTCTTATAGTCTGGCGGAAAATACCATGGTAAAAGTATTTTCTTTTTATCAGAACCAGACAGATTTTGTACGAGATACATTTGACCAGCATGATATCAAGATTCTAAGGATGGATGACGCTGGGAATATAGATTTTTTAGTATATGGTTATATGAACCGAGGAGAATATGAAGGAAGAGTCAGCCTTATCTTATATTCCTACGATAAGACATTAGGGCGAATCGAAGAACAGATATATATTCCGATTAATACTACTTACAACATCTTAAAAGAAGAGATAGGTAGTCTTTGTTATCGAAATGATTTTGATGTATTTTACCTTCATATTTTTGATACAATTTATTCTTATAACTTGACTACAAAAACATTAAAAACGATTGCTAGCAATGTACCAAAAAAGAATTTATATTTTTCTTTCACAAATAAATTTATTGTATATAAGGAAGAAAAGAATTCCCTGGAAGAGAAGTATTCCATGGAGGATAAGAATTCTGAAGTAAATAAGATTCATATCCTAGATCTTGAAAGTGGTGCAACAAATGCAATAGCAGTCGAAAATGGCCAAAAACTAAAGTTATTAGGATTAATCGATAATAATATCATCTATGGAAAAATTAATAATTCAGATATTACAGTACATGAAGATGGTACGGTTTTAGAGCCAATGTATGAAGTCTTAATCGTAGATAGCTTGGGAAATGTGAAGAAGCAGTATACGAAGGAGGGCTACTATGTTATTGATGCATCTGCACATGATAATGTGGTGGAACTAACAAGAGTGGAAAAAGATAATTCGGTAGGAGTTGGATATCGTTCTAGCGAGCCAGACTACATCTTAAATCAACTAACTACCACAAATAATACTATAACAGTTACAAAACGTGTAACAGACAGTATGTTAAAGGAATATTATCTATCTCTTGGAAGTAGTGATGTTATGGAAAAGTTACCAGAGACAAAGAAAACAGTAAATACCATTATTACCGAGGATACAACAGTTCGTGTCAGTCGTCCAGAAGATTATCGTTCTTACTATATTGCGTACTCTTATGGTAAAATCATTGAATTTACCAGTGATGCAGGAAAAGCCATACAAGTTGCAAATGAACAGGTGGGAATTGTTATGAACCATCTTGGGCAGGTAATCTGGCAAAGAGGAGCAAAGCCAAGTAAGACACAGATTACGAATGTATCTCAAATTACAAAAGAAAGCGGCCTTACAAGTCTACAGGCATGTATGAAAATGTTGCTTCAATATAAAAATGTTGATGTTAATACTGCAAATTATAATAAAAATGAGCAGACAGCCATAGCGTTTCTAAAGGCGCAGATGAAAGCAACACCAGTAGAACTACGTGGCATTACTTTGGATGAAGCTCTTTATTTTGTAGGAAAGCAAAGACCAGTCATTGCTTTTAAAAATTTGGAGGAAGCAGTAGTAATAACAGGATATGATAATACTTCTGTCACTGTATTAGACCCATCCACAAGGGGAGAGAAACGATGGACTTATAAACAGGCGGAAGAAACTTTTGAAAGTGCGAACAGTGTATTTATTACTTATGTTGAGTAAAATGGAGGAGGATTGTAATGAAACTTTTAACAGCGGCGATACCGTGCTATAATTCAGCAGCATATATGAGAAAGGCGATAGAGTCTATTTTAGTTGGTGGAGAGGATGTCGAGATCATTATTGTAAATGATGGCTCCAAAGATGAGACTGCTGAGATTGCAAGTGAATACGAAAAGCGTTATCCTACAATTGTGAAAGCAGTAAATCAAGAAAATGGAGGGCACGGATCTGCTGTAAACACCGGTTTAAAAAATGCGACTGGAATGTATTATAAAGTTGTTGATAGTGATGATTGGCTCGATGAGGAAGCATTATTAAATGTATTGAAGGTTTTAAAAGAAATGGTGACTGAGGGCCAATATGTGGACATGTTTATTGCAAATTATGTTTACGAAAAGGTTCATGAAAATAAACAAAAGGTTATAAACTATACGTCGGCGCTTCCTCAGCATAAAGTGTTTACTTGGGATGAAGTTGGGCAATTTCAGCAAGGAAAATTCATGTTAATGCATTCGGTAATCTATCGAACTGAACTTCTTAGAGAGTGTAAATTAGAGTTACCGAAACATACTTTCTATGTAGATAATATATTTGTTTATCAACCACTTCGTTATGTAAAAACCATGTATTATATGAATGTTGATCTTTACCGATATTTTATAGGAAGAGATGATCAATCGATTACCGAAGCTAATATGATAAAACGTATCGATCAACAGCTTAGAGTAAATAAGATAATGATTGATTCCGCAGATGTAATGTCGATCGAGAGTGAAAAGCTTCAAAGGTATATGATTAAGTATTTAGGCATCATCATGACAGTATCGTCCGTATACCTAATTAAAGAAGGGTCAGAAGAAAGCCTTCAAAAAAGAGATGATTTGTGGAAATATCTAGAGGATAAGGATAGTGAACTTAGTAAGAAGGTTAGTGCCGGAGTTTTAGGTACAACCATGAAGTTTAAATCGAAAGCAGGGCATAGTATCGTTAAAATGGGTTATTCTATTTCTAAGAAAATTTTTAAGTTTGGATAAAAAAATGGTGTTGCTAAGGTACTTTTAATATCTTAACAACACCTCTGTTACTATCGTATATAGTGTTTGTTTACTTTTATGAAATTGTTGATTTTACGCTTTCTTTTTTCTTTTCAAAAACTTTTGCATAATCTGGTACGTATACCACAAGATACATGACAATCGATAATAAACTTGCGGAGATAACATCAAATACTGAGTGTTGTTTTAAAAATACGGTAGACATGCAAATTAATATTGCAAGAATAACGGTAGGAATTGTGATATAGCGTTTATCCTTAAGGGAATTGGTATGGAATACTGCAATGCAAATTCCAATCGAGTTGAAAGCATGTATACTTGGGCAAACATTTGTATTAGTATCGGTTCGGTAGAGGTTACGAACAATATCGATTAAGATATTGTCACGACCAAGGGTAGCTAAGTCCGGACGTAGGTCCTGCCCGTTTGGCCAAATGGTATATATAAATAAGCATACTGTCATACCAATAAATAAAAAAGCAGTAGATCGATAATATTCTTTTTTGTCTTTAAAAAATAAGTAACCAACAACTAATGCGATGAGGACAAACCAGAGATAATAAGGAATAACGAATAATTCATTAAATGGAATGTAATCATCTAGTTTAATATGAACGGAATGATAGTTTGTAGTAATTGTTTTTTCTAGATAAACAAACCATGGAGCATAGATAAAGAAATAAAGTAATACCCATGCGTGTTTATATTTTTTTATGAATGTATTCAAGTGAACACGACCTTTCTTGAACGGGGCTAACCAGATTACTTTTTTGCAAATCGTTGTGATTATAACATATTTCTAGTATTGTAACAATAGATTTTTTAATATTGTATTGTATAGTATTATAAAAAAATTCTTAATTTTGTCAACAAATTATAAAAATAGAAAAAGGAGAATCTATGAAACGAGTATTTTTAATTGTCTTAGACAGTGTAGGTATTGGCGAAATGCCAGATGCAGCGAATTATAAAGATGAAGGTAGCAATACCTTAAAAGCAGCCGCTAAAAGTGAATTTTTTTCAACCCCTAATTTAGAAAAGCTAGGACTTTTTCATATGGACGGGTTAACTGATATGGCAAATAGCAAAGTGGTACCTCAGGCTACTTATGCTAGAATGAACGAAGCATCAAAGGGTAAGGATACAACCATCGGACATTGGGAGATTTCAGGAATTATTTCTGAAAAACCTCTTCCTACATTTCCAGAAGGGTTCCCTAAGGAACTTTTGGATGAGTTTGAAAAGAGAACAGGTAGAAAAGTTATTTGTAACAAGCCATACTCAGGTACTGAAGTAATTAAAGATTATGGAAAAGAGCATGTGGAAACAGGAGCTTTAATTGTATATACCTCTGCAGACAGTGTATTCCAAATTGCAGCTCATGAAGGTGTAGTTCCAATTGAAGAATTATATCGCTATTGCGAAATCGCAAGAGAAATTTGCAAGGGTCCAACAGGAGTAGGTCGTGTTATTGCAAGACCATTTGAAGGGGAGTATCCAGACTACAGAAGAACTGCAAAACGTCATGACTATTCTTTACAGCCACCAAGAGATACTATGCTAAATCAATTAAAAGAAGCAGGTTATTCTGTGCTTGCTGTTGGTAAAATAAATGATATCTTCGCAGGTAGTGGTGTTACAGAGATGGTTTATACAAAGAATAATGCAGAAGGTATCGAAGAGACATTAAAATATCAAAAGAAGGAATTCGAAGGTTTATGCTTTGTAAACTTAGTTGATTTTGATATGGTATATGGTCATCGTAATGATGTGGATGGCTACGCAAAGGCGTTATCTTATTTTGATGAGCAACTTCCAAGATTTTTAGAATCCATGCAGGAAGAGGATATCTTAATGATTACTGCTGACCATGGTTGTGATCCTTCCACTCCATCTACAGATCATTCCAGAGAGTACACACCTCTAATTGTTTATGGAAACCAGATTAAAGGAAATACTAATTTAGGAACAAGAAAAACTTTTGCTGATATTGGATCTGCCATTCTAGAGTACTTTAATGTTCCAAGTAGAATTCAAGGAGAATCATTCCTAGAGGAATGTATGAAAAAATAAATAATTCTATCTATTGAATTTTAGCTTTCTGCTGATTCAGGTGTAAAAAATGCTTCTATATATGGCATTTTTACACCTGAAATAGTATAGAAAGCTTAGTTTAACTTATATAACATGCGAAGGACTGGAGAAAGCTATGAAGTTAGTGATACAAAGGGTAAAAGAAGCAAATGTGGCAGTTGATGAAAAGGTCATTGGAAAGATTTCGAAAGGATATGTGATTCTCTTAGGTATTGGGAAAGAGGATACAAAAGAGACAGCAGACTTTTATATTAATAAATTACTAAAATTAAGAATCTTTGAAGATGAACAGGGTAAGACAAATCTATCATTAGAGGATGTATCAGGAGAACTCCTTGTGATATCTCAATTTACCTTATATGCAGATGCTAGTAAAGGAAATAGACCGAGTTTTATTAATGCCGCTGCTCCAAAAGAAGCAGAAGAATTATATGACTATTTTGTTATGAAGTGTAAGGAAAGTGGGACTACAGTTGAAACTGGTAGTTTTGGTGCGGATATGAAGGTGTCCTTAGTGAATGACGGACCTTTCACTATCGTACTTGATGAATCGATAAAAAAATAAGTAAGCAACATAAACTCTCCATAGAATAATGATGATTTATATTCTATAGAGAGTTTTTTACATAATGTAAGAGTAGAATAAAATTTTTTAGATACCATAAAGTCTGCTTTATTAGATTCATAAAGGTCTGCTTCAATTTTTTATAGATACCATAAAGTCTACTTGATTTTCTAAGGATACCATTTAAATACTTCCAATCTTCTATGATACTATAAAAGTCTATATAATTTTCTATGGGCACCATAAAGTCTACTTTAAATTTTTAAAAAATTATTATGTATGTTTAACTAGCGTAGCAAGTATCTTCTATCAGCTTATCAGAGATAACATCAATAAGATGCACAGGGAAAACCTTATGTTTGATTAAGAGATCCAGGATGCTATTAACGTAAGATTTATCTTTGCTGATGTTTCTTACTACGGAATCATTTAATAGCTCGAGATTCTGATTGTAGAGCTCACAACGAATTCCATACTCCCATAGCTCATACTCCTCAAAATATGGATTTACCGAGTAGAGCAGCTTATACCTGATTGTATAGCTGTCCTCGGATACAGACCATTGCTCTGGATTTACGAATTCATTGTCAACAGTTGCGGGGTTTGTTGTTTTGTTTGTGTTCGACATATGTTTCTTCTCTCTCCTTACGCAAACGATGGTATCATCGCTATTTTTATTTCAGTAACTTTTTAAGTTACTGTGTCAAGCAAGCTAGATAATAGACTTCTTGCTTGTTACACACGTGTTGTAAATTTCTAACATTTGCCCATTAGATTTATTATATTTTCTATTTCGACAGCTTGATATACAACTTTGGTTGATATGTCGAATAATGTTGAAAATATCATATGACAAACTTAATATTCATACATGTGGGCCCCCTAGTTGCTCATTATAGTAATAGTGAAGCAACTCTACACGTGAATTAATATTTAGTTTGTTATATGCATTAGAAAGAGTCCGTTTTACAGTTCCAACGGTGATTCCAAGCTTCGAAGCAATATAACTATTTTTCTCACCTTCTGCTGCCATGATGATGATTTGCTTCTCTCTTGGTGTTAATGACACGTTACTTCCGGAATTTAATCGAACCTGTTCAGTATTATCTACAATAATAACAATCACTTTCTGTATGTGTTCTTGACGTAAAATAGGTATTAAAATTAATTTAAAGTAAAAGTTTATTCTGCCAAGAGGAAAAGTTACTGGAGCTTCTAAAGTAGTGCGTTTCTCAAAAAGTTTAACCCAATGTTTGCTTTCTAACAAAGCAGATACACTAAATACAGAGTATTTTTGTAGGAATTCAGTCATTACGGGGTTAATACGCTCAATCGAAGCGGCTCCTTTTGATTCGACCCTTAATACAGCAGCTGCGTTTGTAGTTGCGTGAAAAAGCGTACTATACTCTTCCAACAAATCTGCAGCTACCTTTTTCGCTTCAACCTCAGCAGTTATGTCCCTAGCGCAACAAAGCACCCGTTGATAATTATGCTGATGCAATGGAACGAAAGTGACTTCGAGGTGATAAGCCCCACTACTTGGTACGCTGTATTTTATAAAATCTTGTTGCGAACATGTGTAGTGAAGTGTAGCACGATAACTCTTACCAAATCCAAGTGCATGTGTTACATTGTTCAGAAAGAAATGAAAGACATAAGGTGATACAATTTCGCTTAATTTTTTTTTCTCTTCATGTATTTTTGAAATTTTAAGATAGTCTAGAAATGGTGCATTGTATGTAGTTATCTGCAGTTCCTTAGGATCAAGTAGTTGTACTGTAAATAAGAGATCATTCGTAGAATTGTATAAAGCATAATTTAGATTATGAGATGAATCTAAATTTTTTAGTGTCATTGGTAGATGTATTAATGTAGCAAAACAAAAGTAGTAATTATCTCCAAGATATGGTACTGATACTACCGATATAACATACGGTAAGAATTTATCTTTTATCCTTACCTTATGAAAGCATCGAAATGTATTATAGTCAGAACCTAGTTTCCGAATGGCTCCCTTAAACGTCTCATAATCTTGTCCCTCGATGAAATCTTTTAATGGTATAGGAGGATCAAGAGAAAAGGGAATATTAAGAAACTTATAAAAACGTTCATCAGAATATGCTAGCATTAATTCATCATCTTTCCATAATAAGCTGAACGTAGCTATATCTTGATTATGTACATATTCGAATCGCATCATAGACCTCCTCGCCGAAATGCTATTGGTATTATAACATGAATATGAAAAAATTACAAATAAATAACAGATAAAGTCACAATATGGTAACAAATGAGTGGAAAAATTTTGTTCTATTTTGTCGAAATAAGCTTTTAAAGAATTTAATGTTTGTAAAAGAGAGATTATAGTGTGTATTTTACTAATTGTGATAGATAGTTTAAAGTTATATAGTAGAAAATATATGACTTTTTTGTAATGAAAAATAAAATAGGAATATTAAATAACTTTTAGGCTCTTAGATAATGACCCAAATTCTTTGCAAGAATAGCTTACTTAACTATAGTTTCATAGTTGAAATTTTTTAGCTGTAGTGCTATAATTACAAAGTCGTATTAAGTGTGATATGCAGTTGTGGCGGAATTGGCATACGCGCATGATTCAGGTTCATGTTCAGGCAACTGAGTGTGGGTTCAAGTCCCATCAACTGCAGTAATTGAAAACAGCCGAGAAACTATTGTTTTTACTAGGTTTCTCGGCTGTTTATTTGTATATTTTTTGTTTCGATTGACGTAATCAAGCCTTATTATTTATAATATGGGTAAGTAATCCAAAGTAATAAAATACGTATTTCAGTTCAGGAGGCTATCAGTGCAGAGGTTGAGTGAGAAGCAGTTAAATATTTTAAAAATTATTTTTAAACATGTACTTCTTTTTTTAATTGGAGGCCTGATCTATATTTTTATTGAATTACTATATCGAGGGGATACCCATTGGAGCATGGCTATAGTCGGTGGACTAGCATTTATTTGTTGCGGTTTAATTAATGAGATACTTAATTGGGAGACACCGCTATGGAAACAGTCTCTTATCGGAGGAGGCATTATAACAGCGTTAGAATTCACTTCTGGGGTAATACTTAATATTATTTTAAAGTGGGATGTCTGGGATTATACTAACCATAAAATCAACTTACTTGGGCAGATTTGTTTACCATTTTCAATCATATGGTGCCTGTTAGCAATATTGGCTATAATACTTGATGATTACCTTAGGTATTGGCTATTTCAAGAGGAGAAACCAAGATATAAGTTTATTTAGTAGAGGTGCTATGTGGAAATCTTCTAAGTTTATAATTTTCACTCACATTAATATAGTTCGTGCTATAAATATGATATGGTAAATATCATCATATTTGACAAATCGAAGAAAAGTGCTAAAGTAGACACAAAGGCATGACGATAATAACTTAGGAAGATTATAGAGATTTGATGCATTAAGTCAAATGCATCAAAGTTTGATTTATCGAGAAATTGATACATCAAAGTTAGCTTTATCGAAGATTGAGCATCAAAGTAAGAGGTATCAAGAAATTAATAATTAGAAATGAGATAATGAATAGTTACTATGAACACTTGATAATCTTTCATTATAGTAAAGTAAAGAAACACGAGGAGAAAGGAGTAGCAGAATGTTTGGGAAAAGTTTAGGAAAGAGTAAGGTTATTAGAAGAATTGCATGTTTTAGTACAGCATTTTTATTAGGAATAACTAACGTTGGCGGAACTCTTAATTTACATAGTGTAGAAACAGCATATGCAGATACAGTAACTGAACCTAAAGTGAGTAGTCTTGTTGCATATTATACGGGAAACTCTGTATTGGTTGGTGATAACATTGATCCGGAAAAATTAAAGGTAACAGCATATTATGAGGACGGTACTTCTAGTGAGGTGAAAGGCTATACTTTAGCTACCACAAAAGTTACACAGGTTGGATCTAACGAGTGTATCGTTATTTACAAAGGCCAAGTCACTAAGTTCTATATTACAGGTAAGACGTTATTGAGCTTTCACGCTTACTATTCAGGATCAACCGTAAGTGTTGGAAACTCTGTAGACCTAAGAAAAATCATAGCAACGGCTTTTTATAGCGATGGGTCAAGCGAGACTGTTGAGGATTTTAACATAGTAAATAAAGTAATTACTTCTACTGGAAATAATACAATAACTTTAAATTATAGGGGATTAACCTACAATATTTCTGTTTATGGTACATCACCGAAAGAACTTTTAACTCTCTATGCAACCTATACAGGGGAATCTGTAATGATTGGAAGTAATATTGATCCAAGAAAGTTAGAGATAACAGCAGTTTATAAAGATGGGTCCAGCGAAACTATCAATAATTACACCTTAAGCCCTGAAACAATAACAAAGATTGGTGTACAGCTTGTCGTGGCATCTTATCATGGATTATCTGCCCCTTTTCAAGTAACGGGAGCACAAAAGGATATTGTCAGCATAAAGGCAACCTATATGGGGGATCCGGTTGGTGTTGGATATTCCGTTCGTAAAAGTGATGTTGAAGTTATAGCGACTTATAGTGATGGCACGAAACAGCAGATTACCGATTTCAGATTATCGTCTCCAACAATAACTTATGCAGGGTACCATATCGTGATTGCTGAGGCAGGTGGAGCGTCCTCTGAATTTATTGTTCAAGGTGTGGCAATACAAAACATCACCTTTTCGAATGCCCTCAACTTTAATATAGTAAATGGAAAATACAAAGGTAAAGTTGAAGTGAACTTACCAAAAAACGTGAATGCTTCTCTATTTACGGGAGAGAGTTTACCAGCAAGTTCTGTATCCAGACTCCTATCAAGAATGGTAAGCAAGAGTGAATTCATTGCTTTTGAAATAGGTATCAAGGATGATGATTTAGCTGATAGTGTGATTGATGAATTTCCGCTAATTATGCGTGTAACAATTCCAGATGGGTTTAATATCAAAGATTGTGAGATTTATTATACACCAAACAAAAAGTCTATCATCGGTAAAATGAGTACTGATATTACTGGTACAAAAACTTTACAGTGTACTATCTATAGCCCAGGTACTTATATCCTTTCCTATTCGAAAAAATAGGTTAAGATACTTAAGAAAGAGCATTTAATAATTGTGATAGAATGGAAGATAATACATTCTTAGTTTAATAAAATATTTAAAAAAAGTACTTGCAATTTAAAAAAAATCATGGTATATTAATATCTGCCCGTTGCAAAAGACGGGCAGTATTTCATAAAGAAAATACTTTGCAGTCGTGGCGGAATTGGCATACGCGCTAGACTAAGGATCTAGTCCGGGTTGACTGGGTACGGGTTCAAGTCCCGTCGACTGCAGTATATAGCGAGGAAAACTCGCATGGGAAAAAGGAGTCGAACTTTCGGGTTTGGTTCCTTTTTTTTATGATTTTTGGCACGCATACATCTCCAAAACATTGACTTTGACGTTAGGTAAAGTGATATAATTAAGAAAAAAATGGAGGACATGGGTTATGGATTTAATGAAAATCACCGAAGTAACCGAAAAGTTTGGTATATCCTCAAGGACACGGAGATATTATGAGCAGGTAGGTTTGCTGCAATGCGAGCGTCCATCTTTTGAAAAATACCGCTTTTATGACAGTGAAAACATCAGCCGATTAAAGCAGATTATCGTGCTGCGGAAGATGCAGATTCCAATCAAGGATATTCTGAGAATTTATGAAAGTCAGGACATGGAAATTCTAGTACAGAGCTTTGTCAGACGCATAGAGGAAATCGCATTATCAGGTTTTGGAAAACGGTGAGGCAGAGTTTATTGCCTGGATTTCTGAAAGAAAGCTTGATACGAACGTAGCTGTTAGGTTGCCTTTTCGCATTGATATTGAATTTTTATCAGAAAAGAAAAGCGAGGAATTCCTTTGGGGAACTACCAAGGGCAGTTTATGGTTTTCTCACGGAAGCTGCACCTACACGATGAATGCTGAAAACTATGCTGAAAAAGCACTGAAAAAACATGCTATCACCTTTGAGCAACCTGTGTTAGGTAATGAATTATTGTATCCCCATATCGGAGAGATTCCCCACGACCAATATAACAAGCTGACATGGATGGTTGGCGAAAAGCATTTTGCGGTGATTCTAAATGGCGAGGTTCGCTTTTGTGGTATAAACTTTCCTTACATGGATATGGATTTACATTTACAAACACCTCAGCCGATAATCATCGGCACAAACGGGCAGGGGAAAAAGCTGTTTCGCTCTATTAAAATTTCGTAGCTTAAAACTACACCAAAAACAAATATTAAGCAAGGGGTATTAAGTATGAATGTAAAGCAAAGCAATAATGTTCTTCCTAATTTAAGGCAAATCGTCCACCCTGAATATGGTCAAAATTATTGGCTCAACGGCTGTGCGGCTTATTTGATGGAATGCTTAGGGCAAAATGAGTTTGACTACAGCTTTTTTGCAGGTCTGACAGGCGAGAATTTTACGCAGGTTTTCTCCAAAAATCATTTCAGAGGGAATGGCACAGTCGATTACTGTCTCAGTGAAAAAGATAACCATCAATTTATTGAAACGATTTTTGAAAGGTGTGGTTATGCTAGCACTTTTGTTCCTTTGAAACAAATTTTGAGCAATCGAGAAATGTATGTACAGATGCTAATGGCGTATATTGACAAGGGTTTGCCTGTGATTCTAAATGATTATGGCAACAATCCGCACAACCGTCCTAGCTGGGGTGTACTTGTTGGCTATTCGGATTATGGGAAAACCTTACTCTATAAATACTGTTTTGGTGCGAAGGCATTTTGTGCATGGGCAAAAAGCATAGATTGGGATTTTTTGAGCAAATTATACCAGAAAACTTTGACGACTGGGGGATGCATACGGGTTATGTATGCTGTCTTGCCACTAAGGAGAGGCGTAAAAAAATTGCGAACAAGCTGAGAAGGTTTGCAGTTTGTATGGACGAGGTGGTGTCAACAATTGACCGATTCAAGGTGGAGTCCTAGACTTAGATTTCTAAGTACTAACAGCAATTTAAATAAAAGATTCCATACTTTTATTGTAGGGTCATAGGTGTAGATATTGTTGATGGATGGTGGGTTTGATAGTATAATGATAGATAATTTATCAGCACACAATGGTAATAATAAGATTGCAGACTGGAAGCTTAATCCGTGGGTGGCACTTCCTCAATGGGTGGGCTTTAGAGCGAATAAGACTTAAAATTTGTTAGCGAATGGAAATAGTAAGAGCGTGAGGAAATATCTATGACAGAAAACTTAGGACAAGAAAATATGAAAAAAAGACAAAAACGAATAGCAGTTATCAATGACTTGGCGTGTTATGGCCGATGTGCACTTGCTGTTTCTATACCAATTATATCAGCTATGGGAATTGAATGTAGCCCGATACCAACCGTCGTGCTATCTACCAATGGTGCATTTGAAGGGGTGGTGTCTAGGGATATGGCTTCATTTCAGGATGAAGCATTCAATCATTTTCATACGTTAGATATTAATTTTGATGGTGCAAGTAGTGGCTTCCATAACAATATCGATCAATTACAAGCAACTGAAAATTTCTTTAAAAGCTTAAGAAATGCTGATAAGCAGACCTTTATTTTTGTTGACCCTATTATGGGGGATCATGGGAAATTATATTCAGTATCCACCGAAGAGGTTTGTGTAGGGTATCAGAGGCTTTTATCTTATGCAGACGTAGCCACACCAAACCTAACCGAATGTTGCAGATTACTAGAACTACCATATCCAAAAGAAACCCCAACACAGGAAGAGTTAAGTTTGATGCTTCAGAAATTACATGAGTTAGGACCGAAGTATATCGTAATTACTGGACTAGACTACGGTGATCAGATTGGTAATATGGTTTCCGATGGTAAAAATACTGAGTTAATCATGACGCCTCGTATTGGAAAAGAGCGTAGTGGAACTGGTGATGTATTTATGTCTGTTTTAGCAGGGAGTATGGTTTGCGGAGCTACCTTTAAAGAAGCAGTAAAAAAATCAGTAGAGTTTTTATCAAAGGCGCTTACGGTAACACAAGAGTATGACATTCCTTCAAGAAATGGTGTATGTTTTGAATTGTGTCTAAAAGATTTATAATTCATAAGAGCTCTTAAAGAATAGATTGGTAAAACACCAATCTATTCTTTAAGGGCTCTTATCATTAATTAGGCTAGATGTGTCATATATAATCTATACAATGTATTTTTTCATTTTATTTTGAGAAACATTACAAAGAGAAGTTCAGAAAGATTTGTTTGATAAAACGGGGATAATATGGTAAATTTGTTTTATATGTTTGTAAAACATAGGAAATGTAATTTTAGGAGGGTAATGTGAAAAATAAAGATTTTTCACAAACGAATTTGGACACTCGCCCAAATTCGCAGGATTGCCACAGAATGGAGGGTTCATATGGAACAATATGTGAATAAATCACAGCAAATAATAGATGAAATACGCAAAGTAGTTATCGGGAAAGATGAAATTATTCGAAAAGTATTAACTGCTATTTTAGCAAAAGGACACATATTAATTGAGGATATCCCTGGTGTTGGGAAAACAACGCTTGCATTGGCATTTTCAAAAGCTATGGATTTAAACTATCATCGTATGCAATTCACACCAGATGTTCTTCCTTCGGATGTTCTTGGATTTCATATTTATGAAAAAAATAATTTAGAACCACATTTTAAAGAAGGTAGTGTTTTTTGTAACCTCTTTTTGGCGGACGAAATTAATAGAACATCCTCAAAGACTCAGTCTGCTTTATTGGAAGTTATGGAAGAAGGCAGTGTTACTGTAGACAGTATTACAAGAGAGCTTCCAAAACCTTTTGTTGTAATAGCTACTCAAAATCCAATTGGGTCTGTTGGTACACAAATGTTACCAGAGTCGCAAATGGATCGATTTATGGTTCGCTTGTCAATGGGATATCCAGATATCCGAAGTGAAGTTGAAATTCTAAAGGGTAGGAATACCAATGATCCGCTTCATTTGGTGGATGGTGTAATAGATGCAGGAGAATTAGTATCGATACAACGTGTTGTGGAACAAATTTTTGTTCACGATGCGGTATATGAATATATAGCGAAACTGGTTCTTAAGACACGAGAACATGATTTGATTGCTCTTGGGGTCAGTCCGAGAGGTACCTTAGCGTTAACATCTATGTCAAAGGCATATGCCTTCTTAAGCGGAAGAACCTATGTAATTCCTGATGATGTAATAGCTATATTCCGTGATGTGACAATGCATCGAATGTTATTGAAACCAAAAGCTAGGGTTAGTAATGTAACTATGGAGGCGGTAATTGAACAGATATTAGATACAGTGTCTGCTCCTAAGTTAGTTGTGAAGCGTTAATGGAGGACAAGCATGGTACGTACTAAAATCGGATATCTCCTAATAGCATCTTTCTTAGGATTGTTATCCATTCTTTATGATGAATACATCATGATGTTAGTTTTCCTCACAGTGTTAATTATACCAATATTACTGTGGATTATAATGCGCTACTTGCGTAGGTTTGTGGACATTTCTCTAACCTGTGATAGATCTATCG
Source organism: Lachnoclostridium phytofermentans ISDg (assembly GCF_000018685.1). NCBI lineage: Bacteria > Bacillati > Bacillota > Clostridia > Lachnospirales > Lachnospiraceae > Lachnoclostridium > Lachnoclostridium phytofermentans. Next base: position 4,561,778 of record NC_010001.1, on the reverse strand, counting down.
TACAAAAAGGAACTCCATATGAAATGGCAATACAAATAACAAATCGTTCTTTCTTTCCAGTATCCCTAATCAAAATGACTTTGTCGTATCAAAATCAATTGGAAGGGATAAAAAAAGAAGAGAAGATGATTGCGGTTGTGGATTCTTCGTGTGAGCAAAAACATACATTTACGATGGCGTCAGATTATTGCGGGATATTGCAGTATACATTAAAGCAGGTAAAGTTATATGATTTTTTGGGACTTTGGTGTGTTAGAAAAAAGGCAAGGGAGGAATTATCAATTACTGTCCTTCCCAATATCCATGTTATTGAAGAGTCTTTAGTTTTAGATAATCCAAGCGTGTTGGTAGAAAGTGAATTATTCTCATCTACAAAAAGCGGGGATGACGTATCAGAAATATTTGGATTAAAAGACTACGAGTATGGTGATAAAATGAACCGTATTCATTGGAAGCTAAGTTTAAAAGAAGATAAATTAATGGTTAAGCAGTATGGCTTACCTATTAACTGTTCTGTCGCTATATTTTTTGATACTCATTATGTATTAAAGGATGGGATTCCTTCCATCCTGCCAATGGAATACCTAGATAGGATGATGGAGACTATGGTTTCGTTATCCTTTTCTATGATTACACAAAAACAGATTCATTTTTTAGTTTGGCATGACGCTGTTAAGAATATTTGCAAGAGGTTTCGTATTGAAAATGAAGAAGATCTCTATGAGGTTTTGGCAGTTCTATATTCTCATAGTCGTCTTCCTCAGGAGAAGGGCTTAGCGATCTATCATGAGGCACAGTACAGTAAGGAGCAGTATACAAACATCTTTTATTTGGCGGGTATGGAAATAAAAGATACTACTGAGGCGATGACTAGGAGCCGGAAGAATGCTTGGACACACTTCATTTATATGAAAAATAATCAAACTGAATTCGCGGCGCTCGAGCAAGGAATGACAGCGTCTTTTCTTTCTGCAGAAAATCTTTATCTGGAACTTAGAATGCTGCCAGGGGAATGGAGGGGAAAATAGTTGGGGCATAAGAAAAAAACTTCAACAAGCATCCGAATTAATGATAGCATTCGAGTTTCGTCAAATCGTTCTGCAAAGAAACTATGGTGGAACTGGATACTAGAGTATTTGATTGTATTCATCGGAGCTGCTTCTGTTTTATATGGCTTTGCTTTGGCGCTTTCTTTACCACTGAAGCACAATACATTAATTTTTGTTGGTCTACTACTAACCGGTCTTTTTCTGGGATTGTGTGAAGGTGGTAAAGTAACTCGCTATGCGTGGCCATTTAGTTTTGCGTTTGCTACCTATGTGATTTGGAAGTTCATTGATGTAATAGTGAATGGATTCTTTTATATAGAGAATGCAATTTTAGAACACATCAATCAATATTTTGGGCTACAGTTATATCTGTATGTTGCAAAAGGGGATAAACGTTTATGCGTTACTTCCTTTTTCCTAGTGGTATTCGCTCTTTTATCACTTATATTATCACTTATTGTATGGAAGCGCTGTACTCGTCTTGCATATCTTTTTCTTGTTATTGTGATATATGGATCAATTTTATTGCTGGGAATTGTACCACCTTGGAAACCATTTCTGCTCACTTTATTAGTGGTTTATTCCGTAGAATCAATGGACTATATTCCTGTTTCTATGCATAAATTTAATCGAAAGAACAAGCAGGATAGAATCGGGGTTGAGGGAAAAAAACAAACAGTACGTGTAAAATCCGCTCTCGCAATTTGTGTGATAACATTAGTTTCCATATTTCTTGGATATTGCATAATTAGTCCAAATTATTACGATAAAAACATAAATATAAATTTAAAAGAACAAAAAATTAAAATGCAAAATTTTATGAATGATTTTTCTTATGAAGATACCATTGAAATGCTACGGAACAAATTTGGTGAGATTCCCTTTATGAATAAAGATAAGGTTTCCGGAGGGCTTAATAGTGGTAAGATAAATCAGGTTTCTAAAGTTGAGTTCACAAAGCAAACCGCACTTCGTCTTACTCTTAGTCAGGATTTTAACTGGTGTTATTTAAAGGGTTATACTGGAGTGGCTTATGGAGAAGACCATTGGGGAGATTTATCAGAAAATGAGCAGATACGTTATGAAAAACTACAGAATAAATATCATGATAAGTTTAATGGAGATGATTTAACTGCACAGTTCCTTGGGATAATATTTAACTCAGAATATAATTTAAATGGCCAATTACTGAGCTCGGTATTTAATATACAGGCTGAGTTACAAAGTATGACAGTTGAACATGTGAATGCGAATGATAAGTTTCTTTATGCACCATATTTCGTACAACACTCCTTGATGGAAGGGTTATCATCAGTAGGAGACCAGTACTTTCGCCCGTTACAACCGCAGAATAATTATGAAATCTCAAATATCTATCGTTTTCCCCAGTACTATGATCTGATTAGTATTGCTTTAGATTTAAGTTATGTGGCAGATAGAATAACTGGATATTCTGATGGAACTGTTTCCTCCATAAGGTCATTTGAAAGAGAATATCGAGATTTTGTTTATGATGTTTATACAAAACTACCAAGCGCGGGGTTATCACGCCTTAAGGGGCTAGTCTTTCCATCAGATGCGACAGGCAATACTAGAAAACTAGAAATGATAAGTAATGTTATTTCTTACTTGAATAAAAATACGAATTATTCTCTGTCCCCAGGATTAGTACCAAAGGGAGAAGATTATGTGGAATATTTTTTATTTGATAATCAGGTAGGGTATTGCGCACATTATGCATCATCCGCTGTTCTTATGCTGAGGAATAACGGAGTTCCTGCGCGTTATGTAGAAGGATATATCGTAACCCAGGAAGATATGAATAATGGAGTTTACCCAGACACATATTCTGCGAATGAAGATGGAAATAAGATTGTTGACATTAAGGATACGAATGCTCATGCATGGGTAGAGGTGTATTTTGATGGTATCGGTTGGTTACCTATTGAATTTACAAAAGGTTATAGTAACTCAGGGATATCTGAAATATTACCTGAGGTGAATGAAGATAAGCTTACACCAACAGCCACTATAGCGCCGACGAATACTCCAACAAATGCACCAACAAGTACAATAAAACCGACACCTACGGTAACGGTTGCTCCAAAACCTACGAAATCAGCTACTAATCCGCCTAAGCAAAATGAGACAGAAAAAGTACAGGAAACTATAAAAAAAGAATTGCCATGGTATATTTCTCTCATTTTATGGGTAATTACAATAATTGCCGTAATCGCTATTTTATTTTATATAAGGTATCGGCTGATTTGGGTTCAAAGATCTACGAAGCTAAAAAAAGGCACATACCAAAGAAGAGTTTTAGCGTGTTATCAAGAAATTGAAGATATACTTGACTATCTGGGGTATGAAAAACGAAATACCACGTCTTATCTAAATTATGCAATTGAAATAGAGAAATTATGTCCATTGCTTCCGAACGGGTATCAGCGTGTGGTACTGATTGCCTTACGTGCAAGGTTCTCGAAAGTTGAGATAACGGAAAAGGAGTATTCCTTCGTTCTGTTATTTTACCGAGATACTAGAGTCAGAATATTTGAAGAAAAAAATACTATAAAAAGATTTTTCTTAAGATACTGGAAATGTTTATAAAAATAGGTATAATTTTTGCTATATTTATGTTATAATGTAGGTGAGAAATAGTCAAGTTGAAGCACTACACTAGACTCGCAATTTAATAGAATGGAGTGATAGTATGAATAAGGTGATTACAATTAGCAGACAGTACGGCAGCGGTGGAAGAGAAATAGGAGCAAAGCTGGCCGCAAAGCTTTCGATACCGTTCTACGACAACGAGATTATTACAAGAGCAGCCAAGGAAAGTGGATTTGCTGAAGCCGCATTTGAGAATGCGGAAAATAAAGCAACGAACAGTTTGTTATATTCGATTGCAATGGGGATGAATACGTATGGAAATCAAGAATTAGGTTTTTCACACCTATCCCTAGATGATCGCATCTACCTTGCGCAATCTGATGTGATAAGAAAGGTTGCGGCAGAAGGACCTTGTGTTATTGTTGGCCGTTGCGCTGACTATATTTTAAAAGATATGAAGAACGTGGTGAATGTCTTTATATGGGCGGATATACCGTTTCGTATCAAGAGAGCAATTGAGGTTGAAAACTTATCACCAAATAAAGCACAAGAAAATATCTTAAAGATTGATAAACGTAGAGCAAATTATTATAACTATCATGCTTCTGAAAAATGGGGAAGAGTAGAAAACTATCATTTATCATTAAAGAGTAGTTATATTGGTATTGATAATTGTGTGGATTGCATTATTGAATTTCTAAAGCATGCTCAATAAGCAATATGTAGAGAAAATTAGCACCTTATGATTGGGCTAATTAAAAATACTATGATATTATAAATAAAAAAATATAAGTTGTTCCGGATGGTGATTTGTATTCTATGTCATCATCCGGTTATTCATGACAAGGGAGAGTTTGTAAAGTGTACTTTTTCTTGTTCATGGTAAGGGGAAATTTGCGAAGTTTACTTTTTCTTGTTTATGATAAGGAAAATGTGAAGAAAGATTTTTCTTATCGTTTAATAGAGCAAGAATGCTACTATTCTTATATGGTTATTTAAAATTTAACACTTTATTTATAGGAATTAAGAAAAATGTAAGATTTCTGATGGAATGTTAGTAAGATTTATCCGTTACTATTAAATGTGATATTGTGTGCTCCGTACAAATAGAATGATGAAAAGGTGAAAGAAAGAAGGTGGGAGAATGGGAGAAAAAAAAGCGATAGAGAAACAGGAGCAAAATAAGGGACCTGAGAAGATCATTGAAGTTAAGCATGTGAAGAAAGTTTATCGTATGGGGTCAGAGCGTATCTGTGCAGTGGATGATGTAAGCTTTGATATTTTAAAAGGGGAATTTTGTTGTCTGCTTGGTACTTCCGGTTCTGGAAAATCAACGCTTTTAAATTTGATGGCTGGAATTGAAAAATTAACGAGTGGACAAATCGTTATAAAAGGAAAAAACATTCATAAGATGAATGAAAATAATCTAGCCAGATTCCGTCAAAACTTCCTTGGGTTTGTATTCCAATCTTATAATCTCTTAAATTCTATGACCGCGTTAGAGAATGTTGAATTTCCTCTAGTCTTTAAAAAAGTTCCTCTCCGGAAACGTAAGAAAGCTGCAAAGGAAATGTTAGTTAAGGTTGGTCTAGGTACTAGATTAAAGCATAAGCCAAAGCAAATGAGTGGTGGTCAGCAGCAGAGAGTTGGTATTGCAAGAGCGTTTGTTGCAAAACCTGAAATTGTCTTTGCGGATGAGCCTACAGGAAACTTGGATACCAAAACAACAATGGAGGTTATGGACTTAATCAAACAGATTGCCAGAGATAATCACCAAACGATTGTTATGGTTACGCATGATAAACGTCTCGCGGGGTATGCGGACAAAATTATACATATTTTGGACGGAAAAATTCAGCAGGTTGAGATACTTCGTGACATAACAAAACCAGAAGAATTAGGCAAATCGAGAGATTACAATTTAGAAGCTTTCTCCGAGGAGGAGAATGTTATTCCGGAGGATGCTAAATTCGAGGAGGCACAGAAACTTATTAGTGCTACAACAGAAGTAAAAGAGGAAACATAAATTTGCAGAACTTACGTAGGAATGCAGAGGAAAAAGTCCTTATAGCCTATCGTGTGAAAAAACAAAGTTTGCAGCCTATATTTGGTTAATATGAAAAGAATTATGAAAGAAGAGGGATGAGAAATGAAAATGAAGAAGTTATTGGCATTATTTCTGATATGTTCCATGGTTCTCGCGGGATTCGGAAGTGCAGTAACCGCGAAGGCAGAAGAGGCCTATGTAGATGTGACTGATAGTAAATCAAAAGTCATTAGTGTTAAGGCAGGTGAGACTACTCATGTAAAATTACCGGTAGTAGCTAAAAGAGAGTATATTACCAACCCAGGAATAGTTGCTGTCCCTGAATCAAATGCACCTTTTGTCACAGGGAGTGTAACGATGACCAAAGAAAACCAAACTACTCCGGTGCTTGGTATAGATGCATTTTCAACTACATATTTAGAGTTTGATATCACTGTAAAAGACACTGCTAGTATTGGTAGTTATACTTTAAATATTAATTTAACTTTTTTAACTGGCGACCTTATGGGCGGTTTTCAGAGTATGACATCCTCCTTGCCAATAACTGTTCGCGTAACAGAAGAAAAGGCTCCAATCCAAATTACAATAGATAAAATATCATATAACGAAGATAATGCAGCTGTGGGTAATAATTTTGAACTATCATTTGACGTACGTAATGATGGTGAAATTGCATCATTAAATACCTATATGAGTATTGATTATAAAGAAAGTGGTATGATCCCAGGTTACACTGTAGAAAATATAAAAATTGGAGAGTTAAAATCTGGTCAAACCACAAAAATCTCAATTCCAGTAAAAGTTTTAGCTTCAGCCAAAGAGGGGTTACAGTTAATTTCTGCTAATTTTACTTATAAGGATTCAGAAGGTAATGAAAAATCTATTACTAAAAGCATATATATTACTCTACAGAAAACAAGTACAGGAGTTTCTGAAAAAGCAAAACTAACAATTGAATGTAATTCGGTGAATGATAAGGTTTTAGTTGGTTCCTCTTATCAATTAAAAGGAGTTATTGAAAATATTGGTAAGCAAAAGGCTACGAATGTTATAGTATCAATTGCTGATGGCGTTGGCGTAACGAATGGTATTATTCCTAAACATGAAGCCGGAGGTATTAAGGTAGGCGATATTGCAGTAGGTGGAAAGCATAATTTTACGATTCCGCTATTAGTTACAGATAATGCATCAGCAGGTTTACAAGAAATCTCGGTTCAGGTTACCTATACAGACAGTGAAGGAGAAACTCGTACTGCTGTTACTAAGACATACCTTACTGTAATTAAACCAGAAGTACCGGAACAAACCGGTGAAGTAGTAATAAGTGGAGCAGTTCAGAATCCATCTTCTCCAGTAGTAGGGGAGAGACTATCTGTAACATTTAATGTTCAAAATAATGGTAACTCTACAATTACTGATGTTACATTATCTGGTCAGGAATTAAGTAGTGCAGGTTTTGAGCCACTTGATTCTCAAGCTATTAGAAGTATTGGCTCATTAAAAGCAGGAGAAACAAGAACAGTAACTCTTGATTTTAAAGTAGGAGCCAATATTGCGGAAGGTTTAAATACGTTAACAATCGGATGTGATTACCTTGATGGAAATGGATCCAAACAATCCGTGAAAACACCTATTTATATCTTAAATGTTATCAATGACTCCAACAGTAAGCCAAAGCTTATTATTAGTGGATATACGATAGACCAGGAAGAATTAAAAGCAGGATCTACATTCGATTTTACTTTTCATATTAAAAATACTCATATGTCAAAGTCTGCAAAGAACATTAAAGTTACTGTAACACAGGCAGATAATGTATTTTCAGCGACTCAGGGTAGTAACAGCTTTTATATTCCAAGCATTGGACCAGGTGCTGAATATGAGCAAGCAATGAATATGAAAGTGAAATCAGATGTAACGACAGGTGCTTATGAAATTGAACTTACCTTCGAATATGAGTACGATGGAATGAACAAGGTAGATCAAGAAACAGGCGGAGTTAAAACAACGGATAAATTAAAACTTCAAGCTATGGAGAATTTAAGACCTTCGATCCAGAATTTTACTGTAGGTATGTATGGTGAGATGCCAACGGTAGGTATGACTAGTTCAATGACATTTGAATTTATTAATATGGGTAAATCTCCATTAAATAACGTGAGATTCTCATTAGATGGTGATTTTACATTAGATAATGGCGGAACAACTTTTTACCTTGGTACAATATCACCAGGTAGTCCAGAATATGTAGAGATACCAGTTATGCCTAATATGGAAGGATCTGCATCTGGTACTTTATACATTTTATTTGAAGATAGTACAGGAGAAGATGTTTCTCACCCTTATGAATTTAAAGATATTTTTGTAAATGGTAGTTATACTCCAGAATTTCCAATAGAACCAGATGTTCCAAGTGTCAATATTGATCCATCAGCGAATGCACCTAAGGATATTATGGCACCATGGATTTTTGTTGTGATGCAGCTTGCTGTCTTGGTGGTATTTATTCCAGTTGTTCGATTGGTAGTAATTAAGATTCAAAAAAGAAAACTTCAAAAACAAGACAGTAATATCTAAGAAAGGGGATGAGGAACATGGTTAATATAGAATTTATGCAACAGACAGTAATAGGTAATACTTTGGCTGATAATTCATCAGCTACAAGCAGTACCCCAGAGTCTAATAGTACAACCCAAGACCAGGGAGTCTCTGTTGGAGAGAATGGTGAGAATACTACTTCGGATGGCGCAAACGTGAATATTGAAGGTTCTGATGGGGGAAACCTCGAAGGAACAGAAGGTACAAATGGTGCTGGTGATGGAACAACAGACGGAGCAGTAGACGATGCAATCAATGGAGCGGTAGACGGTGCAACCGACGGGCACTTAGGTGGTTCGGAAGGTGGTATTACCGATGGTATGATGGATGGTTCCGATGGTGGCTTCATGGGTGGTGGAGATATGATTGGAGAAGTGCCAGTAGTTAGTGCAAAAGGAACGGTGATGTCAAGTTGGCCTTTTGTTATTGGAATCACTTCAGTTACTTTAGTACTTAGTGTTGTGATAGGTATCTTGTTGGCTAAGAAGAGAATCAAAAAAGGATTTGATCTGTATGAAGATTAGTGATCTGTTAAAAATGGGTTTGCGTAACCTATTTCGAAGAAAAGCAAGAACTGCATTAACAGTCGTTGGTATGGTAATTGGTACAATCTCAATTGTAGTCATGGTTTCTATTGGTATCGGAATTGATAGTGTATATGAGCAAGCTGTCATGACAAATGGTAGCCTATCCTTAATCAATGTATATCCTACTGGTGGATATGGCGGTGGTTACTATGTTTCATCGTCCAATGATGGTCAACAAAAGCAAGTTCAACTTGATGATGCTATGATTGACCAAATAAAACAGATTAAGAATGTGAAATTTGTATCACCAATGATTAGTAAGTATGTAAATCCAGTGAGTGGAAAATATCAGTCTTGGCTTGAAATAGTGGCAGTAGATTTTTCTGTACTTAAGGAATTTGGCATTCCTATGTTAGAAAGCGGGGCTTATCCATCTAAGGATGATAAAACAAAAATCTTATTAGGTTCTAATTGCCTCAGGGATTTTTACGATTGGTCTTCCAGATTTGGAAAGAGCAAGACGGTTGATTTAACAAAAGATAAAGTTACTTTCACTTTCACAGACTATCAGCAGAATGATAAGAAGCGTCCATATAAAATTTCGATTAATGAAAATTACGCTTATTTTACGAACGACGAAAACACGATGTATTCCTATAGTGGTTTTATGGATATTGATTACTTTAAGGAAATTTATACAAAGTATGCAAATACATTAAAGGTTGAGGATAGAAAAAAAGCAATGAAGTCAATCGAGAATTATTCTCAAGCTTGGGTAAATGCAGATAATATCCGTGATGTAACGAAAATAGTAGAAGAGATTCAGGGATTAGGGTTGCAGGCCTATAGTGCTATGCAGCAACTTGGTCCAATGATTGAAACCGCTGATATGTTAAAGAACGTATTTGCTGGTATCGGTTTAATTGCAATGCTTGTTTCTGCAATCAATATTGCAAATACAATGATTATGTCCATCTATGAGCGAACAAAAGAAATTGGTGTCATGAAAGTACTTGGTTGCCTAGTTCGTGATGTAAAAAAGCTGTTTTTATTTGAAGCAGGTATGATTGGTCTGATTGGTGGAGGTATTGGAATTGCATTTAGTTACTTGGCTTCTTGGGCTGTAAATAAATATGGTGGAAAGTTAATCTCAAGTATCATCCCTGGAAATGGCTGGTATGTTGACGGGACTGGAACAAATTTTTCACAAATTCCATGGTGGCTTCCGATTCTAGCGACTGGATTTGCAATTTTAGTAGGTGTAATTGCAGGATATATTCCTGCTAGACGTGCTACAAAGATTAGTGCGATAGAGGCAATGAAAACGGAAGGCTAATGTTTATCTAATACTTAGAAGGAATAGATTATCCGAAAGTCAAATGTTTTTCTAATACTTAGAAGAAGATTATTGGAAAGCTAAAAGGTTATTACTTAAAAAATATTTAAACCTAAAACGCGTAGCGATTTTGTTGTATAATTGCTGCGCGTTTTTGTGCGCGCCATGCATGGCGCATAGCTATAGGCTAAGATGATTGGCTAAAACATCAATTCATAGGAGAATACATAGAAATAAAAGAATATACCCTTGTCTCACTTATTTAAATGGTATATAATTCATGACATGGAAGTATAAAGATGAAACCTCTTTTTATAAAGATGAAACCTCTTTATGAATTAAACCTCTTTGTAAAGATGAAACATCTTTATGAAGATTTAACTTCTTTATGAAGGTTTATTATAGTAGTAAAAATAGAAGCTTAAGGCGATGATTTTTTCGAAGGTACTGCTTCTTAAAGAATTAGAAAGGCAAAAACTCTATGCACAAAAGTAATACAAAAAAAATAACACTCTACGGGATGTTGATTGCTCTTGCCTTCATTTTAAGTTACATCGAAAATCTGATATCGTTACCAATTCGGATACCTGGTATTAAGCTTGGTTTAGCTAACATAGTTGTATTAATAGGGTTATATGCACTTGGGGTGAAGGCTGCATTAGTTTTATCTGTAGTGAGAGTACTATTGGTAAGCTTGACTTTTGGTAATATGTCAATGTTTTGGTTTAGTATGGCAGGAGCCTTCTTAAGTCTTATCACCATGATTTGCCTTAAGAAGATAAAAGGATTTAGCATGATTGGTGTCTCGATTGCAGGCGGTGTTGCCCATAATGTAGGTCAGATTATAGTAGCTATGTATGTGCTAGGAAAACGTATTGTTTTTCAACTTCCATATCTTCTGATTGGAGGAATTGGTATGGGATTGGTAATTGGAATAGTTGGAGCGATGGTTTGGAAGAAGTTATCAAAAGCTTTGAATCAATGGTAGGAACGCAGAGAAAAAAGGTTAATTGGTATTGGTAATTTATAGGGAACGTTAGCGGCTCTATAAATAGAAAAAAGGGCATCACATGTCAAAGGAAAAAATATCAGTACAGGAGAATAAGAAGATGGCTACGATTCGAGACATTTCGTTAAAATGTGGGGTATCGGTTTCTACAGTAAGTAAGGTATTAAATGGATACCGAGAAATTGGGGAAGAGACTTCGAAAGCGGTTATGAAAGCAGCAGAGGAGCTTGGGTATGTACCAAACTCTTATGCCAGACAACTGAAACTTAAAAAATCGTATAATATAGGTGTATTATTTGATACCTTATCTGTTTATGGTTTAAAGAATGAATACTTTGCACACATTTTAGCCGCATTGAGAGAGAATGCGAGCCAAGGGGGCTATGATATCACCTTTATTGAGAATAATATAGGGAATCGTAGAATGACCTATCTTGAACACTGTAAATATCGAAATTTCGATGGAATTTGTATTGTATGCGCTGATTTTACTAATCCTGAGGTATTAGATGTAGTCAATAGCGATTTTCCAGTGGTAACAATTGATCATTCATTTAACGAAGCAATTAGTATCTTATCAGATAATTCTGGTGGTATGAGAGATTTGGCCCAGTATATTGTTTCGATGGGACATAAGAAAATAGCTTATATTCATGGTAATAAGAGTTCTGTAACTCATAATCGTTTGGTCGCATTTCACCAAGTATTAGCGGAACATGATATTGTGATACCGGAGTATTACATGAAGGAAGGCGAATATCGCCTTGCTGAGTCAGCAGAGGAATTTACGTATGAATTACTAAATCTTTCGGATAGACCAACTTGTATCTTAGCTTCTGATGACTATGCTGCACTAGGCGTGATAAAAGCAATTAAGCGAGCTGGGCTAAGGTTTCCAGAGGATATATCGGTAGCAGGGTTTGATGGAATATCCATCTCTCAAGCGCTTGAGCCTAAGCTAACTACAGTAAAGCAGGATACTGAAAAATTAGGGGAACAGGCAGCAAAAAAATTAATTTGTTTAATGGAAAGTCCTATGACTACCCCTTTGGAGCATATTGTATTAAAGGCAGAATTAATCATTGGTGATTCTGTTAAAAAACTTAGATAAATAGAAAGGAGCCGCCATGGCAAAAGAATTAAAAAAGCGTAGTGAAGTCGCTAAAGAAAATACATGGGCAATTGAAGACATATTTGCCAGTGATGAACTATGGTACAAAAATCTAGAGGAATTAAAAGGGTATAAGGAAAAAATATTAGCTTTTAAAGGTAAACTTGGTAGCAGTTCCAAGACATTATTAGCATTCTATCAACAAGTGGAAGAATTATTAAGATTATTAGATGACTTATTAAATTATTCTTCGAGAAAACGTGACCAGGACACGAAAAACTCTACTTATCAGGCAATGGATGGTGCGATGATGACTGCCTATGTTGAAGTTTCGGAAGCACTTTCCTTTGAAACTCCAGAAATTATTACAATACCAGACGAAAAGATGGAAGAATTCTATCAAGAAGAAAAAGGCTTAGAACTCTATCGTCGTCATATTGAATCGCAAAGAAGAATGAAGGCACACGTACTCTCGGATGCGGAAGAAAGATTACTTGCTGCTGCGGGAGAGATGTCATCTGCGCCTGGAAACATTAATTCTACATTTAATAACGCTGATCTAGTATTTCCTGAAATCACTGATGAGGATGGAGATAAGGTTCGAATTACTCATGGTAACTTCATTCCATTTATGACGAGTAAAGATAGAAGAGTTAGAAAAGAAGCATTTGATGCACTTTATAGTGTATACGAGCAATATAAGAATACTTCGGCGTCTATTCTAAATGCACAGGTAAAACAGTTACAATTCTTTGCAAGGGCTAAAAAATACAATACAGCTATTGAAGCAGCCCTTGATGTAACAGAAGTGCCGGTATCGGTATATCATAGCTTGATTGAAGCGGTAAATAAAAATCTACCTCATCTTCATCGTTATATGGATATTAGAAAGAAAGTTCTTGGTGTAGAAGAGCTTCATATGTATGACCTCTATACCCCAATTATTGAAGAAGCAGATAGTAAGGTAAGTTTCGAGGAAGCAAAGAAGACAATCCTAGAGGCTTTAAGACCGATGGGAGAGGATTATATCCGCGTCTTAGAAGAAGGTTTTAATAATCGCTGGATTGATGTTTATGAAAATGAAGGAAAGCGTAGTGGAGCATATTCCGCTGGAGCAAGAGTTCATCCATATGTGTTAATGAATTATGCGGATACGATTGATAGTATGTTTACATTAGCTCATGAAATGGGTCATGCTCTACATTCTTATTTATCCAACCACACTCAACCAACAATTTACAGCGATTATGTTATCTTTGTTGCTGAGGTTGCCTCTACCTGCAATGAGAATTTATTAATGCAGTATCTACTAAAGAATACAACCGATAAGAAAAAGAGAGCGTATTTGATCAATCATCAACTTGAAAATTATCGTACTACATTATTCCGTCAGACGATGTTTGCAGAATTCGAATTAATGATTAATACAAAGGCAGAGCAGGGGGAAACCTTAACTGCAGATATGCTATGTGAAATGTACCGTGGATTAAATGAAAAGTACTACGGAAAAGATGTTGTGATTGATGATAAGATTGCAGTTGAATGGGCAAGAATTCCTCATTTCTACTACAATTATTATGTATTCCAATATGCTACAGGATACTCTGCTGCGGTAGCTTTATCAAACCGTATCTTAACGGAAGGGGAATCTGCAGTGAAGGATTATTTAAAATTCTTAAGTGGTGGTAGATCAGCAGATCCAATCTCCTTATTAAAGATTGCTGGAATTGACATGAGTACATCAAAGCCAGTAGAAGAAGCTCTTAAGAAGCTTGGAAATTTATTAGATGAGTTTGAAAGTTTAATATAACAAGAAAGTAGCAAAACGGATTCCAAGTATTCGCTTTGAATCAAGAAGAAATGTTTTATCGTCTTTACTTGTGAACTTTCTAATTTAAACTTTCAAAAATTTATTTAAATAAAAGTTAAAATACGAGGGTTGATGCAATAATAAGGAATTATTATTTTGCATCAACCCCCTTTAACTTGTAACTACGTCTCACATGTTGCTTTTTGTTACTTAGTGCCTGTTCAGTAGATACTACCGGTAGACCCTATCAGTAGACCGTACCAGTAGACACTACTTAGAAACAATAATTCTACACTTCTTTGTTAAACCACTTGATGTTTGTACGTATATCGTAGCATGCCCTTTTGATTTGGCATGTATTAAACCCCATTGGCTTACACTTGCAACAGAAGGGTTTGAAGAATAATAATAAAGTCGATCTGTATTAGTACGCGGAGTGACGTCTACATCTAAACGGCTTACGGAACCTATTGATAAGGTTTTTGTTTCTTCAGATAATGTAAAGTCGGTGATAGGAGTTATTTCACAATCAATAACATAGACGGTCTTATTCCCGCGGTTATCAGAGGCATATATGGTATATGGACCCGGCTCGGCTACTTGTATCGATACAGTATGATTACTTAATTTAAGAGTGGATCCCTCTATAAGTGGGGTTCCCTCTTTACCACTAAGGAAGTCTTCAACGGTCTTTTTACCAGGTAGGTACTTTACAGATTTGATGCCACTCTTTGAGTCTTTAATGGTAGCAGATATCGTAATAGTATTGTTATTTAATGAAGTACTATAACTTGCAGTAATCGTTGGTGCTTGGTTATCATCTATGATTTCATATGGTAGAATAATTTCATTACCAGCATAATCACTTACATAGAATGTATACCAACCAGCCTTAGTAACTTCTAGTCTGCCTTCTTCGATGGAGGTGCCAACCGTACCGCGCTTAAAGTCATTTAAGGTCTTTTTCCCAGGCTGATAGGAGGTGATACGAATTCCTGAATTGCCTTTGTCCTTCGCTTCAATGAAAGCGATGAGATTTCCTTTATCGAATCCTGTTTTCACTGATATAGATGGTTTCTTAGTATCTCTTTGTAGTAAATCCATGGATTCTATACATGCATAGGCATTTGGTATCCCTGGGTAGTAGGTCAATGAGCTTAAGTCTGCCAATGGTTTGTAGTTCATAAGCAATACCTCTTTGACATTCGAAGGGTATAACTTTGTAGCAGTAGAGTATAGAATTGCAGCGATTCCTGAAACATGAGGTGCAGCCATGGAAGAGCCAGAGAAAGTACGGTAACCACCAACAACAGTACTTAGAATATCTACACCAGGGGCTGCGATATCAACTGAATTAGCACCATAATTAGACTTCACAGTTAGGGCACCAGTTGGACTGACAAATGTTACGGAAATAATATTATCCAGAGAAAAGCTGGCTGGATACACTGGTATTTCATCGTTATTTTTACCATTGTTTCCGGCAGCTGCAATAAATAACATAGGGGATTCCTTGATTGTTTGCTCTAGAGCTTGATTATAGGTTGTGGAACCCCAACTCAGGTTACAGATATCAGCTCCCATCATAGTAGCATATTTAATTGCCTTGATTGCGTTAGAGATGGTTCCTTTACCTTTCTCTCCTCCGTGAATTTTTAATGACATAATTTTCACGTCAATATTAGAGGCTACTCCTGCGATACCAATTTGATTGTTTGCAGAGGCGGCGATAATACCAGCACAATGTGTACCGTGGTCATCATTATCCTCTTTACTAGCGGTCATAGTTTTAGTATCATAGTGACATATTGTATTGTCATTATTGTAGAAATCCCAACCATAGATATCGTCAACATAACCATTGTTATCGTTATCGATTCCATCCCCTGCTATTTCATTTGGATTAATCCACATGTGGTCTTTTAGGTCGGGATGTTCAAAATCAATTCCTGTATCTACAATGGCGACAATGACTTGACGAGTTTCGGAATTTTCTTTATTGTAATAAGACCAAGCTTTTGAAAGTTCCAAATCGACATATTTTGTACTGGGCGGGCGAACTTGGATGTTCCCAGCATATTGCAAGTAGTTGCTGTTGCTTTCGCTAGACCACCCCGAAGAATCGTAGGAATCGAAGTTAGAGAAAAGAGATATCTGCTGATTATAATCTACAGCACTTATTTCCTCATAATTCCGAAGAGTATGTATTAGGGTATCCGTATCGGCGTTATCCGCCATACAGAGCATGTAGTTGTCGATTTCCTCAATCATATGTAGCGATGTATCGTAAGTGGACAAGATTTTTTGCTTCTCTTCCTCAGATACCTTGGTATCCCACAGGAGAATAAGTTCAGTGGTAGAGGAATCAGTTACTGTTTGAGAATGAACCTCTCTTCTTTGTTTGTGTGTATCATAGAAGTCAGTCTTTTGACTAGTCTTATTTTCTAGAAAACAAAGACAAAGAAGTAGCGGTATTAATCTTAGTATGAAGTTTGTATGTTTACGAATGTTTGCCATAGGAATCCTCCATTCTGTCGCACGTAAAACCATGTTTGTGCCGAGGACGACGCAGGCACAAACTTATATGTGAAGCTTTAGAATTCTTAGGTCGCGTCATTTGATGCCTTAGAAATTCTATTCACATTTCATTCTTTGAATGAAAATAAACTGGTTGCGGGTATATATCAATATTTAAAATAATTTTTCAAAAGCAACTCAATACTATATATTCATTTTTAGACAAAAATATGGTTTTTTAGTGGCAGTTATATGTCAAAATAGAATTAAATTATAATATTAGTAATATATAGGACTAAATGAGGAGGAAAACAATGAAAGTACTATTAGTCGACATCAGCTTAAATCAGATGAAGAGTATCGCTGGAGTTATCGGGGAGTTGATAAAAGGCGTCGAAATTATTGGCATGGCAAGTGATGTGCAGAGTGCTTGCCAAGTTTTTTCAGAGCATCATCCAGATATTATTCTCATTTCCAAAGAACTAAAAAGTACAGATGGATTTATCGTGGCCTCCGAGATACGTAAACTGGATAGTGAAGCCGGTATTATAGTATATGGTGAGGATGAGTCTGTAACGAGTCTTAAAAGAACGATTGAAGTTAGAGCGCACTCCTATCTTATGAAGCCGATTACAAAAGAGAAGCTTCACCAAGCGATAGAAGGGATTTGTGAAACTCGTGAACGCAGTCGTTATCAGTTAGTAGCAGAACGCGAGATTTTAGCAACACAGGCTATGGAATTAATTGAATTTAGTTTTGTATATTCTGTGTTATATAACGAAGACTTTCAATGGGAATGGAAAAACTATCAATACATGCTTAATCTAAGCGGTAGTGGATACGTTATCTATGTATCGTTAGAAAAAGGGAATTATAAAGAAAGAATATCTTATGAGCGGTTTAGCAAGTTAATTAAGAGAAATGTCACCCCAGGTCATCGATGTATTGTTGGAAGGGAAATGTCTAGAAGCATTGTTATTTTTGTAATGGAAAAGCACGGGCTAGAAAGTAATACCTCGAAAGTTGAGCAAATCCGGTATGGAGAGTACATACGAAAGGTCTTTCGCGATATGTTCCAAATCGAAGCAAAGGTTGGAATTGGAAGCATGAAACCGATTGATAAAATTGTAATATCCTATGAAGAAGCACTTCGAAGCTTAAGATATGACCGTATGGGAAGCATCGCCCACGTACAAGATGTGACAGAAGAGCGAAAAGAGAAGAAGCAATTCTATACCGAAATGGAGGAGAAGTTCTTATTAAATATTCGGGATGGAAACAAAGAAGCACTCAATAATTTGGTTACATTGCTTGATTTGCTATCGAACTATAGCATGTTAGATAAAAAAAATAAGCTGTTAGAATTAATTGTCATGGCATCGAATAAAGCGAGACGAGACGGAGGCAGTGAGTCGGAATATACTAATTATATAGAACTATTGCGGGAACTTGATTCACTGGCAGAGGGAGAAATCAATTCGTGGGCTTTTCGTAGTGTTAATTATGTCTTAAAGTCGGTTAGAGATAACCAGGATGAGAATTCTTTTGCAGCGATTCGAAAGGTGTTACGCTATGTTGACACACATTACGATGAGGATATTACATTAGAAGAGGTGGCTGGCATTTTAAATATTAGTCCCCAATATTTTAGTCGTATCTTTAAAGAAAAGATGGGGGTTACTTACGTAGATTATTTGACGAATATTCGAATCAAAAAGGCACAGGAGTGGCTCATATATTCGGATAAAAATATACAAGAAATATGTTATATGGTAGGGTATAAAGACCCGAACTATTTTTCTAGGGTGTTCAAAAAAACGGTAGGGGTTACTCCAAAACAGTTTGTTGAAAATAAGGGAAAACGATAAATTGCAAAAGTGGTACGATATATTACGCTATGGTAGGAACTTAAATTGCTTCTGCCATAGCGAGAATTGTGGACATACTTGACGGAAGTTAAAAATTAGGTTATAATAAAGGTATAAATTATAAGATTTGGTACAAATTGATATTATGTAATTAATTTTCTTAAAATAAGAATAAAATAAATTTTACAAAGATAAAAAAGATCATTGACGTGAAGTTCAGAGTATGATATAGTAAACTGGCTATGGAAGAGGTCTTTTTTTTATGCCTAAAAAACAGTGAAGACCTGTATCAGTTCTAGTTTTTCGCTAGGACGTTACATGTTAACGCAAGAATAGGGCAGGATTTAAGAATCGGCATATTCTAAATCCGAAGATGCTTTATTCACCACAGAAAATTAACGGAGGTGGAAGTTGTGCGAGTAAAAATTACATTGGCATGTACAGAATGTAAACAGCGTAATTACAACACTACAAAGGAAAAGAAAAATCATCCTGACAGAATGGAAACCAAAAAGTTTTGTAAATTCTGCAAATCACACACATTACACAAAGAAACTAAGTAATAATGTCTAACGATGGATGGCTTTATTCATCCGGTGAGACGACAAACCTTTGACAAGGAAGGAAAGTGAAGTTATGGGAGATACTGCAAATACTTTAGAAAAAGCTCCAAAAAAGAGCTGGTTCAAGGGTCTTAAGTCAGAGTTTAAGAAGATCATTTGGCCGGACAAAGAATCACTTGCGAAACAAACCGTAGCTGTTGTTGTCATATCCACTATTTTAGCTATAGTTATTGGAATTGTTGACCAGATTGTAAAACTTGGAATCAAGATAATACTTTAACTAGGATAAGGGTGATGATATGTCAGATGCTAATTGGTACGTAGTTCATACCTACTCGGGATACGAGAATAAGGTAAAAGCCAACATTGAGAAAACAATCGAAAACAGAAAGCTTCAAGATCAGATACTGGAAGTTTCCGTTCCTTTGCAGGACGTTATCGAAGTGAAAAACGGTGTTAAGAAAAAGGTTCAGAAAAAGATGTTCCCTGGTTATGTGTTATTAAACATGATTATGAATGATGATACATGGTATGTAGTTCGTAATACCAGAGGGGTAACTGGATTCGTTGGCCCGGGATCAAAACCGGTTCCACTCACTGACTTCGAAATGAAGAGCATGGGAATTAAGAAAGATGAAATGGTAATTGATTTTGCGGTAGGCGATACCGTAACAGTAGTGTCCGGTGTATGGGAAAATACACAGGGTGTGATCAAAGCAATTAACGAGCATAAACAAATCGTTACCATTAACATCGACATGTTTGGTCGAGAGACACCTGTTGAGATCAGTTTTACGGATGTAAGGGTTGAAAATTAAGAAAACTTTAAGGTAATGTTAACAAAGTTCGCAAGAGCGCGGACAGTGGGAGGGTAAGTAGCGAAGCAGGTAATACTGACAATAAGTCTATTACTCCCGGTAAAACCACAATTTTAGGAGGTATGCTATCATGGCAAAGAAAGTTACAGGTTATATTAAATTACAAATTCCTGCTGCAAAGGCAACACCAGCACCACCTGTTGGTCCTGCACTTGGTCAGCACGGTGTAAACATTGTACAGTTCACAAAGGAATTCAATGCTAGAACAGCAAATCAGGAAGGTATGATCATTCCTGTTGTTATCACTGTATATGCGGACAGAAGCTTTAGCTTCATTACAAAAACTCCTCCAGCAGCAGTATTGCTTAAGAAGGCTTGTAATTTAAAGTCCGGTTCTGCAGCTCCAAACAAGACTAAGGTTGCTACAATCAAAAAGTCTGAAGTTCAGAAAATTGCAGAATTAAAGATGCCAGATTTAAATGCAGCAAACGTTGAGACAGCAATCAGCATGATCTCTGGTACTGCAAGAAGTATGGGTATCACAGTAGTTGAAGACTAACACGATGTTTATATAGATGTGGGAGGGCAATCCCGATAATACCACTAGGAGGTAAAACATGAAAAGAGGAAAGAAATATACTGATTCAGCAAAGCTTATCGACAGAACTGCTCAATATGATGTTGCTGACGCAATCAGTTTAGTAAGAAAATCTGCAGTAGCTAAATTCGATGAGACAATCGAAGCGCACATCAGACTTGGTGTAGACGGACGTCACGCTGACCAACAGGTTCGTGGAGCGGTAGTATTACCACACGGAACTGGTAAAACAGTTAGAGTTCTTGTATTTGCTAAGGGGGATAAGGTAAATGAAGCTTTAGCAGCAGGCGCTGACTTCGTGGGTGGCGATGAGTTAATTCCAAAGATCCAGAACGATGGATGGTTTGAATTTGACGTTGTAGTTGCAACTCCAGACATGATGGGTGTAGTTGGTCGTCTTGGTCGTGTACTTGGACCTAAGGGCTTAATGCCAAACCCTAAGGCAGGAACAGTTACTATGGATGTTACTAAGGCTGTTAATGATATCAAGGCCGGTAAAATCGAATATAGATTGGATAAGACAAACATTATCCACGTGCCAGTTGGTAAAGCTTCCTTTACCGAAGAACAACTCGCAGACAACTTCCAAGCGCTTATGGGTGCAATCATCAAGGCTAAACCTGCTGCAGCTAAGGGACAGTATTTAAGAAGCGTAACAGTCGCATCTACAATGGGCCCTGGAATCAAGCTTAACACAAGTAAATTAGCATAATTTATTCGTCCATACTGTAAATGGGATAACCTAAGATTACAGTTTGTACAAAATGAAATTGGTGATTGACACACTAATAGATTTATGTTATACTCAAAAAGCTCGTGAGATGCTTAATTCTCACAAACTGCCGAAGACAGTAGGTGCCGTAATGGCATAAGGTGAGACCGCCTACCGAGGAATAGATTAATCAAGCTAATATGCTAGACTAATAATCTGTCTCCTGTTTTCGCAGGAGGCAGTTTTTTTTATTCCGTCTTCTATACAGAATCTATAAGGAGGTGTACTAGAATGGCAAAGGTTGAATTAAAGAAACCAATCATTGATGAAATCAAGGCTTATGCTGCAGATGCTAAGGCAGCGGTTATCGTAGATTACCGTGGACTTACTGTAGAGCAGGATACAGCACTTCGTAAGAAATTAAGAGAAGCTGGTGTTGTATACAAGGTATACAAGAACACATATCTTAAGATGGCTTTCGAGGGTACTGATTTCTCTCAGTTAGACAATCATTTAGAAGGACCTACAGCAGTAGCTTTTAGTACTGAGGATGCAACATCCGCAGCTAGAATTTTAGCAGAGTTTGCTAAGACAGCAGACAAGCTTGAATTAAAGGCTGGTGTAGTAGAAGGAACTTATTACGATGCAAAGGGCATTCATACGATTGCTACTATCCCATCAAGAGAAGTTCTTATTTCCAAGTTACTTGGAAGTCTTCAGTCTCCAATTACAAACTTCGCTCGTGTGCTTAAGCAGATTGCAGAGAAGAATGGAGAAGTTGCTTAGTAATAACTTTACGTCCCTTGTGATTTAGAGTTAATAGAACGTAAAAAAACCAATAATTATATGGAGGTATTTAATAATGACAACTCAAGAGTTTATCGATGCTATTAAGGGCATGACAGTATTAGAGTTAAATGATTTAGTAAAAGCTTGTGAAGAAGAATTTGGTGTAAGCGCAGCAGCAGGTGTTGTTGTAGCAGCAGCTGGCCCAGCAGAAGCAGCTGAGGAGAAAACAGAGTTCGACGTTGAATTAACAGACGTTGGAGCAAACAAAGTTAAGGTTATCAAAGTAGTTCGTGAAGTAACTGGTTTAGGCTTAAAAGAAGCTAAGGACGTTGTTGATGGCGCTCCTAAGGTTCTTAAAGAAGCTGCTTCTAAGGAAGAAGCTGATGATATCAAGGCT
This sequence comes from Lachnoclostridium phytofermentans ISDg, assembly GCF_000018685.1. NCBI lineage: Bacteria > Bacillati > Bacillota > Clostridia > Lachnospirales > Lachnospiraceae > Lachnoclostridium > Lachnoclostridium phytofermentans. Next base: position 4,539,416 of record NC_010001.1, on the reverse strand, counting down.
AAGCTTGAAGCTGAAGGTGCAAAGGTTACTCTTAAGTAATTTAACCCTCTTGATATTGGATGCGGCAGATTACTGCTCAAGTCCATTATGTTAGAGAACGAGCGGCGATAACATCATAAGATGAATCTCGCTATGCTTTCTATCACTTAAAAATATAGAAACCACTCCGTGTGTGGGTTACGATGAGTAGCAAACAGATTGGAGTGGTTTTTTACATGCATGAAAAAAATTTTTTGTAGCATACTTTTTCTTGTACACAGAGATGAAATGTTTTTCGTTTTGAAGGTGTGAGAGAAAAACGCTTTCACACGGCTATTTGTGCTATGCACAAAGTCGCCAACTTTTGAAGAATGGAGATTATAATGCTAGATCAAGTTAAGAAAAATAGTAAATTTGAGCGCTTTTTTGTTTTCCTCACCTGTTACTATGCTTTTTTTGTAAATGGTATGATGGTTTTAATGGTTGGAACGATATTACCGTATCTAATCGAGGAAGCCAATTTAAGTTTTAGTATTGCTGGAGGATTATTATCTGCATTTGCGATTGGTAATCTTCTTGCAAGTTTCGTAAATCCACCGGTTATCGCAAAGTTTGGTAGGAAACGGACGATTATTGCTTTATCATCACTAATCCCAATATGCTTAATTGTTATTATGGGGATACCTTCCGTACCAGTTTTATATCTAAGCTTTGTATTTCTTGGTATTGGCCGCGGATCTGTTAGTATTTTTAATAACACAGTAGTGAATGAGCGTGCAGAGGGAAAAAGTTCGATGTTAAACATCTTACATATGGCATTTGCAATTGGCGCTTTCCTAGCCCCTTTTCTAAGTTCTCTCTACATTAGTCATCAATTAACCTGGAAACACTTAGGATATACAGTTGTTGCTTTAGTTGCACTTACTATTCTTCTTTTGTGTTTAATTCCAATACCTATTGACGAGGGAATGAGTAAGGGAATTAAGAAAGAACAAACGAATACAAATCGTTCTTATATTAAAAGCAAGGATTTTTATGTGATAGGCTTCATTTTATTTTTCTATTTAGGTCTAGAAAACTGTGTGAATGGCTGGTTTATCACATATTTTAAAAAGAGCGGTGTGATGAGTGATAAATTAGCAACTAATTTAGTATCTTATACATGGTTGGCAGTCATGATAGGGCGTCTTGTGACGGCTTTCTTATCTACTAAGGTGAAAAAGAAGACATTAATATTAATCAACTGCATTTTAACAACAGCATTTTTAGGTTTGTTAATCTCAACAACCAATGTAAATGTCATTGCTTTGTCGATTATTTTGTTGGGATTTTTCTTTGCTGGAATTTACCCAACCTGTATTGCGAATGCTGGACCGATTATAAAAGGAAGCCCATCTGGTATGTCAATGCTTCTAGCGATTGCTGCACTTGGTGGAATTATTGCACCACAAATTGTCGGAATTGTAGCAGATGCCATTGGGCTAGGCGGCGCTATTGGTGTATTGTTATTTAGTAATGTATTCATGGTATTATTTGCGGTTATTAATTTTAAACGTAATGTAATAGAATAGATAATAATATATTTGGAATATTAGTATAGATAAGAGTAGTGTTCCAATGAGAAAGAGCTTTTTTGGCTAAAAGAGAATTTCTTTGGTCAAAGAAGCTTTTTTTCATAAATAGAAAAGAATGGAGCCAAGGTGGAATGAACTTCTATTTAAGTGATACCAAAGAGGTTATGAAAGAAGTTGCAAGTAATGAAAATGGTCTTACCAAAGAAGAAGTCGAAAGCAGATTACAAAAAGGTGGAAAAAATGTTTTGAAGGAAGCGAAGAGAGAATCTTTGTTTGTCCATTTTTTAAAACAATTGTTAGAACCAATGACAATTATATTAATTACAGCTGCAATTGTCTCTGGTATTACAGCTGCTTATTCCGGAGAATCATTTGCGGATGTTATCATTATTATGGCAGTTGTTATTATTAATGCTATTTTAGGAGTTTATCAGGAGAATAAGGCAGAAAAAGCGATTGAAGCCTTGAAAGAAATGGCAGCTGCGATGTCAAAGGTAATCCGCTCGGGAGTGCAACTTTCGATAAAAAGCGAAGACTTGGTCGTTGGTGATATTATCCTACTTGAAGCAGGCGATGCGGTTCCAGCGGATGCGCGTATCCTAGAGAATGCCTCTATGAAGGTAGAGGAAGCAGCTTTAACTGGGGAAAGTGTTCCAGTGAATAAGACGGAACAAACCTTGTCTCTCTACGGCGGGAAAGACATTCCTCTGGGTGATCGTAAGAATATGGTTTACATGGGAAGTACCGTTGTCTATGGAAGAGGTAGAGCAGTTGTTACTGGTACAGGAATGAATACAGAAATGGGAAAAATCGCTGATGCGCTGGCAAATGCAAAAGAAGGGAAAACTCCACTTCAACTCAAATTATCTCAGTTAAGTAAGATTCTAAGCTTTCTTGTTATTGGCATTTGTATTTTCATCTTTGTATTTCGTTTATTCAGAAGCGGAAGCCTCAATAGTGAGAATCTGATGAATACCTTTATGGTAGCAGTTAGCTTAGCTGTAGCTGCTATACCAGAAGGTCTTGCTACTGTAGTAACGATTGTGCTATCCATTGGTGTAACCAATATGTCGAAAAGGAACGCCGTCATACGTAAATTAACAGCAGTTGAAACACTTGGTAGTACACAGATTATTTGTTCTGATAAAACAGGAACTCTTACCCAAAATAAAATGACCGTCGTAAAAGAATACACAAATGATCGTGTATTTTTAGCAACAGCAATGGCTTTATGTAGTGATGCGGAATTGGATGAAAATAATCAAGCAATCGGAGAACCTACGGAATGTGCCTTAGTTAACTATGCCTATACAAATCAACTATCAAAAGATGAGTTAAAAAAGAAGCAGCCACGAATTGGAGAAGCACCTTTTGATTCTGTTCGTAAGATGATGACTACAGTACATCAGAAGGAAGATGAATATATTCAGTATACAAAAGGAGCTCCTGATGAAGTACTAAAATGTTGTACTCATTATTTATCTGCGGATGGTGTTACTGAAATCACAGAAGAAATAAAAAGTGAAATATTAACGATAAATAAGGAAATGGCAGATGAGGCTTTACGTGTACTAGCGGCTGCATTTCGTTCCTTTCAAGAGAAGGTAATTATTTTTGATGAGAAAGAATTAGAAAAAGAGCTTGTGTTTGTTGGATTAACTGGTATGATTGATCCGGTTCGCCCAGAAGTTTTAGTTGCAGTTAAGGAATGTAAGGAAGCGGGTATTCGCCCTATAATGATAACAGGCGATCACCGAGATACTGCAGTAGCAATAGCAAAGAAACTTGAAATTATAAAAGATGCCTCTGAGGCTATCACAGGAGCTATGCTTTCTGAAATGGATGATGAGACATTTTCACAAGCAATCGAGAACTACTCTGTTTATGCCCGTGTGCAACCGGAACATAAAGTACAAATTGTAACTGCTTGGAAAGAAAGAGGGAAAGTGGTTGCAATGACTGGAGATGGTGTAAATGATGCACCTTCCATAAAGAGTGCTGACATTGGAATCGGCATGGGCATCACGGGCACCGATGTTACGAAGAATGTTGCTGACATGGTGTTAGCTGATGATAATTTTGCTACTATCGTTGTAGCAGTGGAAGAAGGTAGAAGGATTTACGATAACATCCGAAAATCCATACAATTTTTGCTGTCTTCTAATTTAAGTGAGGTATTAGCAATTTTTGTAGCTACAATTATTGGTTTTACAATTTTAAAGCCAGTACATCTACTTTGGATTAATTTGATTACGGATAGCTTTCCCGCTCTAGCGCTTGGTATGGAACGAGGGGAAGCAGATGTGATGAAGAGGGAACCAAGAGATGCGAAGGAAGGAATCTTTGCTGGAGGTCTGGGTTTTGATGTTATCTATCAAGGTTGTTTTGTTACTATAATAACACTCCTATCTTATTTTGTGGGTCATTATATGGAAAGTGGTAGATGGGAGATAGCAAATAGCAGCGATGGAATGACAATGGCCTTTCTTACCATGTCATTAGCAGAAGTAATCCACTCTTACAATTTACGTTCCAGGGATAAATCGATTTTTCAAATGAATTATCAAAATGCTTACCTTCTTGGAGCAATTATATTATCCTTTGTATTAACAACAGCAGTAATCTATGTTCCATTCTTGAGGGATGCATTTGGGTTTACGAGGATAAGGATACAAGAATATGGAGTTGCAGTTTTATTTGCAATTACTATGATTCCTGTTGTTGAGATCGTTAAGGCGATAAAAAGAATACGTAGCAGAAAATAAAAGATTATTCGCGAAACCGCGAGACACTATGCTTTTGTGTTTTGTGTGTTTTCAGTATGGAGAATGGATTGTATTGAATAAAATGAAAGCAGGATGAAAAGATAAATCCCCCTATCAAAGAGAATAGGAGATTATACTTCATCCTGCTTTTATTTGTTTTTTATATTTGTCTTTTAAAGAAAAGTCAGTTCTTGCTAACCGCTGGCATAAAAACGTATTAATGATTACAAAATTTAAAAGAAAAAGCACTTTCATCAAATTTATACTTAAAAATAAAGATGAATGAGGAACCAATAAATGGTTATACTACAAATTAATACTAGATTTTTTCCGCTTTCCAAATGTTAGCAGGATGTTAGAAAATTATGGGATATTTTGGCTATTATGAGGTAAATCTTAGGGGATACCCCTAATTCATGACAAGGAAAAGTAAGCAAAGCATGCTTTTTTTTAGACGGATGGATAGAATGGGAAAAATGTGAATATTGGACTTTATAGATATTTTATGAAATATATAAAAAAGCTGTACAATTTGCTATTGACAGCTTGACTATACTATGATAATATGAAATGTGCACCATTGTGGTTTTGTATGCCCATATGTATATATTATAACACATAAAGTTCAAAATGCAAAGTGTTTTTAAGAAATTTTATTGCATATTTCATAAAAAACACAAAATGTGCTTTTGAAAAAACGGGAAACTCAATATTTTGTGGGTTTTCTTACATTTTATGCAGGGTTAAACAAGTGTGCTGCCTTGCTTGCGAGGCTACGAGTAGGAAGGAAACTCTCATTACTCGATTATATAAAAAAATAGAAAAATTTCAAGGGGTGAAAACGTCAATGGATAAAAACAGAATACGTCCGATTAAGGTTGGAAAAGGCGTAAGAATGAGCTATTCAAAGCAAAAAGAAGTACTTGAAATGCCAAATCTCATTGAAGTTCAGAAGGATTCCTATCAGTGGTTTTTAGAGGAAGGCCTAAATGAAGTATTCGATGATATTTCGCCGATCGAAGATTATAGCGATCATCTTAGCCTTGAGTTCGTAAGCTTTCAGCTCTGCGAGGATGATGTTAAGTATTCGATTGAAGAATGCAAGGAAAGAGATGCAACCTATGCGGCTCCGTTGAAAGTAAAAGTTAGACTTCGTAACAAAGAGACGGAAGAAATCAATGAACATGACATCTTCATGGGTGACTTACCTTTAATGACTGAGACTGGTACCTTTGTTATCAATGGTGCTGAACGTGTTATCGTTAGCCAGTTAGTACGTTCCCCTGGAATTTATTATGCAATTCAACATGATAAAGTTGGTAAGACTCTTCACTCCTCTACAGTAATTCCTAACAGAGGTGCTTGGTTAGAGTATGAAACAGATTCCAACGATGTATTTTATGTTCGAGTAGATAGAAATAGAAAAGTTCCGATTACTGTATTGCTACGTGCTATGGGTATCGGTTCCAACGCTGAAATTGTTGAGATGTTTGGTGAAGAACCAAAGATTTTAGCAAGCTTTAGCAAAGACCCATCTGATAACTATCAAGATGGTCTTCTTGAGTTATACAAAAAACTTCGTCCAGGTGAACCACTTTCCGTTGAAAGTGCAGAGTCCTTAATTAATAGTATGTTCTTCGATCCTAGAAGATATGACCTTGCTAAGGTTGGACGTTTTAAGTTTAATAAGAAGTTAGCTTTGAAAAACCGAGTTCTAGGTTTCCCTTTAGCTGAGGATGTTGTTGATACAGAGACAGGTGAAATCTTAGCAGAGGCTGGTACAATTATTACAGAAGCTCTTGCAATTCGTATTCAGAATAGAGCGGTTAAATCTATCTTAGTTCAGGCAGAAGAACGTAATGTTGTTGTTCTTTCTAATATGATGGTTGATTTTGAAGAGTATGCCACACTTGACTGTGACAAAGAAGAGTTAGGAATCACAGAAGAAGTTTACTACCCAGCTCTTCGTATGATTTTAGATTCCTGCAGCAGCCAAGAAGAAATTAAAGATGCTGTAGCAAAGCATATTACTGATTTAATTCCAAAGCATATTACAAAGGATGATATCTATGCATCCATCAATTACAATATGCACTTAGAATATGGAATTGGTAATGAAGATGATATTGACCATTTAGGAAATCGTCGTATTCGTGCGGTAGGTGAATTATTACAGAACCAGTACAGAATCGGTCTTTCCAGAATGGAGCGTGTTGTTCGTGAAAGAATGACAACTCAGGATTTAGAAGGAATTAGTCCACAATCCTTAATTAATATTAAACCAGTAACAGCAGCAGTGAAGGAATTCTTCGGAAGTTCTCAGTTGTCCCAGTTCATGGATCAGAACAATCCTCTTGGTGAGCTTACACATAAGAGACGTCTTTCTGCTCTTGGTCCTGGTGGTCTTAGTCGTGATCGTGCGGGATTCGAGGTTCGTGACGTTCACTATTCTCACTATGGTAGAATGTGTCCAATTGAGACACCAGAAGGTCCAAACATCGGTCTTATCAACTCCTTAGCATCTTACGCTAGAATTAATCAGTATGGTTTTATTGAGGCACCTTATCGTAAGGTGGATAGAACTGACCCTGAAAATCCACGTGTTACAGAAGAAGTTGTTTACTTAACAGCGGATGAGGAAGATAAATATGTTGTTGCACAGGCAAATGAGCCGTTGGATGAAACAGGATATTTTGTAAATCAGAGTGTATCTGGTCGTTACAGAGAAGAGACTTCTTCTTATCAGAAGAGAAAAGTTGATTTAATGGACGTTTCTCCTAAGATGGTATTCTCTGTTGCTACAGCGATGATTCCGTTCCTTCAAAATGATGATGCGAACCGTGCGCTCATGGGATCTAACATGCAGCGTCAGGCAGTGCCATTGTTATTTACTGAGGCACCTGTTGTTGGAACAGGTATGGAATTAAAAACAGCAGTAGACTCTGGTGTTTGTGTTGTATCAAAGAAAGCGGGTACTGTTGAGAAATCTACATCCCGTGAAGTTATAATAAAGAATGATGATGGAACAAAGTCAAGCTATCGTCTTGTTAAATTTGCAAGAAGTAACCAGGGTACTTGTATCAACCAAAGACCAATCGTGGTAAAGGGAGATAAGGTAGAAGCTGGCGAGGTTATTGCGGATGGTCCATCTACTGCAAATGGTGAATTAGCACTTGGTAAAAGCCCATTAATCGGATTTATGACCTGGGAAGGTTATAACTACGAGGATGCGGTATTATTAAGTGAAAGACTTGTTCAGGAAGATGTTTATACTTCTGTTCATATTGAAGAATACGAAGCAGAAGCTCGTGATACAAAACTCGGACCAGAAGAAATCACAAGAGATGTTCCAGGTGTTGGTGATGATGCACTTAAGGATCTTGATGAAAGAGGTATTATCCGTATCGGTGCTGAAGTTCGTGCCGGAGATATCTTAGTTGGTAAGGTTACACCAAAGGGTGAAACAGAGCTTACCGCAGAAGAGAGACTACTTCGTGCAATCTTTGGTGAGAAAGCAAGAGAAGTTCGTGATACTTCCCTTCGTGTTCCTCACGGTGAGTACGGTATTATCGTAGATGCTAAGGTATTCACAAGAGAAAACGGTGATGAATTATCTCCTGGTGTTAACCAGACAGTACGTGTTTATATTGCTCAAAAGAGAAAGATTCAAGTTGGTGATAAGATGGCTGGTCGACATGGTAATAAGGGTGTTGTTTCCCGTGTGTTACCAGCAGAAGATATGCCATTCCTACCAAATGGTAGACCGCTTGATATCGTATTAAATCCTCTGGGCGTACCTTCTCGTATGAACATCGGTCAGGTATTAGAAATTCACTTAAGTCTTGCTTCCAGAGTACTCGGATTTAATGTTTCAACACCAGTATTTGACGGTGCAAACGAGTACGACATTATGGACACTTTAGAGCTTGCGAACGATTATGTAAATGCTCCATTAGATAAATTCGAAGCAAAATATAAAGATATATTAGATCCAGAAGTTATGGATTACCTTGTATCTAATGAGGATTACAGAAAACAGTGGGAAGGTGTTCCAATTAACCGTGATGGTAAGGTTCGTCTCCGTGATGGTAGAACCGGTGAGTACTTTGATAGTGCTGTAACCGTTGGATTCATGCACTACTTAAAACTTCACCACTTAGTAGATGATAAGATTCATGCTCGTTCTACTGGTCCTTACTCTTTAGTAACTCAGCAGCCTCTTGGTGGTAAAGCTCAGTTCGGTGGTCAGAGATTCGGTGAGATGGAGGTTTGGGCACTTGAGGCATATGGTGCTGCTCATATCTTACAGGAAATCTTAACTGTGAAGTCCGATGACGTTACAGGACGTGTTAAGACTTATGAAGCAATCATTAAAGGCGATAATATATCAGAACCTGGTATTCCGGAATCCTTTAAGGTACTCCTTAAGGAACTTCAGTCTCTTGCACTTGATGTTACAGTTCTTGATGAGAACGGTGATGAAGTTAAGATGACAGAAAACATCGATTACGGTGAAACAGAGTTTACGCAGTATATTGAGGAAGATAACTTCAAATATGATGAGGGCTTTGAAGAAGCTGGATACAGTGAAGTGAATCCGGAGGAAGAAAGCGACACATTCGAAAGCTTCGACGAGAATGAAAGCGTAGTGGATTTTAGTGAGTCGGATGATTTCGGAGAATAATACTGAAGGGAGAGCCAGACAATGCCAACAGAGATGATAAATGAAAGTGTCAAGGATATCACCTATGACGCGATTAAGATAGGTTTGGCTTCGCCAGAGAAGATCAGAGAGTGGTCCAGAGGTGAAGTTAGAAAGCCAGAAACAATCAATTACAGAACGCTCAAGCCAGAAAAAGACGGTTTATTCTGCGAAAAGATTTTTGGACCAAACAAAGACTGGGAATGTCATTGTGGTAAATACAAAAAAATCCGCTATAAGGGCGTAGTATGTGACCGCTGTGGAGTTGAGGTTACAAAGGCAAGTGTTCGTCGTGAAAGAATGGGTCACATCGAACTTGCAGCTCCAGTGTCTCATATTTGGTACTTCAAGGGTATCCCAAGTAGAATGGGTCTAATCTTAGACCTTTCTCCAAGAACCCTTGAGAAAGTGCTATATTTTGCATCTTATATTGTACTTGATAAAGGAACTACCGATTTACAGTACAAACAGGTGTTAAATGAAAAAGAATTCAGAGAAGCATATGATAAATATGGCGACAGGTTCCGTGTAGGAATGGGCGCTGAAGCGATTATGGAACTTTTAGAGGCCATTGATTTAGAGAAAGAATCAAAAGACCTAAAGAGAGGCTTAAAAGAATCTACAGGACAAAAGAGAGCTCGTATTATTAAGAGACTTGAGGTTGTAGAAGCTTTCCGTGAGTCTGGAAATAAGCCTGAGTGGATGATTATGACAGTCGTTCCTGTTATCCCACCAGATTTACGTCCGATGGTACAGTTAGACGGTGGCCGTTTTGCTACTTCTGATATGAATGACTTATATCGTAGAATTATTAACCGTAACAATCGTCTTAAGAGACTTCTTGAACTTGGTGCGCCTGATATTATCGTTCGTAACGAGAAGAGAATGTTACAAGAAGCGGTTGACGCTTTAATTGATAATGGTAGAAGAGGTCGTCCTGTAACTGGTCCTGGTAATAGACCATTAAAGTCCTTATCCGATATGTTAAAGGGTAAGCAAGGTCGTTTCCGTCAGAACTTACTTGGTAAACGTGTTGACTATTCTGGTCGTTCCGTTATCGTCGTAGGTCCTGAACTTAAGATTTACCAGTGTGGTCTTCCAAAGGAAATGGCAATTGAATTATTCAAGCCATTTGTTATGAAAGAGTTAGTTGCAAAAGGAACAGCTCATAATATTAAATCTGCAAAGAAGATGGTAGAAAGATTACAGCCTGAGGTATGGGATATCTTAGAAGAGGTAATCAGAGAGCATCCAGTAATGCTTAACCGTGCTCCTACCCTTCATAGACTTGGTATTCAGGCCTTCGAGCCAGTACTTGTAGAAGGTAAGGCAATTAAGTTACATCCACTTGTATGTACAGCTTTCAACGCCGACTTCGACGGTGACCAGATGGCGGTGCATCTACCACTTAGTGTAGAAGCTCAGGCAGAGTGTCGTTTCCTTTTATTATCACCTAACAACTTGTTAAAACCATCCGATGGTGGTCCTGTTGCGGTTCCATCTCAGGATATGGTACTTGGTATTTACTATTTAACACTTCAAAAACCAGGTGACATTGGAGAAGGTAAGTATTTTAAGAGTGTAAATGAAGCAATTCTTGCTTATGAAAATGGTGTAATCTCACTTCATGCAATGATTAAAGTTCGTAGAACTGGTCTTAACGCAGAAGGTGTAGAGGAATCCAGAACAATAGAGTCTACCGTGGGAAGATTCATCTTTAATGAAATTATTTCGCAGGATCTTGGTTTTGTTGATCGTAGCAAGCCAGAAAACTTCCTTGCACTTGAAATTGATTTCCACACAGGTAAGAAGCAGTTAAAGAAGATCCTTGAGAAATGTATCAATACTCGTGGTGCAACTCAGACTGCAGAAACTCTAGATGCGATTAAGTCTTTAGGTTATAAATACTCTACTCGTGCAGCGATGACAGTATCCATTTCTGATATGACTGTACCAGAAGCAAAGAAAGACATTATCGAACGTGCAGAAAAGCAGGTAGAAGATATCGCCAAGAATCATCGTCGTGGTTTGATGACTGAGGAAGAGCGTTATAAAGCAGTTATTGAAACTTGGAAAGAAGCCGATGATGAAATTACAAAGGAACTTCTTTCTGGACTTGATAAATATAATAACATCTTCATGATGGCTGACTCTGGTGCCCGTGGTTCCGACAAGCAGATCAAACAGTTAGCTGGTATGCGTGGTCTTATGGCAGATACATCTGGTAAGACAATCGAGTTGCCTATCAAGGCGAACTTCCGTGAAGGTCTTGACGTACTTGAGTACTTCATCTCCGCACACGGTGCTCGTAAAGGTCTTTCCGACACTGCTCTTCGTACTGCCGACTCTGGTTACTTAACTCGTCGTCTTGTAGACGTATCTCAGGATTTAATTATCCGTGAGGTTGACTGTGGTGAAGGTACTGATGAAATTCCAGGTATGGAAATTAAAGCCTTCATGGATGGAAAAGAAGTAATTGAAGGATTAGAAGACAGAATTATAGGTCGTTATGCATGCGAGACAATCTACGATGATAATGGTGAGTTAATTGTGAAGAAAAATCACATCATCACACCAAAGCGTGCTGCTCGTATCGTAGCAAGCAAAGCATTCGAAGATCCAAATGCAACGATTAAGATTCGTACCGTTCTTTCTTGTAAATCACACATCGGTGTTTGTGCTAAGTGTTACGGTGCAAACATGGCTACTGGTGAAGCAGTACAGGTTGGTGAAGCAGTTGGTATTATTGCGGCTCAGTCAATCGGTGAGCCAGGTACACAGCTTACAATGCGTACTTTCCATACTGGTGGTGTTGCGGGTGATGATATTACTCAGGGTCTTCCTCGTGTCGAGGAACTTTTCGAGGCAAGAAAGCCAAAGGGACTTGCAATTATCGCAGAATTCGGTGGTACTGTTACAATTAAGGATACCAAGAAGAAGCGTGAAGTTATAGTTACTAGAACAAGTAATGATACTTTAGAATCGAAAGCATACTTAATTCCTTACGGTTCTAGAATTAAGGTTATGGATGAACAGGTAATTGAAGCTGGTGATGAGTTAACAGAAGGTTCTGTAAACCCACATGATATCTTAAAGATTAAAGGTGTTCGTGCAGTTCAGGATTACATGATTCAGGAAGTTCAAAGAGTTTACCGTTTACAGGGTGTAGAAATCAACGATAAGCATATCGAAGTGATTGTTCGCCAGATGTTAAAGAAGGTTCGTGTTGAGAATAATGGTGATGCAGAATTCTTACCAGGAACTATGGTAGATATCTTAGAGTATAACGATGTAAATGAAAGCTTAGCAGCGAAGGGATTAGAACAAGCAGAAGGAAAACAGGTAATGCTTGGTATTACCAAGGCTTCTCTTGCAACAAACTCTTTCCTTTCCGCAGCATCCTTCCAGGAAACAACGAAAGTTCTTACAGAAGCAGCGATTAAAGGTAAGATTGATCCACTGATTGGTCTTAAGGAAAACGTAATTATCGGTAAGCTTATTCCAGCAGGTACCGGTATGAAACACTATCGCAATGTTAAGTTAGATACGGATCAGAATCAGGAAATTACATTCTCTGAGGATGAGTTTGACAATGGAAATTACGAAGGTAATTTCTCCGGTAATGACTTTAAACAAAACTTCTATGAGAATGAAGACTTTAATTCGGATGAAGAAGTAAGCTTCACTGAGGATGAATATTTCGAAGATGAAGAAAATGATCTTTCCACTGAGAATTTTGATGATTTAAAATTTTCTGAGGAAGAAGAGTAATTAAGTGCTTTAAAGGAATTTGATAACTCTATAAAACTTAAAATTAGGCTGTTACAAAACTAGTATTGTTTTGTAACAGCCTTTTTGCAATATGAAGGAGATATAGTAGTTATATACAATAACAAGTGACTTTTGATGTTCTTGATAATGAATGGTTTTGTCTAGTTTGTACCCTTGACGAAAGCAGGGTACGGGAATACAATAGCCTTAGATAACGAATTTGAGCTGTCGCCTGAATTTGCAGGATTGCGACAGAATGGGGGGTTATATGGAATTTTTATATCAGTTAGAGAGTATACGAAACCCATTTCTAAGTGGGATATTTCGTCTATTTACCTTACTAGGGCAAGAGGTCGTAGTATTAGCTGTATTATGCTTTTTTTACTGGTGCTATAATAAAAAGTTAGCTTATCGGATAAGTTTTGGATTCTTTCTTTCTGCGATTTTGGTTCAGGGGTTAAAAATAACGTTTCGAATCCCACGTCCTTGGATTAAAGATCCTCTATTTAAACCGGTAGAGGACGCTATTAATGCTGCAACCGGATATTCCTTTCCAAGTGGACATACACAGGCAGCAACAGCTTTGTATGGAACATTGGCACTTGCAACTAAGAAAAGAGCATCGAAGATTATGTTATTTCTTGTGATAGCAATGGTAGGTTTATCAAGAATGTATCTGGGAGTTCATACTCCAGCAGATGTATTAACTTCTTTTGTTATTACTTTAGCAACTATCTTACTTGTGTATTATTTCTCAAATTTTGAGCTTACTAAAGATAAGAAGGTATATTTAATGATTGGTATCGGTGTATTCGCGATCGCTCTATTAATATATTGCGTAACCTTGTATACTAATGGTACAATAGAACTAGCATATGCAGCAGATAGTTGCAGTGCAGCAGCAGCTGGTGTAGGATTAGCCATTGGCTGGTATGTAGAAAGTACGTATCTGAATTTTAATGAGAGAGCATGTAGCAATCGAATGCAGGTAGTAAAGTTACTAATTGGACTAACCGTTACTATATTACTAAAAGAAGGCTTAGGCTTTATCCTTGGGGCTTCTATTACAGGAAAAGGTGTTAAATATTTTTTACTGGTATTATGGATTATGATAGGTTATCCGTGCATTATTAAAAGATTTATGAACAAAGCGTAAAAAGAAATTTCTAAGCCAGCAAAATACGCTGACTAAGAATTTCTAGGTTTTACACAGAAGTTTATGCCTGCGTCGTCCTCGGCACAAACTTCCAGCCTAGTGAGTGGCCATGATTTCAAGTGTGAAGCGAATTTCTAAGACACCAGAAGACACTGCCTAAGAAATTCGAAAACTTCACAGCCTAAATAAATAGAAAAGAAAATTACGATTTAAAGCTGCGTAGAACAAGCGCAGGAATGGAGGTTATTATGAATATCTATGAATATATGGAAGGATATGATCGTTCCTTTGAAGAAGATGAATTCGATTTAAGAGTATGGGAATATATGCAGCAAGAAGATTTTGAATTAAATGAGGATTTTGAAAACTTTTTAAAGGAATATTCTATTGAAAATACTCATGAATTCTTAAAAGTTATTCGCATCAAACAAAAGATGAAAAAATTATCTTAATTCATTATAATAGGATTATTTGAAAATTAAGGTTCCCTTTTGTGATATTATCATGTATAATATCTTAGGGCTAAGAAGATAACTATAATTAGATAGAATTACAAGTTGTGAAATATTTAACGAATATAAGGAGGATAAAATATGTTAGTATCAGCAAAAGACATGATTACAAAAGCAAAAGCAGGCCATTATGCAGTAGGCCAATTTAATATTAATAATCTTGAGTGGACAAAGGCTATTTTATTAACTGCACAGGAGCTTAATTCACCAGTAATTTTAGGTGTATCTGAGGGTGCAGGTAAATATATGATAGGTTACAAAACTGTAACAGCTATGGTATCTAATATGATAGATGAGTTAAAAATTACAGTACCAGTAGCTCTACACTTAGATCATGGTACATTTGAAGCTTGTTTAAAATGTATCGATGCAGGTTTCTCCTCAATCATGTTCGATGGTTCACACTATCCAATTGAAGAGAACATTGAGAAAACAAAAGAATTAGTAAAGATTTGTGCTGAGAAGAATTTATCTTTAGAAGCAGAAGTTGGATCCATCGGTGGAGAAGAAGATGGAGTTGTAGGTGCAGGTGAATGTGCTGATCCAGAAGAATGCAAGATGATTTCTGATCTTGGTGTTACTATGTTAGCAGCAGGTATCGGAAATATTCATGGTCAGTATCCAGAAAACTGGGCTGGCCTTAGTTTCGAAACTTTAGCTGCAGTTCAACAGTTAACTGGAGATATGCCTTTAGTTCTTCATGGTGGTACAGGTATTCCGGAAGATATGATTAAGAAAGCAATTTCACTTGGCGTAGCTAAGATTAATGTAAATACAGAATGCCAGTTAAGTTTTGCAGCTGCAACTCGTAAATACATTGAAGACGGTAAGGATTTACAAGGAAAAGGATTTGATCCACGTAAATTATTAGCTCCAGGAGTTGTTGCAATTAGAGCAACTGTGAAGGAAAAGATGGAGTTATTTGGATCTGTTGGAAAAGCAGAGTAGTTTATAAAGGCGATCTAGAATAAGATAATACAGAAAAATTCTTAATTAACCTAAATTTATGGAAGCTGAAGAATCGGAATTGATCCGATTCTTCAGCTTTTTTTGTTGTTTAGTGGATTTTAGTATTTGTTTAAAAGAGGATAGATGTAACTATGATGTTTATAGACCTAGAATAGATGTACGCATTTTTTTACAAACAAAGAGTCCTTATTAAGATGTATTTCGATATAATTTGTCGTGAATTATACTAAAAATGTTAACTAAGATAAATAAATATAATTATTCAATTTAAAATGTCGAAAAACAAAACATATTAAATGAACAGTAGACACAATTTATGTTTACAACGAAAATTGGAAATGATATACTTTTTATACTCTTATAGATATACGAATCCAGATAAAAATGTATGCCTTATATAGAGATATTATGTGTATTATGCTGCTACTTGTATTTATTTTAGCGAACAAAGGATCATGTATGTATAATGTAACTACCTTTTTCATGCAGGATATTAGAACCGAGAACGTTATTAGTAGGTGTGATTGAAGACAATGAAACCTTTGAAAGGTATCTGGTAAAGTTCAATTTTTAATTAAAATAATTGGATATGTAAGAATTAAATATGACATTTATATTTCAGAATGGAGGGATTATGAATAAAAAAGTTGGTATTATAACATTTCATAGAGCATTAAATTATGGTGCGGTATTACAAGCATATGCCCTGCAACAATTTCTTTTTGGTCTGGGAATAGATAACGAGATAATTGATTATTATTCGAAAAGTATATCCAGCTGTTACTCCCCATTTAAAATTTATAGTGGTAAGGTGGTTCGAGGTATAGCTAAGGGAATTTTTTTTTATAGAGTGATACAAAAAAAGATGAAAAACTTTGAACAGTTTTGTAAGGATAATTTAGTCCTTAGTAAACGATGTAATGACTATTTAGAACTTAAAGAATTAAGTAAAGACTATATCTTTATTATTACTGGTAGTGATCAGGTTTTTAGTCCGGTTAGTGCAGGGTTTGATGAAGCATATTTCTTAACCTTTACAGAAGATGAAAAAAAATATTCTTACGCAGCGAATTTGGGAATTAAAAAAATACCGAAGTCTTTAGAAGAGATTTACCGAGAGAGATTAAAAGGATTTCAAAGCATTTCAGTGGGAGAAGCAGATGCAGCCCCTTTATTGCAGGATTATATTTCTTCTAAAATAAAAGTTCATATTGACCCTACTTTGTTGCTATCTAGCAAGATATGGAGCCAGATGAAGTATCAAACAGGGTATCAAAAGCCTTATGTTCTTCTTTATCATGTTGAGAAACCGATCTATTCTATTCAGTTTGCCAAAGAGCTGTCAAAGCAGAATAATCTTGAGATAGTTTATATCAATGACCGAACGGCGATAAGAGACATGCATATAAAATATGTGGTAGCACCAAAAGTGGAAGAATTTCTTGCTTGGTTTAAAGAAGCAGCCTATGTAGTGACTAACTCATTTCATGGTACAGCATTATCAATCCTGTTTCATAAAAAGTTCTTTGTGGAATTAGAGAATAAACAAAATCGTAATAACAGGGCAGAAGAATTATTACAGCTCCTTCATATCGAAGGCCGTGAGATTTGTAAAGGATCGAAACCTAACCAAGAGGAGAACGGAATTTCATGGAATGAGGTGGAAGGAAGACTAAACCATGTTAGAGAAGATGCCAAAGAATATATAGAAGATATCGTGACTACTATGATTTAAAAGTTGAGTTGGTGTGATTGTACGCCCAGAAGTAATTAGAAAGAAACAATAGACCAAACAAAGTACATATAGAGCTATAAAGTTGATAGTAAATTATTTTCGACTATTGATTACATGCATCATGAAATAACAGGAGATGAAATTCGTCATCCGGTATAAAATAAGAATCATAATAAGTAAAGTTGTGAGAATGAGTGGCAGATGTAAAAAAAGAATCTGGATTGACTTGATATGGTATTTATTATAAGATATTTTTAGTATGATTAAAGATTTGAAATAAGAAAATATGAAAGATAGATCTATCACTCACAAGTTTGTGTCTGCGCTCTGTAAAGCAAACAAGTCGCACACACAATATTTATATTTCGCAAAAAACAGAAATGAGGTTTAAATATGAAGGGAATTGTGTTAGCCGGTGGCAGTGGTACAAGGCTTTATCCATTAACCAGAGTAACATCAAAACAATTATTGCCTGTTTACGACAAACCAATGATATATTATCCGCTATCCGTACTTATGACAGCTGGTATTCGAGATATCTTAATAATCTCGACACCAGAAGATACTCCAAGATTTAAGGAACTTCTAGGGGATGGAAGTCAATTTGGAATTGTGTTATCCTATGCGGTTCAGAATAGCCCGGATGGATTAGCACAGGCATTTCTCATTGGTGAGGAATTTATTGGTAACGATAATGTGGCGATGATACTTGGAGATAACATCTTCCATGGCTATGGCTTGGATATCCGTTTAAGAAGAGCAGCTACAAAAGAAATAGGAGCAACTGTTTTTGGATATTATGTTGATGATCCTGAGCGTTTTGGAATTGTTGAATTTAATTCGGAAGGAAAAGCTGTCTCCATTGAGGAGAAGCCAATAAATCCAAAATCTAATTATTGTGTTACAGGACTGTATTTTTATGATAATAGAGTAGTTGAATATGCAAAGAAATTGAAACCTTCCAAACGTGGTGAGCTTGAAATTACTGATTTAAATCGTATCTATTTGGAACAAGGAGAATTGGAGGTCTCATTATTAGGACAAGGTTATACCTGGCTTGATACAGGGACGCATGAATCTTTAGTTGAGGCAACTAATTTTGTAAAAACAGTAGAAACACATCAACACAGAAAAATAGGTTGCCTTGAGGAGATAGGATATTTAATGGGCTGGATTGACAAAGAGAAACTCGAAAGTATCTATCTTCAATTTAAAAACAATCAATATGGAGCTTATTTAAAGGATATATTGGATGGTAAATACTTAGATAAGTAATAATGATGTTGAAGAGGGAACTTGCAGAGAATCAGTTCATAACTTCATAAATAAAAAACTTGGACTTTAAAGGAAAGGGCAAAGGAATAATATTATGAAAATACTAGTTACCGGAGGAGCTGGTTTTATAGGCAGCAACTTTGTACAATATATGGTAAATAATTATCCTGAGGATACAATTGTTAATTTAGATGCGTTAACCTATGCAGGAAATCTTGAAAGCTTAAAGTCGGTGGAAGATAAACCGAATTATCGTTTTATTAAGGGAGACATCTCGGACAGAGTATTTATCATGGAGTTGTTTGAAAAAGAAGCATTTGATGTTGTTGTAAATTTTGCTGCGGAAAGTCATGTGGATCGCTCCATCCTAGATCCTGAAGTCTTTGTAAAAACAAATGTGTTAGGAACTCTAGTGTTGTTGGATGCATCGAAGAAGTTTCAAATAAAGAGATTTCATCAAGTATCAACTGACGAGGTGTATGGTGACCTTCCAATTGATCGTACGGACTTATTTTTCACGGAAGATACACCGCTTCATACTTCAAGTCCATATTCCTCTAGTAAGGCAAGTGCGGATTTATTCGTACTTTCTTATTATCGTACGTACGGGCTACCGGTAACAATATCCCGTTGTTCAAATAATTATGGGCCTTACCATTTTCCAGAAAAATTAATACCACTTATGATTATTCGCGCCTTAAATAATGAAAAACTTCCTGTTTACGGCAATGGTAGTAACGTTAGAGACTGGCTGCATGTAACAGACCATTGTTCGGCTATTGACTTAATTATCCGTAATGGAAAACCGGGAGAAGTATATAATGTTGGTGGACATAATGAAAAAACCAACCTTGAAGTAGTTAAGGAAATTCTGAAGGCACTAAATAAGCCGGAAAGCTTAATAGAGTATGTAACCGATCGTCCTGGACATGACCTACGCTATGCGATTGATCCAAGCAAAATAGAGCAAGAACTTGGATGGAAACCTAGATACCATTTTGAAACTGGTTTAAAGCAAACGATTGATTGGTATTTGGAAAATAAGGACTGGTGGGAACATATCATCAATGGAGAGTATCGGTCTTATTTTAAAGAGATGTATGGAGAACGTTTATTATGAGAGTGGTTGTAACTGGGGTAAATGGTCAGTTGGGTTATGATGTGGTAAAAGAATTAGAAAAACACGGATTGACAGCTTTCGGATTAACAAGAAAGGACCTTGACATAACTGATAAAGACCAAGTAATAAGGACGATTAGAGATATAAATCCAGAGGCAGTAATTAATTGTGCCGCCTACACAGCTGTGGATCTTGCTGAGGAGGAAAAAGAAGAAACATTAAGTGCGAATGCTCTAGCGGCTTCCTATCTAGCAATAGCCTGTGCAGGGATTCATGCGAAAATGATATATCTTAGTACGGATTATGTTTTTTCAGGGGAAGGAGAGAAACCTTACGAAGTCTGTGATCAAGTTGCACCTATCAACTGGTATGGACAGACGAAATACGAAGGAGAGCAGGCTGTAATTCGTGAACTAGATAGCTGTTTTATTGTTAGGGTTTCCTGGGTATTTGGTAAGAATGGAAAGAATTTTGTAAAGACAATGTTACGTCTTAGTGAAGAAAGAAACACCGTTTCTGTTGTGGCTGATCAAATCGGTTCACCAACTTACACGGTAGATTTGGCAAAGTGTCTTGTAGCAATGATAAAAACTGATAAATATGGGATTTATCATGTGACCAATGAAGGATTTTGCAGTTGGTACGATTTCGCGAAAGAAATTTTTCGTATGTCTGGCAAAAATACAACGGTTCAACCATTAACGTCGGATGAATTTCCAACCAAAGCAAAACGTCCTAAAAATAGTAGACTTAGCAAAGAAAAATTAACGGAACAGGGATTTGAACGACTACCTACTTGGCAAGATGCGTTATCTCGTTATTTGTATGAGTTACAAGCAGAGAATCTTGAATAGTAAATAAGACATAAAATGTCTGTGGAATTATAGATGGAGAATAAAATGGGAAAAATAACAGTTACAGAATGTGGTATTGATGGGCTATTTGTAATTGAACCAACAATATTTAAAGACAATCGTGGATACTTTATAGAGACGTATCATAAAGAGGCATATGAAGCCGCAGGGATTACCGCAGAGTTTATACAGGACAACCAGTCAATGTCAAAAAAGGGAGTACTAAGAGGGCTTCATTTTCAAATCAATTACCCGCAAGCGAAACTCGTTCGTGTATTAAGTGGTGAGGTTTTTGATGTGGCAGTAGATCTTCGAAAAGGCTCCAAAACATTTGGTAAATGGTATGGTGTAGTGCTTAGTGAAGAGAATCAAAAGCAATTTTTTGTACCAGAGGGATTTGCACATGGATATTTAGTCTTATCTGATACTGCTGTGTTTGCTTATAAGTGTACTGACTTCTATCACCCGGGTGATGATGGTGGACTACTTTGGAATGATCCTGAGGTTGGTATTGAGTGGCCAATTCCAGAAGATATGGATTTAGTTATTGCACAAAGGGATCAAGAATGGGGAACTTTAGCCGATATAAAATAGTATAGATTAGATTTTTGAAGCGACAGGCTGAGATTTCATATCTTAGCCTTTTTTTGCTAGGATTTTCAATCAACGCAAATGTAAACGTAAAATACAATCATACGAATGTAAACCTAGAATACAATTGTGGTTGACATATAAATAGACTTGCAATATAATGGTCAAAAAACAATGAGTTAGTTTGAAAAGATATTGTTTTCAAACACAAATTTATGCCTGTAGCCCACAGTTTACAGGCTATCGAAAGGAATGATCATTAATATGAAAAGTACAAAAACTATGTCTATTACAATGACAGCTTTCATGACTGCAATTCTGTGTATATTGGCTCCTTTCTCTATCCCTCTATCGACGGTTCCTATCTCTTTAGGCACCTTTGCTGTATATCTTTGTGCAGTTATCTTAGGGGCTCGAAAAGCTATCATTAGTGTTATTTTGTATATTATGATTGGCTTGGTTGGACTTCCGGTTTTTGCAGAGGGTATGGCTGGATTTGGAGTTTTAGCTGGTCCAACTGGCGGATATCTAATTGGATATCTTGTCATGGCTTTTTTTACTGGATTCTTTGCAAAGAGGTGGGGGAAAAGACCAATTATCGTTTTTTTGGGAATGGTGCTTGGAACAATAGGCTGCTATCTTATTGGAACGGTTTGGCTTGGTCTGCAGCTTAAACTAGGAGTCTCCAAAGCATTGATGGCAGGAGTGATTCCATTTATTCCAGGAGATATCATAAAAATGATTTGTTGTACGGCAATAGCGTTACCGATTAAAAAACAGATAAATGCCTATCTGGAATCTGCAAAGGATTGAAAAAAGAGTTTAATTTCTGAAATAGACATTATTACCGTTAAAGTAAGAAAAAAGGATTGGATTTTACAAAATTAGTATGTTATAATCATCGATAGATTAGTATACTTCTAAAAAGCATACAGTGAGCGTGATGAATACAAAAAATTTATTATTTTAGGGCTAAGCTGCAATTAGAACAGTTTAGATACTATGAGGATTTCTGTTTATGAAAGTAGATATTTCAAAACAAAATACGAGAAGGATGATTTAGAACAGATAATTTCGTACATATAGGGGACAAAGTATGGAGAATTTCATGTTATCAAATGGAGAAAAGTTAAGAATCCGGCTCGTTCGAGAGAATTTAAAACGAGTAGTAGTTTTTTCGTCCATTTTAGGTTTTTTATTACCGATCTTGGCTTTATTTCTATGGAATTTCGGTGAGAATAATGAAGTTCGAAAAGCATACCTTGGATTTTTATTAACATTTGAGGTAATAACTATAGCATTTCTTGTCTTAGGTTCTTATAGTAAGAGGAAGAAAGATTATGTAATTGCCCCTATTATTTATCGAAGTTTTTGGAGTTTTTCCTTATTATTTATTTATGCTTCCAGTTATATTTCCCTGTTTGAAAGTAACAATATAGGAATATATTGCGTTTTAATTTCTGTTGCGGCATTGGTGCCCCTTTTAAATTTAAAGGAGTTTCTATATTTTGCAGCAACACAGATGATTTTCTTTAGTTTTGTATTGTTTCAACTAGAGTTATCCTTTGCAAGTAAGTTGAGTATGATAATATACAGTGGTGCGCTACTTTGTATTTCTAGATTTTTATATTCACAATATAGAAAAATGCTAAAGATGCAGCAAAAACTTCAATCTATGGCAAAGAATGCGGAAGAAGATCCACTTACTGGTTTATTAAATCGCAGGGGCTTAGATCGTAATCTGGAAGTCTTATTGCCTTATTGTATTCGGAGCGGCATCAGAATTGGACTTATGATTGTGGATGTGGATAATTTTAAGCGCTATAACGATAGTTTTGGACATCCACAAGGGGATAAATGTTTGAAAATGGTTGCTGCAGAGATTAGAAAAACTGCAAGAAGGAGTAGTGATCTCACTGCTCGAATCGGTGGAGAAGAGTTTGTCATTCTCGTATATGATGAGAAGGAATCGGAATTAATTTCTTTTGCAGAAAAAATACGAACAAATATAGAAAATCTTAATATTAAACATAGCCCGACGCTTGGAGCAGCAGTTGTTACGGTAAGTATTGGTGTATCCTCTGTAGTTCCTACCACCATGCAGTGTATGTCGGAATTATATAAGTCAGCGGATCAATCATTATATACCGCAAAAAAAAGTGGCAGAGATGTAGTGGTATATAAAGAAAAGGTATGTGGAAAAAGAAATCGAATGGCAGAATAGTTAAATAAATATGAGATATCTTTCAAATCGAATGGTAGAATTGCAAAATGAATGTGAGATTATCTTCGATGGCAGAATAACAAAATAACTATGAAATAATTTTTCAAAGGGGATAAATCAAAGTAACTTAAGTAAGTTTATAATCTTACCTAGGATACTTAGATTTATCCCCTTCTTTTATATCAATTACACCAGTTTTTGACCGCAATTCGGACA
This sequence comes from Lachnoclostridium phytofermentans ISDg, assembly GCF_000018685.1. NCBI lineage: Bacteria > Bacillati > Bacillota > Clostridia > Lachnospirales > Lachnospiraceae > Lachnoclostridium > Lachnoclostridium phytofermentans. The sequence continues at coordinate 4,515,973 of NC_010001.1, read as the reverse complement.
GAAATTACTATCTCCGGTTTTCAGCCCACAGTTAGGACAGAAGTTTGGTTTATTTGCTGAGGTACCAGTTTCATTGCTTGGCGTATTAGTAAAGGTTTTCTGCTGAGCATCGGCCTCTGCCATGCCTTGATTCATATTCTGAACCATTTGATTTGCAAACTTCATACCCATCATCATACCTGCCATATCGGAAGCAACCCCACCGCTTTTTATATTACCAGAGGAGAGACCGTCAGAGAAATTAATCTGCTGATAACGATTTACATCGCCAACCATACTTTGAGAAGCATTTTTATTAATCATTGCCTGAACTTCTTCTGGGTAGGTAAAGCTCATGATTTGGAAGGAGTTAATGCTAATTCCAGTATCAAATAGCTGCATATCAAGATCCTGCTTCATACCGTTTGCAATATTAATGGAATTAATAGAAAGATTAAACATATCTTTACCTTCTTGCACAACCCACTTCATCAATAATTGGTCTAGAACAGAAGAAATACGTAGCTTCACATCTTCTACTAAAAAAGATTCTTTAATTCCGGCTATATTATCAATTAACTTCACATAATCCTTTACCCTAAAGGTATAGGCACCATGGGAACGGATTGGAAGACCACCAGGTAAGTTGTATTGTGGTGCAGGTATGTTAATTGGATTTGAGGTACCCCAACGCACAGAAAATTCTCTTGTATTAACAAATACAACTTCTGCACGCATACCAGTGTTAAAACCAAATTTAAATCCTTTTAATGTAGAAAGAAATGGAATAATATCCGATTCAATATCATAATCTCCATCGTCTTTAAATATACCTTCAATTTTTCCATTGAATAGAAATATAGCATCCTGACCTGGACGAATGATGAGGCGGCTACCTCGCTTGATTTCGTTGTTGTGCCATTTGTAAAAAATCATGTCATCGCGGAATTCTTTCCACTCTATGACATTTGCTAACTGACTTGTAAAAAATCCCATAGAAATCCACCTTTCTCTTTATACTCTGCGCCCGCCACCACTATGTGACCGTCCGCCACTGCTGACACCACCGCCACCACTACTTCGGAAACTTCCGCTACTAGTTGTATTTGTAGTGTGGTTAGGTTCTGGACGTTTTACCTTTGTTACACTAGTGCTAATGTAGTCATCACGCCTTGCGACGATTCCTGAATTACCTTCATTAAGATAGGTATGATTATTCGTGGTTACTCTACCACCAGATCGCGAGGCCATGATGGCTATGGTAATTACACCGATTGTAATGGCTGCGAATAGTTGAAACCATGTTTTATAAAGGACATTCTCAATAAATTGCCTTTGTGCATCATTAGAATTATTTTGGGATGTCTGGCCATGCCCGTAATTATAATCATTTCCATGACTGCCATTTGGTGATGTATTATTAGAACCATTCTGGTTGCTGTTACTACTATTACCAGAATTCGTATTCTTTAATGTTGCATAATATTTCGTATGATTACCAAAATTTAAAAATGCATTGTAATAATCATTCTCACGAAAATAACCTGAGATATTATCTAGGATAGTTTCAATACGGTCATCATTTAATATGGTCTCAGCACTCCCATATCCTTGGATGTTCAACCAACGATAAGTAGAGTCAAAATACAAGATTGCTACATCTTCTGTAAAAGTACCATTATCGAGGTTCTCGTCAATATAATCTTCTAAGAAACCTTTTACATAGTTCGTGATAGCAGTATCATCATCTTTCACTTTCGTATTTAGGTCATCAGTTGTTAAGATGACAAGATCAAGATTTGACTTTACAGCATAGTCAGTGAGTTTTTGCAAAAGGTCTGATTCTTCACTATCAGATAGTAAACCCGCATTGTCTTCTATGTGAGCGGTATGTTTGGAAGTCTCAGCCATAACGATAAATTTAGGAGTTCCTAGTACTGTAGCAATGATATAGATACAGCTTATCATAAGCATCAACCGAATGCCAATGAAATTTTTATTGTCTTTTACTATCATAACCAAGGCCCTCCGTTCAGAACAACAAGCAGTTTTATAATCAGAAATGATAAGGAGGCAATTAAAGCGAACCATGCAAACATTTTTGGAACAGAAAGAGGAGGTTTTCCAACAATCTTCCCTGTTTGACCGTTCATAGCAAAGATATGTTCCGAATCTTTATAGTCATAGCAAACCATCCAAACCGGTAAAAGAGTATAATAGGCATTCTTTTTATAGATAGAAATATCTTTTCGGTTCGTGATAACACTATGATATCCGTGAATGGTATTTCTTAGATAATTGTCCACAAAACCACCTACTTTATCACGAGCACGCGGAAAGATTTGATCGGCATTAAAGTTATATTTTTCAGCAAGATATCCCGCTAGGTATGGCATTTCGAAGGTAATTAAATCATGATTTTGATAAGGCTCCAAACGATCCATTAAATTGTCATTCATTTTTTCAGAGGCATCTGCTGGAACATTGGAATAATTAAGGTTAACCTTTCGGTAAACGTGATAATACTGCGTTTCGGTATAGATATAGTCACCGCGGGTATAAGTTCTTACCTTAGTACAGGTTGCATCAATATCTCCAATTCCATTTAAGTCGTATAACCAGAATGGTATGTAGATACCAGTAATGTTTTTTACACGGTCTGCATGTTTAAATTCTGTAGGAGTTAGTAGCCCTTTTTTACACCACTTTTGGAATGCCTTTGTTGCTTGATCGCGGTTAATTTTAAAGGGTATGATTCTTGAAGGTTCTAGTTGGCCTTCTATTCGATCGCTTAAAACTACGGCAGCCCCACAAAAACTACAGGAAGTTGCAATGGTATCTTTGTCTGTAATAACAACAGCACCACAGTTTTTACAATGATACTCAGATACCTTACTACTACTAAAATCCTTATGCTGCCATTCAGATTTCTGTTTATAATCAAAGGAGGCTTCCTCGTAGATATCCTGAGGGCCAAAGGGGTTAACCTTTGGGGCGTCATCTGATTCGCCAAGAGGGATATCAGGGGGAGGCATAGAATCAATGGAATAATAACTTCCACAGCTGGCACAATGAAGTTTTTTTGACGTAGTATCAAATGTTAAATCTGCGCCACAGCTAGGGCATTTATATTGAATTACCATGAGTAGTTCTCGCTTTCTATACAATATGATAACATGCCGTATTCCGGCGCTAAAAATTGTATGCATTCATTAAAAATGCCACAAAGGCACAGGATAAGTGTCTTTGTGGCAGCAATTACTTAGAATTATTTTCCTAGGCTTTGCTTTAAGGCTGCCAATTCGTTCTCGATATCAGGGCTAGAGGAATTGTACTTTGCAGCTAAATCTTTAATGGTATTCTCTGGTGAGGAGTTATTTAATTCAGCCATCGCATTTGCTTCATCAAGTTTATTATTTGCAAGCTCCTCATATTTAGCAAAGCTAGCCATAGAATTATTTGCACTTTCTACAGAAGAACCCATCTTATTGATACGTTCCTGTGTCTTAGCAACAGCAAGCTTACCTTTAATCATGTCTTTACGAGACTCAAGCTCATTAATATCTTTTACTAACTTATCATGCATTGTTTTCATGTTAGTAGCATTGGTGTGAGCGAGTTCATAAGCCTGTTGTAATCCTGCTGACTTATTTGTTAAGGATGCTTTTTGCTCTAAGAACTTTCTAGCATCTGCTTCATTATTTGCTTCCAAAGCTTTGATAGCATAGATCTGCATCTTAGCAATGTCTTCATTACATTCATCCAACGCTCTTTTTGACCTGGCCTCCTCTGCCATAATGGCAGCAGTCTCAGATTTTACCTTACCTAAATCCTCATTTAAATTACGAAGACATTGATCTATCATTTTCTCAGGATTTTCAGCTTTGTCTAAAAGTGCATTGATATTTGCGGACATGATATCCTTAAAACGTGTTAAAATACCCATAGTATGTACCTCCACTTATTATGATATTTTATTCATGACAAGTGAGACTATATAAAAGCTCTCTTGTTTAACAAAGGAAAGGAAGTTTAACCTTTTTCTCCTGTTATCTATTAGTTTAGTATTTATACTGAAAAACGTCAAGTTAAAATAGGACAAGAATACTTATAATAAGTTCAGAATGGTTAAAATTTGATTAGGACAAAAAAATCTTGTTTAACTTGCGCTAGTACTATATAATCTATATGTTATAAAAGTTATTCTAAGTCCTTAATATCTTAAGATTTTAAATTATATGAAAAATTACTCCATAGACTTTATCTTGAGGGCGAAGACACTTTGGGAAGATGTGATATGCAATGGATGTTACTTCCTATGATTAGGACATTAAGATATTGGAAACGCTGATTGTATAGAATACTTAAATAGTATGTTTGATAGAAATAAACCATTAGTAAATAAGATGCTAAGAGTTGGAGGAATTTATGTGGATTGCAGATGGATGGAAAGATTATGAGGTAATGGATGCTTCTAACGGTGAAAAGTTAGAACGCTGGGGAAAGTATATATTAGTGCGTCCCGATCCTCAAGTAATCTGGAATACTAAGAAAGAAGAACGTGGCTGGAAAATTAAAAATGCACACTATCATAGAAGTAATAAAGGCGGTGGTGAGTGGGAGTTTATTGATCTGCCAAAACAATGGCAGATTCATTATAAAGAGTTAACTTTTAACTTACAACCTTTTAGTTTTAAGCATACCGGATTGTTTCCTGAGCAGGCGACCAATTGGGACTGGTTTAGCGATAAAATAAGAAAAGAAAAAGAAAAAAATCCGAATCGAGAGATTAAAGTATTAAATTTATTTGCCTATACTGGAGGTGCTACTTTAGCAGCAGCGAAAGCAGGTGCGAATGTTACTCATGTAGACGCATCCAAAGGTATGGTAACTTGGGCGAAAGAAAATGCGGAATCCTCAGGATTAGGAGAAGTCCCAATTAGATATATTGTAGATGATTGCGTAAAATTTGTGGAAAGAGAAATACGCCGAGGAAATCGATATGATGCCATCATTATGGATCCTCCTTCTTATGGTAGAGGTCCAAAGGGTGAGATATGGAAGATTGAAGAGAGTATTTATCCATTTGTAAAACTATGTACTGAAGTATTAACCGAGAAACCGTTATTTTATTTGATTAACTCCTATACAACAGGTCTTCAACCAGCGGTATTAGCCTATATGCTAGGAACTGAGTTGCAAAAAAAATTCGGCGGTAATGTAAATGCAGAAGAAATTGGACTTCCAGTAACATCGTCAGGTTTAGTGTTACCATGCGGTGCTTCAGGACGATGGGAAGACTAAAAATTAAGAATCTTCCTTTATAGAAAAGGTATATGTAGAAAGTAAAATGAAATGGTCTGTGTGAAAATGAAGTAAATGATACATGAAATCACAAACATTTGTATGAAAATAAAGTAAATGATACTCGAAATCACAAAATATTAGTGGTAAGTAAAAAAAGAGAAGTGTTATACTGGAGGATAATCATACCCTGAAAAAATGGGAGTGCGAAAGGAAGAGAGATATGTTTACATTTAATAAAGACATCGTAGCTACAGATTGTGAACCAGGAGTAACAAGAAAAATTTTGAGTTATTCTGATGAATTAATGATGTGTGAAATTACATTTGAAAAGGGTGCAAAAGGATATTTCCATTCCCATAAACATCTTCAGATTACTTATATTGCAAAAGGAAGTTTTGAATTTACTATCGATGGTGAAACCAAGGTTGTAAAGCAAGGAGATAGTGTATATATGCCTAGCGATGCTGTTCATGGAGTAACAGCATTAGAAGAAGGCATCTTAGTTGATGTATTCAATCCTATGAGAGAAGACTTCTTAAAGTAGTAGTCGTATTAATAAAAAACAATTCGTTTATGTAAAAAAACAATTCGAATATGTAAAGAAACAAAAAGTTTCTACTATATAACATACAGTTAAAGACAATCAAAATATCCAGAAAAAAGATAAAAAATTCAGGATATTTTGATTGCTTTTTTTAGATATATGTTGCATTGTGAGGATTTGTGATTATTAATTAAAAAAGGTTTGGTTTTGTTCATTATTCATAAAAATTAACAAATTCTAAATGGTAAACAGCAGAAAAACAGTACAAAGCGATATAATTTACATATATTATACTAAAACCATAGAAAACATGCACGCAAATTGTGAAGTTTTGTAATATGAGACATTATAATTATTGTATATGATGGTAGGATGTGGTATAATTATAAAACATTTGGAATTATATTGTCGAATAAAGAAAAATATATGCTTCGATAATACAACTTATCAGAAGTTACTTTAAAGCTTCTGATAAAAGGTGCGTTTTTTGCACCGTAAAAGGCGGTAGTGCCATAATTCTAGCGTTAAGAGTTCTAAGGGCACTTAGAGAGTAGAGACGAAAGCGACGGGGGTGCGAATAACAGATGATTGAAAAGAGCAAAAAGTTATTTGGTAATCTCAGAAAAACAAAAAAGGGAAATGTTGATTTTGATGAGACTATGATGGAACAAATGAAACAAGAAACAAAGAAAAAACGAAAAGTAAAATTTAAACGTAACAAAGATGAGGAGTTTCAAACAGAGGGAACGAAAAAGAAACAAAAATTTAAGAACAAAGAATTAAAGAAGGCGATTAAAGAAGGCATAGAAAATGATGTCGATATTGTTCCTAGAAAAGTAAGGAATGGTAAGTTTTTTAGAGTTATTGCTAGTATTAGAACGCAAATGCTTATCGGTTTTACTGTACCGATTTTATTTGTCATAATAGTTGGGGCAATATCATATATAAAAGCTTCGAATGGGTTAGTAAGTGGTTTTGAAGATTCTGCAACAAAAACAATCGGTATGGCGGTGAACTACATTGATGTTGGAATGAGCACCCTAGAATCTGAGGCCTTTGTGCAGTCTCAAAATGATAATATTACAAGTTATATATTTAGTAGTAAAAACGAAGAACAAATAAAATTGTATGAGTTGACACAGGCTATTTATGCTCAATTAACAGCTGCACAAGTAGCAAATGAATTCATTCAGGATATACATATTATACCAAAAGACCATGCAAAAGTGTTATCTACAAAAACCAGGGGAGTAATAGGGTTTAGTGATGCCATGAAGGATACCGATGCCGCATCAATGACAGAATCAAAAAATCAAGCTGCTTGGGTTGGTAGTCATGCTATGGTTGATGACGAATTAAAAACTTCCTATAATAATTATGCTTGCACATTTATCCGACAGTTTAAGTCAAAGAATGGTTATATCGTAATTGACTTAAGTAAGAAAAAAGTAGTTCAACTCTTACAGGATATTGAATTAGCAGAAGGAAGTTATATTTCCTTTGTAATGGATGATGGTAGAGAAATTTCCGCAATAAGCGATACTATTGCCTTTAGCGATACTACTTATTATAAAGAAGGTATGGCTAACAACGAAGGTAACTATAACACATATGTAAAAGTTGATAAAAAGGATTACCTCTTTATGATGGCAAAGAGTAGTTCAAAAGGATTCTCTATTTGCGCATTAGTACCAAAAGCGTCTGTAATGAAAAGTGCTAGTGACATTAAAGGGGTTACGGTTAGTGTCGTTGCAATAGCTATCCTTGTTGCAGCATTCGTGGGTGGATTAATATCCATTATGATTGGTAAGAGTATTCATCGTATTTCGAAAAAATTAATCAAAGTATCTGAGGGTGATTTAACCATTGATATGGACATCCATACAAGCAATGAATTTGGTATGCTTGCCGGTAACGTTAAGGAAATGGTAAATAACACGAGAGATCTTATTCACAAAGTAGTTCAGGTTACGAATTTAGTTACAGAGGCTACCAAGAGTCTTTCAGCGACATCAAGGGATATGACCGATTCTAGTGAGCACATTACTACAGCAATCAATGAGATAGATATCGGAATTGCACAACAGGCTGAAGAAGCTCAGTTATGTTGTAACCAGATGGATGAGCTATCGAATAAGATGGGTATCGTAAATAATAATGTTAACGAGATTCAAACTCTTGCTGATCAGACGCAGGTGATGATTCAAAATGGTATCACTACAATGACCTTGCTAACAAAACAATCTCAGACAACGAATGAAATAACACAACAGGTAATGACTGATATTAAGGCTCTTCAAAAACAGTCTGCGTCTATTGAACAATTCATTGGAATTATTAATGATATTGCAAGCCAAACAAATCTCTTATCTTTAAATGCTTCTATCGAAGCTGCTAGAGCTGGTGACGCCGGAAGAGGATTTGCAGTAGTTGCTGAAGAAATTCGTAAATTAGCAGAAGGTTCTGTAAATGCAGCACAAGAGATTCAGAAAGTTGTTGTTGATATTAAAACAAAAACTGAATCAACAGTACAGACAGCGCAAAAAGCAGAAACGGAAGTTACTTCTCAAGTGAAGTCTGTAGAAACAACTAGGGAAGCATTCCACAGCATGAGCGAATGTGTAGATAGTCTATTAACAAATCTAAAAGAAGTAATTGAAAATGTTGAAAATATGAATGAAGACAGACAAAAGACTTTAGATTCAATTGAAAGTATTTCTGCAGTTTATGAGGAAACCGCAGCTTCTTCTTCTATTGTTAATAACACAGCTCAGATGCAGTTAGGACTATCCAAAACTCTTGTGGAAGGTACGCAAGAATTAGAGCTACGTACGGAAGAGTTAAAAGATGCAATGCGTAAGTTTACAGTATAAAGATAAGGCATGTTAGTTTAAGATACAAAAAAAGAGATGATTTTTTCATCTCTTTTTTTGACTTTGTACAAAGTGTAGGAGAGAGGTTTCTAGGTAATTGTAATAGGGGTAACTACTTGCTCCATATAAATGACTGCAATGTGTAAAAGAAATATTGATTTATTGGAGGATTACGAATGGATAAAATAATCTTTCAGGATATTAGTATTATAATAAGAAAGTGAATTATATTGAATAAAAGAAACATTTATATGAAAGAATGAAAGATGCATCTTATAATAGGAAGAAACTAATCAGGATTGACTATACTAATAAAGAATATCTGTGCATTTGATAAGCCATCAAAAGGAACTATTTTTGTAAATGTAATGTAAATAGGAAGTAATAAGGAAAAACAATTTTGACTACATCAAATTCCAATTATAAAATTAAAATATTCTTTGACATTCTATATGGAGTAAACAAAGGAATTTCGACACAAATAAAGGAAATAATTTACTAGAAAGAAAAAATAAAAAAATACTTGCAAATATTTTTGTTCTATTATATAATAACTACTGTTGTGACGATGATAGCGTAGAAACGTGAGGTTGCTGTGTCAAATGATACAGGTTTTCCGTGGAGCGAATGTCATGTTATGAAACTGGCGACAAGTCACTGTACAAGAATATAGTTCTGCTACGGGCAGATAAACCGTGTTGAAACGAAGGCTTTTCGGGATGAAGCGATTTTTATTGACACCTAGGACGGGTTGCGTCTTAGGTTATATATTTCCGACAAGTATGAAACACACGGGTGAGTGTACAGTCACCACTTGTCGTACTGAAATGAAGTGCGAAAAGGAGGCGGCTTTTTTTATGGCAAATCAAGTTATGAGAATTACTCTCAAGGCGTATGATCATCATTTAATCGATGCATCTGCAGGAAAAATTATCGAAACTGTAAAGAAGACAGGATCGAAGGTGAGTGGACCAGTTCCATTGCCTACTAAGAAGGAAATTGTAACAGTTCTTAGAGCGGTACACAAGTACAAGGATTCCAGAGAACAGTTCGAGCAGAGAACACATAAGAGATTAATCGATATCATCGCTCCTACACAGAAGACTGTTGATGCATTATCTAGATTAGAGATGCCAGCAGGTGTGTACATTGACATTAAGATGAAAGCAAAATAATGTTTTGCTATTAGATGAGAAGTTTCATCTCGATGAAAGTAAAATAATGTTTTCGTTAAAATCTTAATGCAAACAAAATTTCAGGTAATAATCCTTAGGGTTTATATATTAGGAAACTTCCGGTATAAGACCATCTAGGATGATTATGCAAACAGCATAATCCGCTGTAGATTAACAGGAGGTAAAAAGTAATGAAGAAAGCAATATTAGCTACGAAGATTGGTATGACTCAAATCTTCAATGAAAATGGAGTTTTAACTCCAGTAACAGTATTGCAAGCTGGTCCATGTGCAGTTACTCAGGTTAAAACTGTAGATAACGACGGATACGCAGCAGTACAGGTTGGCTTTGGCGACATCAGAGAAACACTTGTTAACAAGCCACAAAAGGGACACTTTGCAAAAGCAGGTGTTGCAAATAAGAGATTTCTTAAAGAGTTCAGATTCGAAAACGCTGCAGACTACACTGTAGGTCAAGAAATTAAGGTAGACATCTTCACTGCAGGTGATAAGATTGATGCTACTGGAACTTCTAAGGGTAAGGGATTCCAGGGTGCTATTAAGCGTCACGGATTATCCAGAGGACCTATGGGCCACGGTTCAAAGTTCCACAGACATGCTGGTTCTAACGGTGCTGCTACAACACCTGGTCGTGTATTCAAAGGAAAGCACATGCCTGGTCAAATGGGTAACGTAAAAGTTACAGTACAGAACCTTGAAGTAGTCAAAATTGATGTTGACAATAACCTTATCTTAGTTAAAGGTGCTGTTCCAGGACCAAAGAAGGCTATGATAATGTTAAAGGAAACAGTTAAGAGCGGTAAGTAGAAAGCTTTAAGAAAGGAGGAACACTAGAATGGCAAATGTAAAGGTTTATAATATAGAAGGTAAAGAAGTTGGTTCATTAGAACTTAACGATGCTATCTTTGGAGTAGAAGTAAATGAGCATTTAATGCACATGGCTGTAGTTAGCCAGCTTGCTAACAAACGTCAGGGCACACAGAGCGCAAAGACTCGCGCAGAAGTGAGCGGCGGCGGAAGAAAGCCTTGGAGACAGAAGGGAACTGGCCATGCAAGACAGGGTTCAACAAGATCTCCACAGTGGAAAGGCGGCGGCGTTGTATTTGCTCCAAAGCCAAGAGATTACTCTTTCAAGATGAATAGAAAAGAGAAATCTTTAGCTATCAAATCTGCTTTAACATCCAGAGTTGAAGCTCAGAAGTTAATCGTATTAGATTCCATGAACATGGATGAAATTAAGACAAAGAAGTTCAAGGCTGTACTTGAAAACTTAAAAGTTAACAAAGCATTAGTAGTTCTTGACAAGAAGGATGAGAATGTAATCCTTTCTGCAAGAAACATTCCAACGGTAAGAACAGCAACATCAAACGCTATCAATGTATATGACATTGTAAAGTATGATACCTTAGTAATTACCAAGGATGCAGTGGCACAGATTGAGGAGGTGTACGCATAATGGCTAATTTAAAATATTATGATGTTATACTCAAGCCAATCGTAACTGAGAAGAGTATGAATTCTATGAGCGAAAAGAAGTATTCCTTCTCCGTTCATCCAGAAGCTACTAAGACTCAGGTTAAAGAGGCTGTAGAGAAGATGTTTGCCGGCACTAAGGTAGCAAGCGTAAACACAATGAATTTAGAAGGTAAGAACCGCAGACGTGGAAACACATCTGGTAAAACTTCTAAAACTAAGAAAGCAATTGTTCAGTTAACAGCTGACAGTGCTGAAATCGAAATCTTCACAGGTCTGTAAGAATTACAGCAAATTGCTAAAGCAATTGCGTGAAGATAGACGCAGATAAGCAAGGACATTGCTTTTTAATGTTTTTTGCATCCTATAGCAGTGAAAATGACTGCTGATAACTTCAACAAGAAGTCGAAGCTTGTTGAAAATAACTATTGCGTATGGAGCGTAACGAAAGGAGATAGTACCATGGGAATTAAAACCTTTAACCCATATACACCTTCCAGAAGACATATGACCGGCTCCGATTTTGCAGAGATTACAACTTCTACACCTGAGAAATCCTTAGTGGTTTCTTTAAAGAAGAATGCTGGTCGTAACAATCAAGGAAAGATTACAGTAAGACACCAAGGTGGTGGTTCTAGAAGAAAATACAGAATCATCGACTTTAAGAGAAAAAAAGATGGTATTTCAGCTGTTGTTAAGACAATTGAATATGATCCAAACAGAACAGCAAATATCGCACTTATCTGTTATGCAGATGGTGAGAAAGCATATATCTTAGCACCAAACGGTTTACAAGTTGGTCAGACAGTTATGAATGGAGCAACTGCTGAAATTAAAGTTGGTAACTGCTTACCACTTGCTAACATTCCAGTAGGTTCTCAAATTCACAACATTGAGTTATATCCTGGTAAGGGTGGACAGTTAGTTCGTTCTGCAGGTAATTCTGCTCAGTTAATGGCTAGAGAAGGTAAGTATGCAACACTTAGATTACCATCTGGCGAAATGAGAATGGTACCAATTAGCTGCCGTGCAACACTCGGTCAGGTTGGTAATATCGATCATGAGTTAGTAACACTTGGTAAAGCTGGTCGTGTACGTCATATGGGTATTAGACCTACCGTTCGTGGTTCTGTAATGAACCCTAATGACCATCCACATGGTGGTGGTGAAGGTAAGACAGGTATCGGTCGTCCGGGCCCTGTTACTCCTTGGGGTAAACCAGCACTTGGTCTTAAGACTCGTAAGAAGAATAAGCAGTCTAACAAAATGATCATGAGAAGAAGAGACGGTAAGGCATTATCAAAGTAAAAAGGAGGTTGAACCTATATGGCACGTTCATTAAAGAAGGGACCATTTGCAGATGACCATTTACTTAAGAAAGTTGATGACTTGAATAAGACTGGTAGCAAGACTGTTATCAAAACTTGGTCACGTCGTTCTACAATTTTCCCACAGATGGTTTCTCATACAATCGCTGTTCATGATGGAAGAAGACATGTTCCAGTATATGTTACTGAGGATATGGTAGGTCACAAACTTGGTGAGTTTGTTGCAACAAGAACTTTCCGTGGACATGGTAAGGACGAGAAGAAGTCAAGAAAATAATTTCTCGAAAGTAATTTCTTGAAATTGCTTTCTGGTAGTGGTTCGCAGTCGCGATAAACGAACAGACTTTGAAAAATAGAATAGTGAAGAACGAAGAGTGTAAGGCTAAGAAGTAGTCTTTCCCTTAACTTTTTGTGAATCACTCAAAAAAATAGTTGCAGAGTGTTATAGTAATAGTTCTGCAGGAAGAGAAGTAACGGAGAGCCGTTAAATTTTGAAAGGAGGTATCATCCATGGCAAGAGGACATAGATCCCAGATTAAGAGAGAAAGAAATGCGAATAAGGACACTAGACCAAGCGCGAAGTTATCTTACGCTAGAGTTTCCGTTCAGAAGGCATGTTTCGTTCTTGATGCAGTCAGAGGCAAGGATGTACAGACAGCACTTGGTATTTTAGCATACAACCCAAGATATGCTTCAACTTTAATAGAGAAATTATTAAAATCAGCGATCGCAAACGCTGAGAACAACAATGGTATGGACGTATCCAAACTTTACATTGAAGAGTGCTACGCAGGTTGCGCACCTACAATGAAGAGAATCAAACCAAGAGCACAGGGTAGAGCTTACAGAATCTTAAAGAGATTAAGCCATATCACAATCGTGCTTAATGAAAGATAAGGAGGGCAATCATGGGACAAAAAGTTAATCCTCATGGCTTAAGAGTCGGAGTTATCAATGACTGGGACTCAAGATGGTATGCGGAAGCAGATTTTGCAGATAACTTAGTAGAAGACTACAATATCAGAACCTACTTAAAAAAGAAGTTATACAGCGCAGGCGTTGCTAAGATCGAAATTGAGCGCGCTTCCGATAAATTAAAAGTTATTATCCACACAGCTAAGCCAGGTGTAGTAATTGGTAAAGGCGGTGCTGAAATCGAGAAATTAAAGGTTGAAATTACTCAGTATACAACAAAGAAATTAAACCTTGAAATTAAGGAAATCAAGAAGCCAGATGTATGTGCTCAATTAGTAGCAGAAAGCATTGCAGCTCAGCTTGAGAACCGTATTTCTTTCAGAAGAGCGATGAAATCTACCATGTCCAGAACTATGAGATCTGGTGCAAAGGGTATTAAGACAGCAGTTTCCGGTCGTCTTGGCGGAGCAGATATGGCTCGTACTGAGTTCTATAGTGAGGGTACTATTCCACTACAGACACTTCGTGCAGATATCGATTACGGTTTCGCAGAAGCAGATACAACTTTTGGTAAATTAGGCGTTAAAGCTTGGATCTACCACGGTGAAGTTCTTCCAACAAAGGGAAACAAAAAGGAAGGGAGCGATAAATAATGTTAATGCCAAAGAGAGTTAAGCGCCGTAAGCAATTCCGTGGCAGTATGGCAGGAAAAGCTATGAGAGGTAACACTATCTCCCACGGTGAATATGGTATCGTAGCAATGGAATCAGCATGGATTAAGTCCAACCAGATTGAAGCTGCCCGTATCGCGATGACACGTTACATTAAACGTGGTGGTAAGGTTTGGATTAAAATTTTCCCTGATAAACCTGTAACAACAAAACCAGCAGAAACTCGTATGGGTTCCGGTAAAGGTTCTTTAGAGTATTGGGTAGCTGTAGTTAAGCCAGGTCGTGTAATGTTTGAAATCGCTGGCGTTGCAGAAGAAACTGCTAGAGAAGCTCTTCGTCTTGCTACTCATAAATTACCGGTCAAGTGCAAGATCGTTTCTCGCGCAGATTTAGAAGGAGGTGCGGGCAGTGAAAACTAATAAGTATGTAGAAGAATTACAGGCTAAGTCAACTACAGAGTTGAATGAGACATTAGTAGCTGCTAAGAAGGAACTTTTCAATTTAAGATTCCAGAACGCAACAAATCAGTTAGATAACACAAGCAGAATTAAGGATGTTAGAAAAAACATCGCAAGAATTCAGACTGTGATCTCACAGAAGGCAAAGGCTGCTAACTAATATAGACAGTGACGAATAAACCTTAGCTGGATACTAGGTAAGGGTTATAGAAAGGAGTATTGCTGTGGTAGAAAGAAATCTCAGAAAAACACGTACTGGTAAAGTAGTAAGTGATAAGATGGATAAGACAATCGTTGTTGCAGTAGTAGATAACGTAAAGCATCCTCTTTATGGCAAAATCGTAAAGAGAACTTATAAGTTAAAAGCTCATGATGAGAACAACGAATGCCAGATTGGTGATAGAGTAAAAGTTATGGAGACAAGACCATTATCTAAAGATAAGAGATGGAGACTTGTTGAAATTATTGAGAAGGCAAAATAATTCGTTTACAAGATCGGCTTGTAAAATTGTTACTCTTAAATTGAGAAAGGAGTATCGGACATGATACAATCAGAATCCAGACTTAAGGTTGCCGACAATAGCGGTGCAAAAGAATTATTATGCATTCGCGTTATGGGCGGTTCAACCAGAAGATATGCGAATATCGGTGACATCATCGTAGCTTCCGTTAAAGATGCAACACCAGGCGGAGTTGTTAAGAAAGGTGATGTTGTAAAGGCTGTTGTTGTTCGTACTGTAAAGGGAGCTCGCCGTAAGGATGGTTCCTACATCAGATTCGACGAGAACGCTGCCGTAATCATCAAAGACGACAAGAACCCTAAGGGAACTCGTATCTTTGGACCAGTAGCTAGAGAATTGAGAGAAAAGCAATTCATGAAAATCGTTTCATTAGCACCAGAAGTATTATAGGGAGGTGTCGACGCATGGCAACTACAAAGATTAAAAAGGGCGATAGCGTTAAGGTTATCGCTGGTAAAGACAAGGGAAAAGAAGGAAAAGTAATTTCCGTTTCCAATGGCAAAGTTTTAGTTGAAGGTGTAAATACAATTACCAAGCACAGCAAGGCATCTCAGGCTAATCCAAAGGGTGGAATTATCCATCAGGAAGCACCTATCGATGCATCTAACGTAATGTACGTGCAGAAGGGTAAAACAACCAGAATCGGCTTTACTACTGTTGATGGTAAGAATGGCCAGAAGAAGGTTCGTGTTGCTAAGGCAACAGGAGATATTATTGACTAATTCTAAGAGAGGAGGTCATTTCAGTTGACTCGTTTAAAAGAAATTTACAAAAATGAAATTATGGCTGGTATGCAGAAGAAGTTCGGTTACAAGAACGAGATGCAGATTCCAAAGCTTGATAAAATCGTAATCAACATGGGTGTTGGTGAAGCTAAAGACAATGCGAAGGCTCTTGAAGCAGCAGTAAAAGATATGGAGATTATCGCTGGTCAGAAAGCTGTTATTACAAAAGCTAGAAAGTCAGTTGCTAACTTTAAACTTAGAGAAGGCGTGGCTATTGGCTGTAAAGTTACTTTAAGAGGCGAAAAGATGTATGAATTCGCTGATCGTCTTATTAACTTAGCACTCCCTCGAGTTCGTGACTTTAGAGGTGTTAATCCAAATGCATTCGATGGTAGAGGTAATTATGCACTTGGTGTAAAAGAGCAGTTAATATTCCCTGAAATCGAATACGATAAGGTAGACAAGGTTCGTGGTATGGATGTTATTTTCGTAACAACTGCCAAGACCGATGAAGAAGCTCGTGAATTACTGACATTATTCGGTATGCCATTTAGCAAATAGTTAAGGAGGGAATTCCATGGCTAAAACGTCAATGAAAATAAAGCAACAGAAGACACAGAAATTCTCAACGAGAGAATACAATCGTTGTAGAATCTGTGGCCGTCCTCATGCTTACTTAAGAAAATACGGAATCTGCAGAATTTGCTTCCGTGAGTTAGCATATAAGGGACAAATACCAGGTGTTAAAAAAGCAAGCTGGTAGTTTAAGAAAGGAGGCAAATTTAAATGACAATGAGCGATCCAATTGCAGATATGCTTACAAGAATTCGTAATGCAAATACTGCGAAACATGATACAGTAGATGTACCTGCTTCTAAGATGAAAATTGCTATTGCTGAAATCCTCTTAAAGGAAGGTTACATCAAGAGCTTTGAGATTGAAGAAGTTGGTAGCTTCAAGACAATCCACATTACATTAAAGTACGGTAAAGACAAGAATGAGAAGGTTATTACTGGCCTTAAGAGAATTTCCAAGCCAGGTCTTCGTGTTTATGCTAACAGCACAGAACTTCCAAGAGTTCTTGGTGGCTTAGGCGTAGCAATTATCTCCACTAACAAAGGTGTTCTTACAGATAAAGCAGCAAGAAATGCTAACGTAGGCGGAGAAGTTTTAGCATTCATCTGGTAATTATTAGCTGAATGTAGTAAAATGGAAATAACGAGATAATTCGTTATTACGTTCGTAGAGTAATCTAAGAGCAAAATAATATAAATAGCCTGTTTGTAAGTTTAGAATTTTCTTTCAAAGAAAAGAAGTCTTTTCGGGTTTCCTGATCCCATTAGATACTCTTTTCTATGGGGACAGTGATTAGACTGTCAAACGAGTCTGAATTGTGAATCAAAGAGGTTCACATTTCACTATAACTTAAGGAGGTACGGGCATGTCACGTATAGGAAGAATGCCAATCGCGATTCCAGCAGGTGTTACTGTTGAAGTTGCAGAAAATAATAAAGTGACTGTAAAAGGTCCTAATGGAACACTTGATAGAGTGTTACCTGCAGAGATGGATATTAAAGTAGAAGGCGATACAGTTGTTGTTACAAGACCAAACGAATTAAAGAGAATGAAATCTTTACATGGTCTTACAAGAACATTAATCGCTAATATGGTAACTGGTGTAACAACTGGTTATCAGAAAGTTCTCGAAATCAACGGTGTTGGTTACAGAGCTGCAAAGAACGGTAAGGAGCTTACATTAACTCTTGGATATTCACATCCAGTAGTTATGAAAGACCCAGAAGGTGTTGAAACCATTCTTGAAGGTCAGAACAAAATCACCGTTAAAGGTATCGATAAAGAAAAAGTTGGCCAATATGCTGCTGAAATCAGAGACAAGAGAAGACCTGAACCATATAAGGGCAAGGGAATTAAGTATTCTGATGAAGTGATCAGACGTAAAGTTGGTAAGACTGGTAAGAAGTAAAGGGAGGAGAGATAATAATGGTTAAGAAAGTTAATAAATCAGAAGTTCGTATTAAAAAACACAATAGAATACGTAATCGTTTCTCCGGTACTCCTACAAGACCACGTTTAGCTGTGTTTAGAAGTAACAACCATATGTACGCTCAGATCATTGACGATACAGTAGGAAATACCTTAGTTTCAGCTTCCACACTTGAAAAAGGTGTAAAAGCAGAACTTGAGAAGACAAACGATGTTGCTGCAGCAGCAATGCTCGGTACTGTAATCGCTAAGAAAGCTCTTGAAAAAGGTATCACAACTGTTGTTTTTGATAGAGGCGGATTCATATATCAGGGTAAAGTTCAGGCATTAGCAGAAGCAGCTAGAGAAGCTGGTCTTAATTTCTAAGTAAGGAGGAGAACACATGAAACGTACAATCGTTGATGCTACTCAATTAGAGTTAGAAGATAAAGTAGTTAACATTAAGCGTGTAACAAAGGTTGTTAAAGGTGGACGTAACTTCCGTTTTACAGCTTTGGTCGTTGTTGGTGACAAGAATGGTCATATCGGTGCAGGCTTAGGTAAGGCAACTGAAATTCCTGAAGCTATTCGTAAAGGAAAAGAAGATGCAATAAAGAAAATGATTTCATTACCAATCGATGAGAATGGTAGTGTACCACATGATTTCATCGGTAAATTTGGTAGTGCTACTGTATTATTAAAACGTAGCCCTGCAGGTACTGGTGTTATCGCTGGTGGTCCTGCTCGTAACGTATTAGAGCTTGCAGGATTCAAGAACATTCGTACAAAATCACTTGGTTCCAACAATAAGCAGAACGTAGTTCTTGCAACAATTGAAGGATTACGCCAATTAAAGACTCCTGAGGAAGTAGCTGCACTTCGCGGTATTTCCGTGGATCAGTTGGGTTAGAAAGGCGGAGGTGTTAAAAGTGGCTAATAAATTAAAGATTACTTTAACAAAATCTACTATCGGTGCTCTTCCAAAGCATAAATTAACTGTTAGCGCTCTTGGTCTTGGAAAACTTCATAGTACTAATGAAGTTCCAGACAATGTAGCTATCAGAGGTATGCTTAAGCAAGTTAAGCATTTAGTAATGGTAGAAGAGATTTAAATAAATTAAGTAAGGAGGTGCACACGATGAATTTAACAGATTTAAGACCAGCAGACGGTTCTAAACAGAGTGGAAATTTCAGACGTGGACGTGGACACGGTTCAGGAAATGGTAAGACTGCAGGTAAGGGTCACAAAGGCCAGAAAGCACGTTCAGGAGCTCCTAGAGTTGGTTTTGAAGGTGGTCAGATGCCTTTATACCGTAGACTTCCTAAGAGAGGTTTTAAGAACAGAAATACAAAAGAAATTATTTCAGTTAACGTAAGCATGTTAAATAGATTTGAAGATGGTGCAGACGTAACATTAGAAAGCCTTAGAGAAATTGGCATCATTAGCAATCCGAAAGATGGAGTAAAGATTCTTGGAAACGGAGAATTAACTAAGAAGCTTAATGTTAAGGTTTCAGCTTTCTCTGAAAGCGCGATCGAAAAGATTAAGGCTCTTGGTGGAAATGCTGAGGTGATCTAGTATGCTTAAAACGGTCAGAAATGCCTTTAAGATTAAAGATATTAGAAACAAGCTTTTATTTACGTTTATGGTTTTGATTATCGTACGTCTTGGTTCACAGCTCCCGGTTCCGGGAGTGAACCAGGCGGTAATCGCCAATTGGTTACAGAACAACTTCGGTAGTGGTCTTAGTTTCCTGGATTCCTTTACTGGTGGTTCCTTTACTAGAATGTCCTTATTTGCTCTTGGTATCGGACCATACATTACTTCCTCGATCATCATGCAGTTATTAACGATTGCAATTCCTAAGCTAGAAGAGATGCAAAAGGATGGAGAATCTGGAAGAAAGAAAATCGCAGAAATTTCAAGATATGTTACTATTGGACTATCTATTATTGAATCTGTAGCTATGGTTATAGGCTTTAGTGGTTCAGGTGCTTTAGAGGGTGGTTTAACCTTCACTAACATTGTTGTCATTACTGCATCTTTCACCGCTGGTTCCGCAATTCTTATGTGGTTAGGTGAAAGAATAACTGAAAAGGGTGTAGGTAATGGTATCTCTGTCATCCTGTTAATTAACATTGTTGCTAATATGCCAAGAGATATCTATGGATTAATCGAGAAGTTTGTCCTTGGAGAAAGTGTTGTTAAGGGTGTAACTGCCGCTATCATCATCGTCGCAGTAATATTACTATCTGTTGTATTAATTATCCTACTTAATGCTGCACAGAGAAAAATCGCTGTACAGTATGCTAAGAAGGTGCAAGGTAGAAAAATGGTAGGTGGACAATCCTCCCATATTCCGTTAAAAGTAAATACTGCAGGTGTTATCCCAGTAATCTTTGCGGTATCTATCATGCAATTCCCTATTATTATTGCTTCATTCTTTGGAGTTCAGCCAGCTAGAGCTTACTTCTGGCCAAAGGTATTACACATGCTAAACTCCCAAAGCTGGTTCAACATTAAGAACGGTGAATTCAAATATACTGTTGGTGTACTTATTTATATGGCATTGATCGTATTCTTTGCATATTTCTATACATCCATTACTTTCAATCCAATGGAAGTAGCAAACAATATGAAGAAACAGGGTGGCTTCATTCCTGGTATTCGTCCAGGTAAGCCAACGACTGAGTACTTAACAAAGGTTTTGAATTACATTATCTTTATCGGTGCAATTGGTCTTATGATTGTTGCAATTATCCCGATTTTCTTCTCTGGTATGTTTGATGCACATGTATCCTTTAGCGGTACATCATTAATCATCGTAGTCAGTGTTGTACTTGAGACAATGAAGCAGGTGGAATCACAAATGCTCGTTCGTCATTATAAAGGTTTCTTAAATGACTAATGTAAAGCATTACAATAGGGATTAGTATAGATCATGCCTATTGTATTACTAACATAGGAGCTGTAGTAAAAGACACTTTTGCGACAGCTCCTATCGTTGGTTTATTCAGAACAAGGAAAAGTTTGCCAAGCAAACTTTTTATTGTTAAATAATAGGAGGATATTGAATACCATGAAAATTATTATGTTAGGTGCTCCAGGAGCGGGGAAAGGAACACAAGCGAAAAAAATAGCTGAAAAGTACAAAATTCCACATATTTCAACAGGAGATATCTTTCGAGCAAATATTAAGAATAATACAGAGCTCGGAGCAAAAGCGAAAGAGTATATGGATCAGGGGTTACTAGTTCCAGATGAAATTACTTTAGATATGGTTATGGATCGTTTTGCACAGGATGACTGTAAGAATGGGTATGTATTGGATGGTTTTCCAAGAACAATTCCTCAGGCAGAAGCTTTGAACAAAGCTTTGGTAGAGGAAGGAGAACAAATTGACTATGCTATTAATATCGAAGTTCCGGATGAATTAATTGTTTCTCGTATGTCTGGAAGAAGAGCGTGTGTATCATGCGGTGGAACCTATCATGTGGTATTTACTCCTACCAAAAAGGAAGGCATCTGTGATGCTTGTGGAGGAGAGTTGACCATACGTGATGACGATAAGCCAGAAACAGTAGCAAAACGTCTTAATGTATATCATAATCAGACACAACCGTTAATAAATTATTATCATGGACTCGGGCTATTAGAGGAAGTGGATGGTACGAAGGAAGCATTAGAAGTATTCGAAGATATTATCGGCATTCTTGGGAAAGTAGCACAGTAAATAGCGAGTTACGAAAAAGAGGCAGTGTGAAAAATCAAGATTTTTCACACACGAATTTGAGCTTTCGCCCAAATTCGCAGGCTTGTGACAGAATGGAGATTACGAATGTCAGTAACAATTAAATCTGCAAAAGAAATAGAGTTAATGAGAGAAGCTGGGAAAATATTAGCCGAAGTGCATGACGCACTGGAACAAATGATAAAGCCCGGCATCTCCACCCTCGATATTGATAAACTAGCAACAGAAAAAATACGTTCCTTTGGATGTATTCCATCTTTTCTAAATTATAATGGATATCCAGCTTCGGTATGTGTATCTCTAAATGATGAAGTGGTGCATGGAATTCCAAAGAAAAATCGCATTATAAAAGAAGGCGATATCGTAAGTCTTGATGCTGGAGTTATCTATCAGGGGTATCATTCTGACGCAGCGAGAACCATAGCGGTTGGAAATGTGTCGAAAGAAGCCGAACTGCTGATTAATGTTACAAAGCAAAGCTTTTTTGAAGGTATGAAATATGCAAAAGCAGGCAATCATCTACATGATATCTCTGCTGCTATTGAGGACTATGTAATCGCTCATGGATTTACCTGTGTGAAGGACCTAGTGGGTCATGGAATTGGAACACAGATGCATGAGGATCCACAGATACCAAACTTCAGACAAAAGAGAAGGGGTATTCGGTTGGAGCCTGGTATGACACTTGCTATTGAACCAATGGTCAATGCAGGGAGCCATGAAGTGTGGTGCTTAGAAGATGATTGGACAATAGCGACTCAGGACGGAAGTCTGTCCGCGCACTATGAAAATACAATCGTTATAACAACCGGAGAACCGGAAATATTGTCACTGAGATGGTAGTGTTAAAATGAAAAACATTTTACATGTAATTTGTTCTAGCGCGCAAATATACCATCGTTATAATTTGGCGCTAAATCGTCAGAATGGAGGTTAGGATGTCAAAGACCGATGTTGTAGAAATTGAAGGAACCGTAATTGAGAAACTACCAAACGCAATGTTTTCAGTAGAACTTGAGAACGGACACAGAGTGTTGGCCCATATCAGTGGAAAGCTTAGAATGAACTTCATTAAAATTGTACCTGGTGATAAGGTAACTTTAGAATTGTCCCCATACGATTTAACGAAGGGTAGAATTATCTGGAGAGATAAATAAGTAGCTAAAGAAGGTTGAAGTTAGCACAATTCAACCATAACTTCTGTCAATTTTGTGGGCAAGCCCACAGTAATGCAAGCAAGAATATTCCAAGAAATTTTCTCGGAATATAGAGAAAAAATAGTTCTTGCTATTATAGTTTACGCATGATATAATATAAGACGGACTTTTTTGAAAGGAGTGAATTGTCAATGAAGGTTAGATCTTCAGTTAAACCAATTTGCGAGAAATGTAAAATCATTAAAAGAAAGGGCGCAATCAGAGTTATCTGTGAGAACCCAAAACACAAACAAAGACAAGGCTAATTCAATTAATCTGCTGAAATTGAGATTAATTGTTTCCATAGAGTGCATTTTGTACTTATATAGAAATAGTTCTTGCTTTCTGTGTTACAATCACCTGTACTAGGAGTCTGAATAGAATTTAGATCCTAAGTCGAAATTGCAGCACTGCTCTTTTTATAGAGAGTGATCTGACAGGTATTATTGTGATATTGTGGATCAAAGTGAATCTTTGATTTTAGAGTTAGGTGTCATTATCATTCTACTCTTTCAATACATTCGCAATGTATTGTCACAATTTAAAGCGGCTGACGTAATGACATCCGCTAGAGGTGTCTTTTTTTATGGGAATTACTATTAAAAATACATTCTCGCGTCGACACACCAGGGTGTGTTGTTCATTACGGTTATAAAAGAGGGGTAGGACGTAGTCTTATCCTAGGTAAGAGTTTATCTAAACTTTTACCGACAACCAGTTCTTTCGTAGAATTTCGGTTGTTTAGGGAAACTTATATGATAAGGGCTGGAACATAAGGCATACATTTCACATGTCCCAAAAGGCATGATGCCCAAGATGTCCTGCTCAATACAATTAACGGAGGTGCAATGGTCACATGGCTCGTATTAGTGGTGTAGACTTACCAAGAGAGAAACGTATAGAAATCGGACTTACTTATGTTTATGGTATCGGTAGAGTAAGCTCCAACCGTATCCTTGCTAAAGCTGGAGTTAACCCAGACACTCGTGTTAGAGATTTAACTGACGAAGAAGTGGCAAAGATTCGTGATGTCATCGATGAGACAATGTTAGTAGAAGGTGACTTAAGAAGAGAAATCGCTCTTAACATCAAGAGATTACAGGAAATCGGATGCTATAGAGGAATCCGTCACAGAAAAGGTCTTCCAGTTCGTGGACAGAAGACTAAAACAAACGCTAGAACAAGAAAAGGTCCTAAGCGTACTGTTGCTAATAAAAAGAAATAGTCTCATGTAGTATAGCATGAGCCATTTATTACGATGTAAAAAATCCAATAGGAGGGTTTGAAATGGCTAAGAAGATAGCAGCTAAAAAAGTGACAAAGAAGCGTGTTAAAAAGAACGTCGATCGTGGACAGGCTCACATTCAGTCATCTTTTAATAATACAATTGTTACCTTAACAGACGCTGAAGGTAACGCTCTTTCATGGGCAAGTGCAGGTGGATTAGGATTTAGAGGTTCTAGAAAGTCAACTCCATATGCAGCGCAGATGGCAGCTGAAACAGCAGCTAAAGCAGCATTAGTTCATGGTTTAAAAACCGTAGAAGTTATGGTTAAAGGTCCTGGTTCAGGTAGAGAAGCAGCAATTCGTGCGCTTCAGGCTTGTGGTATTGAAGTTACAAGCATTAAGGACGTTACTCCAGTTCCTCATAACGGCTGTAGACCACCAAAACGCAGAAGAGTCTAATAGGAGGTAAATTAAGATGGCAAGAGATATGAGTCCTGTTTTAAAGAGATGTAGAGCTCTTGGTCTTGAACCAACATTTTTGGGAATTGACAAGAAGTCTAATAGAAACTTTGCGAGAGCGGGTAAGAAAATTAGTGAGTACGGTACTCAGCTAAGAGAAAAACAAAAGGCAAAATTCATCTATGGTGTATTAGAGAAGCCTTTCAGAAATAACTTCGATAAAGCTAAGAAGTTAAAATACGGTACAACGGGTGAGAATTTATTGATTCTCCTTGAGTTAAGACTTGATAATGTTATGTTCCGTATGGGATATGGCAGAACAAGAACAGAGGCAAGACAGATTGTTGACCACAAGCACGTATTAGTTAACGGCAAGTGTGTAAATATTCCTTCTTATCAGGTAAAAGCTGGCGATGTTATTTCTATTAAAGAAAAATGTAAGTCTGCTCAGAGATACAAAGATATTTTAGAAGTAACCGATGGAAGAACTGTACCAGCATGGTTAGAAGCTGATCATGAGAATTTAACAGGTACTGTAAAGGAAATCCCTACAAGAGATCAAATTGATGTTCCTGTAAATGAAGTGCTTATCGTCGAGTTGTACTCTAAATAATAAGAAGCAAATAACCTATTATTTTTCTTATGTTTGGAATACCCTCAAAAAAACCCAGAAGGAGGGTCTACTGTGTTTGATTTTGAAAAACCAAAAATTGAGATAGCTGACATTTCAGAAGATAAGAAATATGGCCGATTTGTTGTCGAGCCTCTTGAGAGAGGATATGGCACAACTCTTGGCAATTCTTTGAGAAGAATTATGCTTTCATCTTTACCTGGTGCTGCTGTCAGTCAAGTTAAAATTGACGGCGTTGTTCATGAATTCTCCCCAATTCCTGGCGTTAAGGAAGATGTAACAGAGATTATTATGAACATTAAGAACCTAGCAATTAAAAACACAAGCGAGACGAATGAGCCAAAGACTGCATATATTGAGTTCGAAGGCGAAGGCGTGGTTAGAGCAGGCGATATCCAAGCAGATCCTGATATTGAGATATTAAATCCAGAATTAGTAATTGCAACTTTAAGCGGTGGCGCTGATAGCAAGCTGTATATTGAGCTGACAATTACAAAAGGCAGAGGTTATATCAGTGCAGATAAGAATAAAAACGATGATTTACCAATCGGTGTAATCGCAGTGGATTCTATTTACACTCCTGTTGAGCGTGTTAATTTATCAGTTGAAAATACACGTGTTGGTCAGATTACCGATTTCGATAAACTGACACTTGATGTATTTACTAACGGAACCTTAGGTCCGGATGAAGCTGTTAGCTTGGCTGCAAAAGTATTAAGCGAGCACTTAAACTCCTTTATTGATCTTTCCGAGAATGCTAAGACTGCTGAAGTCATGGTAGAGAAGGAAGACAATGAGAAAGAAAAAGTGTTAGAGATGAATATCGACGAGTTAGAATTGTCTGTTCGTTCTTACAACTGTTTGAAGAGAGCGGGAATTAATACTGTCGAAGAATTATGTAACAGGACTTCTGAAGATATGATGAAGGTAAGAAACCTTGGACGTAAGTCATTAGAAGAAGTATTAGCTAAGCTCAAAGAGCTTGGATTATCATTAAATTTGAGCGACGATTAAGTTCGTAGCTAAGGAGGTTAAAAAATGGCAGGCTACAGAAAACTTGGAAGAACTTCAAGTCAGAGAAAAGCATTGTTAAGAAATCAAGT
Source organism: Lachnoclostridium phytofermentans ISDg (assembly GCF_000018685.1). NCBI lineage: Bacteria > Bacillati > Bacillota > Clostridia > Lachnospirales > Lachnospiraceae > Lachnoclostridium > Lachnoclostridium phytofermentans. The sequence continues at coordinate 4,489,633 of NC_010001.1, read as the reverse complement.
AACCAATCTCTTATACAATGGCAAGATTGTAACTACCGAGGCAAAAGCGAAAGAAATTCGTAGAATTGCTGAAGGTATGATTGCTCTTGCTGTTAAAGAGAAGGATAACTTTGAAACTGTTACAGTAACTGCTAAGGTTGCTCGTAAAGATAAAGATGGTAAGAGAGTGAAGGAAGTTGTGAATGGTAAGAAAGTAGACGTTTATGATAGCGTTGAAAAGACTATTCAGAAGGATAAGGCATCCAGACTTCACGCTAGAAGAAAGATGTTAGCTTACCTTTACCCTGTAACTGAAGTTCCAGCAGAAGCTGCAGGAAAGAAGAAAAACACAAAGGAAGTTGACTTAACTGAAAAGTTATTCAACGAAATCGCTCCTAAGTATGTTAGCCGTAATGGTGGTTACACAAGAATCATCAAAATCGGTCAGCGTAAGGGCGATGCTGCTATGGAAGTTTTAATTGAGCTTGTTTAATTTCTAATAAAGCAGAACCTTTGTCACAATGAGTGTTGTTTTTATAAAACTTATTGTGAAATAACATAGGGAAAATTGGACTGCCTCGAAGTGATTCGGGGCAGTTTTTTTGATTTATAGGAAATTGAAATACAATTTCTTTATAGTTTATGATTTTTACTATTGATTTTGCCGTAAAATATATATTAGAAAGCGTTTATTCTGTTACTAGTTTGAAAAATTCATTGCAAAGTTATCCAGAATACAATACAATGTAAGTTGACATTCGACAATAGTACTAATCCCAGGTTTTATAACCATGATTAGTATTAGAAATCCAATAAGAAATGAGATATGCTGTATGAGAATGATAGATGCTAAAAATTTAGTATTTGAATATATTCGACGTGACGAAGAAGGAAATGTTGAGGCGATTAATCGAGCACTTGATGAAGTTACCTTAGATGTTTCAGAAGGTGACTTTGTCGCTATTCTGGGACATAATGGCTCCGGTAAATCCACGATGGCAAAACATATCAATGCTATCTTGACTCCAAGTGAAGGGACACTTTATGTCAACGGGTTTGATACGAAGGATGAAGAAAAAATCTGGGATATTAGACAATCGGCTGGTATGGTATTTCAAAATCCGGACAATCAGATTATCGCAACAGTAGTTGAGGAGGACGTAGGTTTTGGTCCTGAAAATCTTGGCGTGCCAACGGAGGAGATATGGCAAAGAGTAGAAGAAAGTCTTAAAGCTGTCGGAATGTATGAATACCGAAGCCATTCTCCGAATAAATTATCTGGTGGTCAAAAACAGAGGGTTGCAATTGCAGGTATTATGGCGATGCGTCCAAAATGTATTATTTTAGATGAACCGACAGCAATGTTAGACCCGAATGGTAGAAAAGAAGTTATCAAAACGATAAGGGATTTAAATAAAAAGGAAAAAGTAACTGTATTATTGATAACACACTATATGGATGAAGTAATCCATGCGGACAAGGTGATTGTTATGGATTCCGGTAAAGTTGTTATGCAGGGAACACCACGAGAGGTTTTTAGTCAGGTTGATAAGCTAAAGAAATATCGATTGGATGTACCACAGGTAACAGAACTTGCATACGAATTAAAGAAGCATGGAATGCCGCTTCCGGATGGTATTCTAACCAGAGAAGAGTTCGTAGAGGCAATGATGGAGGTACGTAATGGCGCTTTTACTAGATAATGTAAGCTATGTTTATGGCGGCGGTACTGCTTATGAGAAACAGGCATTAAAAAATATTAATCTTGACATCCCGGATGGACAATTTATTGGTTTAATTGGACATACTGGTTCTGGCAAGTCCACATTAATTCAGCATCTGAATGGATTAATGAAACCATCCAGTGGCGCAGTGTATTTCAATGGTGCTGATATTAATGCAGATGGTTTTCATAAAAAGGAATTACGTAGTAAAGTTGGTTTGGTTTTTCAGTATCCGGAGCATCAGTTGTTTGAAACTACGGTGCTAAAAGATGTTCAGTTTGGCCCTAAAAACTTAAATCTACCTCAACTCGAGATTGATTTAAGAGCATTTGATGCTCTTAAAATGGTAGGTATCACAGATGATTTGTACGATGCGTCACCATTTGAATTATCGGGTGGGCAAAAAAGAAGGGTAGCAATCGCTGGTGTCTTGGCGATGAAGCCTGAAGTATTAATTTTAGATGAGCCGACCGCTGGTCTTGACCCTATGGGACGAGATGAGATTTTAGACCAAATTGATAAAATTCATAATGAGAGAAAAATTACCGTAATATTAGTTTCTCACAGTATGGAGGATGTTGCAAAATACGTTGATAGAATTATTGTTATGAATAAAGGAGAGATTGCCTTTGATGGTACTCCAAAGACAGTATTTTCACATTATAAAGAGCTTGAGAAGATTGGGCTTGCTGCACCATCGGTAACCTATGTCATGCATGATCTTAACCAGATGCGAATCCCGGTATCAACAGATGCGACAACCGTTGAAGAGGCGAAGTTAGAGATTCTTGATTGGTGGAAGTTTGAAAGAAAATTATAAATTTTCTTTCAAACGGATATATGTGCCTGCGTAATCCTCGGCCCATATATCCAGCCTACTGAGCGAGCATGCTTTTAATGTGGGAAACGTAAGAAGAATCTGATAAGTAACAAAGAAAGGATAATTCGATGATTAGAGATATCACGATTGGACAATATTACCCTTCTGGCTCCATCATACATCGTTTAGATCCAAGAGTTAAACTAATTGGGACAATAGTATATATTGTATCCATGTTTCTGTTCGATACATTTTGGGGCTATCTTGTAACGGGGTTATTTTTGTTTGGTATAATTAAGGCATCTGAGGTGCCTTTAAAATATATTGTAAAAGGACTCAAATCCGTAATTATATTGTTACTTTTTACGGTAAGCTTTAATCTGTTTTTAACACCCGGTGAACATATATTAGTGCATTTTGGATTTATCATAATTACAACAGAGGGTATTCGGTTTGCAATCTTTATGGGGCTTCGTTTGGTTTTATTAATCTTAGGTTCCTCCTTAATGACATTTACCACAACGCCAAACGAGCTAACAGATGGAATTGAGCGACTACTTGGTTTCTTAAAGGTGATACACGTACCAGTACATGAGGTGGCTATGATGATGTCCATTGCTCTTCGTTTCATTCCAATTTTATTGGAGGAAACTGATAAGATTATGAAGGCGCAACAGGCACGTGGAGCGGATTTTGAAACGGGTAGCTTAATTAAGAGAGCGAAAGCAATGGTACCGATTTTGGTTCCTTTGTTTATCTCAGCATTTCGTCGTGCGGGTGACCTTGCTATGGCAATGGAAGCACGCTGTTATCGTGGAGGTAAGGGCAGGACAAAGATGAAGCCTTTAAAGTATAAGGCTAAGGATGCGGTAGCATTTTGTGTATTTGTAGTTTATATCGCCACCATCATAGGTGTAGATCGATATTTACCTATGTTTTAAAGGAGAGTAACGTGTAATTGAAGATAGGTTCTCATGAATTATTTATAGCAGTACGATATCGGCTGCAGATATGGTAAACATGGGATATGCTAGTTAAATGTGAAGATATAAAACTATTTTTGCGTAGGAATGGAGTATTTTGTGAAAAGAGTATTATTAAAAGTAGCTTACGATGGAACGAATTATTGTGGTTGGCAGGTACAGCCAAATGCGAAAACCATTGAAGGCGTATTGAATGAATGTTTAACTAAGTTATTAAAGGAAGAGATTGTGATCATAGGTGCAAGCAGAACAGATGCTGGTGTTCATGCTTATGGCAATGTCGCAGTATTTGATACCAATTCGAGAATTCCAGCAGAGAAACTATCCTATGCGTTAAATGCTCATTTACCAGAAGATATTGTGATTCAAGCTTCTATGGAGGTTGAATCCGATTTTCATCCAAGGTATTGCGATACTAGAAAAACTTATGAATATCGGATTTATAATGCAACATTTCCTCTTCCGACAAATCGAAGGTATGCCCATTTTGTATATTACGATTTGGATTTAGAGGCAATGAGAAAGGCAGCTTCTTATTTGATTGGGGAGCATGACTTTGTGAGCTTTTGTTCTGCGAATACACAGGTTAAGGATACTACTAGGACAATTTATGATATTCAGATAGAAAAAGAGAGAGAACTTATTGTAATTCGTATTAAGGGAAATGGATTTCTTTATAATATGGTACGAATCATTGCGGGTACGCTTATTCAGGTGGGTACTCACCAATGGGAACCAGAACGAGTATTAGAAGCTCTTACAAAAAAAGATCGACAGGCAGCTGGACCGACTGCTCCAGCAAAAGGGTTAACGCTGGTAGAAATAGAATACTTATAAGAAAAACGGATTGGGTAGCCCAATCCATTTTTATTTTTAAAAGGGAAAGTTCATAAAGCTTTTTTTTAAACAAGGGAATATTTTAAAGCTTAGAAAAAGTCTCGAATTGTGGCTTATTCTTATATAAACAACTGCAAAAAATAGATTCAAATAATTCTTACTAAATAATTTTATGAATTTAATTGTACTTTTCTTTTCAAGTTTTTAACACTTCTACTATTATTAATGATAATGCCGCGGTCTCTAGTATTCTGTAATATCATACCGCTTTATATTCCTAATTCGTAATAAGGTACTAGGCATAATAGCAAAGAAATCACATAATAAGGTAGCAATCGCTGCACACCATGCAAAATAAGGTAATCCAAGCCCTCTAGGATAAAATACAAGCTGATTTAGAACAAATAAAATAATATGAATTAATATCAAACCAGTAGTTAATCCCATAAGATTTATGAGAGTTATTTCCTTTAGAATTTTACAAACTATTTTGCTCCTTGGAATACCAATTGCCATATAAATGCTGAATTCACTTTTTCTCTTACCATAGGCTTCAATGAGAGTGGCATTAATCGTGATAGCTAGTACGATAGAGATTAGGATAACGACAGAATAAAAAATCATATAATAAATAGGCATCTGATTTTTTAAATCAGCATATTGATTCTCATATGTGGTGAGAGACATTACATTAGGGATATCCAAGGTCTTTAGATCGTCTGCAAATCGCTGTCTTGAAGCAGTTTCACCGGATAGCTTCTCTTGCCCTGAAGGCTCTACAATATCACCTTCTCGAAGAATGAACAGACTAGTTGGGATAGCAGTTGAGTCTACTGCATAGGCAGAGTAGTCAAGAGAAGGATAGATGTACTTGACCTTAAGAGGGGTATCAAAATAAAACAGAGTTCCGCCCGAAGTTAAAATATCGCCAACTTTAATATTTGTGTTCCTTGCTAATCCTTCACTTAAGATGATTTCTCCATCCTGTGGTAAATCATTGCTGTCTTTAACAAGTTGCGTTATCTGATTCATAGTGGTTAAGTCCTTTGTTGAGGTAAATACAATAACACCTTGAGATATTCGAAAGGAAATTTCATTCGTATAGCGGATTCTAGGAGAACTATTCACTGGCATGAGAGAAGTGACGGAGGGTAAGGATTGTAATTTATCCACCATGAGGTCCCAATCATTTTGAGTACAGCCATAATTTTGATACATCATAGCAAAATCACGATAAGGTCTTATCTCACGGTGAAAATGATGCTCCATAGAATATACATAGATACCTCCAATATAGCAAAGAGTAGTGGCGGTTATCATTAAGATAAGTGAAACAGATCGCAAACGATTTTTAGTTAGATAGAATATGGCAGAGAACGGCTTCATATGGTTGCCTCCCTGTCAAGAATACTACCATCCCAGATTTCAATAATTTGATCAGCGTCTTTTAAGATGGATCCATCATGAGTAATAATAAGTACAAGATGCTTCTTGGCGTATTCTAAAAGTAAATCCATAGTTGCAAATGCAGTAGTATGATCTAAGGAAGCAGTCGGTTCATCAGCAAACAATACACTTGGTTCGTGTAGCATAGCCCTTGCAATTGCGATACGTTGACGCTGACCACCGGATAATTGATGAGGTTTTTTTGAAAATTCAGATTGTTTTATGCCAAGTTTTTGAAGCAACTCCTTTGCACGGGACATAGCTTCACCTTTCGAGCAATTCGCCGCAACAATAACATTTTCCAGTGCACTCATATAGGAAATTAAAAAATGTCTCTGGAAGACGAAACCGAATTTACTTTTACGAAGTTGTTCCTGATCTTTCTTGCTCATATTGGTATAGGAAATAGCAATATCCTTTTCCTGATAGAGGATCTCACCACAGGTTGGCTTCTTTAAGGTGGACATACAGTACATTAAAGTTGATTTGCCGCTTCCACTTGGTCCAATAATACCGATTAGACCATGGTCTGGAAATGTAGTTGTAATATTTTTAATTGCATAAACCTTATTTGTTTTATCAATATCATAAATTAGAGTAACATCATCAAGATGAAACATAAAAATCTCCTTTCAATTGGGTGTTAGTACGAGATCTACATGTGATTTTATTTATGGCAAGGAAATGTTCCGCGAAGCGTCTTTTTCTCATAGGGATGCACATTCCCCCGTGTATTTCTTTTCGTATTATATAGACTCCTCATCTAAAATATCCACTGTTTTTATTCGGTGTAGGGAGTGTGTCAATGGTATTTGGCACATTCCTAGAAATAGAACAATAACTGCAATCATCTTAAGGATGACATCAGGATGAAAATATTGAATAAGAAGACCATTTGGTAAGATAGCTAACCTATAAAATAATGGTAGAAACAAGGAAAGAAGTCCGAGGCATAAGATACAGGAAACTCCTAGGATAAGAAGAAGCTCTTTCATCGCAAGGTTATAAATACTATGGATAGAATAACCGAGAGAATGATAAAGACACCATTCGTCATTACGGTCACGAAAATACATTTGTATTACAGCAAGTAGGCATAAAAATAGGACAACAGTTGAAATTATAAAAATTAAATTGGTACAAAGTTGTAAACTGTTACCTGCGTCTATGCTGACATTAGCCAAACCAGTTTCATATGTATTGACATTATATGAAAAAGGTATGCCTATTTCTTCACATAAGGTTTCAAAATGAACTGTAGTATTTTTCATCAGAACATGGACGTAATAATTATAAAAGTGCTTATTTACCCCAATTAACAAATAGTAATCGGATTTGACAATCCCAACGATGTGAAATCCAGGGATGATTTCCTCTCCAAGTTCTAATTGATTATTCCTCATATACTTTTGATCTGCAATTATCTCTCCGGGTTCCGTAGGAATTTTTCCTTCAATTAGTTTGGCATTAAAATGGGACAGATACGTAGGGATATATTTGGCCTCTGTGATTGGATAATCGAAATACTCATAACCGATTGTTGTTTTGATACGTCCTCCATCTATATAGGAAGCAGGGAAGGCAATCGAAACTTCTTCATAGCGATTAAACTGGTCACATACGCTACGTAGTTCTTCTTGTTTTTCCTCTGGGGACATATCCTCTGTTGCTGAAAGGAAAGGAGCCTTTTGATATTGATTTGCTAATAGCTGTTCAAAGGTATATGTTGTGGAGGAAAAGATATATTGTACCCCGTAAATCATAGTCAAATAGAAACCAAAGCTTAGGATAAGTACTAAGATTCTCTTTCGATTGTTTTTGATATAGGGGAATGGAGAAAGGCTTTGCTTTGTAATCATTGGCGAGCTCCTTTACTAATTTTATAGAACTATCATATTGTATTTAAGATAATATTTGGAGTAGAGATAGTCATAAAAAACCATGACTGGAGTCATGGTTTATAGCCAGTTTAAGATGCTTGCGAATCCTGGTATGTGAGGTTTATGAATTTCTATATGGTGTAATGAAACTTAAATTACTTTCATCTTTCGGTGTTTGTAATCCTAATTATCTTATTTCAGTGGTGCTTTGAACCATTCATTAACTGATTTGATCTAATTTCATCAATTATATGTCATTAAATTATTCTGTTAGTCTTGGTTAGTGCGACGGCAAGAGCAGCACGGTCATGAATCTGTAATTTATCATAGATAGAAGAGATATAGTTTTTTACGGTTCCTTCTGATATATAGAGAAAACTTGCAATTTGTGAGTTAGTAAAACCTTCTGCTATCATTGCACATATTTCATGCTCTCTCTTGGTTAACTCTGAAAGTGGGAGTATTATGTTTTGAGGTGAATCCAAATTTGTTAAAGAAGCTATCGTGTTTGATTTTTTTGAAGACTTCTTATCAGAGATTAGCTTGGTCAAGGTTTCTAATACTTTCTGGTCAATTACGCTTTGACCATTTCGGATATTTAATAGTGCGGTAAGAATCGCATTACGTCCGGAATCTTTCAATAAATAACCATTTGCTCCATATTGCATAGCTAGAGTAATATTTCTTTCATCATAAAAGGTTGTTAGTACTAAAATTTTCATAGAATCATACTGGTTTCGGATATTTCGTATTAATTCAAGCCCACCAATCGTCTCCATGTTAAGGTCAATCATAGCCAAGTCAGGCACAATATGATTGATACATTCTAGGGCTTCCAAACCATTGCGGGCTTTGCCGACGATCTCATATTCTTCTGATAAGGTTAGAATGATTTCTAAGCTCTCTAATAAAAGAGTTTCGTCATCTACAAGCAGTACTTTATATTTGGTATTCATGTTTTCCCTCATTTCTGCATTGATTTTTCGGTGAGCAATGGTAACTTCATAACAACCCAAAAATCATCCATATAATTTAATGAAAACTCACCGCCTATATTTTCTAGATAAGTTTTTATTTTTTTAAGTCCATATCCCTGCAGAAGGCACCTTTCCTGTTCTACTGGTGTTAATTGCTTCATAGAACTACCATTATCTGATACACTAATTGTAAGAATGGAATATTCTATTGTAGCTAAAATTAAAAATGCGGTAGCGTTTCCATGTTTTTGCCCGTTGGTCAGACATTCCAAAATTGCACCATGAAGAAACTCTGCATGCTTGGTTTCTATGGAAAATTGAGCATATTTATTAAGGGAAGTATCCTTCTCATTTGTTATCTGAATGTTATGACGCACTCTTAGCGAGGTGTCTTGGGTAAATTCCTGTATGGTAGAGGTCATGGTATAAAAAAGATCAGTCAAAGGAATTGAGGTATTGGCATTGTCTACAAGGCGAACCGCACGGCGGATGGTGGTAAGACTTTGTCCTAAGCGTTCTTTCGCAATCATTATTTTTTCTTTGCTAAGTTCACTGTCTTGATTTGCTAAAAGTTCGGCAGCTTCTAAAGTTATTAAAGCAGACGTAATTGTATGGCCAACCACATTATGAATGGTACGTCCAATTGCCTCTCGCTCTTCTAATCTAGCATTTCGATCAATCACTGCATTTTGTAATGCTAGACGTTGGTTTAGATTATGTTCCGATAGTTTTGCTATCGCTGTATGGTTTAATGCATCCTTCATGTTGGCATCCTTATAGAGGATATAATAATAAGCCGTTCTTAACTTAGCATAGATTAAGAGTGATAGCTCAATAAGAATCAGAGAACCAAAGAAGGTTAAGTAGGTAGCAGGGTTAAGTTTACCAGCCTTTTTATAGTAAGTTGGATACCACACGAGGTAATTTAATAGTGATAAAAGAATCGGAAGGAAATAATAACTATAGCGAAACCATAAAATTTTTAAAGCATTACTTGGTAAAAGAGATACAATAGGAATTATGAAAAGTACGATAGAATGGTTTGGTACGATCATTGTGAGTATTATGTAATTTATAAATAGGAAAAAAAGATAGAGTAATTTTCTATCTGGGCAATCTTCATAACGGTAAATATTGCGTAATAAGAAATAACTACCGCATCCAATCATGACAGCAATAGGAAAAACAGCTTGACGAAAAATACTAACAATAGTCAGAAGTAGAGCTACTACTGTGGTAAATACTTCATCGATATTGGATTTTAAATTATATACCATCATAGATTCTTGGTTTACATCTATTTTTTTTATAAAATTAGTTAATGACATGGTATAATAATCAAGGAAAAGAGTTCACTTGATATCTCCTTTATAAGTTTAAGAGTTTAGTAATAAGTGTTGTGGACAATTGTTTCGACATTCTTTTGATTTGAGAGGAAAAACATTCCTTTTCTAATTATAACTGACGAAAAGTAAAACTGCAATTATAGGTTTATACTATACTACGAATATGTAATTAACTCTGAAAATTCGAATAATTCTAGTGTATTGATATTAGTCATTTCCAATGTGACTAATTAGCACATCAAATCAGAAAATTTTCAAATTTACAAAAAAATCAGTAGAATCCTGCTTGACACCAACTATTTTGTACTATATAATACACGAAGTGACTTAAATTAACCGCAAATGGTCTGAAAGCCATGAAATAGGGGCGTTTAGCGAATCGAAACATCAAAGCGGATTATGAAGGTCCGCTTAATAAAATACGAAATTATATTAAGGAGGTAAACCAATGAAAAGCTTTATGGCAAGTCCAGCAACTATTGAAAGAAAATGGTATGTAGTTGACGCTACAGGACATACATTAGGACGTCTCTCTTCTGAGATCGCAAAAGTTTTAAGAGGTAAGAACAAGGCAATCTATACACCACACATCGATACAGGTGATTACGTAATCGTTGTCAATGCTGACAAGATTAAGGTAACAGGTAAGAAGATGGATCAGAAGATCTACTTCAGCCACTCTGATTATCCAGGTGGAGTAAGAGAAACTACATTAAAAGAAATGTTAGCAAAGAAGCCTGAAGATGTTATCACTCTTGCAGTGAAAGGCATGCTTCCAAAGGGACCTTTAGGAAGATCTATGTTAAACAAATTACACGTATACGCTGGTCCAGAGCACAACAATGCAGCTCAGAAACCAGAAGTACTTGAAATCAAATACTAATTCGGACTGAAAGGAGGAAATAACATTGGCTAAAGCAAAATATTACGGAACTGGTAGAAGAAAAAGTAGTATCGCTAGAGTTTACCTTGTACCTGGTACAGGTAAAGTAACAATAAATAAAAGAGATATGGATGCATATTTCGGTCTTGAGACATTAAAGCTTATCGCTCGTCAGCCACTTGTATTAACAGAGACAGCTGATAAATTCGACGTTCTTGTTAACGTTCATGGTGGTGGTTTTACAGGTCAGGCAGGTGCTATCAGACATGGTATCTCCAGAGCCCTTTTACAGGCAGATGCTGATTACCGTCCAGCATTAAAGAAGGCAGGTTTCTTAACAAGAGATCCAAGAATGAAGGAAAGAAAGAAGTACGGCTTAAAAGCAGCTCGTCGTGCTCCACAGTTCTCCAAGAGATAATTGGAAATATTATGCAATATATTCAAAAGCCTTGCAAATACAGTGTTTGCAAGGCTTTTTTTATTATAAAAAAATAGAGAAATAACACGAAATAATAAAAATAAATGTAAATGAAGACAAGTAGAGAACATTTTTCTAAACATAATTTTACTAAAATTTTATTATAGCTGTTGGTGTAGAATTATGGAATAAAATTTGATAAAATATGTAAAAGAATAAAATGAATAATGAAAAGATCATTATTGTATTTTAATAGAAAGGTAAAACATTATGAGAGAAGGGAGAATAATATTTTTAAACGGTGTTACTAGTACAGGAAAAACATCTATCGTAAACGAAATCTTTACGCGTGAAGGTGAATTATATTATGCATTGTCGTATGATCTTTTTGAAGAAACAATACCTGAATGGGCAGTAGATGAAGGGACGCATTACAGTGAGGCAATTATTGCAATGTATTATGCTGCATGCGGTTTTTCGAGTCAAGGAAGAGATGTATTGATTGACGGATTAATTATGAATCTTCCAGGGCTTGAGGAGCATTATAAAAAACTGAAGCAAATATTTGAGGGCTATCCTTTACAGATCGTGGAAGTATATTGCCCTCTTGAGATATGTAGGAAGAGAAATATTGAGTGTGGTGATAGAGCCGAGAACAAGTCAGAGATCCAGATGGAAATCATGGAAAAGAACATTACCTACAATTACACTATCGATACAAGCAGACTTTCTGTGGCGGAATGTGCAGATCTAATACTAAAGTTTTGTGATTAATAAGTCAAGCAAACTGAAAAATAGCAGATAGTTTGCGTAGAGTACATACAGAGAACAAAAACGATCGCAAGTCTTTAAAACAAGGGTTGAAAGTTCTCAAAGAGATAATCAAAACAGAATACGGATATTACAAGACCCTTGCAAATAGTAGGGGTAGTACATTGTAGTTTAATTAGCTAGAAATACATATTAAAATTGAAAACAGAATAATTTTTGTGGGAGGACAAAATGTTGAAAAAAATATCAGTAACATATAATGAAACAGAATGGTTATATGCGCCAGAAGAATTGTATTGCAATATTGATGGATGTCAGCGAAAACTTCAGCTAATTATTCCATACCGAAGAGAATGGGAAGAGGACACCAGATATCCGGTTGTTTTATATGTGCCTGGTGCTGCATGGCATAGACAGGAAATGTACAATGACATACCAAAGGTATGCAAATTGGCAGAGCATGAAATTGTGATTGCTATGGTGCAGCATCGAGAGTGCGATATTGCTATTTTCCCAGCGCCTATTGAAGATATACACCGAGCAGCATGCTATTTAGTTGAGAACGCTCAGAGATTTCATATAGATCCTTCGCGAATATTTTTGGCTGGACATTCTGCAGGAGGTCACGTTGCATTGATGACAGCTTTTACTAAGGCAAATGGTGTGTGGGGACCAGAAACAGTAGGTATGAAGGATTACGAAATAAAAGGTGTTATTGCTCAAGCAGCACCATCTGATTTAATGTTATGCCAGAAGGAACAGCTACCATTTTGGATGAAGAAAAGACCTACTGCAGAATTGTTGGGAGTTGAACGAGTAGAGGAAAATCCTGAGCTTGCAAAGCAAGCATCCTGTGAAATGTATATAAGAGAGAGCCTACCGTTGCCGCCCGTGATTCTATTGCATGGAGATCAGGATTGTATCGTATCCGTAGAGCACAGTAGAAATCTGTATCAGGCATTAAAAGATAAAAAGAAATCAGTTGAATATTATGAACTAGAGGGCGTGGGGCATAACGGAAATGCTTTTTGGTCGGAGGAGGTTTTAGAAATAATTAGAGACTTTTGCTATGATGAAGATTAATAGAAAAAAGGTATTTGAAATTATTGAATGGCAGAAATATTCGCAGGAAATACGATAGGAATAATTGGAAGAATTTATGCGATTTTATAGACAAAAATAGCATTTAATGAGATAATAAACAATATTATGGTGGAGGTGCTACTATGTGGTTTGGATGGCTTGTAGGATTTATTATTCAGGGCGTTATTTGGGGATTTGCGACAGATGCTGTTGTTAATAACAAAGGTTATGATGAAAATTGGTTTTGGTGGGGTTTTTTCTTTGGCTTTATAGCGCTAATTGTTGCTTTGACAAAACCAGAGTGCCATAGCAGCTATGATTATCAAGCATCTTCGCTACTTAGTCAAGTGGCACAAGAAGAAAGCGGGAAAAGAATGCTTCGCAATGATGGTTGGAATTGTCAGTGTGGTAGAGTTAATCCAAGTTATACGGGAACATGTGCTTGTGGACGTTCAAAAGATATGGTAAATGAACAGAAAAAGAAAGTTGAGGAAGAGAAAAAATCACAAGAAAAACTTGTAGAAGATAATTTGAAACTTGATAATTTGAAAAAAATGAAGGAATTATTAGACGCAGGTGCTATTACACAAGAAGAGTATGATATAAAGAAAAAACAATTATTAGATATATAATTAACCCAAAAGACTTCGCGAAAATATGCGAAGTCTTTTTAATAGCAAATCCCCAAATATGTTCACAATATTTGGGGATTTCTCTTTAAAACTAAGTCCAATCAGTAAACCGCAATACTAATTTTTATCATAAAATCATCGGTGTCTTGAACTGCCAACTTATCTAAAAGATATTCTTCGTACGCGTCACCGCATATCGTTAATCCCTGTTCTTTAATCTTTTGCAGAAATGGCTCATAAAGTTCCTTCGGCAATTCAAATGGCCCTTTGTGGTAAGTTATTGCATAAAGTCCTGCTGGCTTTATTTTAGATTTCGCGTCATTCCTTCGGACAAAAAGCCGGCCAACTCTCCCATAAATTCCAGATTCAATATCCTTTTGGTTTATGATAGAACCTGCGTAAGCAGGGCCTTTTAGTTCTGCCTCTTTTAAAAACTGATCCGTTAAGTTAAACCACTCATCAGTATTCAGCTCTTCTCTTAAAGGAAGTGGATTGCTGTATAGGATAGTTTCATCAGGAAGGGTTTTTACAATGAATTCATCTAAAGGTGCACTAAGTGCCTCCTCGGTATAGTCTACGATATTACTTAATAACCACTGTATCTGCTCTAGCTTTTTTATTTCTTCTTTTACTTGGGTTAGCTGTTCCTTCGAAAGATCAATTAATTTTTGCGGGGAGGGATCATTTACATAGTTTTTTAATGATTTAATTGGAAAGTTAAGCTCTCTTAAAGATTGAAGCATCCAGAAGACATCAAGTTGTTCAAATGTGTAATACCGATAGTCGTTATCCCCTACCTTGGCTGGATGAAATAAACCAATCCGATCATAATAGAAGAGAGTATCTTTTTTGATCCCAAATCTCTTAGCAAATTCTCCGGTGGTAAAGGATTTTATATTATTTTTGTTCATATTATTCTCATCCATGTAATTTCCCCCTTGACTATGGAGCTACTCCATACTTTATATTACATGTAGTTATTAAAATATACAATGGTTATGAAGTGAAATTTATACAAACCATAATAAAAGTATTACATTACGTAAGGCAAATTAGAATTGGAGGTAACATAGGAATGGGTTGGATTAAGAATGTGCTTCTTGAGATAGGAAGAGAAGAAATTGTAAAAGATACAATGGAAACAAAGACAGAACAAGTTTGTCTATTCATTCAAGATGGCAGTATCAAAGAAATTACGTCAGTAGTTCCTGAAGATGCAAAAGATGTAATTGATGCAAAAGGGTATTTGGCATTACCGACCCTTATGGATAATCATATTCACTTGGATAAAGGTCATTACGGTGGCAAATGGCATGCTGTAGTACCAATGCATAGTGTTGCAGAAAGAATTGAAGAAGAGAGAGGATTTTTACGTGATGCTCTTGCAGATACACCGCAAAAAGCACAAGCCTTAATAGACTTGATTACAGGTAGGGGTGCAACGTTTTTACGTGTACAAACGAACGTAGACCCTGTAATTGGGTTAGATAATGTTACTGCTATCAAAGAAGTTCTTGAACAAAACAAACATAAATTAAAGTATGAAATCGTAGTATTTCCACAGCATGGAACAGTAGTTACAGAAGAACTAGGTTTATTAAGCAAATCATTAGAAGATGAGGCTGTTACAACTATAGGTAGTGTAGATCCAGCAACAATTGATGGAGACATTGAAAAATCATTAAAGATTACGTTTGATTTAGCAACCAAATATCAGAAGGAAATTGATATCCATTTACATGATAGAGGTACTTTAGGTATTTTTGAAATCAATCGTATCATTGACTATACGATTGCTACGAATATGCAGGGAAAAGTACAAATAAGTCACGCATTTTCGCTTGCAGATGTATCGAATGATGTAGTAATAGCTACTTTAAAACGTTTAAAAGAGGCTAATATAGCAATTAATACAACCGTTCCGATTGGGATGAAGGCTTTATCCATTCCATTGCTAGAAAGTTACGGTGTTAAGGTAAATATAGTTAATGATAATATTAATGACCACTGGAGCCCATTTGGATCGGGAGACTTAATCGAAAGAGCAAGTCGCGCGGCGGAATGTTTTTCTATGACTGATGAAGTTTCCTTATCACAGGCTTTAGGACTTGTTACAAATGGCATAACCCCTCTTGATCTAGAAGGAAATATGGTTTGGCCTAAGGTCGGAGATAAAGGAAATATTCTTTTTGTAAAGGCAGAGACTTCTGCCCACTTAATAGGAAGAGTTTGCCCTGAAAGAGTTGTTTTATTTGAAGGAGAATGTGTATCCGGAGAATTTAAATAGAATCTAAGTAAATATAAAGTATTTTATGGACTGAGTGAAATTTCAAAAGTAGCTCAATATAAAGTTCTTCTGAAACATAGCTAATAATCTAGAGAGATTAGTTTAAACTATATTTTATTTATGCCAGCCACTTGTGTGGCTGGCATTTTGTGCGACAGGCAGTCACACTAGTCCTAGCTATGCTATGGCTATTTACGTATCAGGAACAGCGATCAAGATGCAGATGCAGGAAAAGTTCACGAGTCGAGCTTTTTCTTGTTGCTATTATATTATTTTATGGTTTTCCCATAGTATGGGATTTGGTTTAAATGACAGTTACAAAAAATAGGTTACATTACAATCCTGCAGTCTATATTCTGTGGGATTTTTTATTATTAAAATTTTAACAGTATACTATTTATAAACAAGTAAAAATATTATTGACTATCTAGTCCATAACTGATAAAATAATTACAGACTAGATGGTCAATAATTAACTGTAGGCAAACTTCCTAGAGCAAAGAGAAGTTAGTTTGTCAGTTTGTAGTCTTATGACCTAGTAATCCTAAGTATTAAATTACTTATAATAACAACGAGGAAAGAGGTGCATAATGAAGAAAGAGGAAAAAACTGAATTAACAAAGGAAAAGATAATTAATGCTGCAATCATAGAATTTGGTTTAAAAGGATACGAAGGGGCATCCCTAAATAATATATGCAACGATAATGGAATTTCCAAAGGTCTTATCTATCATAATTTTAAGAGTAAGGATGAGATTTATTTGATTTGCGTTAGAAGATGTTTTGATATGATAACGGCATATTTACAGGAGCAAAACGTTAATAGTGATATGCATCAGTATATGGAATTGCGATTTCGTTTCTTCTCAGAACATCCAGTGTACGCTCGAATCTTTTTTGAATCGGTTTTACAGTCACCAAAACATTTAATAGAGGAGATTAAAGAATTAAAAAAAGATTTTGATGAATTGAATATCAAAATCTACCGTTTGGCGCTATCAAAATTAACTTTGAGGGATAGTGTTACCGAACAGGAGGCGCTCGAGTATTACAGCATGGTGCAGAATATGTTTCATGGTTTATTTCAATATGGAGTTTTTCAAAATGAAGATTACACTGCACTTATAGATGCACATGAAACGAAACTTGCCAAAATACTTGATTTGATGCTCTATGGTATCGCGAAGGAGGGAAAAGAATGATAATTTTATTATTAAGATTATTAGCAGCAATTGTAATTGCGTATTTTATTGGTAGGCTAGTTTCTAAAGTTAAGTTACCAGCAATACTTGGTTGGCTTATTGCTGGAATGATACTTGGGCCTCATGCTTTCTCACTTATGAATTTAGAGGTCCTTGATGCCAATTGGTATCAGACAATGGTGCACATTCTAGAGTGTGCTGTAGGGTTAATGATTGGTACTGAGCTTGTTTGGAAGAAAATTAAGCAGTCCGGAAAGTCTATTATCATAACTACACTGACTCAGTCGCTTGGAACCTTTCTTATTGTATCTTTGGTATTTGGAATAGTTTTTTATTTTTCAAGTATTCCTTTATACCTTGCTTTTATATTTGGTGGTATTGCTTTAGCAACTGCGCCAGCACCAGCACTTTCTATTGTAAGAGAATTTAAAACGGATGGACCAGTAACCAAAGCACTGATACCAATGGCAGCTCTTGATGATATGGTTGGTGTGGTTGTATTTTTTACAACAATATCAATTATAGCATCAAATATTTCTGAGAAAAAATTACCTGCTTATCTGATAGTAGTAGTGGTTCTTTTGCCACTTGTAATTGGTGTTGTAACAGGTTTATTTGCTGGATTTGTTTTAAAGAAAGAGCGTAATGCCCCAGCAACAATTGCATTACTCATTGTAACTTTATTGATTGCGTCAGCAGTTGGCTTTATATTTAATGACTATATAATGCCCAAACCAGTGTTAAATTTTATGCTAATTGGTATGGCATTTTCCGCTACCTTCGCTAATATGATGTCAGAAGAGAGACTGGAACAAATTATGCAGAGTTTTAATCCGATTTTAGGACTCTCAATGATTGTTGTAATCCTAAATCTTGGGGCGCCTCTTGATTATCATTTAATTTTGGGAGCAGGTTTATTTACTGCTATCTATATTCTTGCAAGGGCATTTGGTAAATATTTTGGAGCATTGTTTGGTGCCAGTATTACAAAGTCGCCAGACACAGTAAAAAAATATTTAGGACTGACGCTGTTACCACATTCGGGGGTATCACTAGTATTTACAGGAATAGCAGTTTCCGTTCTATCTACACCTGCGCCAGAGAGTGCGAAAATTATACAAGGTACGATTGCCGCCGCGGCAGTTATTAATGAGATAATTGCTGTGATCATTGCTAAGAAAGGATTTGAGTGGGCAGGTGAGTTTAATAAAAAGGTAGATGCTACGAATGGTTAACGCCGTAATTTCTTAACACTAACATGCTTAAACTATATATAGTAATAGATTAGATTTTTTTAAATATTATAGAATACGTTTAGAGCCAGCGAAAAGAAAGATGATAGGTAATAAATAATAGAGATAAAAAAAAGTTTTACATCATAGCATAATAAGCTATGATGTAAAACTTTCTTTAAATTTAAAATGAATCTAATTAAAATAAAACCCAATAAATAAAACCTAATAAATAAAACTTAGAAAATAAAAAAACATTTGAAATCCAAAATTATCTATTAATCATTCTTGTGCCTCTTTAACCGCATCCTCTAAGCTCATATCGCAAAAAGATTGTGCATTAAATAATCTTCCGCTTCTTTTATCATCTACGAAGGCACCAACAACGATACCTGGTATTACAGATTCTACGGAATTTGGAGCATACGGACCGCCAAGAGAGGTACGGCACCAACCGGGATCAGTTAGGTTTATTAAAACATCGGTACCTTCTACCACCGAAGCTAAATCTTTAGTATATTTATCAAGAGCAGCTTTACTTGCTGAGTATCCGGCTTGTTGAGGCTCATTTTGAATACCACTTGTTGTATTAAGGATTCGGCCAAACCCTTTTTCTATCATCTTTGGAAGGAAATGATAACAAATCATAGCAGGTGCTATGGTATTAATCATAAAGCTTGAAGTGAAATCTTCCACCGGGGTTTTGAAATACTCAGTGCGGTATGCAACTTGCACACCTGCATCGTTAAAGACAAGAGATACCTCGACACCAAGGGCATCAATTTCTTCTAACATATGTCTAACTTCATCCGGGTTTGACAATTCGGCAGCTACGGAATAAGCATTGACACCAAGTTCTTTTACTTCTTCTAATACTGCATGAGTATGCTCTAATGAGCGGCTATGTAAGATAAGATTGCATCCTTGCTTTGCCATAAATATGGCGATTTGATATCCGACACCTCTACTAGCACCGGTGATGAGAGCCCAGCGGCCATTGACATTAATCATATCATTCTCCATTCCGCCGTCAAGCGGCGGTTCCTTTCTATTTATTAAATCTGTCTTATATAAAAGAAGTATAGCAAACCCAATCACAAAACGATATAAAAAATATCATAATAAATCGTATAAACCTATTGCAATAGCATTCATGTTTTACTATCATTTTGATTAATGAGTGAATACTTTAAAGGAGGACTTATATGGAAACTAATCCGATTCTACGTTTGGATTATCCGGATCCGGATGTAATCCGTGTTGATGACACGTATTATATGGTGAGTACAACGATGCATTTCATGCCAGGTTGTGAGATCTTGCGTTCTTATGATTTGATTCATTGGGAACATGCCTCTTATGTTTATGAGGTTTTGGATAGTACACCAGCTCAGAGATTACAGGATGAGGAAAATATATACGGGAAAGGCATGTGGGCTGCTACACTTCGTTATAACAAAGGATTCTTTTATATCTTATTTGTAGCAAATGATACTAGAAAAACTTATCTCTATACTTCAAAACAGGTAATAGGGCCGTGGAAGAAACAGCAAGTGGAGGGTTTTTATCATGATGCATCTCTTCTTTTTGATGATGATAGAGTTTATATAGTTTATGGGAATAAACAAATATATATAACAGAATTAAGAGAAGATCTTTTAGGTCCTAAACCGAATGGGCTTCATCGTATGATTATTTCTGAGGACTGGAACCCAATGCTTGGCTATGAAGGTTCACATATCTATAAAATACATAACAAATACTACATATTTCTTATTCATTCGGATGCAAAGGAATGGAAACGAATTGAGGCTTGCTTTGTTTCAGACTCCTTAGATGGTACTTTTATTGGCGGAGATATATTAAATGATGATATGGGGTATCGAAACCTGGGAGTAGCACAGGGTGGAATTGTTGACACGAAAGATGGAGAATGGTATGCCATTTTATTTCAGGATAGGGGAGCGGTTGGAAGGATTCCGGTATTAGTACCAGTGACATGGGTGAATGATTATCCGGTATTTGGTGAAGATGGTAAGGTACCAAAAATGATAACAACCAGTAGTCTTAAGCCTCAGTATACCTATCAGCCCCTAGTAGGAAGTGACGATTTTGTTTATGATTCCAACGACATAAGAGAAAGAAAACTAAAATCTTTTTGGCAGTGGAATCATGAACCTGACTCTAAAGCATGGTTGATTGATCAAAATAAGAATGGCTATTGTATCCGTACTCAAAAACTTTCTAAGGATATGACACAGGCGAATAATACCCTAACACAGCGAATGAGATTTCCTAACTGTGCTGCTTTTGTCACTGTGGACGGAGCAGAGTTAAACGATGGTGATTATGCTGGAATTGGAGCGTTACAGGGATGCTTTGGCATGATAGCCTTAACGCGTGAGAATGGAGAATATTATATCTGTATGCAGGCTAGGGAGGCAACGAATACTTCTTTAGAGGCGGAAACGGAAAACGCCCATGGCATAGAGTATGCTAGAATTCCAGTAAACAGCCACGAAGTCACCTTTAAGCTTTCGGTTGATTTTATGAATCAGAAAGATGAAGCAAAGTTTTATTATCTAACTGAAAATGGTTTTGAACAACTTGGTATCGTACATTCTTTATATTTTAAGTTAGATCATTTTGCAGGCTGTCGATTCGCATTATTTAATTATTCAACGAAACAATATGGAGGCGTTGCATGCTTTCAGAATTTTGTCTATGAGTAAATAAGAGAAAGAATCGTAAGGAGAGGGACTAACTATTTACAATTAATACATTCGCTTGCTGGCCCTTCCTATCTATGTTATGATATTCGAAACAAAGGATAAGGTATATACTAGTTAAATTAAATGGAGGATACAGATGCGAACTATCAATCAACTGATAAAGGAAATTGAAGAATTACAAATCAAACCGACAGATACTGTAATGGTACATACATCACTTCGTGCAATTGGTGAAGTTGAAAATGGTGCGGAAGGTATTATAAAAGCTTTTACTGAGTACCTAAAGGATGGACTTTTGCTAATCCCTACACATACCTGGGCATTTATAAATGAGAAGGAACCTACACTTGATTTAATGAATCCGACAACCTGTATTGGAACACTTCCTAATATAGCGGCATCTCATCCTCTTGGAAAGAGATCTTACCATCCAACTCACTCTATGGTTGCTTTTGGCAAACGTTCAGAGGAATACATTAAGGGTGAAGAACATAGTGATACGCCAGGATCACCGGATGGATGTTGGGGAAGACTATACCAGGAAAATGCAAAGATTTTACTCATAGGAGTAGGTCAGGAGAGAAATACGTTTCTTCATGCAGTCGAGGAAATCAATCATATTCCACAAAGATTATCAGAAGTGAAACAATTATTGATTCGAAACGAAGATGGAACCATAACAAAACGTTTATCTCATGCTCACTATAATCCTTACTGTAGTCATATATCAGAGAATTATGTGAAATTTGAGCCTTATTTTTATTATGGCAAAGCTCTATCCTATGGAACATTAGGAAATGCTAAGGTACAGATATGCGATGCAAAGGGCTGTGCTGATATTATGATGGCAATTTCAAATCATTGTGATTTTGATTTATGTATTGATGAGACACCAATTCCACTTCCGGTAGAAGAACTAGACAACTTACTTAAAAGATAGTGCTAGTTGTTAATGGGAAAAAGATAGTGCTAATTGTTACTGTAGTATGAAATAAAATAAAAAGAAACAGAATAAAAAGAAACAGAATAATAAATAGGTAATAAAAAAGAAAAGGGCTCCTATTATCCGAAACAAGATTATATTGTATAAGGATAATGGAATGCCCTCATTTTTATTCAATGCAAGGAAGCACTTTGCGTAACGTGATTTTCTTGTTTTATAAGTTAATTTGATTAATAAAAAGAAGAAAATATCAATAAATTATTTCTTAATAATGTGAGTATTATGGTAGTAATCCCTCCTTGAAACGACAGCTTTTTCGTGTTATAGTGAGTTGATGTAGTTATTTAAAGAAGAAAGTACCTATACAAAGACGAATGTAAAAAGATGATAACTTATTTTCTATTAAGTTAATAAGGAATATAGATAGATTTCGAATTAATTTACAGTTATAGATAGGAAGTTATAGCAAATTTCAAAGCGTTAGCTCGATGAAATTATTGATGCGCTAAAGTATGCGTTAGAAAGAGGTTAAGATGAGTAAAGATTATCTGCCAATAAGCAGAGAAGATATGAATAATAGAGGCTGGGAACAATGCGATTTTGTCTACGTCATCGGAGATGCTTATGTTGATCACCCATCCTTTGGCCCAGCAATTATCAGCCGAGTGCTTGAAAGTAACGGTTATAAGGTTGGTATCATTGCACAGCCAGATTGGAAAGATGAAAACAGCATTCAAATCCTAGGGACTCCAAGACTTGGCTTCTTAGTTTGTGGTGGAAATATGGACACCATGGTAAATCATTATTCTGTTGCGAAAAAACGTAGAGCAACAGATGCCTATTCTCCTGGCGGACAGATTGGCCTTCGTCCTGACCGAGCAACGATAGTGTATTGTAATTTAATTCGTAAGGTATATAAAGATGCTCCGATTATCATTGGAGGAATCGAATCATCTTTAAGAAGACTAGCGCATTATGATTATTGGAGTGATAAGGTTAGACGATCTATTTTACTTGATTCCCAAGCGGACGTCCTTTCGTACGGGATGGGGGAACATTCTATTGTTGAATTAGCGGATGCTTTAAATAGCGGAATTGCCATAAAGGACATTACGTTTATCTCTGGTACCGTTTATAAAACAAGAGATTTATCTTCCGTATATGAACCAGTCATGCTTCCATCTTACGAAGACATTCTGAGAGATAAGGAAGTATTTGCAAGAAGTTTTTATACTCAGTATGTAAACACAGATCCATTTACGGCAAAATGCCTTGTTGAAGGTTATGAATCAGGTGATTATGTAGTACAAAATGTTCCGGCGAAGCCACTTTCACAATCCGAGATGGATCGTGTTTATGCTCTTCCTTATATGCGTGATTACCATCCTTCTTATGAAGAACAGGGAGGAATTCCAGCAATTGAAGAACTTAAATTTAGTTTAACTAGTAACCGAGGCTGCTTTGGTGGATGTAATTTCTGTGCATTAACCTTCCATCAAGGAAGAATGATACAAACAAGAAGCCATGAATCCATTGTATCCGAAGCAACTCTTTTAACTTGGGATCCTGAGTTTAAAGGTTATATCAATGACGTTGGTGGACCTACCGCGAATTTTCGTCATACCTCTTGTGAAAAGCAAAATACAAAGGGGGTATGCTTGAATAAACAGTGTCTTTTCCCAAAACCATGTTCCAACCTAAAGGTTGACCATACCGATTACCTTTCCTTACTAAAGAAGCTAAGAGAGCTTCCAAAGGTGAAAAAAGTATTTATTCGTTCGGGTATCCGTTTTGATTATCTAATTGAGGATAAAGACGATACTTTTATGAAGGAATTATGTGAAAATCACGTGAGTGGCCAGCTTAAGGTTGCTCCAGAGCATATTTCAGACGCTGTACTTTCTATGATGGGTAAACCAGAAAATTCTGTCTATGAAAAATTTATTACCCGTTATAAAAAGACAAATGAAACATTAGGAAAGAAACAGTTTGTTGTTCCTTATCTGATGTCTTCACATCCTGGTTCTACGATGAAAGAAGCAGTTGCTTTAGCTGAGTATTTACGAGATATCGGATATATGCCAGAACAAGTACAGGATTTTTATCCAACTCCATCCACGGTTTCGACCTGTATGTACTATACCGGCATTGATCCTCGTACCATGAAGCCGGTGTATGTGCCAAAGTCTCCGCACGAAAAAGCAATGCAACGAGCTTTAATCCAGTATCGTAATCCGAAGAACTATAACTTGGTAGTAGAGGCTTTAACCTTAGCAAATCGCACCGACTTAATTG
Organism: Lachnoclostridium phytofermentans ISDg; assembly: GCF_000018685.1. NCBI lineage: Bacteria > Bacillati > Bacillota > Clostridia > Lachnospirales > Lachnospiraceae > Lachnoclostridium > Lachnoclostridium phytofermentans. The sequence continues at coordinate 4,465,163 of NC_010001.1, read as the reverse complement.
GTTATGATAAAAAGTGTCTAATACGACCAAATTATATGGATAAGGATAAGTTCGGAAGCAGACCTTCTGAGTCAGGAAAGAATTCTGTGAGAAAAGGTGGTGCAAGAGGAGCTTCTAATTCAGGCGATGGTAGAGAGAAAAATGGAAGTAGTAAAGGAAATAAGGGTTCACGAGGTGGCTTTGGAAGTAAGGCCGGAAGAAGTGCACAAAGTAGTGAATTAAACCGGTTTGAAGGCAGAAAAACAGAGAATAAAAAATACGGTAAAACGATTCGAAATACGCATAAGAAGAAATAAGATATTTTATATTAATATGGGATGCTTACATAAAGAATTAACTTATTGTTTATGTAAGTATCCTATAATTACATAAAAATTGATTACAAGGAAAGTTTACGAAGCGAGCTTTTTCTTGTTTTAGAAAGGCAGGTTGTAACTATGGTTTTTTCTGCATTTTTATTTTTTATAGGGGAAGCAGTGTATCGCATTCTTTGTAAGGGAATTCTCCTTATAGTAACACTGATATTTCTTATACTTATTATTGCGGTAATTCGAGCACTGATATTAAAACCTACGTCTGCAAAGACTGCATCCATTGACTATCCAAAAGATAACAGGTCCATGGAGTATGCGAAGAAGCTTTCTAAGATGATTCAGTGTGAAACAATTTCAAACCGGTATGACAATGATATTGCAAAATTTTATAAGTTGCATGAAGTACTGGAAGAGTTATATCCATCTGTACATAAAAAGTGTGAAAAGCATGAAATGAATGGGAACCTTCTATTCTGTCTGAAAGGAAAAGGAAATGCAGAGCCGATCCTACTTATGAGTCATCAAGATGTTGTGGAAGCAACGGGAACTTGGGAGCAGGATCCATTCAGCGGATTGATTAAGGATGGTGTTATCTGGGGAAGAGGAACTGTAGACACGAAGGGAAGCCTTAGTTGTATTTTACAAGCAGTAGAAGAATTAATTGATAGTGGATATGAGCCGGAAGGTGATGTTTATATTGCTAGTAGTTGCACGGAGGAGTTTTCTGGAGATGGAGCCCCTTCCATCGTGGCATATTTAAAGCATCGTAGAATTAAATTAGCGATGCTTGTAGATGAAGGTGGTATGATTATAGAAGAGCCGCTTGGTGGTGTAAAAGGTCTATATGCAATGGTTGGAGTATTAGAAAAGGGTTATGGTGATATTAAATTTACTGCTAGAAGTAATGGTGGTCATGCAAGTGCACCAGGTAGAAATACTCCATTGGTTCGTCTTGGTAAATTTATGACTAAGATGGAGAAGAGAAATCCTTTCCGTAAAGAATTTAACCCTACAGTAAAAGAAATGTTTCATCGATTGGCACCGAATACTGGTTTTGGTCTTCGTCTTGTGTTTGCTAATCTTTGGTTATTTGGTCCGTTATTTAAGAGAGTGATGAGACGAATTAATTCGACGGGATCAGCTTTACTTCAGACAACGATGGCATTTACCACTGCAAAAGGTTCGAATGGGCTGAATGTATTACCACAAGAAGCATACGTTACTGCCAACATGAGATTTATTCCGCATCAAGGAACAGAGGAAAGCATTGAACTTGTAACCAAATTTGCGAAAGAATATGATCTTGAGACGGAGGTTATCCATAAGGATTATCCACGTCCGGTAGTTGACTTCAAAGGAGAAGCTTTTGTTAAGGTGGAAAAAGCAATTGAAAAGTTATTTCCAGACGTAGGGGTTGTGCCATATGTTATGACAGTTGGAACAGATGCAAGATTCTTCAGCGACATTTGCAACAACTGCATTCGCTTTGCTCCGCTTTATATTAATAAGCAGCAATTTGCAAGTATTCATGGCCTCAATGAGAATCTTAATGTAGAGGTATTATCAAAGGCGGTGGATTTTTATAAGGAGATTGTTTATAACATGTAATGAATGTAGGCTATCTTGTGGATAAATTCTTTTTATAGGAAGAAATTTATTTGGCAGGTAGGTCTCGAGTAGAAAAAATACAAGTATGGGAATGAGTGACATGCTCCCATCACATTAGTTCATCTCCCGCCGAAGCAATGGGGGAGTATTCTTGTAAACATATACTAAAAGGCTGCTGTATCAGATATAACCGAATACGCAGCCTTTTTATTATGTGATGCCTTTCTAAACAGTCGCGATTGAAAGAGATATGTCACATCCATCAATGAAATTTTATATCCACCCACCATCAAATGTAATCACCTGCCCGGTTAGGTATGCACTTCCTTCACAAAGACGAAATACTGTATCAGCAACTTCCTCTGTAGTCGCCATTCGTCCCATTGGAATTTCCTCGCACAGCGCTTCTCGTTCCTCGTCGGAAAAACACTGATTCATCTCAGTATTAATTACGCCGCAGGCGAGGGCATTCACTGGAATGTTACTTGGAGCTAATTCTTTGGCAAGTGCTTTGGTAAATGAATTTATAGCACCCTTCGTCCCGGAGTAAACAGCCTCACAAGAAGCTCCACAATTTCCCCATACGGAGGAGATATTTAAAATCCGTCCACTTTTTTTAGATACAAACATAGGAACCGCCAAGTGGCAGGTATTAAGAACAGAAACAAAATTAATCTGAAGTAACCTTGTCCACTCCTCTGGTGTCATATCTGTGAATAAACCTATGTGTGAAACACCTGCATTGTTGATAAGTACATCAAGTCTACCAAACTGACAATTGATTTCTTTAAACAATGTCTCTACCACGTGATAATCACTGATATCTCCGGCAAATTTAAGGCAAGGAACAGATAGGGATAGGATTTCCTCTTGCAAAGAATCTAGTTGCTTTGATTCCTTTGAGCCATTTATAATAACGGCATAGTCTTCTTTTGCAAATTTTAAAGCAATAGCTCTTCCGATGCCTCGAGAGGAGCCAGTAATAAGAGCAACTTTATTCATTTTCGCTCCAATTCCTTTCTATATCGAATTTTTATTTAGTTTATCGATAATCGTAATTATTATAGCATAAATTTACAGGTCATAAAAGAATTTTGTCAAGGCTAGATGTCATAAAAGAATCTTAGAATCTTATAAAGAATCTTATAAAGAATCTTATCGAGGACAGATGCCGCAAAAGAATTTTATCAAGGCTAGATTGGAATTCTGATCAAAGCATGTTATAATATCGGCGGATATTATACTTTAGTACTTACACTTATTAAGAAGTATTACAAGTATACATAACGGTACATTGTGCCACATGCCATATGAGATTTGAGCTAGGTATATTTCACGTGGTAAAGAAATTACCTTAAACAAACAATATGATAAGAATTGGCGGAGGGAAAATTATGAGAAAGAAAATAGCAGGGATACTTATCCTAATATTGGCTGGAACCGGAATATTTCGTTTTGGTATGATTGCAGGCGCAGCATCACAGGAACCTGGTTCAGCAGGGGATCCGCTAATCACTCAAAGCTATCTGGAACAGAGATTACGAGAGGTTTCTGGCGGAAATTCAGGGCAAAATGGATTTCAAAAAGTGAACATAACCAAAGGAAAGAGTTTGTACTTAAATGAAGGTACAGAATGCATTATCTACAGCGGTGAAGCTACGGTACTTGGAAGTACGGGGTTAATCAATGCAACATCAGGTTCATTAGTAAAAAAAAGTAGCAGCGTAAAGTTGTATCATCAGTATGTATCACCATCGAATGCAAGCGGGATGAAGGCAACGGCAAATAGTATAATTTATGTGAAAGGAAGCTATTCCATAGATTAGTTAAAACTATGGAATTTGGTTGCGTATGGAGTGGTTAGGGAAGAGAACGAAAAAAAGAGATATTTGCTTTTTGTTATTAGGAACCTTTTTAATTTCTATTGCTATAAACTGGGTATATGAACCAATGGGGATGGTAACTGGCGGAGTTACCGGCCTTGCTATTGTAATTAAAGAATTAACCTTTAGAGCGTTTGGTACGGGGCTTCCAATATGGTTGACCAATATTATAATAAATGTACCATTATTCATAGTAGGATATTTTGTCCTGGGTAAAAAATTTATAGGGAAAACATTAGTAGGAGCAGCATCTCTAACGGTATTTATATATTTAATCCCACCACAAAGTATGTTTGAAAATGAGTTCTTATTAGCAGCAATATTTGGTGGTGCACTCTGCGGAACAGGAGTGGGCTTTGTATTATCTACCATGACGACAACTGGTGGAACAGATCTTTTAGCTATGTTAATTCATGCAAAGATAAAACATGTAACAGTACCTATGATTCTTATGATAGTGGATGGCGTAGTTATTATTATTGGTATGTTTGTCTTTAGTATTCATACTGCTCTTTATGCAATCATAGCAATCTTTATCGCCGCCAAGGTATCGGATGGAATCTTGGAGGGTCTGAAATTCGCAAAAATAGCATACATTATATCAGACAAGTATGAGGAGATAGCCCATGATATATTACATGTACTAGATCATGGCGTTACTGGACTTAGCGCTACTGGAATGTACTCTAATAATGATAAAAAGATGCTGTTTTGTGTAGTCGCTAAGAAAGAAATGGTTGGAGTTCTTGATCTTGTGAGTAAAAAGGACCCAAAAGCATTCGTAATAGTGAGTGATGTAAGAGAGGTGATGGGAGAAGGCTTTATTGAATTTAAACAGTAAAATAGCGGATTCCAAGAGATTTTATGAGTAAAAATACTTATCCTAACGGAGAATATACAAATTACACAAATCATCAAAAATTAATTTGTTAAAATGGGATATGGCTTTTATAGGTTATATGTAGTATCATGTACCTATGTTAGTAATTGGTTGTTCATGCCAAGTGAAATATATGGTTTACTTGGTTTTCATGAATGTTAACGTGAAGAGCGCAAAAGAATCATAATTAGGAGGAACTAATAATGGCAAGTTTATCATTAAAGAATATTAACAAAACTTATCCAAATGGGTTCGTAGCAGTTAAAGAATTTAACTTAGAAGTAGAAGATAAAGAATTCATCATTTTCGTAGGTCCATCTGGATGTGGTAAATCTACAACACTTCGTATGATCGCAGGTTTGGAAGAGATTACATCTGGTGAGTTATGGATTGGCGATAAGCTAATGAATGACGTGGAACCTAAGGATAGAGATATTGCGATGGTATTCCAGAACTACGCATTATACCCACATATGTCTGTATATGATAATATGGCGTTCGGTCTTAAGTTAAGAAAGACTCCAAAGGATCAGATTGATAAGTTAGTACGTGAGGCAGCAAGAATTCTTGATATCGAGCATTTATTAGATCGTAAACCTAAGGCTCTTTCTGGTGGTCAGAGACAGCGTGTTGCTATGGGTCGTGCTATCGTTCGTAATCCAAAGGTATTCCTTATGGATGAGCCTTTATCAAACCTTGATGCTAAACTACGTGTACAGATGCGTATCGAGATCTCTAAGTTACATCAGAGACTTGAAACAACTATCATCTACGTAACACATGACCAGACAGAGGCTATGACTCTTGGTACAAGAATCGTAGTTATGAAAGATGGTGTTGTTCAGCAGGTAGATTCTCCACAGAACCTTTACGATAAACCAAACAATCTTTTCGTTGCAGGTTTCATGGGATCTCCACAGATGAATCTCCTCGATGCTAAGGTTGTTAAGAATGGTAACGATATTAGATTAATGTTTGGTTCTCATTCTATCAAGGTTCCAGAAGCTAAGGCTAAGAAACTTGTAGATGGCAACTATATTGATAAAACTGTTGTTCTTGGTATCCGTCCTGAGGATGTTAAGGATGAAGAGATGTTCATCAGCCAGTCTCCAGATAGCACAATTGATGCTACTGTAAAAGTATACGAATTATTAGGTGCTGAAGTATTCTTATACTTCACAATTGATCAATTTGATATCACAGCACGTGTTAACCCACGTACAAAGGCTAGACCTGGTGATACAATCCAGATTGCTCTTGATTTATCTAAGATTCATTTATTCGATAAGGAAACTGAGCAGGTTATTTCTCACTAATTATGTATGTTATGAGCCGTCCGATAGGACGGCTCTATTTTTAATTTTTAGGAAATGCGATGCAATTACCTATGAATCTCCCTACTCTATAGGTAGTTACAATAATATGGAAAAGGAAAAAGTAATTCTTACCATATTTGTGACAAAAGATTCTATTATAATACAAGGGGAATAGTAGGGAAGTAAAGAGTAGTGCAGAAATCAGGTTATAAATGAAGCAATATTTTTCCTGATATATTACATAAGGAAGTATGATCTCGTAAAGTCTTAACATTTTTTTTGAAAAAACCATTTAATTTAATCACTAAACTAAATATTTTATATACTAACTTAACACTTATACATAAAAAATACAAAAAATATATAAGAAATTTAGTTTACTTTCTACGAAATGAGTGCTAAAATGGGTATTAAGATACTTATACAAGTAGTATAAATGAGTATTATGATACTAAAAATATAGAATAATAAAACTTCACATTATAAGTAATCACCGTTTGGTGAAGATAAAGAAAGGTTCGGTGTTTGTATGATTTCTAATCAAATCCTTCAAAATACGATTGAAGGCCTGAAAGCCATTACAAGAATTGATATTTGTGTAATGGACACAGAAGGTAAAGCGTTAGCAAGTACCATCAACAATGCTGACGAATATGAGAATGCAGTACTTGCATTTGTGGATTCCCCGGCAGATAGTCAAGTCTTACAGGGATATCAATTTTTTAAGGTGTTTGATGAACACCAGCTTGAATATGTCATCTTAGTAAAAGGTGATAGTGATGATGTATATATGGTTGGTAAGATAGCTTCCTTCCAGATACAAAATCTTTTGGTTGCTTACAAGGAGCGTTACGATAAGGATAACTTTATTAAGAACCTTCTCCTAGACAACCTCTTACTTGTAGACATTTATAATCGTGCTAAGAAGCTTCATATTGAGACTGATGTTAGACGAGTTGTATTTATTATTGAAACAAAGAATGAAAAGGATACGAATGCATTAGAAACCGTTCGTGGACTATTTTCTACAAAAACAAAAGATTTCATTACTGCTGTAGATGAAAAGAATATTATCTTAGTAAAAGAAGTAAAGCAGAATGAAAATTACGAAGATTTAACGAAGACCGCTAAGGTTATATTAGATATGTTAAATACCGAGGCTATGACAAAAGTTCATGTTGCTTTTGGTACCATTGTAAATGAAATTAAAGATGTCTCTCGTTCTTATAAAGAAGCGAAGATGGCCTTAGATGTAGGTAAGATTTTCTATAGCGGACGTAATGTAGTTGCTTATAGTAACCTTGGAATCGGACGTTTAATCTATCAGCTACCTATGCCACTTTGTAAAATGTTTATTCGCGAAATTTTTGAGGGTAAATCACCGGATGATTTCGATGAAGAAACATTAACAACGATTAATAAGTTCTTTGAGAATAGTTTGAATGTATCTGAGACATCTAGACAGTTATATATTCATAGAAATACTTTAGTTTATCGTTTAGATAAACTTCAAAAGAGTACAAATCTAGACCTTCGTGTTTTCGAGGACGCGATTACCTTCAAGATTGCTTTGATGGTAGTGAAGTACATGAAGTATATGGAGAGTATGGAGTACTAATTTGTTGCAACAAAAGAATGCTATATTGCCGCTGTTCCGGTAAGCTTCGTCTGACGATAGGCTGGTGCAGCGGCAATATTAGAATACTTGGAAAGGATATTATTATGGCCGAAACTTATGATATAAGTAAGGATTTAAGAGACATAGATACTCCGGTAATCCTATTTCAGAATGTTAGTAAGGAGTATCAAAAGGGAACACACGCAATAAATAACATAAGCTTCGAAATTCGTAAAGGTGAATTTGTCTTTATTGTAGGGCCAAGCGGCTCCGGCAAATCGACTTTAATTAAACTAATGCTGAGAGAAATCAAACCAACCAATGGAAGAATCTTTATAGCAGGAAGAGAGCTTTCTAGGTTAAAACGTTGGCAGGTTTGTAAATATAGAAGAACAATAGGAGTAGTGTTTCAGGACTTCCGTTTGCTGCCCGACCGTACAGTTTTTGAAAATGTAGCATTTGCACAAAGAGTAATAGAAGCTCCAGCAAGGGAAATACGAAGACAAACCCCAAAGATGCTTTCTATCGTAGGGTTATCTGAAAAACATAAATCTTATCCGAAGGAACTCTCTGGTGGAGAACAACAAAGGGTCGCTCTTGCTAGATCGTTGGTGAATAATCCAGTAATGTTACTTGCAGATGAGCCTACAGGAAATCTTGATCCAAAAAATTCATGGGAAATTATGCATTTGTTAGAAGAAGTAAATAAGCGTGGAACTACGGTTGTGGTAGTAACTCATAATCGTGAAATTGTAGATGCGATGCAAAAGAGAGTCATTACGATGAAAAATGGTGTTCTCATCAGCGATGATAAAAAAGGTGGGTATGCACATGCCAAAAATTAGTACGATAGCTTATAGTGTGAGACAGGGCACAAAAAATATAAAACGTAACCGTATGTTTTCGCTTGCATCGGTAGGTACGATAACGACATGTTTATTTTTGTTTGGAATTTTCTATTGTATTTTAATGAACTTTCAGCATATTATTAAAAATGCAGAGCAAGGTGTTAGCGTCACCGTCTTTTTTAATGAAGGTATAACTTCACAGGAAATAAGTTTAATCGGTGAGAAAATAGGGCAAAGAGTAGAAGTTGCAAAATGCGATTATATATCCGCAGAAGATGCGTGGGAGGAATATAAGAATACTAGGCTTGATCCAGAGCATGCAGCTAGTTTCGGCGATGATAATCCGCTTGAGAACTCTGCCCATTATATTGTGTACTTAAATGATGTGGAGATGCAGGAAATATTAGTACGATATCTCCAATCGATACCAGGAGTAAGACAGGTCAATAATTCGGAAGCAATTGCGGATGTCTTATCTGGAGTAAATAAAGGCTTAGCCTTCGGAACAACTGCGATTATTGTGATATTATTAGGAGTTGCGGTGTTCTTAATTAGTACGACGGTTACCATGGGTATTTCTGTTCGTAGACAAGAGATTTCTATTATGAAATTGATTGGTGCAACCGATTTCTTTATAAGAGCTCCATTTATTGTGGAAGGTATCATTATAGGATTAGTGGGAGCGATACTTCCTTTAGGGTTACTACATGTGCTTTATAATAAGGGTGTTAAATATCTCATGACTAGTTTTAGTAGTCCGCTTAAAAAAGCAGACTTTTTAGCAACTGGAACGATGTTTAAGACGTTAATCCCGGCATGCTTGTTAATTGGAGTGGGTATTGGTTTCTTAGGTAGCTTTATTACTCTTGGGAAGCAGCTTAGAAAGATTAATTAACAAAGTACGTGTCAAAATGTCCGAATAGGCGTCTTGAAAATGAGACTAATAAATTTACGTAGCAAAATACACTTATAAACTATGTGCCAACAAATCTTGGCACAAATCTACTAATGCGCAAAAAACGAGCGCAGGAATAGGAGTTGGGATGAAACTAAAGAAGCCGATAAAGAAACAAGGAGTAATGCAAAAAAGAAAACAGAGGGAATATCGGATGCTAACCTGTGGTCTTGTTATGGCACTATCTGTACCTTTCGTAAGTATTGGCTTTCGAAATCAAAATCATATTACTGCGATGGCTTTTTCTACACCAAAACTAGCCACAATGGGCGGCGGTTATAGTATTCTCTTTAATAAATCTTATGAAGATAAGCTAAAAGAGGCACAACAGAAGAAAGAAGAATTAAGTCAGAAGAAAAAAGATACAGAAAAGAAATTAGCAGATTTAGAAAAGAATAAAAATGATATTTTAAAATACATTGAGCAACTGGATATGCAGCTAAATGAACTTACTTTGCATCTAGAGGAATTAGAAAACCAGATTGCGGATGCGAAAACAGAGCTTGAGAAAACCAGAGCTGATCTTATAGTAGCAAAAGAAACAGAAGCAAAACAGTATGAGACGATGAAGAAACGTGTACAATATCTTTATGAGAATGGCTCAGAAGATGTTTTAGATGTATTCTTAAGTTCTGGAAGTATTGTAGAATTTTTAAATCAAGTTGAATACTCCCAAAAGATAACGGAATATGATGATAATCTGTTAAAGCGTTATACTGAAACTAAAGAAGAAATCATTAGACAGGAAGCGTATCAACAGGCGAAACTGGAAGAACTAGAAGCTCTTGAAGAAAGTGCTCTTTATGAACAGGATACACTGCTTACGTTATCAGCCGAGAAAGGTAAGGAGATTGTCCGTTATACAGAAGCAATCGGTGCGAATGAAGAATTGTTTGCTGAGTATTCTAATGAAATTGCAAATCAAGAAAAAAATATCGATGATATAAAAGAAGAAGAACGTAAACGAGTTGAAGAACAGGAACGAAAGCGAATAGAGGAAGAAGCACGAATAAAAAGGGAAGAGGAGGCTCGAAAAAAGCTAGAACTAGAGAATCAGTCCCCCAATGCCTCAAGTGTAGAAAAGACCGATAATAAGGAATTAAGCCAGATGATATGGCCATTACCTGGAGATCCTAATATATATAGTAGATTCGGTTATCGTAATGCACCAACTGCAGGTGCAAGTACCTATCACCGAGGAGTCGATATTGGTGGTGCGATGGGAGCAAATATTGTTGCTTCCTTAGCTGGAAGGGTTGTAACTGCAACCTATAGTACATCTTCAGGAAATTATATTACGATTGATCATGGAAATGGTGTTCAGACTAGTTACCTGCATTGCTCCAAACTTTTGGTTAGTGTCGGGGATACAATCATGCAAGGACAGGTTATTGCAAAGGTTGGTTCCACTGGAATTTCCACCGGCCCGCATTTACATTTTAGTTTAATATTAAATGGAACTTATGTTGATCCACTTCAATACATAAGTTACAATTGATTATAATAAGATAATAGTAAGCATATGGTACGACTAAAGTTTAGGGTGCTTATATTTGTATCATACCTTAATAAAGTGGGAAGATTTTTTATAGCTTTCCATCAGAAGTTTTGTGCCTTAAATTTATGGCACAAAATTTCATTATGCGCAGAGACATGCGTAGGATTAGATGTAATACATTTTTACACCTGCGTCATCTTTAGCACAATAATAATATGCGCAAAGTATGCGCAGGATTGGAGGTAGAATGAAAAATAGATTTGTGACCGGCGTAGTCTCCGGAGTGATCTGTACCTTGATTATTTGTACTCTTTCTTTTGGCATTCTATATCGTAATGCTTTAGCACAAAAAGATAATGCCTACACGAATGAATCAGCACAGTCAACAGATAATGGCACGAAAACAGAAGGAAGTACTGCAATTGATGAAGCAACGTTTCAAAAGAAACTAAAGTATATTAAAAACTTAGTTAATAATTATTATTTATGGGATGTAAATGAGGGGGATTTTCAAACCGGTATGTTAAAGGGGATGATGAGTGCCCTAAATGACCCATATTCTACTTATTATACGAAAGAGGAATATGACGCCTTGATGGAAACTACCAATGGTATTTACTATGGTATCGGTGCTACTGTTAGCCAGAATGTAAATACTGGTATCATTACTATAGTAAAGCCATTTGTCAATGGACCTGCAAATAAGGCTGGTGTTCTTCCGGGAGATATTCTTTATAAGGTGGAAGACGAAGAGGTAACAGGTACTGAACTCACCAAAGTTGTTAGTAAGATGAAAGGTGAAGAAAATACCATAGTTAAAATCACTGTTATGAGAGAAGGCAAAAGTGAACCAATTGAGATTTCGATTACAAGAGGTCAGGTAGAGATTCCAACCATTGAACATGAGATGTTAAAAGATAAAATTGGTTACATTAGCATTCTAGAATTTGATAAAATAACAGTAGATCAATACATGGCAGCGATTAATGACTTAGAAAAACAAGGAATGAAAGGTCTTGTAATTGACCTTCGTGATAATCCAGGTGGATTATATGATTCTGCAGTTAAGATGCTCGATCGTATCATAGGGAAAGGGCTATTAGTTTATACTGAGACTAAGGATGGTACTCGTTCCGAAGATTATGCGACTTCAAAAGAAGAATTAAAGGTTCCATTGACTGTAATCGTAAATGGCAATAGTGCAAGCGCTTCCGAGATCTTCGCTGGTGCAATTCAGGATTATAAGAAGGGTACTATTGTAGGTACGCAGAGTTTTGGAAAAGGTATTGTACAGTCCCTCTTCCCATTGTTTGATGGAAGTGCGGTGAAGGTAACGGTATCCAACTACTTTACTCCAAATGGAAGAAGCATTCATAAAACAGGAATTACCCCAGATGTGGTAGTAGAGTTAAATGAAGAATTAAAGAAAAAAGTAGTGATTACTCATGATGAAGATAATCAGCTTCAGAAAGCTATTGAGGTCTTGAAAAGTCAAATAAAATAAGAAAAGAGCGTTATTTCATAATTCTTATTGAAAAAGAGTTATGAAGTAACGCTTTTTATATTAATAGAATTGCACTACTATTTTAAATTATTTAACAAGAAAGAAGATTAATAGTACCCAGAATATTATAATTGGAAGCGCAAAAAGCCACTTTTTTGGTTTTTTATCCTGCCATATAGAAGCAGCTTCTGCACGGCAAGTGGAAAATACCTCTGCGGGTATCAGCTTTATAGTTAGTGCGACTAAAGCAGGGAGAAGAATAATATCATCTAGATACCCAATAATGGGAATGAAATCTGGTATTAAATCAATTGGTGAGAGTGCATAAGCAACTGCTAGTGCAGCAATCACCTTAGCTATCCAAGGAGTTTCTTTCTTCTTCATAGCAAGATAAACTGCAGGAATATCTGTTTTAAGTTTTTTTGCTCTGGATTTTAGATCCATACGTTCCTCCATGTGAATTTATTACATCAAGCAAATTTTAAGCGTATACATATGTTAAAATACATCAATCGTAATATAATCGGATTTGAGGCGCAAAAAGCGCAAAGTAAACTTCTGATAAGTTGTATTATAAGCGTTTTATATTAGACATGCAACGGGAAGACTTGATGATCTTTTAAAGTTAAATATAGAATTTCGAGAAAATCTATTGCACATAATGATAAATTGTGGTAACATATCTTTTCAGTACGGACATGTGTATTTGTAGTGCAAACACAAAGTGATGCATACAATAATGTAAGTGGGATTAGTATTACATCTAGGTACAGATGTGATACGCTACGGGTTTTATGGGGGTATCTTATGGACGACGAAAAATACTATATAGTGAAGAAGAAGGCGCTACCAGAAGTATTATTAAAGGTAGTTGAAGCGAAGCGCTTGCTGGATTCGGAGCGGGTTATGACAATTCAAGAGGCGACGGATGCTGTGGACATCAGCAGAAGTTCTTTTTACAAATATAAGGATGATATCTTTCCATTTCATGAAAATAATCGTGGTAAGACGATTACTTTTATGTTACAGATGGATGATATTCCTGGACTATTGTCTATGGTTTTAAATCAGATCGCAAAAAGCAATGCAAATGTATTAACCATTCATCAGACAATACCAATTGGTGGTATAGCATCTCTAACACTAGGCATCGAGATATTGCCACAGACATTAGAATTATCACAGATGTTAGAATCAATAGAAGCGCTTGATGGGATTCACTACCTAAAAATTTTAGGTAGAGAGTAATTTGAAAAACAAAGATTTTCAAACAGGAATTACTTTGAAATTTACTGTGCAGATTGACGAGATAAGCTAACTGGCTGTTTTATTTATGTAAAAGCGAGTACAGGAATGGAGGATTATATGAAGATAGCAGTGTTAGGATTTGGAACCGTAGGTTCTGGAGTATATGAAGTAATAAAAACAAATTATGAAACTATTACAAAACGTGCTGGTGAAGTAGTTGACATTAAATATGTGCTGGATTTAAGAGATTTTCCAGGAAATCCTGTTCAGGATATCATTACTCATGATTTTAGTGTAATTGCAAATGATCCAGAAATTAAGATTGTTGTTGAAGTTATGGGTGGTGTAGATCCTGCTTATTCTTTTGTGAAGGAAGCCTTATTAAAAGGGAAATCTGTCTGTACTTCCAACAAGGAACTAGTAGCAAAACATGGAGCAGAACTATTGGAGATAGCAAAACAAAAGAAGATTAACTTTTTGTTTGAAGCTAGTGTTGGCGGTGGTATACCGATTATTCGTCCTTTGAATCAATCCTTAACAGCGGATGAGATCGATGAAATAACAGGTATCTTGAATGGTACTACAAACTATATTTTATCAAAGATGAAAACGCAAGGATCTGAGTTTGCAACCGTTCTTAAGGAGGCTCAAGAGCTTGGTTATGCAGAACGTAATCCAGAGGCCGATGTCGAAGGTTTTGATGCTTGCCGTAAAATTGCGATTCTTACCTCGCTTGCATATGGAATGCATGTTGATTTCGAACAGATTTATACTGAAGGAATTACGAAGATAACAGCAGAGGATATTAAGTATGCCAATGCGTTAGATGCTAGCATTAAATTATTAGCGACCAGTAAAAACGTTGACGGTAAGGTGTATGCGATGGTTGCTCCTAAGATGATAAACGATAAGCATCCATTATTTTCTGTAAATGATGTATTTAACGGAATACTTGTTAAAGGAAATTTATTAGGTGATGTTATGTTCTATGGAAGCGGAGCAGGCAAACTTCCAACAGCAAGTGCAGTTGTTTCTGATGTTGTAGATGCAACCAAACATATGGGAATCAACATTATGACATTATGGAGCAGCAAACATCTAATTCCAGCGGATATGAGTACCTATGAGAGTAAATTCTTTGTTCGTGTACCTTTAGGGGAAGAGGAGACTGCAAAAGAATTATTTAAGATTGCAAAGGTTGTTTCAGTACCTGATATAGACGGAGAGTATGCATTTATCACGGAGAAGATGACGGAAGGAGCTTTTGAAGAGGCAGCGAAGAAGCTATCGATAATTAACCGTATTCGTGTGGAATTTTAGTCATTGAACATCTTGCTATATAGAATAAGGTTTTAGTTAATGAAACAATGTTTACTTGTTCTGTGGAATAAATTTTAGTTAATAAAATAATACGTTCTTATTGTATAGAACATGTTTTTTACATGGAATAGTGCTTACATGTTACATTCATGAGGGGATGTATTGTACGTATAGAAAATGAGAGAAGAGGAATAAGTTTCCTCCGATGTTATGAGTATCGTTAGGTGAAGGATGGCTACATTCTTCACCTACAAATATATAGGTTACTATTTTAGGTTTAGTTACGAAAATGCAACTTTAAATTAATAAAAGAGGATAAGGTTGAGATAGGTATGATCCAACTAGAAGCGGAGGCTAAGATGAAGTATTTCGTAGTACTTGGAGATGGAATGGCAGATGAACCAATTGATCGTTTAAATGGAATGACACCGCTTGAGTATGCAGAAACAAAAACCATGGATGAATTAGCAGGGAAATCAGAGATAGGTCTTTGCCACACAATCCCAGAAGGAATGAAACCAGGAAGTGATACAGCAAATCTAGCTGTTTTAGGATATAACCCTAAAATATATTATACTGGTCGATCTCCTCTTGAGGCATTAAGCATAGGAGTTCAGTTAAGTCCAACAGATATTGCGATTCGCTGTAATATTGTAACGATATCAGAAGAAGATGTACCATATGGGCAAAAGACAATCATAGATCATAGTGCGAGTGAAATATCAACAGAGGATGCAGCTATTTTATTAGAGGCAGTAAAAAAGGAATTAAGCTCGGAAGAGTTTGCTTATTATTTAGGCACAAGTTACCGACATCTCCTTATTTGGGATCAGGGTGTGGTGGTCGAATTAACACCTCCACATGATATTCTCGGCAGAGTAATTGGTGAGTATCTTCCTGAGGAAGTTAAATTAAGGGAGATGATGGAGAAGAGCTTTAAGATATTAAACAATCACCCAATTAATATTGAACGTCATAAAAAAGGATTAAACAAAGCGAATTCCATCTGGTTTTGGTGAGCGGGAACGAAACCGGCGTTATGCTCATTTGAAGAGAAAACAGGAAAACGTGGGGTAATGATTTCAGCAGTAGATTTACTAAAAGGAATTGCAGTGGGGGCAGGAATGAAGGTAATAGAAGTTCCTGGAGCAGATGGTACTTTACACACCAATTATGAAGGGAAGGCAATGGCTGCGGTTGACGCACTAACCAAAGAAGATTATGATTTCGCATATGTGCATGTGGAAGCACCGGATGAGATGGGACATCAAGGAAATTTGGAGAATAAAATTAAAGCAATAGAAGCATTGGATTATCGTGTCATTCGTATTATAAAAGAGGAAATGAAAAACAGAGGATGTGACTATCGAATGCTAGTAATGCCAGACCATCCAACTCCGCTTAGCATACGGACACATACCTCAGATCCAGTACCTTATATGCTTTATGACAGTACAAAAGAGTTAAATACAGTTGCTTGCTACAATGAAAAAGAAGCGAAATTAAGCGGAAATTTAGTAAAAGAAGGGTATCAGCTCATTGACAAATTACTTCAGTTAAGCTAGCATAGAAAATATGTGATTAATCAAGCACTTAAAAATAGAATGATTAATAAAATAAAGCAACAGGCTAATAGAGGAAGAAATTCTTTCTATAGAAAGCTAGGTTTAGGAGGCATCTATGCTAATTGTTAAGAAATTCGGTGGTACTTCTGTTGCCAACAAAGAGAGAATATTAAATGTCGCGAAGCGATGCATAGAAGATTATAAAAAAGGACACGAGGTTGTTGTAGTTTTATCTGCTATGGGAAAAAAGACAGATGAATTGATTGAACAAGCAAGAGACATCAATCCAAATCCACAGAAGCGTGAATTAGATATGTTGTTAACAGTAGGAGAGCAGACATCGGTAGCTCTCATGGCAATGGCAATAGATTCCCTCGGTGTTCCTGCAGTATCTCTTAATGCATTTCAAGTAGCAATGCATACGACCTCAGCCTACGGAAATGCCCGCCTAAAGCGTATTGATACAGAGCGAATTCGAAACGAACTCGATGCAAAGCGTATTGTGATCATTACCGGATTTCAGGGAATCGATAAGCAAGATAACTATGCAACTCTAGGGCGTGGCGGCTCGGATACGACAGCAGTGGCTCTTGCAGCTGCATTAAAGGCAGATTCTTGTGAAATCTATACAGATGTAGATGGTGTTTATACTGCCGATCCAAGGTTTGTTAAGAATGCTAGAAAGCTTAATGAAATTACTTATGACGAGATGCTTGATTTAGCATCTCTTGGTGCTGGTGTACTTCATAATAGATCCGTCGAAATGGCTAAAAAATATGGAGTACAGCTTGTAGTGCGTTCTAGTTTAAATACGTCGGAAGGGACCGTTGTTAAGGAGGAGACAAGAATGGAAGAAATGTTAGTAAGTGGCGTAGCAGGAGATAAAAATACAGCCCGAATCTCGGTCATTGGTTTACAAGATAATCCGGGAGTAACATTTAAGCTCTTTCAACATTTGGCAAATCATAATATCAATGTTGATATTATTTTACAATCAGTGGCTCGCGAAGGAACCAAAGATGTAAGCTTTACAGTAGCAGAAGATGCAGTAGAGGATGCATTAGAGGTTATTAAACGCCATAAGAATACTAGTCTTGCTTGTGATTATATTGAAGTTGAGACTGCAGTAGCCAAAGTTTCTGTCGTTGGTGCTGGAATGATGAGTAATCCAGGAGTAGCAGCAAAGATGTTTGAGGCACTATATGATATTGGTGTTACAATTAAGATGATTGCAACTTCTGAAATACGAATTACCGTGTTAATTGACGAGGCTTATACAGAGCAGGCAATTAAGGCAGTTCATGATAAATTTATGTTAGGCGAAGCTTAAATAGGAATGGGAAGCATTGTAAGTATTAGAAAGTGATACTTATGGTGCTTTTTTTTGTCCTAATGGCCGGCCTTTGAGCGTAAAGTGAACTAGCCATATTTTCTAGCCAGATTAAGGTTGTGATTAGTAGAATGATCCCTATGCTAAAAGATAAATAATTCTCAATGTTAGAGGAATTTTTGCTGCCCCTAGTTCTTCTTTAAATATAAGTTTGACATTATATGGTGATATATATATTATGATATAGAATATAGTAATTCAGGTCTAAGTATTGATTATATGGAATGGCTCCATATGATTTGCAACAAGAACAGATACTCAACAAATTAAAGAACATGTTTTTAGTGTATTGAAAGAGGGAAAATAAGGGGGACAGTATGCCACTACTCGAGATGAATGAAGTTTGTATAATAGAAGGTAATCGATATTCTCTTCCTAGATTAAATCTGCGATTGGGTGAAAAGGATTTTGTAGTAATAAAAACAACGAATGACTATTTAGATTGCTTAATTCGTTTAATGGAGGGGAAGTTAGATCACTTAAAAGGGAAAGTTGAGGTCTCAGATAAAAGAATATATGTATTATATAATGAAGATGGAATCTATAAGAGGGACAATATAGCTTCCTATTTGAATTTTTTTAATAAAATAAGCAGCAAGCCGTTGAGCAATAATCAACTTGATGGATTATTACGTGTTGCGGGGTTATTAGAGGGTAAGAAAAAGAAAATAGGATCTTTGAACTCATTGGAGAAGCAGTGTTTACATCTAATAAGAACGGTATCTTTAAATCCAGGGGTTATTGTTTTAAAGAATCCTTTACAAATACTAAATCCAAATGAAATCTTAATTTATCGAGAATTATTGCAATCTATCGTAAGGGAGTATGAGGTTGCCATTCTTTTGTTAACGAATAACTTAGAGGATGCATTGAATCTTAATGTATTTACCTATTTATATGATCAGATTGGGTTAAGACCATTTGATAATGGAGAGATGGTTGAGATAGATAAAAAAGAAGTGTGTAGTAAAGAGGAGAGAAAAGAAACCTATAAAATAGATTACGAAAAAGTAAATGATACCAAAAAAGTAAATGATACCGAAACTGATTCGAAACAAGCCGCAAAAGATGTTACAAAAATTGAACGTACCATTATAGTTCCACCAATTATGAAAATATCCTGTCGTTATGATGATAAGCTGCTTTTATTTAGTCCGGACGAAATTGACTATGCAGAAAGCGTAGATGGAGAAACTTATGTGAACGTAAATGGTAAGGCATTTCAAGCTACCTTAACGCTGACACAATTAGAAGAAAGACTACGAGATTATGGTTTCTTTCGATGCCATCGTTCTTACATAATTAATATTCAAAAAATAAGAGAGATTATAAGTTATTCAAGAGGAAGCTATGTACTCAGATTAAGTAATTATGAAAATAGCCAAATCCCATTATCAAGACAAAAGCTTGAAGAAATGAAAGAATTACTACATATTTAAGCGTAATTAACCACCTGGATAGCACAGTTCACCACTTTGAATGCACTATTAGCCTGAAATAAAGCACATTTGGGGCGGAATTTATCACAAAGTACTACCGATTCCTTATAATATGGTTAGATGAAGCAAAGGAGGGAAACGAATATGTATGCAATTGAGATGGAACATATCTCAAAAGATTTTGGTGAGAAAAAAGTCTTAAAGGATTTGAATATTAAAGTAGAGCAAGGAGAAGTCTTTGGATTACTTGGGCCATCCGGAGCCGGGAAAACAACTATGATAAAGATTATGACCGGGCAGTTGAAAAAGACCAAGGGAAATTCAAGATTATTAGGGGAAGAGTCATTAAAACTTAGTGATAAGATATACTCACAAATTGGAGTTGTATCGGATAATAGTGGCGTATATGAAAGAATGAACTGTTATGAGAACTTAGAGTTTTTTGCTAAGCTAAACCAGGTCCCGAAAGAAAGAATCCATGAGGTATTATTAGCAGTAGGTTTAGAGAAGGAAAAGAAAACCAAAGCAAAGAAATTATCAAAAGGTATGAGCCAGCGTTTGAATTTAGCAAGAGCGGTACTTCATAACCCTAAGATTTTATTTCTTGATGAGCCAACCAGTGGATTAGACCCGGCAACAGCTACGATGATACATAGGCTATTGTTATCGTTAAAAGACCAAGGGATGACCATATTTTTAACAACTCATAACATGGAGGAGGCAACGAAACTCTGCAACCATGTTGCTTTATTAAATGAGGGAACCATTGTTGAATTTGGGGAACCAAAAGAACTCTGCCGTAAATATAACAAAGAAAATAAAATTACGATAACAACAAAGGATCGAACGGAAATTATACTTTCTAATCATCCTTCGGATGCAGATAAGGTTGCTGATTTATTACGTGAAGGAATGGTGGAATCGATTCATTCTTCAGAACCAAATTTAGAAACCGTGTTTTTAGCGTTAACAGGAAGGGGGCTGTTATAATGTCATTTCGCAGAATAAAAACCGTATATGGAAAACAGCTCAGGGATTTAACTAAAAATCCAACATTAGTTATTAGTTTTTTAGTACTTCCATTTTTAGGTTTCTTTTTTTCAAAGATGGATATACCTACCGAAGAGATTCGTATGATGACGAGGCTCTATCTTCCTATGTATGTTGCTATGTGCGGCCTTATGGGAACAGGAAGTACTATGGCGGAAGAGAAAGAAAAGAATACCTTACGAGTGCTTATGATGTCAAATGTAAAGCCTGCAGAGTATATGGCAAGTATCTGTCTTTTTGTATTAACGATACAATCTTTTGGAGTTGCATATTTTATATACCTAGGTGGTTTTCATGGAATTGAAATTTTAAGAGCCATAATTGTGATACTACTTGGAAGTCTATGTACAATGTCATTAGGTTCCACTATAGGTTTAATTGCAAAATCGCAAATGAATGCCAATTCCTATCTCACTCCGGTGATGCTGATTGTTGGAATCCTTCCTGCGCTCGCTGGATTAAATCGTGACCTATATCCAATTGCAAAATATATCTATAGTACGCAAATGAGTGAAGCGATGACTAATATATCAAAACCACTGCCTCTAGAAACAATTATTATTATGTTAGCGAATATGGCTCTTTGCGTAGCAATATTTATCCGAGTTTATAAAAAGAATCGTCTTGATGATTAAGAGAAGTATCTGCTAAGAAAATTATGTTAAGTAAGAGAAGTACCAGATAAAAATAATTAAGTTAAGTATGAAATATCAGATAAAAATAATGAAGTTAAGTAAGGAAAATATCTGAAAAATTAATCAAGTTTAGAAAGTAAAATCCGTCCAAAAACAAGCAAGACCCTTGACAAATCATAGGAATTCATTATATGATTAAGTGGTTTTGTAAAAAATGTTCGAAAATTACAATTAAAATAGAATGCTGTAATATTGGATGGAGGACTAGCTGTGATAAATCATGCTAAGGAAATAAAAAAGAGAAGAACGTTTGCTATCATTTCTCACCCGGATGCTGGTAAAACGACGTTAACAGAGAAATTACTTCTATACGGAGGTGCCATTAATCTGGCGGGTTCTGTTAAGGGTAAGAAAACAGCAAAACACGCGGTGTCTGACTGGATGGAAATCGAGAAGGAGCGTGGTATTTCCGTTACCTCCTCTGTAATGCAGTTTAATTATGGTGATTATTGTATTAATATTCTTGATACACCAGGACATCAGGATTTCTCGGAAGATACTTATAGAACTTTAATGGCAGCAGACTCTGCTGTCATGGTTATTGATGCTTCTAAGGGTGTTGAGAATCAGACTAAAAAATTATTTAAGGTATGTGTCATGAGAAACATTCCTATCTTTACTTTTATTAATAAGATGGACCGAGAAGCTAGAGATACATTTGAATTATTAGATGAGATCGAGACAGTTCTTGGAATTAAAACTTGCCCTGTAAATTGGCCAATTGGTTCTGGAAAAGAATTCAAGGGTGTTTATGACAGAAGTACTCAAACGATTAGTAAATTCATTGCAGCTAATAATGGTATGAAGGAAGTAGAGACTGTTGAGGCTACGATAGGAGATTCTAGCCTTGATGATTTAATAGGAAAAGACCGTCATGATATTCTTTCAGAAGAGATTGAATTATTAGATGGCGCAAGTGCAGAATTTGATCAAGAATTAGTGAATAAGGGTGAATTATCTCCTGTATTTTTTGGGTCAGCATTAACTAATTTTGGTGTAGAAACATTTTTAAAGCACTTTTTATCAATGACTTCATCTCCACTTCCTAGACATTCTAATCTAGGTGAAGTAGATCCATTAACGAATGATTTCTCAGCATTTGTATTTAAAATTCAAGCAAATATGAATAAAGCCCATCGTGACCGTATTGCATTTATGCGTATTTGTTCCGGTAAATTTGATGCAGATGAAGAAGTTTATCATGTACAGGGTGGTAAGAAACTAAGACTTTCACAACCGCAGCAGTTAATGGCTCAAGAGAGAAAAATCTTAGAGGAAGCATATGCAGGTGATATTATAGGTGTATTCGACCCTGGTATCTTCTCTATTGGTGATACCTTATGTATGCCTGGCCAGAAATACGAGTATGAAGGAATACCAACCTTTGCTCCAGAGCATTTTGCGAAAATTCGTCAGGTTGATACGATGAAGAGAAAGCAATTTATTAAGGGTATTACACAGATCGCACAAGAAGGTGCAATTCAGATATTCCAAGAGTTTAATACTGGTATGGAAGAAATCATTGTTGGCGTTGTAGGTGTACTTCAGTTTGATGTTTTAAAATTCCGTCTTGAGTCGGAGTATGGTGTTGAAATTCGTATGGAACAGCTTCCATATGAGTACATCCGCTGGGTAGAAAGCAAAGACATTGATGTATCTAGCTTAAGTGTTACTTCGGATACGAAGCGTATCAAGAATATGAAGGGAAATGCGCTTCTCCTCTTTGTTCACGCTTGGAGTATCAATACGGTACTTGACCGTAATAAAGGCTTAGTACTTTCTGAGTTTGGCCATGAATAATATAATGAAATAGAAAACGAGCTCCAACTTTCGGAATTGATTTTACTACAAGATCAATTTACAGGTTGGAGCTCTTTTTCTACTTTTAGTCTGTCTTTATATAAAACTCCACATTATTTCCCCTAAATCATACAGGAATCTACCTTGCAAAATAGTTCTAATAATTCATTTTCTGATGATCCTTTGGAACTATTAAAAAGTATTATCGTCTAATGATTAGAAACGATAAAAAATAATGGAGGAAATACTTATGAAGAAAAAAGGCATCATGGGAATTTCGGTTATATGCTTACTATGCCTTTCGATAGGATTAGCAGTTTTTATAAAAAAAGGAAATGACAAAAAAGTAGAGCCATTAGTAGCAAGCGAAGTTGGTGAAAATGGAATATTTTCTGCCGGAGATTATTTTATCCTAGCGATGGATAAGTATGAAGAAAATTACTCTCATCTGATGAGCAAGAAACTAAATGAAATCTCAAAATTATATCTAAATGATACAATGAAAAAATTCTATTCTGTTGTACCGGAAAAAAGTTATTTTGTAGAAAATGATATCTTTCCAAGAGAAAACTATGACTCCATGCTTTCTATTCTTAAGGAAGAAGTAAAAGGTATGGAATACATCGATTTATTTGGTACGCTAAGCATCTCTGATTATTATAAGACGGATTTGCATTGGAAACAGGAAAAATTGTTCCCGGTAGTAGAAAAACTTGGAAAATCCATGGATTTTAAGATAAATACAAAGAATTTTAAAGAAAATATAATTGATGATTATTATGGAGTTTATAAGGGGTATGGAATTGAAGCTAAATCAGAGACTTTAACCTATTTGACGAATGATTATACTCAAAATGCTTTAGTTTCTGTTTTTGATGTTGCCGAGCAAACCGGTGTTTATTTTATGAATGCATTCAACACAGATGTATGGTATAACATGTTTTTGTCTGGTCCTAATCCTTTGATAACGATAGAAAATCCTGCAGTAACAAATGGAAGAGAGCTTATTATCTTTGGTGACTCATTCTCAAGTAGTCTTACACCATTACTTTTAGAAGCATATCAAAAAATTACATTAATCGACCTTCGATTTGTTGCCACACAGTATCTAGGAGAAATTATAGATTTTACTAGTCAAGACGTTTTATTTTTATACAATGCACAGATTGTAAATCGTTGTGCTATGTTAAGATAAAAGATTTTACGATGCAAAAGCTGCATCTCTTATAAGAAGTTGCTTCGCAGCTTCTTATAAGTTATATTATTGAAACAAAAAAGCGTGTTTCAATAATCAGATTTACGATGCAAAAGCTGCATCTTTTATAAGAAGTTGCTTCGCAGCTTCTTATAAGTTATACTATAGAATAGATTTGCGGGGGTGGCTCGTAAAAATATTATATAGGGGGAAGGCAGGATGCAGACCGAGAATGACTATGAGATAGAAGATCTCGTGAGAACCTACGGTAACGATGTACTTCGAACTGCATATATGTATGTAAAAGATATTCACATTGCAGAGGATATCTTTCAAGATGTATTTATCAAGGTCAATAATCATCTACATACATTTCAGGGGAATAGCAGTATTAAAACTTGGATTTTAAGAATTACAATCAATACCTGCAAAGATTATATAAAGAGTGCATACCATCGAAAAATGGTTCCGATGGAGGAGTTTATTGAAGACTCCATTGTATCAGAGAGTGAGTTTGATGCAGTGGAGCGGGAAGAAACCATACATACTGTAAAGGAGGCTGTAATGGCCTTACCGGAACACTACCGTTCCGTTATCCTTTGTGTGTATTTTGATGAACTTAGTATGGATGAAACAGCAAAAGCACTAGACTTACCAGTTGGAACTGTAAAAAGTCGATTGGCACGAGCGAAAGAAAAATTAAAAGAATCCATGGAAGGGAGGATATAGTATGAAAAAAAATATAGAAAAAGAAAAGAATACTATAGATCAATCTGATTTGATGTCAGACCCTTTCTTTGATTCGTTAAAAAAACAATTAGACGAATCATTAGATCTAGAGAATATTATGGTGAGTGAGGATTTAATTCAGTCTACCTTAAGAGCTATCGAAATAAAGAAAGAGACTGCGCTTCATGAGGATGAAAGCGTAACCACAAAGGAAAAAGCATCACTGCCATTAGAGGGTAAAGAGATAATTTCCATTGAGGAACAAAAAGAAGCAAAAAAAGATGCAAAAAAAGAAGCAAAAAATGAAGCAAAAAATGAAGCGAAAAATGAAACAACTAAGGAAACAAATAAGGAAACAAATAAAGGAACTAAAATAGAAACTAAGATAGAAACCCAAAAAGAAAGCCAAAGTAAGAACAAGAGGAAAATCATAAAGTATATTGGAACATGGGGTTCCGTAGTTGCAGCAAGTATCATTATTTATTTGGGTGGACATGGTTTGTTTTCACCACTAATGGAAGGTAAATTTACATCCATGAAAGACACTAGTTCGGGTACATCCAACTCAAGCAGTGACGTGAATTTTGGGTCTAATACGGATAAAGAAAGTTCAGAAATCTTCTCCTTTGACACTGAGACTCCTGTCAAGGGTGATGCTACGACAGGGAATAAAAAACAAGACCTTCAAAATGAACTTAAGTACAAGATAGAATCGAAAGGGCTAGATGTGGAAGAGAAGGCGACCATATCGGCTCAGAGCAGTTTGAGTGAAAATGGTGATAATACAATAGAATCTCAGGCGGATGGAGCTAGTCAAGACGTAGAGGGAGGTTCAAGAAAAGCTTTTGATTATGTAATGGAAGACATTAACCAATGGACCGATGTCAATACTGTGAATATTAATTTGGAAAGTAGTGATGAGGGAAAAATTAAAGATATTATGTATCTTATGTCTTCGAAACATCTGCATTTAACAACAGAAGAACCTGCCCAGAAGATAAAGTATATTATTTCTATCCCATTAACAGAAGATGATGAGATTGTATACTTTTTAAATGATTCCGAAGTTCTTATTAAGACCTATGGAAATGAGGGAATCGTAACGTCTACCTCTTATGAGGTCGATCAAGCCTATGATTTGATTCGAGACGTTGAAAATATATTAAACTAAGGATTAATAAAATAAAAAGAAACAAAAAAGGACTATAACGGTAAAGATATTGAATTCACCGTTATAGTCCTTTTCTTATGTTGCGAGAGAATATTACCCTCATGTTCGTCCATTATTCAGCCTCTGTAGCCTTTTCCTCAGAAGATTTTTCTGATTCATTGGATGATTCTTCAGCTAAAGATTCTGCTTCTGCAGATTCACTTGTAATGTTGATCGAAACATATTCGCGGCTATCATTTGAACTAGAAGAATCTGTCATGTCAAAATCATCTAGGTCATCCTCTAAATCATCAAAATCATCTGGTGTTTCTTTACAGATATATTTTTTGCAAAAATAATATGCACCACATGCAAGAGCACCAATGGATACTACACCTGCAACGAATTTAAAGAATTTTTTCATGGTAGAACTCCTTTCATTTACAAATATCAGTATCTGTCAATTTATATAGTATCTATTCATTATAATTCGAATTTATGAAAAAAGAAAGTAAAAGTTCTATAAATAATAAATTATCCCATTCATGGATGTTTTTTATAAATTGATTTGATAATAATTACTAAAAAAAACGACATTATAGTACAAAAAATATTCTATATAAACAAAAATTCACAAGTTTATACATTGACTATATATGGAAAAAAAGGTAAGCTTAAGAAAGGCAATCATTGGCTATACAGTAGTGGGAGAATTTCGTTACATACAAACGAAAAGGAGCATGGAGGTTAATGAAAAAATGAAATCTAATAAACATTTTTTTAATTTTAACAGCATTCGTTTTAAAGTGTTAGGATCTTATCTATTATTGCTTGGATTAGTTTTAACGGTAGGAGTATTATCGTATTGGAATGCATCGAAAACCATTATCAAAAACTATGAAACCTCAACAAAGCAGTCCTTGGATTTGTTAAGAGAGCATATTGAGTATGGTTTTGATTCAGTAAAGTCAACAGCTGTCGAGTACTTAATGAATGCGGATTTAAACAAATATTTAAGTGGAGGTTTTGAATCGGATTATAACCAACAAAGTAAATTTTACAATAGAATGAATACAGAGATATTAACGAAGGCATCTGCAAATCATTTTATTAGTAATATTTACTTCTTTAGTGATACTGTAAGTCCTTTATCAACGAATAGAAAATTACCTCTTGGCATGTATTCTTCTTATAAAAACAGCGAACAAGGAAAATCAGTTTTAGAAAATATTAATACATATGAATGGGTAAAGGGGACCTCTGTAATTGATGAGTCTCTTAAAATAAAGAAAGAATCTTATGCAATACGTTTAGTAAAAGCGTTTAAAGAAATGGATGCTTTCTTGGCAATCGATATTAAAACAGACGCTATCTTAAATATAATCGACAAAATTGATGTTGGAGAAGGCGGTTATCTAAGCTTTATCTCCTCGGATGGAATGGAACTCCATCAAGATGGTGTTTGGAATACATTAATAATAGATACCGATTTTTATAAAATGGCGAGAGATGGGGAGATTTTAGAAGGAGAATTTAAGGAAGTATCTTTCCTTGAAAACAACTATATCTTTTTATATGAAATGGTCGGTGATACGAACACTATGGTGTGTACACTGATACCGAATAGTGAGCTATTAAACCAAGCGATAAGTATTAAGTATGTTGCTATGAGCGCTATGTTTGTGGCAAGTATTTTAGTCGTTCTGATTGGAGGTAGCATTTATCATCGAATTAGTAGCTCAATGAAGTACATGATAACAAATATGAGATTAATTGCGGAAGGTCAGATTAATACGAGATTTCGAAGAAAACATAAGGATGAATTTATGGAGCTATCCGGACATCTAAATAGTATGATGGATGGTATCCATGATCTTTTATTAGAGGTGAAATCCGTGAGCAGTCAAGTCTTAACGATGTCTGTAAAAGTTTCAAAGTCTTCAGAAATATTTGCAGAATCATCAGGTCAGATTTCTTGTGCTATGAATGATATTGAGGGGGGATTATCGAGTCAGGCAACGGATTCGATATCTTGTATGAATAAGTTAGATGATTTGGCATCTCAGATCGGATTAGTCGATGATGGAACGAGGAAAATGCAAGATATTGCAGACAAAACCAAGGAATCTATACATGAGAGTCTTAGTCAGATGGAAACATTAAGGGAGAAGGCGACCAAAACAAATCATATTACGCAGACTGTTATTGAAACAATAAAAGAATTACATACTCAATCTAGTGCAATTAGCCAGATTATTAAAACTATCAATGAGATAGCAGATGAAACAACGCTTCTTTCTTTAAATGCGTCCATAGAGGCAGCGAGAGCAGGAGATGCGGGGCGTGGTTTTCTGGTAGTAGCAGAAGAGATTAAAAAGTTAGCAACACAATCCATTGCAGCTACTGATGAAGTTAAAATAATCGTTGATAAAATTAACAAAAAAACGATTTCCGCGGTGACAAGCGCAGAACTGGCTGGGGAGACGATAACCTCCCAAGAGCAAGCAGTTCGTAATGCAAAAGGTGCATTTGATGGACTTAAACAGGAAGTTGAGAATTTAATGGTTACTATACATAATATATTTGATCAAGTAAACAGGATGCAAGATAAAAAGCAAGAATCTTTGACTGATATGGAAAATATATCAGCAGTGATTGAAGAGATTGTTTCCTCTGCCACATCGGTAGGAGAAAAGACCTTAAGTCAGTCAGAAACTGCAAATGGCTTATATAAGACTTCAGAAGAGATGGTTAATCAGGCAAATAAATTAATGAAGACTTTAGAACAGTTTGCAATTGAAAAAAAGAGATAGTAGAAAAGGAATTGTAGAGTATAGTGTAAAGTAGATAATTAAGAGAAACTTTCTTGATAGCAGACTTCTATCAAGGAAGTTTTTTATTCTTAGCAAGGAAATGTTCGCGAGTTTTTTTGTTCTAAATTGCTAGGTTTTTAGAAGGAAATAGGAAACATGTCAAAAAGTAGATTATATTTGAATAAATGGTACTATAAAATCCAGTTAAATCAATTGGTTTAGCGGTTGCAATTATAAATATAAATAGAGTATTTAATATTCTATAACATCATATGAATTGTATATAATTACTAAAATAAGTAAAACTATATTATAAAAATTATACATTGACAATAAATAGTAATAATATTAAACTGATAATAAAGAACAACCGATTGCGCACTTAGAACCCGTTCTTTAAAACAAATTTGGGAGGATTAGGTATGAAGAGAAAATTGTTAAGTGTAACTCTTATGATTGCAATGGTAGCTTGTCTATTTACGGGATGTTCCAAAAACGATGGCTCGTCAAAGACAGGTAGTAACAATGCAGGTTCAAAAACGTCAGACCAAGTAACACTCACGGTTTGGTGTTGGGATCCGAAATTTAACTGCTTTGCTATGGATACTGCTGGCGAAATTTATGCAAAGGATCATCCAAATGTAAAGGTTGAAGTAATTGAAACTGCTTGGAATGATATCCAAACTAAATTGACTACAGCAGTTACCGGGCAGTCGAACACGTTACCTGATATTATATTAATGCAGGACAATGCATTAGCTAAGAATATCATTAACTATCCGGATGCGTTTTTTGATCTAACAAATTCCGGTATTAAGTTTGATCAATTTGCATCGTTTAAAACTGCATTAGGAACTGTAAATGGGAAAAATTATTCTGTTCCTTTTGATAATGGCGCAGCAATTACCTGTTATAGGACAGATATCTTAGAACAAGCGGGATACACAATAGATGATTTTACGAATATTACATGGAAAGAATTTATTGAAAAAGGTAAAGTTGTTCTTGAAAAGACAGGAAAGCCTTTATTATCGAATCAAGCAGGTTCTCCAGACCTCTTAATGCTTATGATGCAGAGTGCAGGTGCTTGGGTACTTGATGAGAATGGTAAACCAAACTTTAAGGATAACGCAGTTTTAAAAGAAGTTATCGATACATATGTAGAATTAGAAAAATCCGGTGTACTTGTTGAAGTAAATGACTGGGATCAATATGTAAGTAGTATTAATAGTACAACAGTAG
This sequence comes from Lachnoclostridium phytofermentans ISDg, assembly GCF_000018685.1. Lineage (NCBI taxonomy): Bacteria > Bacillati > Bacillota > Clostridia > Lachnospirales > Lachnospiraceae > Lachnoclostridium > Lachnoclostridium phytofermentans. Next base: position 4,435,103 of record NC_010001.1, on the reverse strand, counting down.
CTGGTGCAATGAACGGATGTTGGATTATTGCTACGGTAACAAGTGCAGCAGATCAATCTGGTTTATGGGGAGTAACCAATATTCCTAAATTATCATGTGCGGGTGCTACAAATTATAGTAGCCAGGGTGGCTCTTCTTGGCTAGTATGTGCGAATTCTAAAAATAAAGATGTAGCAGCAGACTTTTTAGGTGCAACATTTGGTGGTAGCGTGGAATTATATGAAACAATTCTTCCATCTTCCGGTGCATTAGCAACTTACTTACCAGCTGGGGAAAGTGCTGCTTATGCTAAACCACAAGATTTCTTTAGGGGAGATACCATTTACTTAAAGATAACAGAGTATGCTTCTAAGGTGCCTCAGGTTTCTTATGGCGTATACAACTATGAAGCAAGGGATGCTATCGGTACTGCGATTACAAAGATTGTAGCAGGTACGGATTATAATACTGCAATCAGTGAAGCTCAGAAAGAATTAGAATTCCAGATGGGTCAATAAAATTAAGAGTGAAGATAGGAAAATAATTAGTATTTCAGATGGCTCAATTACTATTAGATTTCTAGCTGGAAATGAAATGGTTCTATAGGATAACATTAGAGGGTGGTGTAAGAGCAAGGGGTGCTTCTTACATCACCCCCTATAAGAAATAGGAGGAGGTGCAGGTTTTGAAAATACGCTTACCCTTGGAAAAAAGAAGAAAGCTAGTTAGTTGGTTATTCCTATTACCTGCTACACTTTTGATTGCTGGTATGAGTTTCTATCCGATGATAAAAGCTTTTCTTCTATCCTTTACAAAAGGATTTGGAAAGACAAGTGAATTTGTTGGAACCTATAATTATCAAAGGTTATTTCAAGATTCCCTATTTAAGACAGCACTTGGGAACACCTTTATTTATCTAATTATACAGGTACCATTGATGCTTATCTTAGCATTAATTTTAGCTTCTTTATTAAACAACCCTAAGATAAAATGTAAAGGATTATTTCGAACAATGATCTTCTTACCATGTGCAACATCCTTGGTATCGTATTCCATTATATTTCGATCTATGTTTGCACTCGATGGTTTTGCAAACTCAGTATTAATGAATTTAAACGTCATCAATAAACCGATTAATTGGATTGGTGAAATCTGGCCGGCGAGGATCATAATTATACTTGCAATTACCTGGAGATGGACTGGATACAATATGATTTTCTATTTATCAGGCCTACAAAATATTGACCCACAGATCTATGAGTCTGCTAAAATTGATGGTGCTAGTGCATCACAACAATTTCGAAAGATTACTATTCCGTTATTAAAGCCCATTATTTTATTGACTGCAATTATGTCAACCAATGGAACGCTTCAGTTATTTGATGAAACGAAGAATTTAACCAATGGTGGGCCAGCCAATATGACAATTTCTATTTCTCAGTACATATATAAATTATCGTTTGAATATTCTCCGCAGTTTGGGTATGCAGCAACCATATCCTTTATCGTATTTTTATTGGTTGCAGTTCTCTCATTCCTTCAGATGAAAGTAGGTGATAAACGTGACTAAAGCTAAAATTAGATATTTCTTTGCCTATGCTTTTTTAATCCTTGTTTCGTTTATTTCTGTATTTCCGCTGCTTTGGATGTTAATCTCAGCGACCAATACAAGTCTTGATGTCATACGTGGAAAGATGAGCTTTGGTACTGCTTTAGTGGATAATTTTAAACAGCTTGTTCAAACAACCCAAATTGGTCAGGCACTTATAAATTCGTTTCGTAATGCCTTCGTTCTCACTATTATGAGTTTACTTGTGTGTTCTCTTGCAGGATATGCTTTTGAAATTTATCACGACAAATGGAAAGACGGCGTTATGAAGCTCTTACTACTTTCTATGATGGTACCATTTGCAGCAACTATGATACCGTTATTTACCTGGTTTGGTAAGATGAATCTAATCAACACGACAGCAGGGTTTATGTTACCATCCATATCAACAGCATTTCTTATCTTTTTATTCCGTCAAAGTTCCAGAAGTTTTCCTTATGAAATTGTGGAAGCTGCTAGACTTGAGGGTATGTCAGAGATACGAATCTTTACCAGAATTTTTGTCCCAATTATGAAGCCTACTTATGCAGCAGCAATTACCGTTACCTTTATGAACGCTTGGAATAGTTATTTATGGCCACTGGTTATCTTACAAGATAAGAAAAGTCAGACCATGCCTATCTTAATATCAAATTTAATTTCAGGCTATACCATTAATTATGGTGTATTAATGTTAGCGGTGTCGATTAGTACTTTACCTACTATACTTATTTTCTTTGTACTACAGAAGAATTTTACGGAAGGCATTACCGGAGCTGTGAAATAATGGATCACAAAATATACGTGTAGATATCATTGAAGCTGTGAATAAGAATCACAAAATAAATACATGGAAAAAGGTTATGCGAAAGAACCGTCCCATTGGGGGCCAAAAAATAGATAAATAGAAAATAGGAGAAGGGGGAAAAATCCCTTCCCCTTAGGAAAGTGCGTCTAAAATACTTAGTTTCTAATACTGACTTAGATTAGCGTGATATTAAAATTGAGAAAATGATTTTGCAAGCAAAATTCATAAACACACTAATTACTTTCATTATCTAAAGGCGCTTAAGCGCCAGAATAGAGGTTGTAATGGATAAATTCGTACTAAATATTATACATCGTCCAGAAATGGTGCCAGAATATGCAGAAAAGGTAACTGGACATGGAAAAGAGGAAGATATAGCAAGAAAAGATTTATTAACCGAATCTCTTGATATCTTTAGATTTCAGCAGGAAACAGCTCACAAATATGGTTTAAAGACGACGATTCAGATGACTTATGCCAGTCTTTTTAACGAAGAAGCGATTGCTATAGCTAAGGAACACCATGAGGTGTATGGAGATGAAATAGCATTATCTTTGTTAGGACTTCCATGTAAGGAATTTCGTGATAAGTATAAAACAAAAGACTTTTGTATCTGGATGTTTACTATGGCGGATAAGATTTCAATAGTCAATGATGTATTTCAAAAGTTCTATGATACCTTTGGGTTCTATCCAGAGTCGACAGGCTCTTATTACATGGATGCAGATTTGATTAATTACATAAAGAAGCAGTATCCGAGCGTTAAGTGTGCTGTCGCAACTTGTTTTGAGGAAGGTCCAAAAGCGTATCATACCTGTAATAATTCATGGTACACCTTTATGGACGGAGGCCCTTGGAATCCATGGATTCCATCCAAGCAAAACACCCACGCTCCAGCAGCGAATGAAGATGAGGATAGTGGTATTGTTGCTATTCCTCACTTATCCAGAGATTTGATTGCTTGTTATGACGGAAATGGTTCCAATTTCGGAACTCACCCACAAAATGTTTTGAGAGGAATGATTTATCGTGATAATCAATATCCGTATCTGTATAACATAATTGATCAATACCGTTCATTAGAGAAATATAACAATGGTTATGCCTATAATATGATGTTTGTTGGCCCGGGTTGGTTAAATAAGATGGGAAGATGGGAAGCTCCGTATGAGCTTCTTGCTAAGAGTTATGATGATGGTATGGCTTATTATGGCGAGTTAAAAAAGCTTGGTGAGTTAACAGATATGACAATGGCAGAGTTTGCAGATTATTACCGTGAAAAAAAGACATATACGGAACCAGAATGTGCCTTATGGAAAGATATTTTATATGGCTCGGAGAAACAACTCTTTTGGTACCTCGATCCATTTATACGTGTCTGTGTGAATATGGATCAGGGAGGAGCGCTGGTAGATTTACGTCCATATGTTTCGAAACTAGAATGGCCAGTTGGTATTGGGACAAAACATATAACCGATGCATCCTATCCATTTCTGATTCAAGAAAAATATCGAGCAGGTTATTTTACACATTATGCAGGGGAGGGGACGATACGAAGTGCCAAATTAGTCTACAAAGGAGAAGAAGTAGATTTATGTCTGTGCAGGACGAAAGCAAAGTTCTCTAAAGAAGAAAATACACGAATTCTTACATTAGATCCAGTGGAAATAGAATTCTACGATCTTACTGTGAAACTACAGACAAGGTATTATTTTGAGGAGGGAAGTTCTGAGATAAAAATAGAACGTACCATCCTAAGTATGTCAGATCCTGATGCAAAGGTGGATATCAACGAATATATGGTTTGCTGTTATGGAACAACAGAATATTCTGAGGATATGACAGGGATTACCTTAGAATGTATCGGAGAGAGCGAAAAGAAACAGATATCATACGAATATAAATGTAGAGAGGAATATTTATCAGGAGCGACCTTGGTGTCTGCAGTTGTACCTCAGATTAAGACCAAAGTATCTGTTAGAAGCAGCAAAGAGAGTGCAACAGGATATATCAAAGAAGGATATGCATTTTCTCCTATGTTTACTCTCGGGTTTCAGACGACTCTTAAGAATAAGGAGGTATATGCAACATGGCTCAAGCTGGAAAAGGAAGATTAAATTATCGATGTCCATCTTGCTTTATAAGAGATATTGATATTGATATGTTTTATGATAAGGAAAGACAAGAATATTATTGCCTTCGCTGCCAATATACAGGAAGTGAAGAGGATGTCCTTGAGAAAAATGAGATGGCAAGATTTCGTTATCGCAGGATGATGGATCGTATTACGGATTTTGATTAGTAAAAAAGGTTGTGTGAACGAAGGGATTGTTGCTACCCGGAACGATAAAAAACGAATTGCGTGAGAAGATAACATAAGTGAAGATATAAAAGAAGATAAGTATAAAAGAAGAGATGCATAAGACATAAGAAAAGACATAAGAATTGAGACGGTAAAATGTATGAGTATGCTTGAAAATAATGTAACAGAATGGAGTAAGTTTTATTAAAAATTAAAAAGGAGGTAGTTTTGTGGATAAAAAAATTAAAGTATTATCCATAGTTCTTTGCTTCATTATGATGTTAACTAGTTTTCAAATTAATACGAAAGAAACGAAAGCGGCAACTAGTTTTGCTTATGGTGCTGATGTGGGTTGGTTAAGCCAGTTAGAAAAATCAGGTGTAACTTGGGTTGATGACTATGGTTATACAAAGGATGCACTACAGATACTAAAGGATCATGGAATTGATTCGATTCGATTACGCTTGTTTGTAAATCCTCCATCCAATTTCACTTGGACGAAAAAGGATGGATCAACATGTATGCTGGGGTATACTGATGCGGCTGGCTTAATATATATGGCAGAACGATCAAAATCAATGGGATTTCGAATTATGGTTGATTTTCATTATAGTGATCATTTTGCTGACCCTGCCTATCAGGACATACCATCTGCTTGGTCATCACATACCTTTACTCAGCTGAAAAAAGATGTTTATGATCATACTTATTCTGTTATGTCTCAGCTAGCTACAAAGGGAATCTATCCGGAGTGGGTTCAGGTTGGGAACGAGATTAACAGCGGTATGTTATTACCTTATGGACAGAGCAGTAATAACTTTAGCCAGCTGACAGAGTTACTGAATAGTGGATATGATGCGGTAAAAGCGGTAAGCAAATCGACTAAAGTTGTAACTCATCTTGCAGATGGTAATAACAATACAACGTTTCGATGGTTCTTTGATAATTTTATTACTAAATATGGTGGAAAAACAGATGTAATTGGTATGTCCTACTATCCGTATTGGATAGGAAGTGACTATACACAGTCGATTTCTTACTTGGCAAATAACCTTAATGATATGGCATCTCGCTATAATAAAGAGGTTATGGTATGCGAAGTGGGAGGGGTTGAAACAGATTCAGCCAATACCTATAACTTGTTAAAAGCAACCATTGAGAAGGTGAAGGCTGTTCCGAACGGAAAAGGTTTAGGTGTATTTTACTGGGAACCAGAGGCTAATTCCTCGGTACTTCCGGATCGTTATAAGCTTGGAGCAACCAGCGTTGTTTCTGGGAAAAAATTAAGGTTCACCACAGCTATTGATGCTTTTTATGATTGTCGCTATAATAGCTCATCTTTTGATACCAGCAAAACATATATACTAACCAATCGACTTAGTGGGAAAGCAATTAATGTAAGAGGTGGCTCAACAAGCGATAATGCTGTCCTTGAGCAATATAGTTATGGGGCATGGAGTAGTCAAAAATGGACTTTCTCGCTAAATAGTAGCGGTTATTATACCATAAAAAGTGTATTAAGCAGTAAGGTAATGGATGTATCAGGAGCTTCCACCAGTGAAGGAGCTAGTGTAATACAGTATACCTCTAATAATGGTAATAACCAACAATGGAGTTTGGGTTCCACAGGAGATGGGTATTATAAGCTGATCAATCGAGGAAGCGGTAAACTCTTAGCTGTACAGAATGCTTCAACAGAGGAAGGCGTGGCCTTGGTGCAACAAACAGACACCAATGCGTTAAGCCAGATGTGGAGACTTGAAATTGTAAACTAAAGATTTAAGCAATATTTTATCGTTTCTGCTTTAGAAAGAGGTAGCAACTAACTTTTGTAAAAAGCCAAGAATATGGACATGTGGGGGAAAAGGTTCATAAATCTTGGCTTTTATACTGATGTTCGTTCTCTTTTTATAAGTTGACGTTTTACAAGAAAGCTGTTACTATAAAAATGTGCAACCGATTGCGCATAAAGTGTATTTTTGTTTAGAAATAATTTAATTAGGATAAGAGGTGTTTATCGGTGGGACAGAATTCGTTTTACGGATATGGGCAAAAGAAAATAACAATAGATGATGTGGCTAATGCATTAGGAGTATCAAAAACAACAGTCTCAAGAGCGGTATCTGGAAAGGGTCGAGTTGGTGAAAGTACAAGGAATCGTGTACTAAATTATATTGCTGAGAATAACTATAAACCAAATCTTATTGCGAAAAGCTTGGCTGAATCCAAGACATTTAATATTGCGGTAGTCATACCAGGGGATTATAATCTGGTTGATTTACCTTTCTTTCAAAAATGCCTCATGGGGATTAGTGAATTTGCATCTACATTTAACTATGATGTTTTAATGTGTGTATGTTATGAAAATGATTTGTCTCAATTAGAGCGGATTATTGATAATCATAAAGTAGACGGAGTGATTTTAACTAGAACCTTAGTGGATGATAAACCGGAAAAATATTTGATAGAAAAGGGAGTTCCTTTTGTTGTAATTGGGACATCATTAAATGACGATGTAATTCAAGTTGATAATGATCATCGCAGTGCATGTAAGGAACTGACAAGCCTCATGCTAATGAAAGGTTACAAAAGAATTGGTTTAATCGGAGGGGATGAATCCCATATTGTTACATTAAGCCGTTATTCTGGATATAAGGATGCCCTATTAGAGACTGGAATCAGTGTTGATAAGCAAATTGTACATCTTAATGTATTAACCAGTATAGTAGCTGAGAAATCTGCATTGGAGCTCATAGACAAGCATGTAGATGCGATTATCTGTATGGATGATACGATTTGTTCTTATGTATTAAAAACCTTTTATAGCAAAGGAATTCGGGTGCCAGAAGATGTGAAGTTACTATCTTTTTATAATAGCATGATATTAGAAAATCGTAATATCTCTATTACTACATTACAATTTGATGTGAAAGAGTTGGGTGTAGAGACGTGCAAAGTATTAATTAATTATTTAAATGGCATTGAGATAGAGAAGAAAACATTACTAAAATATGAAGTTATCTTAAAAGAGTCAACAAAATAATTAATTCGGGGCTTTTACAAAATAATAAGTATTTCGTTAGAATACTTGATTAATTTGTAAGAGCCTTTTTACAATAACTTAATTTGCACAAACTTTGAGGTACATAGTATACGGATACTTTATTTATCATATTGAATTTCACAGAAGTTAAAAACTTATTTTAATGTACATTTTCTTATATGTACTAGTTTAAGTTGCCAAAGCATAGGTATAAGAGTTAAGATACAAATAATATAGAAATTACATAGTCTAGAATTAAATTTTAAAAAGGCATGATAGCGCCAGAAAGAGGTTGATAGTATGAAAGTAATACTTGTTAACGGAAGTCCACACGAAAAGGGATGCACTTATACGGCACTTATGGAAGTATCGAAAACGTTAATAGAAGAAGGAATAGATACTGAAATTTTTTGGTTAGGTACGAAACCCATTGCTGGATGCATTGCTTGTCAAAGCTGTGCAAAAACAGGACATTGTGTATTTGATGATAAGGTAAACGAGTTTCTTGGTTTAGCAGATAGGGCAGATGGATTTATTTTTGGTTCACCGGTTCATTATGCCGCTGCAAGCGGTGCAATTACCTCTTTTATGGATCGTGTATTTTACTGTGATTCTTTGGGTAAAGGGAATACAACATTTTATATGAAGCCTGCAGCTGCAGTAATCTCAGCTAGAAGAGCAGGAACTACAGCAACATTTGATCAACTCATTAAATACTTTACGATTAAAGAGATGCCTGTAGTCTCCTCAAGGTATTGGAATATGGTACATGGAACAAAGCCAGAGGATGTACTAAAGGATGAAGAGGGCTTATTTACAATGCGAGTTCTAGCTAGAAATATGGCATATCTCTTAAAATGTAAAGAAGCTGGTAGGAAGGCAGGGGTAGAGCTACCAACTCGTGAGAAGGCAGTTAGTACGAATTTTATTAGAGAATGATATTTAAGTCCAGCGGAACGTGGTTGCCTTTTAATAAGGGGTTGACTACGTTCCGTTTGATGATAATATAGAAACTACAATTTGGGTATGCTATAATAACCCTATTCGCTTAAGAAAAAGGAAGAAAGAAATGGGAGGAACGCTATGACAAATTTATTAGTAAAGCTATTCGTGAAAAATAGTGAGGAAGTTCATGAGCAAAAAGTACGTACTTCCTATGGAATACTTGCTAGTATTGTCGGAGTAATCAGTAATCTAATTCTGTTTTTATGTAAATTTACCATTGGACTTCTTATCAATAGTATTTCTGTTACAGCAGACGCTTTTAATAACTTATCAGACTCAGCATCATCACTAATTAGTTTGGTGGGAGTAAAACTAGCTAGCAAACCAGCGGATAAAGAGCATCCGTTTGGGCATGGAAGATATGAATATATTTCTGCTCTTATTGTTGCATTCCTTGTATTACAGGTAGGCTTTACATGCTTTAAAAGCTCTGTGAATAAGATATTACATCCGGAAAGTACTAAGTTCGCTATAGTTTCTATCATTATATTGATGTTATCAATCTTCTTGAAAGTTTGGTTAGCCTTATTCAATCGAAAGCTAGGAAAACGAATCAATTCCACTGTAATGAAGGCAACAGCAGCAGATGCCCTAGGTGATGTATTAATTACTTCTGCGACAGTTCTTTCCTTAATTATTGGACATTTAACAGGTCTAAAAGTGGATGGATACATGGGTGCAGCTGTTTCTATTTTCGTATTGATTGCTGGATTTAATATAGCAAAAGATACCCTAGAACCATTGATTGGACAAGCAATAAATCCCAAATTATATAAGATGATAGTGAAAAAGGTAATGGAATACCCATATATTATCGGGACGCATGACTTGGTTGCGCATAATTATGGACCATCTCATACGATGGCTACCATTCACTGTGAAGTACCAAATGATATTTCAATGGAAGATGCCCATGAGGTAATTGATAGAATTGAACGGGACATGCTAAGGGATGAGAATATTTTTTTAGTAATTCATATGGATCCAGTAGAGGTCAATAATGTAAAGATAAAGGAAATAAGAGCTAAGGTAATTAAAAAGGTGAAAGAATTAGAGAAAAAGGCATCCATTCATGATTTTCGAGTGGTCAATGGAGAAAATCAAATTAATCTAATCTTTGATTTAGTATTACCACATCATTATAAACCAAATGAGGAAGAGGAATTTTTACTTGATTTACAGGATCGAATAAAAGAAATTGATGAACGTTATCAATGTGTAATAACAATAGAAAATAGCTTTATAGCAGAAGATTAATTTCCCAGCAGCGCATTATTATTATTAATCAAGGGGCATATCTAAAACAGGTTGTCTCTTGATTAAGGGATATTCAAAGAGGCCTCAATTTTTCAAAAAGGGAATCGCTACTCATGAGTTAAATTATTTATACTTTGGTGATGGTAAATAAAGATAAAAAATGTGGTATAAATTGGTATAAAAAAATAAAAAAATAGGACTTGCAAATTATATATCTATGAGTTATAATATCATTCGTGGCTGACAATTACCAAGCAAAAAAACTAAATATTGGGCTATAGCCAAACGGTAAGGCACCGGATTCTGATTCCGGCATCTCAAGGTTCGAATCCTTGTAGCCCAGCTTTAATCAAACCTTGAAAGGATTACTTTCAAGGTTTTTTTCATTTTACTCTTGCTTTTTCTTTGTTTCAAGCTATAATTAAAGTATATTTGAAAATTTTTTTTCATATTTTTGATTATTCTTGTCATTTTTTGAAAAAAATTTTCAAAATTGTAGATTTGGAGGTAAATATGAAAGTAATTAATGCAACAAGTTACAGCGACTTGAGTAGAAAGGCCGCAAATATTATATCAGCTCAGGTGATTTTAAAACCAAATAGTGTATTAGGGCTTGCTACTGGATCTACACCAATCGGTACATACAAACAATTAATCGAGTGGTATAACAAGGGAGATATTGATTTCTCAAGTACTATTTCCGTTAATTTAGATGAATATGTTGGCTTAGAACCAACGAATGAACAGAGTTATCGATATTTTATGACTGAAAATTTGTTCCGCCATATTAATATACCACAAGAAAATACACATGTTCCAAGTGGGTTGGCTAATGATATGGAAGCAGAGTGCCAGAATTATGATGCTTTAATCACAAATCTTGGCGGTATTGATTTACAGTTACTTGGTATTGGACACAATGGTCACATTGGATTTAATGAGCCTGACGATGCATTCGAAAAGACGACCCATATTGTTTCTTTAGGTGAGTCAACAATTAAGGCTAATGCAAGATTTTTTGAAGATATTAATGAAGTTCCAACTAAGGCGATTACAATGGGAATAAAGTCCATTATGCAAGCGAAAAAAGTTCTTTTAATTGCAAATGGACCAGATAAAAAAGACATCATTGAAAAAGCATTATACGGACCGGTAACTCCAAGTGTACCAGCTTCTATTCTTCAGCTACATCCGGATTTAACCGTTATCTGTTGTTTTGAATAGAAAGAAGGTGGCCTATGATATTTCGACATGGCGAAGTTTTTATTAATGGAAAATTTGAACGAAAAGATATTCTTGTTGAAGATGGATTTGTAAAAGAAATATCAGAGACAATCACAGGAGATGGGAATGAAGTAGATTGTACAGGTTTACGCATTGTACCTGGTTTCTTTGATATTCATACGCATGGATGTTTATCTTACGATTTCTCTTTATCAAATCCAGAAGAAATCAAAGAGATGTGCGAGTATTATGCAAAGCATGGTGTAACCTCAATACTTGCTACAACAATGACAAATGAGGAAAATCAGTATCATCGGGCAATGGTTTATATAAAAGAGGTCATGGATGATCAAAAAGAACACTCAGATAAAAAAGAAGCTGCAATCGAAGGAATTAATATGGAAGGACCTTTCTTTGGTATAGAAAAGAAGGGTGCACATGATCCTCAATATTTAAGAAGAATTTCTCAAGACTTATTTGACGAATATAATGAGTTATCCGGGAATGCAATTCGCTTAGTAGATATTGATCCAACCTTAGATGGAGCATTGGAGTTTATTCAAAGGAACAAAGAGTTCTTTACGATATCCTTAGCTCATACAATGAGTACCTTTGATCAAGCAGAAGCTGCAGCGAAAGCGGGTGCAACTCATGTTACTCATTTATTTAATGCGATGAGACCATTGTTACATCGTGAACCAGGTTTAGTTGGTGCAGTTAGTGAGTTTGGTTTAAATGCAGAAATTATCTGTGACGGAATTCATATTCATCCAGCTGTAGTAAAGCTGATGTTTAAAGCAGTACCAGATCAGATGATTTTAATCTCTGACTCAATCAATCCTACTGGTTTACCAGATGGTGAATATGTAGCAGGAGGATTACCAATCACAGTAAAGGATCATAAGGCATTCTTAAAAGATGGTACTCTTGCTGGTTCTACGATAACTCTATTTGATGCAGTAAAGAATGCAATATCATTTGGCATTCCAATTGAGGAAGCGATTCTAAGCGCTAGTTACTATCCTGCAAAATCTCTTAAATTAGAGGATACAGTAGGAAGCATTGGTCTTGGAAGAAAAGCAGATTTACTACTTGTGGATAATGATTTTAATTTAAAACAAGTTTATGTAAGAGGAAATGAAATTTAACCTCATCAGGGAATTAGTACTTGTCTGTTTTAAAGTGCCACGTATAGTAATGGTAATGGGCTTATGAGTAAGTAGCGTAAGCGGATTCTGAATATCTGCTTTGATTTTCGAAATATATAGAATTAAAAATATAGTAATAATGAAAAGAGGAGGAGCCCATATTTTAATGGAGCTCCTCTCTTATACATCAAACTTAAAGCTGCTATCTTTAGTTATACCCTCACAATTAGAAAATCATTGATTCATTGATCCATGAGCTTGTACCGTTTTTGTTATGTGAATTAAGCATTGAGTAATTCCTGATTATTTAGCGATAATAATGTGTCTATTAGATTCTCTTGAGTAATATTATTTTCAAGGTGTCTTTTTTTACGAATATGTATACATTTTGAATATTCAAAATAATCTGAACGTATTAATTTTGTAGTATCTGCATTTGCATCACTTAAGTTTGGATATTGCTTTATAAAAACTTCATCACAATTACAAAAAATATTATCAATTTTGTCGCAAATCTTAAGTTCAAAAAATACCTTTAAATAATCAATTGCGTTAGAATGAGAGCATTCGATATCCATGTATGTTAAGTATAAACTTAAAGCTTTATAGTAAGTAATATTGGAAAAGTTTTTTGATTCTAATACTTTAACTAAGTATTCCATTCTCTGTGAAGCATTTTTGTATTGTTTTAAATATATAAAGCACATTATAGTAAAATATAGCCAACCCGATGCATATTCTTCTGCTGGTATATCAAAATCAGTTAATATACCATAATAATCTCTCATTAAATTCTCAAAATGCATATTAGAATAATAATCCATCATTGATATAATTGCGTTACAATCTTTTTTATTTATTTTTGAAGGGTCTTTTATAATTGAACGAAAATAAGTTTTCAGATAAAGGTTTTCATAATCTTTATCTGATAAATCAAGCATCTCAGACATATTAGGTATGATAATATGATATGATGGAAAACCTAAATATGAAACATCCCTAATTAAAATCTGATAACCGTCATTTATTACTAGGTCAAGTAAGTAAGATAAAATTTCTTTATTTGTCATATTTGAAACATCTTTTACTTTTGTAAAAGGATTTGAACACTTTTTAAATATTTCGTATGGAAATTGTCCCATGCCTGTTTTATAACAATTATATATATTAAAACGACTATCAACTTTATTGTTTTTTAAATCTATGGTACTTCTATTGCAATATTTAGTGATTTCATTTCCTTGACCTGCTTCTGTCAATGCTCTTTCAATTGCGACACCAAAATCAGGATTACACCCAAATTTTATTCCATATTTACCAGTATTCTTTTCTATAATAACTAATGCTGCTACAGGGTATTTACCTCCAAATGAGCAATCCTTTAATAAGATATTGTAATCTGTATTTTTACGTAATTCATGTAAAATGTTGTATACTTCCGGGAATTGCTTGATATACTCTTCTGGAACATCAGGTAATAATGGTTTTTCTAATTGGATCTTTTTTTGTGCTAATCTTTCTATTATCTCTGATATTCCCTGAATTAATGCCTCCTCTGCTGTATTTCCTGCGCACATTCCATTACTTCCATAACTGAAGTTATAGGTATTGTATGGTAGATATGTAATCTGTTTTGCTGTGACATTAACAAATGGTACACAGATATACCTATTAGTTTCATTTAAGATTAGATAATCAATCTTTTGTGTATTTTTAAATGCATTGACTTTATCTTCAAATGATGCATTTGTCATAGATCTATCATTAAAATATTTACAAATAAATGCATTATCATTAGCAACTATCTCTTCTGCAGACATTAATTTCTCATCAGCAAAATATCTGAAAGCAAACTGATCAGCAAATACAGTATTATTACGAAGAAACCAATTGTTTTGAAGACGTTCAAAGAACTCAGCATATGCACTTGCGAGAGCATATTGTAATGTCATACCTTTTCCATTACTTCCAATCATTGTACCTTTAATATTTAGTCTTAGAGATTTTGTAAGTGAATTTTTTTCTTCACATTCTTCTACATCGATCTTCAGTGAAGATAAGATAGTTTTTAATTTATTTACTGTGTCTGAAGGTAAACATTCTTTATAATGTCTTTTTTGTTGATTAGTTACATTCATTATATTACGCTCCTTTTTTATTATTTCAAACCAATGTTTACAATAATTTACAATAACACATTAATAATTACATGTAAATATAAAATTACATATTTTGTCAATTATAAATTGACAATTATTGGATAATGTAATAAGATTATATTATGCTTTAACAATGCGCATTGATAAAAAGCATAAAAAATATTAAGAAAGGTTAAAAGGTGAGATATGTTAGAGAATAACTTTGCTATTGAAGAGATTGAAAATGTTGATGCATTATTTTCAGAGTGGACTCTATTAGGAATGGAAGTTGTTGTACTTATCGGAATTGCAGCTTGCTAATATCATGAAAAAGCTAAATGAATTCTTAACTACGAAAAATGCTGGAGTTATTATTGGATTAATCCTAATTTTGATTCCAATATTTACTAAAGACATAATTAATTATGATATAGGTAAAAGCGGAATTATATTAAAAATTATTGGTAGTGTAATAGCTGTCTATACTTTAATTCTTATTATAATTTACAAATTTAGTTGAAGGAGGAATACATAATGAATTTTGCTATTGAAGAGATTAAGAACGTAGATTGTTTAGATGCAGCTGATGATTTCTTTACAGGAATGGGTTATGGTGTAACAATAGTTACTGTTTTAATGTGGTTTGGATGTTAATATCAGGTCAATTTTAGATATCCCAAGCTTTGATTAACATATTCAAACTTCGCATATCAAAGTTAATCTATATCACTTTAAAAGTGGACAAGATTCCATAACTTTTATGATGCTTTTGCATATGCGAAGTTTGAATAAAAATAATACTAATAAAATTATCTGTTAAGTTATGAGGTGAATATGAAATACCCTTGCGTAACTGAAAGTATAGAAATACTTTCGGAAAAGAAAGATTCAGTATTGATATTTGAAAAAAAATCAAAGAGAACTTTTAATTTGGGTTATAAGGAATATAATGTCTTAAAAAATCTTGATGGAAAAAGTACTATTGAAGAAATTAATAGGAATAATTTATTATTTAAAAAGGAGGAAATAGAACAATTAATAGAGGTATTTAGAAATATTAATTTATTAAATGACTCTACTGTTAAAAAGAAGATAAATATTTTGAAATTAAAAAAAAGTTTAACAAATCCCAATAAATATATAAATGAAAAAAGTATCTTTGTTAAATTTCTATATTTTATCATTATTTATATGTCACTGCCCGTATTTTTATTGGGATTATTTGTAGGAGTAGGTAACACAGATAAATTTGCAGAAATAATTACCATATCAGGATTTTCACCTAAATATTTTTTAATTATTCCGATCATGTTAATTGTAGTGACTTTACATGAATTCTCTCATGCGATAGTTGCTAAATGTAAGGGAGCTTTCATTGCAGAACTAGGAGTTATGCTTTACTGGTTTATGCCAGCAGGATATACAACAATCAGTGGTATGACTTTTGTTAAAAATAAGAGAGATAGAATTTTAATACATTTAGCGGGGAATATGACTAACTTATTGTTGGCTGGTATTACTTTATTTGTATCAAAATTCATTCATGGAATATTGTATGAGGGATTTATTTGGTTTGCAATAACCAATATATTTTTAGTATTATCCAATCTTATGGTTTTCTTAAAAATGGATGGGTATTTTGTATTACAGGAGATGATAGCAATTAAGAATCTTAGAGAAAATTCATTTGCGTATATTCGCCAGATTGGTCATGATATTACATCTCGTTTTTATTCTAAAAAAAGAAAGTTTGATATAGAAAAGGTTGAAAATGTATCAGGCATATTGGATAAATATATTTTTTTGATATATGGAGTAATGTCGATAGTGTATATGCCTTTACTGATCGCTTTAGTCGTACGTGTCATAGTGAATTATGTGAGGTAAAAAATTATGATAAATAAATATAATAACGATTATAGATTAAATGTGTTTTCACCGATTACTACGGATGGAAAGGAATATACGTTTGGCATTGAAGGTGATTTGTCCTCAGGAACGGTAAAAAAGTACGCGCTTACAAAAGAACAGGAGTCCACCCTTGAGGAAATGATTAATGGAAAAGAGTATACAAAGGAATACCTGATAGAAAAGTGGGGAAAAGAAACATTAGAGGATTTAATTAAAAAAGGTACTTTCATAAACTATCAAATAGATACAGAGGGAATATACTCTAGATCAAAAGCTTATTATAGTATAAACAAGTACGGTAATGTACAGGAAAAATTAAGTGCAGCCAAAGTATTAATACTTGGTTGTGGAGGCATAGGAAGTCATGTAGCATGGAACTTAACTGTCTTAGGTGTGGGTGAGATTACATTAGTTGATTTTGATGTAGTAGAGGAAAGCAATCTTAATCGACAGTTATTATATACAAAAGATGATATTGGAAATCAAAAAGTAGAGGTGTTGGGGGAAAAATTAAAGGCAATAAACCCCAATATAGTAATTAATATAAAGAAAATGAAGATATCTTCATCAGAAGAACTAGATGAGTTATGCAAGCAGTACACTTGTAACCTAATTATCAAAACCCTGGACTCACCAAAAGATTTTTCAAAATGGTTAGATGAAATATGTAAGTTACGAAAAATATGTTATATAACAGGAATAACAACAAGTATACATTCCTTAATTGGACCTACTTTTATACCTGATAAATCTAAAGGTTTTAGTGAAATTTTTAATGTTGGGACTGAGTTTGAGACCATTGTAGGGACAATGCCATCTCTTGGAATTGTAATGTATCATATTTCAAGTGAAATTTCACAGGAGGCATTTAAGATTTTAGCTGGAGTGGGTACACCTAAATATATTAATAAAATACTTGCAGAAGACATTATTATAGGAAAGTCAATGTATATTTATCCTAAAAATATTAATCTAGAAAAAGATCCATTGAGTAAAGCTATATTTAGCAATGTAAATTTCATGTTTTTATTTGGTATTGTATTAGCTTTTGCATTTACCCAATTACCCTGGTTACCTTTAGTAGGGTATCTGTGTTCGATTTTATTTGCGCTATTTACATATGAAACAATACAGGAAAGAGTTAAGTGTGCATTGGTTAATAACACAATATATATGTTATTTAACTTAGTAACCGTAATTAGTTTGAATGGTGAGAACTTAGGTATTCTAGAAATTTTGATTTCTATACTCATAATCATTAGTATAAGCTCTATTTTTACTTGCTTTATTACTCAAATTCTCCATATTATTTTGGATAAGACTAAACATATTCTATCTAGATCTAATGGGTGATATATTATATCAAAGGAAGGTTTTTAAAATGATAGCATCAAACAAAGTAATTCAACTTAAATCTGTAAATAAACTATACAAGAAAGGTAATGTAATAGCGCTCAATGATGTTTCTTGTGAGATATGTGAAGGTGAGTTAGTTGGAGTGTTGGGTCGGAACGGTGCTGGGAAAAGTACTATGTTTAAAATAATTGCCGGAGTTTTAAGTGACTATAGCGGCAAATGTGAAGTATTTGGAAATCAGAGTAATAGAGGAAACGCTAATGTAGTAAGTTATTTACCTGAAACAAGAGGTTTAAATGGAAGAAAAGATGCTTTAGAACATCTAGTCGACATGGTCAGCTTTAAAGGGATCGATAGAAAAAAATCCAAAAAAAATGTTTTATTTTGGCTTGAGAAATTTAATATGTTAGATTATCAAAATAGTAGAATTGATTCTCTATCAAAAGGAAATCAGCAAAAGCTCCAGTTAATTACTAGCATCGCTTGTAATCCTAAAATACTTATTTTAGATGAGCCTTTTAGTGGTTTGGACCCTATTACTGTTGATTTTTTTTGGAAAATATTATTAGAACTGAAAGCAAATGGGACAACCATTATTTTTTCTACACATATTTTTGATGATAAAATGCTAGAGTGTGATAAGTTCATTTTTATTGTTAAAGGTGAAATAAAAGAAAATGGAACCTTACAACAACTAAATGAAAAATATCCAATGGTATTAGAACTTGAGAATGATAGTTTAGCAATTGAAATGATTAAAAATAAATACGGTGACGAGAATGTAAAATTAGCCAATGGGGTGTTATTTATTTACATTGAAAATGAGTCGCAAGCGAGAGAAATTTTTGATATCTTATCTGATAAGTTTTCTAAACGATTTTATATTAGATATATGAGCTTAGGAGAAATTTTTAGAAAGGTAAATGGTATTAAAAATGAATAAAAGAATCAGCAATATCATAGGCGTAAAATTTAGAGAAGCTTTATTTTCTACGGCAATCAAAATCATGCTTATGATTATATTAATATATTCAATAGCTATTAGTTTTTTACCTTATATTAAAAAAAATTTTTTTAATGATGCTCCTGTTTCAGTTGGTTGTAATGTATCTCTAGATAGTATGGAAGATGATAATTTTATCCTTGTTGATTATAGTAATAAATGTGATTTAAAAGTAACTTT
This sequence comes from Lachnoclostridium phytofermentans ISDg, assembly GCF_000018685.1. NCBI lineage: Bacteria > Bacillati > Bacillota > Clostridia > Lachnospirales > Lachnospiraceae > Lachnoclostridium > Lachnoclostridium phytofermentans. The sequence goes on along the minus strand of NC_010001.1, from coordinate 4,416,161 downwards.
TGAAGATAATAAATATTTTATTGATATTAATTCTCGAGAAGGTTACGATAAGCTAAACTACTTGCTTCAAAAAATACATCAAATCAATTATGCAGAATTTATAAAAGAAAATAAAATTAGTGGTCAACAATATGATAAATTACTAAATAACAATATAATTATAAATGACGTATCTGATGAGATTATTCAAGTGAATTCTGAAGTCATGGATTTTCTCATAATGGTAACAATTCCTTTCTATTTGATTTTAATTACATTAGTTTCCAGGATTGGGGCTCAGGTTGCTTATGAAAAGGGAAGTAAGGTGACAGAAGTAATTTTAACTGCAGTATCAGAAAAACAATTATTTTTCTGTAATGTAATTTCTAGTATGTTAATAACAGTTGTATCATTATTGATTGTAATGGCTCCAATGGTTGCTGCCTATGTTATAAACGATCCTACTTATACGAGTGATTTCTCATTTTTTACAACTAGCAAACTTATTTATTTATTAATTCATCTAACATTTGTTTGTATAAGTCTAATAATGCTCTCAATTGCAATAAGTAGTATTGCTAAACAACCAGAGGATGCAAATATCTTTGCTATATTATCTATGGCACCGTTATTTATATCTTATACATATTTTATGTTTAAAATTGATTTGTATAAAGGAGTATTTACAATACTAAATTACGTCCCTATTTTTTCTGCATTTCCGGTTGTTTCAGCTATTCTTAATGACGGAATTAGTATTACCAATCTAATCTTTGTATTTGTATCGAATATAATATTTATCATTTTAGAATATTTGGCATTGGAAAAAGTGTATTGTTCAAATATATCTAATATTTAATTAAAATAATATTTGAAAGTGGGGTAATTAAATATGAATGACTTCTTAATAGGATTAGCTATGGGTGTAGTTGTTTTGATAATTTTTTGGAAACCATTAAAACGTAGAAGGGATTATATGATTAAAAAAATAAAAGCTCACTTTAAAAAGGATGATAATAATGTGGAATTATAAACCTTGTAAAATGAAGTATAGTTATTTATATGAGAATGAAAGCGTAATAATTTACCATGGTAAGGGAGCTATAAAACTTACCAGTGCTGGAATGTATTTTTGGGAGTTTGCAAACGGCAAAAGAACGGTGAGTGAATTAGTTGACATGATTGAAGAATATTTGGGTTTATATGATAAACAGACTATTTACAAAAATACTATTAAATTAATGATTGATTTACATGAGAAGGAATTAATCATATTAAATTGGGATCCATTATTAAAGGATAGGATGTCACAGGATATTACAGATGAAATTGGAGGTGTCGTATATGAATGAAGTAGACATTATTTTAATTACAGCTCCATCACCTCATCCACTTAGTATGTTGTCTCATAGAGTTCAGGGATTGCCCCCTCTTGGATTATGTTATATAGCTACATATTTAAAGCAGAATGGATATAAGGTTAAAATATTAGATTTTAGTATAAGGAAGGTTACATTATTCGACCTAGATGAGGTCATGCAAAATAACCATCCTAAACTAATAGGTATATCAACGACAACAGAAACATATAATTGTGGAATGCGAATAGCAAAATATATTAAAGAAAAGAATGCTGCCACAACTGTTTTTATGGGAGGATGTCATGTTACATATGAATATGAGGATGCCTTAAATTCTGGAGTTGTTGATATAGTCAGTAGAAATGAAGGTGAAATTACAACTAAAGAACTATGCGATTTATATATAAATAACATTGGTTCTTTACAAGAAATTGATGGAATTTCATATATAAAAGATGGTGTTATAGTTTCAAATCAAGATAGAAAATTCATTGAGAATTTAGATTCATTACCGATACCAGATCGTTCTTTTTTTGATATTAAAGAATACGGAATTCCAGCAAGTATTTCAACTAGCCGTGGTTGTCCGGGCCAATGTATTTTCTGTGCAGCGTCTGGTTTATCAGGTGGAAGATACAGAAGAAGATCAGCTGAAAGTATTATAGAGGAAATTAAGTATCTAATTGACTTAGGATTTCATCATATTCAATTTGTAGATGATACATTAACAGCTGATTTGAAACGATTACATCAAGTTCTTGATATGATAATTGAACAAGAGCTTAATATTACATTTGTTTGTGAATCCAGAGTAGATATTGTTACTTTTGAATTACTTGAGAAACTAAAAAAAGCCGGTTGCAAAATGATTCAATATGGTGTAGAAGCTGGTAGTCAGGAAATGCTAGATTGTTTAAAGAAGAATATAACTATGGAACAAATTCTTAGAGTATTTGAATGGTGTAATCAATTAGAGATTCAAACTGCATCATGTTTAATTATAGGACAACCATATGATACGCATAAAACAATTCAAGATACAATAAACATTGCTTTAAAATTACAGGAGTTAGGTGCAAGGATTGTATTCTCAATTTCAACACCTTATCCTGGAACTTATATGTACAATCATACAGATGAGTTTGGCATAAAAATCGTGGATCATGATTTCGATAACTACACTACACAAACTGCCGTTTATGATAGTAAGAATCTTACTGCAAAACAGATCCACAATTTATTCTTCCAAGCATATTATGCTTTAAATAAAGTACAGCCACCTGAAAACATTAAGAAATATCGTAATATGATGAAAATTAGACAAGAAGATTATCTTCATGATTTTGGTAGGCCTAGTGCTGTTTTGTAATTATATTTCAAGCAATTAAGATTTACGCTAAGAGGATACTGTTTTGGTATCCTCTTTTTTAAATTATTTAAAATATATGGGGAAGGGGCGGTACTTGATTTCATTTTTCCTGATACTCTTTTGATGTAATCGCCTTCATGCCATATACTCCTGCGAGATTACCCAAGGAGGCTAGGGTTACCCTAACACCATGAAAGCTTGGCATCGTACTTTCCTTAATGATTTGATTTAGTTTATTGATGATATAAGGTTGAGTCATAATTCCACCACCAAGAACTATTAAGGAAGGGTTAAAGATATAAATCAAATTAACCAATCCATAGCTGATTTCTTTTACCCATTGGTCAATGAGTCTTTTTGCATCTTTACTATCGTGGTCAAAGGCAGAAAAAATAGCCTTACCATTATAAAACTCAGGGCTATGTGCTTTCGCTGTTCGAATAAGAGCTGTGGTGGAAGCATATTGCTCATAACAACCAAAGGAGCCGCAGCCACATGGTAAGCCACCAGGGTGAATCATCATATGACCCATTTCAGCTGCAACACCTTGCGCTCCCTTATAAAGCTTTTGATTTAAAAAGATAGCACCACCAATTCCTGTGCCATATGTTAGGCATAGAAAGTCATTCTCTCCTTTTCCGGCGCCATAGATAGCTTCTCCTATAGCTGCAGCATTGACATCATTTTCAACGCTAACTGGAACCTTAAATTTATCTTCTAGAATTTTCTTTAATTCCATCCCGGTATAGTTCGGAATATTATCATTTGCGTAAACGATTGTTCCATTTATAGAGTCTACCTGACCTGCGGTGCTGATACCAATGGTATCATAAGAATGCTGATTACCAATCTCCGTAATGATGGAAATAATGTTTTCTAATACCTTATCACCACCAAGCGAAGCTTCGGAAGGTCGTACGTCATCAAAGATCAAATCATCTCCATCAAAGTAGGCATATTTGATAGCGGTACCGCCAATATCAAGTGCGATAATTTTCATATGTTCCTCCATCCCGGCGCTTTAGCGCCATTTGGTATGTATTTATGCTAATTATAGCATTATATATATAGATAGCAAGAAAAATAAAAAAAATTTTCTTTTTTGGAAACTGAAAAGATAAATTATATAAAAATTAATAAATTTAACCCTTGACTTTTTGGCAATATGCACTTAAAATAAAGATAAATAAAAAATATTTTCACCAAAAACAAGAAAAACCACGAAAATTAGTGAAAATAATTTTCATAAATATCATTGAGGAACATCCTGGGGGGTTAGGAAATGAAAACTGATAAACCAGTGGATAAAAACATGATAGGGAATGAGACGAAGGTGGAAGAAAATATCACTTGGCTCACCGTAGAGGATTGTAGGCTTCGACTATCAGGTTTTGCATTTTATGAGGAAGATCATAGGTTAGAACGAGTTCCTAGCAGATTAAAGAGTGTATTTAAAGAAATTAATCCATGTCTTAATGAGCTTGGCGTACATACAGCAGGTGGACAGTTGTCCTTTCGATCCAATACCTCCAGAGTTTTTATTAAAGCGAAGATAACCACAGCACCCAATATGGTGAATATGACACCAGTTGCTCAATGTGGATTTGATTGTTATATCGGAGATAACCCTAAAGATTTAAAGTTCTTTGGTATTACAAAGTTTGACACATCAGCGAGTGAGTATACTTGTGAGGTTGTATCAAAACTGGATACAACAAAAGCAAAAGAATTTTTAATTCATTTTCCACTCTATGCAGGAGTGATGGAAGTGGAAATAGGAATTGATAGTAATGCAGTAGTAGAACCTCCTACTCCATATGAAAAAGAAGGCAAACTTATTTTTTATGGAACTAGCATAACACAGGGAGGTTGTGCAAGTAGACCAGGAATGGCATACACAAATTATTTGGCAAGAAAGCTTAATTTAGCACATTGTAACTTTGGTTTCTCCGGAAACGGTTTAGGGGAATATGAGGTTGCAAAGATGCTTTCTGAAATAGAGCAACCGCTTCTATATATCATTGATTATGAAGCAAATTCCGGAACGAATGGAAGAATGGTAAAATCACTTGATGACTTTGTTCATTGCCTTAGAGAAAGTCACAAAGAGGTGCCTATCTTAGTCGTATCCAGAGTCCCTCATATGATGGATTTTCTGGAGGAATCAACTACCTCCTTAAGAAATAGCTTAAGAGAGTTTCAAAGAGAAACGGTTGAAAAATTTAGAACACTTGGTGATAACGCTATTTATTTTTTAGATGGGTATACACTTTGGGGTGATGACTTTGATGAGTACACCGTTGATTTTATACATCCAACTGATTTAGGATTTTATTTTATGGGAAAAGGGTTGGAACCTATCATACGAGAAATACTGAATAAACATTAATATACAACTTTCACATGAGAAAGGAGAAATTTTCATGATTCCGTTTCATGTATTGGCAGATCAGGCATGGCAATATGAACTTATTGAGGAATTGAAAAAATCCTTACCATTTACCCTTTCAGAAGATGGCTTACCTGTTGAGGTAAAGCATCAAGGTATTGGAATTCAAGTAACAAAGAAGGATAATGTAAGACAAATTACAGTGGGAGATAAAAACCAGTTAGCAAGAGCATGGTACCTCATGCTTCGGAATGAATCTCTTAATGAATACGATATCAAGGAACAATGTAGCTTTGGAGATTTGGGTGTGATGCTAGATTGTTCTAGAAATGCAGTGATGAAACTGCCTACCCTATTAGAATACATAAGGCAGTTAGCAATATTTGGATATCATAGTTTACAACTATATACTGAGGATACGATTAGAATTGAGGAAGAACCGTACTTTGGTTATATGCGTGGAGCTTATACAAAAGAAGAAATAAAAAAGGTTGATGCTTACTGCGCAAAATTCGGCATAGAATTAGTGCCATGCGTACAAACATTAGCTCACATTAATCAGATTACAAGATATGAGCGTTACCAAGACATCATCGATGTGAATGATATTTTCTTAGTAGGAAATGAAAAAACATATCAATTAATTGAACGTATCATATCGACTGCATCCGAGTGTTTTACTTCAAGAAGAATCAACATCGGTATGGATGAAGCTCATATGCTTGGTTTAGGAAAATACCTAGATCAGAACGGTTATCAGAACCGTTTCACCATTATGGTTGAGCATTTAAAGAGAGTACAAGAAATTTTGCATCGTTATGGATTTACTGCAATGATGTGGAGTGATATGTTTTTTAGATTGCTTGCAAACGGTGAATATTATTCCCTTAAGGAAGAGCAGTTAAAAAGTGATTTATTACAACATGTACCGAAGGATATCGAGTTAGTTTACTGGGATTATTATTCAAGAGACTATCATCATTACGAACAGAACTTAGTGACACATTTTAGAATTTCAGACCGCATAGGTTTCGCTGCCGGTGCATGGAAATGGACTGGATTTGCACCAGAGAATAGCTTTAGCCAGGTGGCTGGTAAAGAAGCAATGAAGGCTTGTGTAGAAAAGGGAGTAAATACTTTCTTAGTAACCTGTTGGGGAGATAACGGCGCAGAAGCAAGTGCCCTCTCGGTGTTACCAACCCTGTTTTATTATGCGGAATTAGCTTATCAGTATGAAAGCCTTGTAGATAAAGAGTTTACCAAAGAGAAAGATTATTCCGAGTATTTTAAAGTTGCAACAGGAATTTCTTTTGCAGAATTTATGCTACTGGATAGTCCAAATGAAGTATTTGCAGAAACTACTTATACACACAGTAATGCTTGTAAGTTCTTATTATACAACGATGTGTTAATCGGAACATTTGATTCCATTGTGAAGAGTGAAACAAGGATAGCTTACGAAGACAAGAAGAATCAATTAGCTGCAGTAGCGAAGGCGGGTACAAGATATTCCTATCTATTTCAGACCCTATCAAGTCTATGTTCCCTATTAGAGGAGAAAGCAGACTTGGGAGTAGAGATAAAAAATGCATATGATAAAAAGGATTTTGATAGGTTACGTGAAATTGCTGAATCAAAAATTCCCGAAGTATTGAAGAGACTCGACCAGTTTATACGAGATTTTCGGTATCAATGGCATAAGGAGAACAAATCCTTTGGCTTTGAAATACAATTGATACGTCTTGGCGGATTAAAGGAAAGACTTTACTACGCAAAGGAACAAATTTTACTATGGACAGAAGGAGATATTGAACGGATCGACGAATTAGAAGAAGAGAGACTTCCATTTGCTTATTTTGAACAAGAGGATGGAAGTAGACTAAATTATAATTTGTGGAACGTTATTGTATCACCGGCTGTTATGGGATGAGGACAGACGAAATTTAAAAGGAGGATTATTTCATGATCAACAAGAAATTTAAAAAAGTTGTTTCTATGCTCTTAGTTGGCGCAATGGTAGTTTCTATGGCAGCCTGCGGTAAAAAGGGTGATGATAACAACAAGGGAAATCAAAGTAAAGATGGAGACAACAATAATAAGGTTGAGGCAACTAAAGCTCCTGCTCCAGAGAATGAGGAAACTGTAAAATCTTTAGCAGAGTATCCTAAGGTGGATTCCTTTAATTACTACAGTATTGGTGCTGGTATTACGGATGAAGAGTTCAACGCACTTGATTTAGCAAAGTTAGTGGAAGATCAAACCGGATACAAGGTTACCTATTCTCAGTCCCCTGCTGATCCAATGGACGCACAGACTGCAATCACTAACATCTTTATGTTAAAGCAGGACTATCAGGCAGTAAAGGTTGGTAAGGATCAATTCTATACATTATTGGCTATGGGTGCATTAAAACCTATTACTAAGTATATTGAAGGTTCTACAAACTTAAAAGATCAGATCTCTGAATTTGGTTGGGGAACTGCATCCAAAGATGGTGAAATTTACGCAATCCCACAGAAAAATGCTTTCGCAAGTACTGCTGTTGGTATTTGTTATCGTAAGGATTGGTTAGAGGAATACAATGTAGCAAATCCAAGTGCTCAGATTCCAGTTCCATCCGAAGAAAATGGATATTCCATGTCATTAACAGATTATAAAACAATGTTAACATACTTTGCTACAAAGGTTCCAGCAGGCGGATATGCTATGGCGGTTGATACTAATGTCGTTTACATGGAAAACATCTTACCAGCATTCGGTATCTATCATGAGTGGGCAGACATTAATGGACAACTTACTTATGTAGTAAATCAGCCAGGCTTTGCAGAATATGCAGCTTATATGGAAGACCTTTATGACAACGGCTTAATTCTTTACCAAGCAACTTCTGATGATGCTGGTGCAGTGAAATCACTTCAGTCTAGAACTGCAGGTGCTGGACGTATTGCTCACTGGAATGCATTTGCAATCGAAACTACAAATGCAAAAGAAGGAACAGATCTTTCTACCTATACAGATGATAGCATTGGCTATATCTCCGCACTTGTTCCAGATGATTGCAAGGGTGATAAGAGTAAGGTTAGAGTTTTTGCAGCAGAAGGTTATGTTTACTACACTGTAATTCCAAACTTTGCTACAGAGGAACAGGCAGCAGCTTATGTTGATTTTGCAGATAAGAAATTAGATAAAGATTTCTTCCTTAAGTTAGTACTTGGTACAGAAGGTGATACTTATAGCATCGTGGATGGTCAGTACTATCCAATTCTTCCAGCTTTCAATGATAAGCAGGGATTCTCTGATAAGTTCATTGATGGTACAAGAGAAAATGACTATGCAGCATACTGGTTATGCCGTGTTAGAAAGACAGCAGCACAGGAGAAGATGTTTAGTCAATCTAACTACAATGTTGGTGCAACAGGTATCCAAAACCCTGTTACTGTAATGCCTCCAAACGAAGCTTATGACACATATTATAATGCAGCAAATATTGAAGTTAAGAATGCAATTGTAATCTCTATGTTCCAAAAGGATGTTCCATTTGATTTAGCAGCAATTCAGGCTAAGTTTGATGAGTATGAAGGTAAGGCTGTTACAGAATCAGTAAACAACTGGTATGGATCTTGGGATTTAAAAGATCAGTTTAATACAGTAAGAGCTAGATAGTTTTGTATTATTATGGTTGGGGCGTTTGCAAGGGTATGACTGCAACAGCCCCAATCTTTCAAAATTGCATCACCTGGATACGTAGGTGCCTGACAAATGGGGTAAGGCCACTACGTATTCCGGTGATGGAACTTAAGGAGGTAAACCAAATTGGTTAGGATATTGAAGAAAGTTAAGCAAAAGACAGGTAAAGAAAGCTTTCGTGCTCAGATGAAGCAACACGGTAATTTATTCATCTTCTACATTCCAGCAGTGGTGTTTTCCATATTATTTTCCTACATACCGATGGCTGGTCTTATCATGGCTTTTAAAGCGAATCCGAATCTTTTGGGAAGTTCATCCGCAATAAGAGGTATATTAGATGCAAAATGGGTTGGGTTTGATAACTTTGTTAAGATATTTAGTAAACAAGAAGTTATTCATGCTTTATACAACACCTTAATTATCAGTACTTTAAAAATTGTAATCGTATTCCCAATTCCAATCGCGTTAGCAATTCTCATTAACGAAATGCGTGGTAAAGTAATCCGTAAGTCATTAGAAGTATCAATGTATATTCCTTATTTCTTATCATGGGCTACCATTGGAGGTATCTTCATTGCCTTATTAAATAAGGATACTGGTTTTGTTAATAACGTGTTAGCTTATTTTGGACATAACCGTGTAAACTTTATTACAAGTAATGCTACGTTTCGTTCTGTAATGGTAACAACAACTGCTTGGAAGGATATTGGATGGAGCACCATTACTTATATGGCTGCTATCACAGCATTAGATCGTAACCAAATTGAAGCTGCAAAAATTGATGGCGCAAGTAAGTGGCAACAGATTCGTTATGTTACCCTACCTGGAATCATGCCAGTTATTGCTGTTATGTTAATTCTTAGAATTGGTTCTATTATGAATGCAGGCTTTGAACAAATATTTGTATTCTATTCACCATATGTTCAAGCAAGCGGTGATATCCTTGGAACTTATACTTATCGTTTGGTAAGGGAAGCAGCGTTGATCCCACAATATGCGTTATCAACTGCTGTAGGATTCTTTAACTCAGTTGTCGCATTAATCTTAGTGGTCGGTGGTAACTTCATCTCTAAAAAGTTCTTCAACCGCGGAATATGGTAGGAGGGGTCATAGATGATAAAGAATAAAGTAAAAGCACATTTAACCAAAGAAGAAAGAATCAAAAATCATATCCGTAGGGCGATGCTACTTTGCCTTATGGTATCCCTCGGTATCTTATTTGCCCAATTTATTGATAAACGCTTTAGCGAGAGTACCAAACGCTTTATGGACATTGCCTTTGCAATCCTATGGGCGGTTATGACGGTTGAAGGCGTAGTTCGTATTCTTCGCATTAGTAAGAAATCAGGATTTCACGAATATATTAAGTTTGACAAGGCAGAGTTTATATATCTAATAGCATCTGCAGTGATAGTTCCAGTATCCTTATTTGTACCGAGTCTTCTCTGGGCTAGAATTATCTGTATCTTTAAGTTACCAAATGTACTTCGAAGATATAACGATGAAAATGTATTTCAGATTTTAGCAAAAGGAATTGCAATCATATTAATACTTTTCTTTTTTGTTCCATTTTTAAATGTATTTGCAAGTGCAGTATCTGCACCTGGTCAAATCATTAATATCGTTCCGAAAAACGTTGATCTCTTTGCGATGAAGTACGTACTATCAGACAAAGCATTCCTTCGTTCCTTTGGAAACTCGATTTTTATTACTTTGGTAGGTACTTTAATATCTGTTGTTTCCATGGCAATGGCAGCTTATCCACTTTCTAAGCCACATATGCCACTAAGAAAAACAATGATGATGTTCTTTATGATAGTAATGCTTTTCTCAGGTGGTATTGCACCAAACATATTACTTGTTAATGCACTTGGCATAATGGATACCATCTGGGCATTAATTTTACCATCTGTAGTTATGGTTTATTACCTACTATTATTAAAAGGATTCTTTGAAAGTATTCCAGTGGAATTAGAAGAATCTGCGAAGTTAGATGGTGCAAGCAATTTTAGTATTCTTTTTAAGATTATTATGCCAATTGCTTCTCCTATGATTGCAACAGTATCCTTCTTTACTGCAATCACCTACTGGAATAACATTAACAATCCAATTCTTTATATAACAAATAACAAATCCATCTATCCGGTTCCTATGTACATTAAAAACTTCCTTGGTCAAAATCCAATGGAGATAGCAATGAACAACCCAACCTTATTAACTTACTGGGATGGAATTAAGATGAGTTATGTATTAATGTCAATTGTACCAATTGCCATAGCTTACCCATTTATCTTTAAATATTTAAAGAACGATGTGTCTGCAGGTGCAGTAAAAGGCTAAAATAAATGAATGTGCCTGCGTTATTTCGGCCTAAAACACAACACACAAAACGCAGGGATGGAGGTTAGTATGAAGTACGATATAGCAATTATAGGCGGTAGTTTAGGTGGAGTTCAAGCTGCTATCAGTGCAGCAAAGCAAAACAAAAAGGTTTATCTGTGTGAAGAAACAGACTGGATAGGCGGTCAATTAACCTCACAGGCAGTTCCACCGGATGAGCATCCATGGATTGAGGAATTTGGTGCTACTAAGCGTTATTTGGACTTCCGTAAGTCTGTTCGTGACTATTATCGCAGCATACCGGAATTTAAGGATGAAGTAAGACAAAAGGAATGTTTTTGCCCAGGTAACTCTTGGGTATCCCGTGTCGCACACGAACCTAAGGTGGCGTTTCAATTATTTGAAGATGAAATCGCAGAGTATCTACAGGATGGACGTCTAACCCTTGAATATTTCACAGTAGCAGTCGATAGCGTTGTAGAAAATGATACAATAAAAAGTGTTACAGTGAAAAACCTTCAAACGAAGGAAGAAAAATCTATTGAGGCTGAGTATTTTCTTGATGCTACAGATTGCGGTGACTTGCTACCAATCGTTGGTGCAGAATATCGTACCGGTGCAGAAAGCAAGGAGTTAACAGGAGAGTTACATGCACCTGAGGTTGGAGATCCTTATGATATGCAGCCAATTACCTGGGTAGCTGCACTTGAATTAAATCCTGACGGGGATTATAAACTCGAAAAGCCAGAAAAATATGATTACTTTGCAAGTTTAGGTGTCCCATACGATAACAACTTACTATTTAGCTGGTGGATGGCAGATGCTCATACACAGAAGAAGACATTTCTTCCGATGTTTGACGGAGAGTATGAGGGGAAACCGCTTGGACTTTGGAGCTATCGTAGAGTTATAGATACAGCGAATTATACCGATGGAAGAAAAGAAGTTACCTTATTAAACTGGCCACAAAATGATTTTGCACTAGGTAATGTATTTGAAGATAAGGATGCAAAAGAAAACTTAGAATTATCTAGACAGCAGACACTTTGCTCTATTTACTGGTTACAAAATGAAGCTCCAAGAGTTGATGGAGGGAAGGGTTATGCAGTAAAACTTCGCCCAGACATCATGGGAACTGAGGATGGTCTAGCAAAGGCTGCTTATATTAGAGAGTCCAGAAGAATTGTAGCAAAGAAAACAATTTGTGAACAAGATGTTAGTAAACGTAATAATGACCTTCCACCTAAGTTAGTGGATTCTGTAGGTGTTGGACATTATGCAATTGATATCCATATGACGACAAAATCACATAGCTTTTTATACGATGCTACGTATCCATTCGAGATACCATTATCTTCTATGATACCAGTACGTATGAAGAATCTGTTACCAGCATGTAAAAATATTGGATCTACCCACTTAACAAGTGGATGTTATCGTTTACATCCAGTAGAATGGAACGTTGGTGAGGTGGCAGGTTATGCAGCAGCATATTGTATTGACCATAAAGTTACATTCGAAGAGTTATTAACTAGCGAATTAAAGACATTCCAAGATGAACTTGAACGAGAAGGTGTACAGCTTCATTGGGATTTTTCTAAGATGTCAGTGTGAAAAGAAATTCTAAGTCAGCACAATACGCTGACTAAGAATTTCTAAGTTTCACACTAGAAGAATAAAAATGAAATCCATTGGAATTTCATTTTTATTCTTCCGGCCTACTGAACAAACATGTTTTTTAGTGTAAAAAGAATTTCTAAGGCGCCAAAAGACGCCACCTAAGAAATTCTAAAACTTTACACTTCCTACTACTGAGTAGGCATGTTTTCAAAGTATATAATTGATATGAGGCGCAGTGGTGCCTGTGAGATGCTTTTATCAATCTTAATAGGTACAAAAAAGATGCGCAGGGACTAAGAGACACAGCTTGTACCTGCGTATCTTTGACACAAGCTTAATATGCGCATACGCGCGGGAACGAGGTAAAAATGAAAGATACAAAGAAGGTGGTCTTATTACCGCTGGATGAGCGACCATGTAATTTTAAATTTCCTTATCAAATTTTTGATAGTGAGGATTTTATTATAGATAGGATAGAACCGCTAGGAGACAAGAAGATTCCGGCTGATGTCAGTGAGGTTTCACGGATGTTAAAGGAAAAATGCAAAGATGCAGATATTGCGGTTTTGGCGATGGATACCTTACTTTATGGTGGACTAATACCATCTAGACTTCATCATTTTACGAAAGAAGAGGTAATGGAACGCCTTAATCTACTACGTGAAATCAAGAGCCAAAACAATAACTTAAAAATCTATGCTTTCCAATGTATCATGCGTTGCCCGAAATATTCTAGCAATGATGAGGAACCAGACTATTATGAATATTGTGGAGAGCAGATTCATCAGCTAGGAAATGCTATTCACAAAGAAAAATTAGGGATTTCTAGTGATTATAATAGGGAAGAACTTCTTTCTAAGATTAAGAAAGAGGATTTAGAAGATTATGAAAATCGTAGGGAGTTTAATCGCTCATTTAATCTTGAGGTTTTAAAACTGGCGAAAGAAGGAGTTCTAGAATTCCTAATTATTCCGCAGGATGATTCAGCACCTTATGGTTATACAGCAATGGATCAAATCTCCGTACGTAAAGAAATTTTAGAAAATTGTCTTTCTGATAAAGTTATTGTTTACCCTGGAGCAGATGAGGTAGAGATGACCTTACTATCTCGTGCTATGAATGAGGTTATGGTAAAGCGTCCGAAAGTATATGTAAAATATGCTTCCGTTCATGCTCCTTATTTAATACCTTCTTATGAGGATAGATCCCTTGGGGAGACCGTCAGATATCATATTATGGCAGCTGGATGTATTCAGGTGGATAGTGTGTCGGAAGCAGATTTTGTACTTGCCTTATCTGCACCAGCAAGAAAGATGCTAGAAGCTGTAACACAGCCTGCATCCAACGCAGATTATGATGTAGAACGCAATCTTACAGAATTTGTGTATGCGATTGAAACTTATATTTCCGAGGGGAAACCAGTTACAATTGGAGATAATGCATACGCAAATGGTAGTGATCTAGAACTTGTTGCAATTCTTAACCAAAAAGAGTTATTATTAAAGGTGGCAGGTTATGCTGGCTGGAATACCTCATCGAATACGATAGGTACTGCGTTGGCTGAGGGCGTTAAATATCTCTATTATGGAAGCAATAAGAAACATATGGAGTTTTTACTTCTTCGATATTTAGAAGATGCAGGTTACTGTGGATTCATTAGAAAAGAAATCACCGAGAAAGAATTGCCCGCATTAGGAATGAATTATTTCGATATCAAAGAACAGAACGGTGTTGTTAGTGAACTGGTAAAGAAGTATCTGCAGGACTTTGCGGATACAAAACTTACATCAATCACGAAACATATTCTGATTGAGGATATAAAAATGCCATGGCGCCGTATGTTTGAGACAGACATTACGGTATCATATCGATAAAATCTTGGGAGGCCTACTATGAATCAAAACAAAGAGATACTTGACCAAATTAGAGGGGGCTTGGTGGTGTCTTGTCAGGCATTATCAACAGAACCTTTATATAGTTCTTATATTATGAGCAGAATGGCATATGCTGCACAGCTTGGTGGAGCTGTCGGCATTCGTGCCAATACACCGGAAGATATAATAGAAATTAAAAAGACCGTAAATCTTCCTGTTATCGGTTTATATAAGCAGGTATTTGAAGACAGCGATGTCTACATAACGCCGACGATAGAAGCTGTTCGTGATATTGTTGCTGCAAACGCGGAGATTATTGCAATCGATGCAACAAACCGCTTACGTCCGCATGGAATCTCTTTGGATGACTTTTTTAAAGAAGTAAGAGAGATGTATCCGAATCAATTGTTTATGGCTGACTGTGCTACTTATGAAGAGGCAATCCATGCATATGAAATAGGATTTGATTTGGTTGGAACAACCCTTTGTGGTTATACAGAGCAGACCAAAGGTGTGGCGATACCTAATTTCGAGTTGTTGCAAAAGCTAGCAAATTATAGTAAAATTCCGGTAATAGCAGAAGGGGGCATCTGGTCGCCGGAACAATTAAAACAGGCATTGGAATGTGGAGTACATGCAGCTGTTGTAGGTACTGCAATAACTAGACCAATGGATATTACAAAACGTTACGTACAAGCAATCCAAAAATAAGGGGAGGTACTTATGGCAGAAGGAATATTTGCAAGAATTGAAAGTTCATATTCAAAATTTACGAAATCAGAGAAAATCGTAGCTGATTTTGTCTTTGAGAATCCGGAGAAGGTATTATATACATCGATTACAGATTTGGCTGAGATTTGTGGAGTTGGGGATACTACGGTATTTCGTTTCTGTAAAGCGCTCAAATTGAATGGTTATCAGGAGTTTAAGATGTTTTTGGCACAGGATATTGCAGTGAGAACAGGCTCTGATTATACCATTAATGGCTCGGTTAGTCAGGATGATGATATACAAACCATATGCAAAAAAGCATTGGCTGTTGACATCGCTGCTCTAACGGAAACATTTGAGGGCTTAAACTTTGAAGCTGTAACGAAGGTAGTGGATATGATATCCAACGCGAACAAAGTTCAGTTCTTTGGCATGGGTTCCTCTGGCGTTATTGCGTTAGAAGCTAAGATGAAGTTTATGAGAATTCTACCGAATGTAGAACATATTGCGGACTGCCATATGCAGTTTATGTCTGCTGCACTTTTATCAAGCCGTGATTTGGCGATTATTTTCTCTTACTCTGGATCCACAAAAGATTCCATAGAGATTGCTAATCTTGCAAAGTCCAATGGCTGTAAAGTTGTCAGCATTACAAGATATGTCAACTCACACCTTGCAAATATATCAGATGTTGTCATCCCATGTGGTTCCAATGAAGGACCTTTAGATGGTGGTGCATCCTCTACTTCCATGGTACAATTTTATATTTTGGATATTTTGTATTTATTATATTTTACAAAGCATTATCATCAATCTAAATTAAATAAAGCGAAGACGACGGAATCCATTTCATCTAAGATTTTATAACTTGGAGTGGGTGGACTTTTTATGCCCATCAGGGGCTTTTTCCTATTGAATCAGTGAGTCGTCCAGAGAATATGTATTGTTTAAAATGGAGGCAAAATGAAAGATTGTCAGGTTCACATCGAAGGTTTGTGTATAGAAACCTCATTTATATACGATTTTACCAGTCATGGAGAATTATTTCCGATTGATTATGTTTCGATAGAGGCAAAAGAAGATAATAAAGATGCAAATAATAGCATTCAAATAGATAGTAATCGAAAAGATAAGTTACACCTATTAACAACGAATCAATTAAGTGATATAACTCTTGCTACGCTTTCAAACTCTCTTGTGATTTGCATGGATGAGAATCAAGCGGTGTCGGAATCCTCATTTGTTATAGAGGGTGAGATTTATAGTACTGAAATTGGCTCCACTACTTCATTACAGAGAGTAAAAGCTGCCAGTGTAGCTATGATTGTATATCTAGAGGGAGAGTTAACCACACTTAAGAATTCCTTACTAAGCGAAGATAAGAATATAGCGTTTGGAGAGAACAATTCTTTTGCTAAGCAGGTTTTTGAGAGCTTTTTAAAAGGAGATGTTGTTCGTTATAAGCTAGGAGTAAACTATATGAGTACTCTTGGTCTCGCATCTCTTATCGAAAAACGTATGGATTCCACTAGCGTATTTCTTACTGTAGATTCCAAAGAATATGCAACAGTCGAAGAGGATAACTTTTTATTAGAAGGAAAATTAGAACATTTTCATAAGAACAAGAAATATGAATTAAGAATTATGTACGGAGACGGTAGAGAAGAGTCATTCAGAGAAATGACAGCTTTTGTTGCAAGTGAAAGCTTCTCAGTGTCCGTTCCATTAACACTTGGTGCAAACTATATCGATTGTACTCTAGTAGAAGATGGTATAGAAATTTCTGATTCGAAGCATACACATATTGTTTTTTATAAACAAACAAGTAATCAGCCAAAAGAAATTATCATGTGGGCGGAACAGTATGTAAATGCGGAGACCACTAAAACAGTGGAAAGAATAGAATCCTTAATTCAGACAGCAAAGGATGCTGGCATTACCGCTTTTGCACTTGATGTAAAGGGATGTGAAGGGTATGCAGCCTATAGGAAATCTACCTTAACCAATGTAAAATATATGACAGAAACGACAAATCCAAAGAAAGCTTTCCAAATGGAGATTGATTTCTTAGAAGAGTTTGTAAAAGCTGCGCATGCAAGTGGATTAAGGGTTTATGCGAGTTTTAACTTCTTCGTGGAAGGAAATATCGCTTCAAATGACTTTGCAATCGACTTGCCAAATACTCATCCAGATTGGGCAGAAGTACTTCATGTTCCAGAAGATCAAGGGGAGTTAAAAAGCGTATTAGAAACCAAAAGAAACTGTATGCTATGCTATGTAAATCCAGCAAATAAAGAAGTTCAGGATTTTGAGTTATTGCGTGTAAAGGAACTACTAGATAATTATGAAGTCGATGGCGTAATCATGGACCGTACAAGATACGATAATCAATATGCGGATTTTAGTGAAGTTACTAGAATCCAGTTTGTAGAGTATCTTAAGAGTAAAGGAAAAGAGTTAGTTCATTGGCCAAAAGATATTTATTCCTTTGATGCGGAACAAAAGATGATTTTCGGACCGTTATATCTAGATTGGCTTACCTTTAGAAGCAGTATAATTCAAGGCTTTGCAAGGAGATTAAGAGGAATAGTTGATGAATATGCAAAAAATCAAAAGAGACCAATTGCTTTAGCAGCGTATGTTGGATCTTGGTTCGACTTGTATTATCAAAACGGTGTGAACTGGGGTAGTAAGGACTTTAGATATAATGAGAGACTGAATTTCCCTGTATCAAAGCTTTATACGGAGGATTACAGTAAAACTAGCTATGTAGACTATATCGATTTCCTTATGATTGGCTGCTATTATGGAACTTCAGAGATGATTGAAAAGTATACAACGATCGGTAATATCGTAACAAATCATAAGGTTCCAATGATGGCATCGATGAGTCTTCCAGATCTTAATACCGAAGAATTGTTGAAAATCGGAACAAAAGCTTGTATCGATTTCAGTGATGGAACAATGATTTTTGATTTGTGCTACACTGATTGGAATATGTTAAGACCTGCTTTGAAAGAAGCACTGACTAAGTAATTAAATAGTGATAAACAAGAAAGAGTTCTTCGTGAAACGAACTTTTCCTTGTTATAAATAGACACCCTGTGGTAAACAAACCATAGGGTGTTTCGTTGTAATATACCACATGAAACAGATGGTCATATCCGTAAGCAATGATAATCATAGATTCAAACAAGAGATATCATTTCGCGGGGAACAGATAATCATTGTTATTGACTTACATAGATAATCTAGGTATAATATGCCTAGACAATCGAGGTATAAAAGGAGGTATTGGATGAATATTGATAAGAATTTACTAAGTGGAAGCCATATCTTATTAATTCTCTCTCTGATTAAAGAAGAAGAGATGTATGGGTATCAAATGATTGTAGAACTTGCAGGTAAGTCAGAAAATGCATTTCAACTAAAGGAAGGAACACTTTACCCTATTCTTCACACGTTAGAGAAAGAGAAGTATGTAACGTCCCGCATGATGGAAGCAGAGAATGGAAGAAAGAGAAAATATTATAAAATAACTGATAAAGGATCAAAACTACTAACCAAAAGAACGCAGGAATGGGAGTATTTCGCGCAAAAAGTTAATCTTGTTGTATTAGGAGGCTAAATGATGGGAAAGAGTCAAGAAACAACAATGATGGATATCTACCATTGGTGCCACGAAGCGAGCAGATATATCTGTTTTAAACCTGATAGAGTGGAAGTTTACCAAGAACTACTCGCTCATATTTTTGATAAGGTAAATGACTTTGAAAACTGTGGCATGAAGCGTGAAGAAGCGATGAAAGCTGCTGTTGAGGAGATGGGAGATGCAACAGAGATTGGGCTTATGATGAGAAAAATACATAAGCCATACTTGGGTTATCTTTGGAGAGTCACTCAGGTACTGTTGGTGTTATCCTTTTTGTTAATATTCTATGTCTGTCGTCAAGCTGGAGGGATTAGAAATATGATTGAGGAGCTAAAACCACAGAAGGACTATTGGGAACAGAATCGTGAGGTATATGATAGAGATAGTGCATACGAGTTAGTAGCAGATTTAACTCCGAATTGTGAAGCAAGGATTGATGGTTACCAATTGTCTATTCCTAAGGTGGTTCATTGGAAATTTGAATATGAGGAAGATGGGAAGGTATATCAAAGTGATACCTTTAAGTTTATAGTAAAAGCCAAACATAGTCCGTTTTTAGATGCTCCCAAGGGAATCTTAGAGCATCTGACAGCGATTGATAACCTCGGAAATTATTATACAGACGTTTCTGGGTATACGAGGGGACCTAGTGTCGTGGGAAATCTAACAGTGAAACGATTGTTTAGCAGCCAGTTTGAGATGTGGGTAGATAAATTATCACCTGATGCAGAATGGATCGAATTACAGTACGATTTTTTGGGAAGAAGTTTTAGACTTCGCATACCCACGATAGGAAGGGGGACCTATGATTAGATTACCGAGATTAAAGAGAAGGCAGCGAGTTATCCGCAATTTAGTTATAGTATTTCTTTTATTGATTATATGGTTATTTGTTGTCGATTTCGCAAGTTTTACTCCTGAAGGGGCATTTAGAAGACTTGAAAAGGCATATTTAAGCGGACCGTCAGAGATTCTTGTGATAAGAGATGATCCAAACTTTTTTAATACAAAAATCGTATTATCTACATATCAGGATTATATACAGGTTGGCAAGGTTTATAAGTCCAATCACTTGTGGAAAGGTATGGGCTTTTTCAGTTAAAAAAGCCATGGTGATATAACGGTGATCCCACACGACACTCTCGGGCTTAACAATAGCGCGATTTTTGTAGTAACAAACATGAAAGATTCGATGAGAGCGGAAATGACAATCAATTTTGAATTTGCGGATCGTAATGAGAATAAGACATCAAATATTTTCACATATGAGGGTACAAGAGAAGCAGATGGGGTTTATTTTTTTCAAATAGAGAATCAAAAAGAAACTAAGTTTGCATGGGAAAAAGATGCCAATTTGGAACATTTGATTGAAATGTTGGGAGGGCTTGCAGAAATTAGATATAACGTATCAGAAAGCTACCCTTTTCAGCTACGCTTTTATTCGGAAGAAGGGGAACTGATATTGGAGGAAAATATAGAGTTTAATACTAATTATCTTTATGGGAAGGAATGAGATAGTATTAATCATATAATAAATTTAGTTTGAAGGTATAAAGCTAAACGAAAAGATCTTATCTAAAAAATGCAACGTACAAAATAAACCAGATTATAGCTCTACTTTTGGACTTAGCAAAGAATTCTAATATCAGATTTTATTAGAAAGGAGCTGTGCACCAGCGGTTTTTCAACCACTAGTGCACAGCCCCTTCTTTTTATTACAACAAATAAAACAATAACTGCTTATTTGTCAGTATTTACTTTGAATTACTCAGCCATCTTTACAAGCTTCTCGTATTTCTCCTTAGCATCCTTCTCAGCCTTTGCAAATAATTCTGCAGCTCTTTCTGGATTTGTTCTGCTAAGTCTGTTGTAACGAACCTCGCTCTGAAGGAATTCTTGGTAGCTAGCCTTTGGAGCCTTAGAATCTAACACGAATGGATTCTTTCCTTCTTCTTTTAAAGTAGGATTGAATCTGAATAAGTGCCAGTAACCAGCTTCAACAGCACGTTTCTCTTCTGTCTGAGCACCTGTCATACCGCCCTTGATACCATGGTTGATACATGGAGCATAAGCGATAATTAAGGATGGACCTGGATAGTTCTCAGCTTCTGTGATAGCCTTGATACACTGATTGTAATCAGCACCCTGAGCGATCTGTGCTACATATACGTAGCCATAGCTCATAGCAATTTGAGCAAGGTCTTTCTTCTTAACTTCTTTACCAGCAGCAGCGAACTGAGCGATAGCACCTGTTGGTGTAGCCTTAGAGGACTGTCCACCTGTATTGGAGTAAACTTCAGTATCGAATACCATGATGTTTACATCCTGGCCGGAAGCGATTACGTGGTCAAGACCGCCGAAACCGATATCGTAAGCCCAACCGTCACCACCAAAGATCCATTGAGACTTCTTAGCTAAGAAGCTCTTGTTCTTTAAGATGTTTTCTCTATCTGCATTGTCACATCCGCAAGCTTCTAATGCAGCGAGTAAATTCTTAGTAGCAGGAGCATTTGCAGTGGAGTTATTCTGTGTTGCAAGGAACTCTTCAGCAGCAGCCTTAACATCAGCACTTGATGAATTAGCTACTAAATTCTCTGTAGAATCGATAAGGCGTTTTCTAAGAGCTGTTTGAGCTAATTGCATACCGAAACCGAATTCAGCATTATCCTCGAATAAGGAGTTAGCCCAAGCTGGACCCTTGCCTTCTTTATTAACTGTATAAGGTGTAGAAGGAGAAGAACCACCCCAGATAGAAGAACATCCAGTAGCGTTTGCAATATACATTCTATCACCATATAACTGAGTAACTAATTTAGCGTAAGGTGTTTCACCACAACCAGCACAAGCTCCGGAGAACTCAAGTAATGGCTGTTTGAACTGGCTACCCTTAACAGTTGTCTCTTTGAATTTCTCAAGGATTTCAACAGGAGTTTCTAAGGATGCAGCGTAATCAGCATACTTCTGATCATCGTAGTGGTTCTCAAGTAAATCCATGCTAAGAGCCTTATTACCCTTAACTTCTGGACAAACATGAGCACAGCTTCCACAACCTGTACAGTCAAGTACGGAGATAGTGATAGCAAACTTCTTGCCTTCTACTTGCTTCATAGTAACCATCTTCATGCCTTCTGGAGCATTAGCAGCTTGTTCTTCGTTCATAACAACTGGACGGATTACTGCATGTGGACATACGTAAGAACAAAGGTTACACTGTAAACAAATTTCTGGATTCCATACTGGAACGTCGATTGCAATACCACGTTTCTCGTATGCAGCTGTTCCTAGAGGTACAGTACCATCTGCATTGTCAACGAAAGCAGAAACTGGAAGACTGTTACCGTCCTGAGCATTTACCTTGTGAAGAATTGTGTTAACATAATCAAGAACTTCTGGTCTACCAACAGTTGCTTTAGCAGCTAAGTCCTCGTCGGAAGCGTTAGCCCATTCAGCAGGAACTTTAATTTCAACGAGACCATCAACACCACGGTCAATTGCGGTATGGTTCATCTTAACGATGTCATCACCCTTCTTAGAATAAGAAGCAGTAGCAGCATCTTTCATATATTTTACAGCATCCTCAATAGGAATGATGTTAGCTAATTTGAAGAAAGCAGCCTGAAGGATAGTATTAATACGTCCACCAAGACCAACTTCTTTACCAATCTGGATACCGTCGATGGTGTAGAACTTAATGTTGTTCTGAGCCATATAACGTTTTACCTGACCAGGAAGGTTCTTCTCGATTTCTTCCATGTTCCAAGAACAGTTAAGGAGGAATGTACCACCCTTCTTAAGATCCTGTACCATGTTATATCTTCTAACGTAAGCTGGCATGTGACATGCAACGAAGTCAGCTTTGTTGATTAAGTAAGTGGATTTGATTGGGCTATCACCGAAACGTAAGTGGGAGATAGTAACACCACCGGATTTCTTGGAGTCATAATCAAAGTAAGCCTGAGCGTACTTATCTGTATGGTCACCGATAATCTTGATGGAGTTCTTATTAGCACCTACAGTACCATCAGCACCAAGTCCCCAGAACTTACAAGCTGTTGTACCCTTGTTAGCTGTATCTGGATTCTCTGTGATATCAAGAGAAAGATGAGTTACATCATCGTTGATACCGATTGTGAAATTCTTCTTATCCTTGTTGTTGTAAACAGCGATAATCTGAGCTGGTGTAGTATCTTTGGAACCTAAACCATAGCGGCCTGTTAATACAGGAAGATTATGGAATTGTGTATCCTTAAGAGCAGCTACAACGTCTAAGTATAAAGGCTCACCAAGAGCACCTGGCTCTTTTGTTCTATCAAGAACAGTAATCTGCTTAACAGATGCAGGAATAGTCTCTAATAAATGCTTAGCGGAGAATGGTCTGTAAAGACGAACTTTGATAAGACCAACCTTAGCACCACTTGCATTCATATGGTCGATTGTCTCTTCGATAGTATCGCAAACTGAACCCATAGCAATGACAACATGCTCTGCATCAGCAGCACCGTAGTAGTTGAATAATTTATAGTCAGTACCGATTTTAGCGTTAACCTTGTCCATGTAAACTTGAGTAAGTTCAGGAATTGCATCATAGTATTGGTTACAAGCTTCTCTTGCCTGGAAGAATACGTCAGGGTTCTGAGCAGTACCTCTTTGAACTGGGTGTTCTGGATTTAAAGC
Organism: Lachnoclostridium phytofermentans ISDg; assembly: GCF_000018685.1. Taxonomy (NCBI): domain Bacteria; kingdom Bacillati; phylum Bacillota; class Clostridia; order Lachnospirales; family Lachnospiraceae; genus Lachnoclostridium; species Lachnoclostridium phytofermentans. The sequence goes on along the minus strand of NC_010001.1, from coordinate 4,392,505 downwards.
TCTATTACGGAATGCATCTACAGCTTCCATATTAGTCATTTCTTTTAAATCTTCGTAATCCCAGATAGAGATTTTTTGAATTTCATGAGATGTTCTAAATCCATCAAAGAAATGGATAAATGGAACACGACCGTCGATAGCTGTTAAGTGAGCAACAGCACCTAAGTCCATAGTTTCCTGAACATTACCGGAGCAAAGCATAGCAAATCCTGATTGACGACAAGCGTAAACGTCGGAATGATCGCCAAAGATGGAAAGTGCATGACTTGCAAGAGCACGTGCAGAAACATTAATAACGCCTGGTAATAACTCACCAGCGATCTTATACATATTAGGGATCATTAATAATAAACCTTGGGACGCGGTGTAGGTTGTAGTTAATGCACCTGCCTGTAAAGAACCGTGAACAGCACCTGCTGCACCTGCTTCAGATTGCATCTCGGATAATAATACTTCGTGTCCGAAGATGTTCTTTCTTCCCTGAGTTGCCCACATATCTGTGTAGTCAGCCATTGGTGAAGATGGTGTGATTGGATAGATTGCCGCTACATCGGTAAATGCATATGACACGTGTGCCGCAGCGGTATTACCATCCATGGTTTTCATTTTTCTAGCCATGTTTGAATATCCTCCTTATATAATGGTAATTGTAACTTTCCTCAATTACCTAGGTTTAATGTATTTTAAAAAATACCTACATAAAAGAGTATCACTAAACTATTAATTAGTAAAGGCTTTCTTTTGTTTTCTGGCGAAATTTAAGTAAATTTTACAAACAAATAAAGAAATATAAGAAATTATTAATGAAACGTGTAAAAACTGTAAAAATATGGTGTGATCTTTACACTTATTATAATACGGAAAGAACTCAGATTAGAAATTAACATACTAAAAATTAACAGTAACTACCTAAATATAATAAGTATGATTTTTTGATTTTCTGTCATACTACATCCATACAATTGAAAACTATGTATGAAATTCAATTCATGGACATATAAATGAACTAGAAGATTAGAGGTTAAATGTTGACCAAATCATATGTGAGACAATTGTTTTTATCGGTAGAAAGAAAGATTTGTGTCGATAAGGATTTCATAATATATCCCTTTGGTCTTGTTGACAAGAGGTTTTGAATACGATATAATACTTTGAATATTGGTATTATATCGTTTTTATGCTTATTAGCTTGACTGCAGAGATATATTCACAAGATAATAATGTAGTATGGAGGAAGGGTATTTTAATGGCGGAGAAGAAGAATATTTTGACCTATGAAGGGCTGAAACAATTAGAGGATGAGTTACAAGATTTAAAAGTAAACAAAAGAAAAGAAGTTTCTCAGAAGATTAAAGAGGCCAGAGAACAAGGTGATTTGTCAGAGAATGCAGAATACGACGCAGCGAAAGACGAGCAAAGAGATATAGAGGCAAGAATCGAAGAAATCGATAAGATTTTAAAGAATGCCGAAGTTGTCGTAGAAGATGAGGTTGACGTTGACACCGTAAACATTGGCTGTCTAGTTAGAATTTTAGATATGGAATTTAACGATGAATTAGAATATAAAATTGTAGGTTCTACCGAAGCGAATAGCTTAAAGGGAAAAATCTCAAATGAGTCACCAGTAGGTAAAGCATTAATTGGCGCAAGAAAAGATGATGTGATTGAAATCGAGATCAATGGCAACAGCTTTAAATATAAAGTTCTTGAGATTCAAAAATCAAATTAAGATTTATATTGGCTGCAATGCGCAGAGGAAAGAGCGACCATAAAAGGTGCAACAGCATTTTAAATGGTCGCTTTCTGCAATATGAGATGCCAATAAACGGAAAGGATGAAAACAGTGGCAGAGGAGAATAAGGTTCAAAACGCAAATAACGCGCAAGATGTAAATGAATTAATTAAAGTAAAAATGCAAAAGCTTGCTGATTTACAAGAAGCAGGAAAAGATCCGTTTCAGATTATGAAGTATGATGTGACTCATCATACTATAGATGTCAAAGATAACTTTGAGAATTTAGAAGGTCAAATCGTAGCAATTGCTGGTAGAATTATGACAAAGCGAGTGATGGGTAAAGCTTCCTTTATCAATATTCAGGACAAGCTTGGTAATATTCAATCCTATATTCAAAGAGACAGCATAGGTGAGGAAGAATATGCTGGATTTAAGAAGTTTGATATCGGTGATATCGTAGGTATCAAAGGAGAGGTATTCAAAACACACGCAGGGGAAATCTCAGTACGTGCAAATGAAATTCTTCTATTATCAAAATGTTTACAAGTATTACCTGAAAAGTTCCATGGTTTAACAGATACAGATACAAGATATCGTCAAAGATATGTAGACTTAATGATGAATCCAGAAGTAAAAGAGACATTTATTAAGCGTTCTGCAATCATCCGTGAAATCCGTAATTATTTAGATGGAGAAGACTTTATTGAAGTAGAAACTCCAGTTTTAGTTAAGAATGCAGGTGGTGCTGCTGCAAGACCATTTATGACACATCACAATTCTTTAGATGAAGACTTAAACCTAAGAATATCCTTAGAATTATATTTAAAGAGATTGATTGTTGGTGGTTTAGAAAGAGTATATGAAATCGGTAGAGTATTCCGTAACGAAGGCTTATCTGTTCGTCATAACCCTGAATTTACTCTACTTGAGTTATATCAAGCATACACTGATTATAACGGAATGATGGATTTAACAGAAAAATTATTCCGTACCGTGGCAGAAAAAGTAATTGGTACAACAAAGATTTCCTATGAAGGTGTTGAAATCGACTTAGGCAAACCATTTGAGCGTATTACCATGGTAGAAGCAGTAAAGAAATATAAAGGTATTGACTTTGATCAGGTTAAGACAGAAGAAGAGGCTAAGGCTCTTGCAAAAGAGCATCATGTTTCTTTTGAAGACAGACATAAAAAGGGTGATATCTTAAGCTTATTCTTCGAAGAATTTGTAGAAGAGCATCTAATACAACCAACCTTTGTAATAGATCATCCAGTTGAAATTTCTCCACTTACAAAGAAGAAACCAGAGAACCCAGAGTACACAGAGCGATTTGAGTTGTTTGTGACTAAGAGAGAAATGGCAAATGCATACTCTGAGTTAAATGATCCAATCGATCAAAGAGAACGTTTTGTGGCACAAGAAGCATTAAAAGCTGCTGGAGATGAGGAAGCAAACTCCATGGACGAAGATTTCCTAAATGCATTAGCATATGGTATGCCTCCAACTGGTGGTATCGGTATTGGAATCGACCGTCTCGTAATGTTATTAACGGATTCTTCTGCAATCCGCGATGTATTATTGTTCCCTACTATGAAGAGCCTAGATAAATAAAATAGTAAAATGATAGAAGCACCATTGCTTATAGAATTAAAATATAGGTAATGGTGTTTTTTCTAAACTAAGAGAATTTAGTTTATTTCCATATTTAACAACTATACTTCTGCTTTTATAAAATACATAGAATGCTGTTTCTGATTTTGGTAAAATCCATTTTGCTATACAAAAATCTTATTGAATAAAGGTCGTATTTTGATATAATATAAGTGAAATAATGGAATTAATGTAAAGCTTAGAGTTACAAAGGACTATTAATAATCCAAATTCTTTATCATTAAACGAGATATATGTATCAGATGAAGAAAGGACCGATACTACGATAGATTTTGTATACAGAGTATATATACAATATGGATATACAAATTCAAGTAATAGAAAAAAAGAGTCTACTTTCCTGTATATTGTTGATGATAAAGGGGATAAATACTTAATTGACAATTTTAGTAGTGAAAAACAGCGTGCTTATATAACTATAGCAGAAGCGCAGATATTTGGACTTGAGGGGTGGTTTAAACCTAGTGGTAACTGGACTGAATTAACGAATAAGGAAGTGAAGCAAATACAACAGAAAATTACGAAATGAAAATAAGAGAAGTTATGAGAAATCAAATTCTATTCCCAGCAATAGGAGTTTAAGCTAATAGCGAATTGGATATAATCCTGAAAGAACCACGATAAGAGGTTGTTACACAGTACAAATCATTGCAAGTGATTTGTGAAGAGGCATAGGAAGATACGACGCTGCCTAACTGTGTGGCAACCTTTTTTAGTGTTCTGGGTAGTTAAGTTTAGTATGAGACGCAAAGAAATATAATAAGGAGGGATTTTTTTCATATTAAGTGTTATAACTTGAAGACTCCCTGAGTTTGTAGTAACATAAGAGAAAGAATAATTTGAGGAATTTTAGATGAAAAGAAATAAGAAGATTAGTACAATTATTAAATTATTACTTATTATAATATTAGTAATTGGACAGTATCTATATACATCAGACCAACGAGGGCAAACAGAAGAAAACAAGGAAACATCTGCGAAGGATACGGATGATCCGTTAATGAAGGTTCACTTTATTGACGTAGGCCAAGCGGATTGTATTTTAGTAGAAAATAACAATAAGTACATGCTAGTGGATGGTGGTAATAATGACGATAAAGATGTTATACTGGACTATCTAAATCGTCTTGGCGTAAAAGAGTTTGAGGCAATCATTATGACACATCCACATGAAGACCATATTGGAAGCATTGATACAGTAATACGAGAATTTAAAGTAAAGAAAATCTATGCACCGAAAAAAGAACATACTACAAAGACTTACGAAGATGTATTAAATGCAGTAATAGAAACTGGAAATACACTCAACGCACCAAAATCTGGAGAAAAATTTAATTTTGGCGCTGTTACTGTAACATTTTTAGCACCGAGTAGGGATTACGGTAATAATTTAAACAACTGGTCAATCGGAATTAAAGTTAGTAATGGCAAACACTCCTTTGTCATGTGCGGTGATGCTGAGAAGGAAGCAGAGGAAGATATGTTAGCTACAAAACTTGATTTAAGCGCAGACGTTTTAAAGTTATCACATCATGGTAGTGATACTTCTTCAACGAAAGAGTTTGTGAAGGCAGTAAATCCAAAGTATGCTGTCATTTCGGTAGGAAAAGGTAATACTTATGGACATCCAAGTAAAAGTACGATTAAGATGCTTAAGAATAATAAGATTAAATATTTTCGTACGGATGAACAAGGTACTATTGTTATGATATCAGATGGAGATCAGTTGACATGTAATGTGTCTCCAATTCCATAAGACTTAAAGCAAAAAAATGCAAGGAGCTTGTTTATGAAATATATAATTGACAGATTTGAAGGAACCTACGCAGTCTGCGAGGATGAGATGAAAAATATGGTAAATATCCCAAAGTATAAACTTCCAATGGAAGTCAAGGAGGGAGACTCCCTTATTGATGACGACGGTATCATTCGAATCAATGATAAAGAAGCAGATGAGCGTCGTAAAAAGGTCAACCAGATGATGAGTAAGTTATTTAAATAAGATGGAAATGTATTACAGAATATTTAAATTTTTAAAAACTATCGATATTCAAAAACCATTGTGATATAATATTTACGTTACACTGCCTGTATTATGCGGTAATTGCTTTTTTGCGAAGATGGAATATATCAGTTAAAATAGGTGAAAAATAAAAGTAACTGTTCCTTTCATTCTGAGGGGACAGTTACTTTGATACATATCTTCGCAAAGGTTAATATTTTTTAACCAAGAAAATTGTGTTACGATTTTTAGCACAATTTTCACTATGCGCATATGCGCAAAGGGTAAGTATGTAAGGAGGCGCGAAATGCTAAATAACAGGAAGATTAGGTTGATGACTAAACTTGCCGCTTATGAGAATAAGGAAGGCAAAGAGGACATTCGACTTAGTAAGTATTATAAAACAGATTATGTTAGACTTCAGGTATTAAAATCAATTACAGCAACCACCATTGGCTATCTGTTATTATTGCTTATGATTTTTATCTATAAGTCAGAATATTTAATTCAACATGCAGTTTCATTGGACTATCGTTCCATCGGAATGACAATTCTTGGATACTTTATTGTACTACAAACGATATCAATTATAGGGACCATGATTGGATACTCCATAAAGTATGATCGTTCTAGAAAAAAATTGTCCAAGTATTTCAATTTATTAAAAAGGCTTCGTATCATCTATAAAGAAGAAGACGGCAGCCTTAATGAGCTGCAAAGGGAGGATACGTCAATATGATGCAAATTCTTGAATTTCGTGAGAAACTTCGCGAAATCTATCAAAAATATCAGAACTATTTAAATCCAGTGTTAAAATTTATCGTTGGGTTTATCGTGTTTCTGATGATCAATAAGGCAATTGGATATAACGATAAGCTTAATAAGGTTACTATTTCCTTGTTACTAGCCGTAGTAAGTGCGTTTACACCATCTGCTATCTTAGTATTACTAGCAATGGTTTTATCTTTAGCACATGTCTACTCGGTAGCAAAGTTACTTGCAATTTTATTGGTATTTATTTATGTTATTTTATATTGCTTATTTGTAAGATATACCCCAAGATTCGGGTATGTAGTTTTAGGTATACCGATATTATATTTACTTCATATTCCATATGCAGTTCCGTTGTTACTTGGATTAATTGCTAGTCCAATTACGATACTACCTGCATCTTGCGGTGTGGCAATCTATTACATTATCCACATTATTCAAGAAGAAGTAGCTACAGCACCGGATATTACTAATATGGATGATATTTTTCCGATTTTTATAAACATTGTTGATAAAATCGTTGCAAATAAACAATTGATTATGTCGATTATCGTATTTGCATTGGTAATAACTTTAGTTTATGTAATACGTCGATTAAAAATTGAGTATGCGTTTGAAATTGCAATCGGTGCTGGAACCATAACCACCATTATAGGATTCTTAATCGTATACCTTCGACTTGACATACCAAAACAGATTGGTACAATGATTTTAGGGACCTTAATTTCTGCTCTGATTGTCATTGTGATACAATTTTTCCGCAGAGTACTTGATTATACGGCCGTTGAAAATGTTCAATTTGAAGATGATGATTACTATTATTATGTAAAGGCTGTTCCTAAAATTAAAGTAAGTATGACGAATGTTAAGGTAAAAAGAATTAATGCACAACGTGCTTCTGAAGAAGAGCTTGATGATTCTTTTGATGATGATGACAGAGAAGATACAAGAGAAGTAGAACGTCGCATTCGTGATACGAGGGCAAGAGAAGCAAGATTACAGGATAATATGAATCGAAGACGATAAGAAAGATACAAACAGGTGGGGATGTACATGGAATCAATTAAGACGTTTATACAAGACTATTTAGTACGCCTTTCTTTACCAAAATTAAAGATAACGGATATCATAGAGATATTCTTACTGGCATTCTTAATCTATAATGTGATTAAGTGGGTAAAGACAACACGTGCATGGTCCTTAATGAAAGGATTAGTGATCCTGTTTGCCTTTTGGGTTATTGCCTACATCTTTAACTTTAATGTAATTATTTGGATATTCGTGAATACGATTAATGTTGGTATCATAGCATTGATTATTGTATTCCAACCAGAGTTTCGAAAGGCGCTAGAACAATTAGGACAAAAGAGCATTGTTTCTCCGTTGTTCTACCTTAGTGATACAAAAGAAAAACCAGAACGATTTTCTGATGAAACTTTAAATGAGCTTGTAAGAGCGACGTTTGAATTGGCAAAAACGAAAACTGGAGCTTTGATGGTGATTGAGCAAGAGGTATCCTTAGGTGAGTTTGAGCGAACTGGCATTTCACTTGATGCAGTGTTAAGTAGTCAGTTGTTAATTAATATTTTTGAACACAATACACCACTCCATGATGGAGCTATCACCATTCGTGGAAATAGAATTACAGCAGCAACTTGTTATCTACCGCTCTCTGACAATATGAGACTTTCAAAGGATTTAGGAACAAGGCATCGTGCTGCGGTTGGTATTAGTGAGGTAACAGATAGTTTTACAATTATCGTTTCAGAGGAAACAGGTAAGGTATCAATAGCGAAGGGTGGACAATTAATCCGTAGTGTTGATGGAGATTATTTAAGAGCCAAACTTTTAGAGATACAAAAAAAAGCACCAGGCGAAGTTAAGAAGATAAAGCTATGGAGGGGAAAGAGAAAGGATGAAAAAGGTAATAACTAGAAATATACCGCTTAAAATCATATCTTTCCTTATCGCAGTGTTATGTTGGGTAATGATTATGAATATTTCAGATCCCTACATAACCAGTACGATTGATAATATTGAAGTTAAAACCATTAACACGGAGACTATGGAACAACATAACAAGCGTTATGATGTAGAGTCTGGCGATATTATCTCAATAAAGGTTCGGGGAAAACGCTCGATTATCGACGGATTAAAGAATACTGACTTTATAGCGGTTGCTGATTTTAAAGAGATGTCTATGGTGGATGCTGTACCTATTCATGTATCACCAAAGCAATCTTACAGATACAATGCAGATGAAATAGAGATTCTAGAGCAGACACAGATGATGAAACTGACACTAGAAGAGTTAGATAAGCAAACCTTCCGTGTTAATGTTAGACAGACTGGAGAAGCGAAGGCAGGTTTCTATGTTACGGAATTAATCGCTAATCCAAGCATTATCGAAATCTCTGGATCGAAAAGAAAGATTGCTAAAATTAAGGATGTAGTTGTTGAGGTTAACGTTGAACAGGTAAGTAACTCTTATCAAGTTACAAAAAAACTAGTTGCTTATGATGAGAATGGATATATTATAGACTCTGAAAAACTTGATTTTGAGACTAAAGAAGCAACGATAGATGTGACTGTGCTACCAACAAAGACAATACCAATTCAAGTATCTGCAGTTGGAACTCCTGCATATGGCTATAAATGCACCGACGTTGTTTGGGAGCCAAAAACCATTACCATTGCTGGAGAGCAAAAAGATCTGAATAAGATTTATTGGTTAAAGCAACAGATAGACATTAGTGGTAAGAAAGAAACCTTCCCAGAGAAAAGAAATATTGAAACAATCTTAGAAGATACTTATCCAGGAATGTATACTTTAGTCGATGAAAGTAATACCTTTGACATCACGGTTAAGATTGACCAGTTAGGTAGCAAAGATATAACGATACCGACGTCAGACATTCAGGTTAGAAATTTAGATCCTGATTATGAAGTTATTTTTAGGACACTTGGTAATATAAATGTACGCGTCAGAGGTGTTTCAGGATCGTTAAATGAGGTATCTGCATTAACGATACGGCCATATATAGATGTAACAAATTATGGACTGGGAGTCCATTCGGTTACGGTACAATATAAATCAAATGAGGAACTCACAATTCAGCCTGTTACGATTAGTATTGAAGTGGTGAAGAGAGAATAGTGATACTAAGTTCATAAAAAGCAAAAGTGGGCATAGTGGCTAGGGAATGCAGCAGACTTGTCTGATACATTCCCTAGGTAATTTCTATTGTAGAGGTTAAATATTCTATGTAGATGTTAAGTGCAGGAATGGAGGTAGAGATGATTAGCGGTAAGGTTGTAATTAAAAGTGAAACAGGTCTTCATCTTAGACCAGCCGGGGATCTATGTAAATTAGCTATGAAATTTCCATGCAAGATAGAAATGAAACTAGGCAATCGTACCGTAAATGCAAAGAGTGTATTGGGTGTTTTGTCAGCATGTATCAAGTTTGGTGATGAAGTTGAGGTTATCTGCGATGGTGAGAATGAGGAGGAAGCATTTGATAAGATGGTAGATGCTCTAGAATCTAAATTCGTAGAATATCACGAAAAATAAATGAATATGTAGAACAATTTGTACTAAATTTCGAATGACTTATAAAACAAGTGTTGATATAATAGTCGAAAGATAATAAAGAGTGAATGATAAGTCTTTCACTATGCAAGTTTGTGTCTGCGCTGCACCGCAAACTTGATATGCATAAAGTTTCAGCGCATTGATGAGGTTAAGGATGATTAATTATAAGAGATATCAAAAAAATCCTGTAGTTACGTATCCAGAGCGTGAATGGCCAAACAAGGAGATTGTCAAAGCACCAATATGGTGTAGTGTTGATTTAAGAGATGGCAATCAAGCTTTGATCGAACCAATGGTTGTAGAAGAAAAAATAGAATTTTTTAACCTATTAGTCAAACTAGGTTTTAAGGAAATTGAAGTTGGATTTCCAAGCGCGTCCCAAATTGAATATGATTTTTTAAGGCAGTTAGTTGACCGTAAATTAATACCGGATGATGTTATCATACAAGTTCTGGTACAGTGTAGAGATCACTTAATCCAAAGAACTTTTGAAGCTCTCCAGGGAGTAAAACAAGCGGTAGTACATATTTACAACTCAACCTCTACTCTGCAGAGAGATGTTGTATTTCACATGAACCGTGAAGAAATCACTCATATTGCAGAGCAAGCAACGAGGTTAGTCAAGGAATATGCAAAGGATTTTGAGGGCAAAATCATATTAGAGTATTCACCGGAGAGTTTCACCGGAACAGAACTCGATTTTGCGTTAGAAATCTGTACAGCGGTTCAAGAGATTTGGAAACCGTCAATAGAGAACAAGATAATAATAAACCTGCCTGCTACGGTGGAAATGAATACACCGAATGTATATGCAGACCAGATTGAATGGATGTCAAAACATTTAAAAAGCAGAGAAAGCATTATCCTAAGTGTACATCCTCATAATGATAGAGGTACGGGAGTTGCCAGTACAGAATTAGCGATTCTTGCTGGTGCGGACCGTGTGGAAGGTACCTTATTTGGTAATGGAGAACGTACTGGTAATGTTGATATCTTAACGATTGCCTACAATATGTTTTCTCAAGGAATTGATCCTAAACTAAATATTGAAAATATCAATGATACCATAGAAATCTATGAACGCTGTTGTAAAATGCAAGTACCTCCAAGACATCCGTATGCAGGGAAATTAGTGTTTACTGCATTTTCCGGCTCCCATCAGGATGCTATTAACAAGGGAACAAAAGCCATGAAGGATAGAGACAGGGAATTCTGGCAAGTACCTTATTTGCCAGTTGATCCGGCCGATATTGGCAGATGCTATGAACCGATTGTTCGTATTAACAGTCAATCCGGAAAAGGTGGCGTAGCCTTTATTATGGAAACTTATTTTGGATATAAGTTACCTAAGGCAATGCACAAGGAATTTGCAGATGTAATTCAACGAATTTCCGAAAAGCAGGGAGAAGTAGCTCCGGAGCAAATTATGCAGGAATTTAAAAACTGCTATCTGGAACGAATGGAACCACTTCATTTTGTACGCTGCAAGATGGAGGATGTGACTGATTCGAATGATACCTATGATACTATTGTTACAGTTACCTACTGTCACAATGGTGAAGAGAAGGTATTTCATGCTACCGGCAATGGTCCGATTGATGCAGTACATCATGGATTACAAGATGTTGTCGAGAAGAAAATTAAGATTCTAGATTATAGTGAACATGCCCTTGGAGAAGGTGCAAATGCTAGGGCAGCAGCTTATATTCATGTAATGGATAAGGAATCTGGAAAAGCTGCCTTTGGTGTCGGCACCAGTTCCAATATTACAAGAGCTTCTTTAAGAGGTTTATTCAGTGCAATTAACAGGTTGTATTACTTATAGTTGACTTATCAAAAGACTGTTTTATAAACTTCTGACAAAAGGTGCGTTCTTTAGCACCGAGAGTTCGATGATTGGAATACGATTTTAGTTCCGATTATATATCGTAGTAACAAATTCTGCTACATAATCGCATCTATTGACATATCCGTTCTTGAATGAGATACTGTCACTGATAGATTGTGTAGCAATTTTTAGTAACGTTTCTTTACGTTTGGTTTTTTATAGCTTCCAATGCGTAAATGCGTGCGCAAGAATGGAGGATAATTTGAAGAGAATATTAAATAATTTTAATAAGTATAGATACTTACTAGGAGAACTAGTAAGAAAAGACATTAAATTAAAATATCGTAATTCCGTACTAGGCTTATTTTGGACTATGTTAGAGCCTTTGTTAACAATGATTGTATTAACAATCGTATTTACATCGTTGATGGGGCGTACTACACCTCATTACCCAGTATATATATTGTGTGGTCGTTTGCTGTATTCATACTTTTCTAACGGTACCAAATTAGCTCTAAAATCGATTCGTAGGAATAGTGCAATGATAAGAAAGGTTTATGTACCAAAGTATATCTATCCACTATCTTCTACTTTGTCAGGATTTATAACATTCTTAATATCATTAATTGTTTTATTTGCCGTAGCAGTCGTACAGAATGTAAAACCTACATGGCATATTTTAGAGGCCATATTTCCTATGTTAACATTACTTCTTCTGACCGTTGGCGTTGGATTTATTTTGGCAACTTTAGGAGTATTTTTCCGTGATACAGAATATCTTTGGGGTGTTATCCTAACGCTTATTATGTATGCATCAGCTATATTCTACGATCCAGAAAAGATACTGAAAAGTAGCAATGCATGGATTTTAAAATATAACCCACTGTTTGGTATTATTCAGAATTTCCGTAATGCAGTTTTAGGAGCCCCAATGAATACAAAGTATTTTGCGTATTCTGCTATGTTTAGTGTAGTCACACTTATTATAGGTGTATTCATGTTTTATAAAAAGCAAGATAAATTCGTATTATATATCTAAGAGCGCATATTTAAGAAGAGTAAAGATAAATCTTTTACTCAGGAAGTTTGCCCCTACGTAATCCTTAGCACAAACTTTTAGGAAAGATGTGCAGGAAAGTGTGAAAAATCAAGATTTCTCACATGGATATTTATGCCTGCGTGGTCCTCGGCACAAATATCCAGCCGACTAAGTGGGCGTGTTTTAAAGAAGCGAAGGGCAAGATTAGGAACTGAATGGAGGAAGAATGGATAATAATATAGCATTAAAAGTAAATAATGTTGGTGTTCGATTTAATATGAGTGCAGAAAAAGTCGACAGTTTGAAGGAATATGCTATTAAGCTATTTCGAAGAGAAATTCGGTACAATGAATTCTGGGCTCTAAAAGAAGTGTCATTTCAGATAAAAAAAGGACAACGTGTCGGCATATTAGGTTTAAATGGTGCTGGTAAAAGTACTCTTTTAAAGGTAATTGCCGGAGTGTTAAAAGCAACCGAGGGCTCGGTAACAAAAAGTGGAAATATCGTACCATTGCTTGAGCTTGGTGCTGGATTTGATAAAGAATATACCGGTGCAGAGAATATTTATTTGTATGGAGCAGTACTTGGCTATCCTAGGAGTTTTATCAAGGAGAAATATGATGAAATCGTAGAGTTTTCCGAGCTAGGAGATTTTATCAATGTACCATTAAAAAATTACTCCTCTGGTATGAAATCCAGACTTGGTTTTGCCATTGCAACTGTAGTAGAGCCAGATATTTTAATTTTGGACGAGGTTTTGTCGGTTGGTGATGCTAAGTTTAGAAAAAAAAGTGAAAAAAAGATAAAGGACATGTTTGATAAACAGATTACTGTTTTATTTGTATCACATAGTCTTGCGCAGGTACGCGCTATATGTGACCGCGCTATCATTATTGAAAAGGGACGAATTGTTGCCCAGGGAGATTCAGAAACAATTTGTAATTTATATGAGCAGAAGATGAATAAATAACAATAAAGATGCAATGGAGGACTCAAATGGAAGCCTTAATTCGAGAGGGAAAACGAACATTACTCAGTTTGATTCATAGTGTACAAGCAAGAGTAGATGCTTATCGTGTCAACGCTTTATTAGAAAATTATGATCCTTCTGTAGTGGAGAATAATCCGCCTAAACAAGTAAAAACAATCTGCTTTTTATTAACCCGTATGGTTCGTTTTGTTGGTGGGCAGACATCCGTTTTGCGTTTAGGAACAGAATTATCAAAGCAGGGATATCACGTATATTATGCGGTTTACAAACCACAAAGCAAGGAAGAGATGGAATATGTTGCTAAGTGCAATCTACCAGGAGTACAAGGTACTTTTTTAACAGCAGCCTCCTTCCGTAAATTTAATGAAAAAAAATGTCCAGACGTTGTGGTTGCGACTGGCTGGGATACCGTATCCCACGTAAAGAAGCTTGGCAGTTATAAGATGTATTATGTTCAGGACTATGAGCCATACTTCTATACCTTTGGTGAAATGTTTCTAATGGCAAAAAAGACATATGAGCAAGGGCTTCATATGGTAAGTTTTGGCGCCTGGAATAAACAGATGATAGAGCATGAGTGTAAGCCGGTTTCTCCAATTGATGTCGTTGATTTTCCATATGAAAGAGCGGAATATCCGCTAAAAGAGCGAGATTTTGATATCTATCCAGATAAGAAGGAGATTGTGATCGCTGTATATCTAAAATATTATGGAAAGCGCCTTCCATGTGTAGTTCAATACATGATAGAAAAAGTTAGTAAGATGCTAAAGGAAGATGGCGTTAAACTTACTGCTAAGTATTATGGGGAAGCAAAGACCTTTAAAGTACAGGGCGGTGAAAATATTGGTATGTTAAATAAACAAGAGCTTCGTGCACTTTATGAAGAAGCCGATTTTGGCCTTGTTGCATCCATGACTAATATTTGTACGGTACCATATGAGATGTTAGCTACGGGATTACCGCTCATCGAGTTTAGTGAAGGTACATTTGAATATTTCTTCCCAAAGAATTCTGCTACTTTAGTTGAGATGTCAGCGGATGATTTATATCATAAATTAAAAAGTGTGATTTCTAAACCAGAGGTTCTTAGGGAACAACAAAAGAATGCACAGGAATATCTAAATACACTAAGCTGGGAAAAGACCGGAAAGCAGTTTGGTGAGATTTTGGAGCGATTATGAGAGAACGAATTAAGAGGCTAACGCCAAAAGCTATTATTGAATTATATAAAGGAATACGGTATGGTTTCATTACCGTATTCTTTTATCTGTTTCGAATCTTCCCGATAAGGAAGAATCGAATCGTATTGATGAATGTTTGGGGATTCGGCGACAATGTAAAATATGTGACGGAAGAGCTTATAAGCAGAAAGAAACCTTATGAGCTTATTTTTATATGTAATCGTCCAGAGAATGTAACCATATCAAAATCGGTAAAGATAAAAAAGACAAATACATTATCTGCAATCTATGCACTTGCTACCGCTAAGGTGTGGGTCGAGAGTAACCGAAAAGAAGGTTATATTAAGAAGCGGAAGAACCAGTATTATATACAGTTGTGGCATGGAGGATTTGCGCTAAAGAAAATAGAAGGCGATTGTGAAGATTATCTCGGTGAAACTTATATTAAACGTGCAAAGAAGGATTCTTTGATGACGAATTTGTATGTATCTAACAGTACTTATTGTACCAAGATGTACCGGAGAGCGTTTTGGTTTACTGGTGAAATAGCAGAGTGGGGAAGCCCTCGAATGGACCTTTTACTTTCCCAAAATGAGAAATTAAAGAATCAGATCAAAGCAAATTTAGGTATTGATAAGACAAAAAAGGTTGTACTGTATGCACCAACCTATCGAAGTTCAGAAGATTTATCGGTGTACGAACTTCATTATGATACTCTCTGTAGTGAGTTATCGAAGAAATTTGGAGGAGAGTTCGTTGCAATTGAGCGCCTCCATCCACTGGTTAGAGAACAAAGTACACAGTTAAAGAAACTAGGAAACCGTATCGATGCAAGTTCTTATAAAGATATGTATGAACTGATGTTAATTGCAGACGTATTAATAACAGATTATTCAAATACCATGTTTGAATTTGCTTTGATGAATCGTCCAGTCTTTTTATACGCGAAAGATTATAAAAACTATAAGGAAGAGAGAGGTTTCTATTTTGATTTTCCTACACTTCCGTTTCCGATCGCTTATACGGAAGGAGAGTTAAAGGATAAGATTAGACATTACGAGGATTCAGAACAAGAAGTAGTGAAACGATTTTTAGCGGAACTTGAAGTAAAAGAAACAGGAGCAGCTTCTATAAAGGTAGCTGATCGCATTGATCAAGTGATAAAAAGAACTTATAAGAAGTAATAACAATAGCTTATAAGAAGAAATAAAAAAGACCGAAGGTTTTTACGAGGTGTTTATTACCTAATCGTAATTAATTCTTCGGTCTTTTTTTTATAACTGTTAAAGAAAATTTTCTTTATCACAAATTTTCTTTATTAAAGGTTATTAAATACCATTTAATATTAACGAATGCTATTTCATTATTACCTAATACTCTCTGATTGAGATTTTAATAATATTTAAATCCTACAATATTATGGCTGAGGTATTATTGTGATTCCAGGAATGCCTTGATTATCATCTGTTGGAGCATCTGTTGGAGCATCTGTTGGAGCATCTGTTGGGGTATTTGTGTTATTGTTTGTCGTATTTGCCTGTAGAACTACATCCACAGTCATTTCTTTATATTCACCATTATTCAAACGCATTAATGTTATTTTTACTGTCGTACCATATCGATAAGAGGTTACCACTTCTCTTAATTCATCACCCGTTTTTACTGTTGCTCCATTCACTGCGGTAATGATATCGCCTTGATAGATACCTGCCTTTTCGGCAGCGCCACCATCTACTAATTGGTAAACATATGCTCCGACTGGCCAATTATAGGCACTCGCATATTGTTCATCTACATCCTTTGGATAAACACCAAGGTATCCTTTTTCATTGTCAGTAAGAACTTCACGGTTCATTAATTCATCGACGATTGGGTAAGCTTTGGAAATTGGGATTGCATAGCCCATTCCTTCTACATTTGTGCTGGCAAGTTTAGCAGAATTGATACCGATAACTTCACCTTTTATATTAATTAGAGCACCACCGCTATTCCCTGGGTTAATTGCTGCATCGGTCTGAAGAACTTCTAATTTGTTACCAGTTTCAACTGTAATTTCACGCTCTTTAGCGCTGATATAACCAACAGTCACGGTTTGACCATAGCCGAGTGCGTTACCGATTGCAATCGCCATCTGACCTACCTTAATATCATCGGAATTACCAAGCTTAGCAACTTTAATTTTATCTAATGTATCTTTTTCTAATTTACTTATATCGATAGAAACAACAGCAAGATCAGCAGAAGAGTTACGGCCCTTTATGGTTGCCTCTGCAGTAGAATCATCAATAAAAGTTACAAGAATCTTGGTTGCATCCGCAACTACGTGATTGTTAGTGGCAATAAGTAATTCTTTGTCGGTTTTTCCAATAATAATACCGGAACCTCCACCAGTTACTTCTTGATTATATCCCTGTCCCCAAAAGTTAATGTTTTGGTTCATAGTGCTGGTAATCGCTACGGTAGCAGGCATAGTTTGTTCAACAATATCAGAAACGTCGGTACTTTGTATAGAGACGTTTTGGGATACGGTTGTGGAAGCAAGCTTATTGTCTTTGCTAGCAGGCTCAAGAAATAATCCATTACTGTTTGCCGTAGTTTTATTACCCCCAGAATTAGAATCCCCATAATTATTGTATAATGCATTACAGCCAAGGAAAGTTAAGGAAGCAACAACACCGAAGGAAGCAGCTTTTAGAAGAAAACCTACAGCTTTGCCAGCTTTTGATTTTTTCTTTTCTGGAGGGTTATCGCTTGTAGGAGGTACATTATAAAAATTTTGGCTCCCTTGGTTAGCACTAAAATTGTGTGAGTTTAAAGTTTGTTCATTGAAATTGTTATTGCTGCTGTTTGCTTCGCTATTCTGAGTAGAGAAACTAGAAGCGTTTTGATTTTGTCCCATTTGTTCTGCCCAGAAGCTGTAAGTGTTTTGGGGTTTTGGTTGATTCTCGTTTGAGTTAATAAGTTGATTCTCAGTTGAGTTACTAAGTTGATTCTCATTTGAGCTACAAAATTGATTCACATTTGAGTTTCTGAACTGATTCTCATTTGAGTCTCTAAGTTGATTATCATTTGAATTACTAAGTTGATTATCATTTGAATTACTGAATTGATTATCATTTGAATTACTAAAATTCGAATTATTCTCTGTCATATCACATTGCTCCTTTATACTTAATAAATAAAAAAATACTTGCATATTTAGTAAAAGTGTCTATAATTGAAATCTGATGAATCAGCAGCTGCTGTTTTGGATTTCTTTGTTCCATAGTATCAATAGTTTGTGAATATAATGTGAAGAAATGTTTAAAATTCTGTATAATTGTAAATTATCTGATATAATCAGTATAGTACTTGTTAGTTGCATAATTATTGTGGTGGTAAGAAATTCTTAAGCATATTGCAATATTTTTGCCATATATTTCAATTATCTTTAAATATGGCAGTATTGTATCTTTTCTTATAAACAATGTGACGATCAAATTTATTAAAAGGAATAAAGTGCCCCTGATTTTTATTCGCACTGTGTCGCGCAGATGGTAGCCAAGAGTGAAAAAATTTTCAATTTTGCAGTCATCAAAGTTTGTGTCTGCATTGCATCCACCAATTTGATGATAAGCAGAAATGAGGTAATGAATGATAAAGGATAATCAGAAAATATTAAACCGTATTCATATAATTATTGATGGAATCTTAATTATTTTGGCTTTTATATCAGCCTATTCTTTACGATTCCATTTATTAAAAGGAATGCCTTTCTTTGAGATAGAGGATAGTGAAAAATTTTATGAGTTATATAAATTATTGCCCTATCTCTATATCTTAGTTCCAGCATATTTAATCATATATTCCTCTTGTAATATGTACAAGCCTCAACGAAGCAATAGCAAACGTATTATGGTATGGAATTTAGTGAAGGCGAATTTCATTGGTATTTTAGTATTTATATCAATACTATGGTTAACCAAGGAGTTGGATGTATCTCGTAAATTCTCTGCTACCTTTATGACGGTAAGTGTTTTATATGGAGCTTTATTTCGTTTTATCCTAGCGAAAATTCTTAGTGAAATGAGAAGGAAGGGATTTAATCAAAAGCACGTACTTATCGTTGGTTATAGCCGTGCTGCAGAAGGTTATATTGATCGGCTTGCTGGAAATCCGGATTGGGGTTACCATATCTATGGTATTCTTGACGACATCATGGAGGTTGGTACTACCTATAAAAAAGTGAAAGTAATAGGTACAACCGATGAATTGCAGACAATCCTTGAGGAAAATGATTTAGATGAAATTGCAGTAACTCTTAGTATTAATGAATATGCAAAATTAGAGTACTTAGTAGGAGTCTGTGAAAAAGCTGGAGCTCATACGAAATTTGTTCCTGATTATCACAATATTATTCCAACAATACCTGTAATGGAAGATTTGGATGGTCTGCCAGTAATTAATATACGTAATGTTCCTTTAAACAATTCATTTAATAGTATTGTGAAAAGGTTGGTAGATGTCTTTGGAGCCATTGTTGCTCTTATCTTGTTCTCAATACCAATGGCTATTGTTGCTATTATCATTAAGTGTACTTCCCCGGGCCCTCTTATCTATTCTCAAGTACGTGTAGGTCTTCACAATAAGGAATTTAAGATGTACAAGTTCCGTTCGATGGTCGTACAAACTGAAAAGAGTGAAAAGAAGGCATGGACAACAGCAAATGATAACAGAGTGACTCCGATTGGTCGTTTTATTCGTAAAACTAGTATTGATGAATTACCTCAGCTTTTTAACATCTTGTGTGGAGATATGAGTTTGGTTGGTCCTAGACCAGAACGCCCTTACTTTGTGGAGAAGTTTAAGGAGGAAATTCCTCGCTATATGATTAAACATCAGGTGCGCCCAGGCCTTACCGGATGGGCTCAGATCAATGGATTTCGTGGAGATACTTCAATTAGAAAACGTATTGAATGTGATTTGTATTATATAGAGAACTGGACACTTGGTCTCGACTTTAAGATATTATTCTTAACCATATTTAAAGGATTTATTAATAAAAATGCCTATTAGCATCAAGACTTATAAAAATTTTAATTTATAAATATTGTGTTTTAATTATTTATAAGTTAAAAACAGTACTCGAGTGTAAAGGGAGGATATTGTAGCATAAAATGTTACAGCATCCTTCCTTTTTTAATTAATTAGATTTAACGAAAATTTAATTTGAATGTTTGTGCCTTAAGGGCTACAATAAAAAACATCATATCAAGTTGAGATAAGAGGAACAAGGAGAAGTTTCAGTTCCTTTCTATAAAAAAATTGGAGGTAAGGATATGAGATGGAGAGAGTCATTCGCTAGGTTTATGGTTGGGAGATATGGTTCGGATGCATTGTCGCGAGCAATGTCGGCGGTAGCCATGGCCTTTTTATTATTATCTTGGTTTGTGCTACCTCAGGTATTTAACACACTAGCGCTAATTTTAATTGTTTTTAGTACATTTCGTGTATTTTCAAAAAATCATCAGCAAAGATATAAAGAAAATCTGTTTTACACAAGACAAGTAGATAAAGTAAAGTATTATATTAGTAAAATAAAATATCGAAACAATCAGAATAAGACTCACCATATTTACTCTTGTCCTCAGTGTAAGCAAAAGATTCGTGTTCCTAGGGGAAAAGGTAAGATTATGGTTCGTTGTCCAAAGTGTCAAACTGAGTTTATGAAAAAGAGCTAAGTTTGAAAGAACAAAGTTCTTTCAAACTGAAGTTTGTGCCTGCGTAATCCTCGGCACAAACTTCCAGCCTACTAAGAGTCCATGTGTTCAAACGTGAAGATAAAAGACAATTTTCACACAGCGTACTACTAAGCAGGTATGTTTTTAAGTGGGTTTTCGGTACCTATTGTTTAATATTAAGGGTTACGTTATAATGACCATATTAGATGTTTTTTCTTGTTGCTACTATGACATCTTAAGTTGTAAGATTGGAAGGAGAACTATCCATGAGTGATGAAAATAAAAAGGATAATAACCTCGACCATAACGAGGAAAATAATAAAAATAAATATGAAGAGATTTGTTATATCTGTAGAAGACCAGAAAGTAAAGCTGGGAAGATGATTCATATACCAGGGAATATCTGCATCTGTCAAAGCTGTATGCAAAAGACCTTTGATACGATGAACAATGGAAACAATCCTTATATGGATATGTCTGCATTAAACCCTGCAATGATGGGATTTATGATGCAACAGGATATACCAAATCGTCAAAAAATTAAGAAAAAAGTAGAAGAGCCAGATAAAAAAGCTGAGGAGAAGGAAAAGGTAACGGAAAAAGCAATCGATATTAAGAAACTCCCTGCTCCTCATATTATAAAGGCATCGCTAGATGAGTTTGTTATAGGACAAAACCATGCCAAAAAGGTAATCTCTGTTGCTGTTTATAACCATTATAAACGTGTGGCTAAGCTAAAAGATACCGAACATCCTTTAATGGAGGATGTAGATATAGAAAAATCTAATATGCTGATGATTGGACCAACAGGTAGCGGTAAAACTTATCTAGTTAAGACACTCGCTAGACTTCTTAACGTACCGCTAGCAATTACGGATGCTACTTCATTAACGGAAGCTGGTTATATCGGTGATGACGTTGAGAGTGTTCTTAGTAAACTATTAGCAGCTGCAGATAATGATGTAGAAAAAGCAGAGCAAGGAATTGTCTTTATTGATGAAATCGATAAGATAGCAAAGAAAAAGAGTACAAATAATCGTGATGTAAGCGGAGAGTCCGTACAACAGGGATTGTTAAAGCTGTTAGAAGGTAGTGATGTAGAAGTTCCAGTTGGAGCTACCAGTAAGAATGCAATGGTTCCACTTACTACAATTAATACAAAAAATATTCTGTTTATCTGCGGGGGAGCATTTCCAGATCTAGATAAGATTATCAAAGCGCGTTTGAATAAACAATCCTCCATCGGATTTTCAGCTGATTTGAAAGATAAATATGATGATGATCCAAACTTACTTCAAAAAGTAGCGGTGGATGACTTACGTGAATTTGGGATGATTCCAGAATTTCTGGGAAGACTTCCTGTTGTTTATTCTTTAGAATCCTTAACTAAAGATATGTTAACTAAGATATTAATTGAGCCTAAGAATGCAATATTAAAACAATATAAGAAATTATTAGCACTTGATGAGGTTGATCTTAATTTTGATCAGGGTGCACTAGAAGCAATTGCTGAGAAGGCAATGGAGAAAAAAACAGGTGCACGTGCACTTCGTGCCATTATAGAAGAGTTTATGCTAGATATCATGTATGAGATACCAAAAGATGATAGTATTGGTCGTGTTACCATTACAAGAGATTATATTGAGAAAAAGGGAGCTCCAATGATAGAAATGCGTGGGAGTTTTAAGACACCTATGCTGACACAAAAAGGATAAAACACTAGGAGAGGGCTTTAGTGATGCAAGAAAAGAAGATTAGTAAGGGGACAAAGCTTAACCGCATAATAGCGGTTGAGCTTTTGTGCTTAGTAATTCTCATTGGAATATACGCGGGAATAAAGATTACGAGAAGTGGTAGTGAGGAGACAGGGACCAAACCAAACACAGAAAATGAGATAACAATCACTCCGGAAGTAACCCCTGAGATAACAGAGGTGCCAGGAATAACAGGGACGCCAGAGTTAGATGATGGGAATACTTCTCCAGGAAAAGTTGACGATGCATCACCGAATGGGGATGATTCTTCTAATGGAACTGACCAAAACAATGATAGTAAAGACGGGGTACTAGATAATACCGGTTCAGAAGGTACTGAGGGAGGAAATTCCTCAAGTTCTGAAGGTTCATCGGTTGGAAATGAAGGTTCTACATCCAATAAATTAAGTCAAGAGACATTTTTGGCAAACCTATCCGAAGCACAAACAGGAGAGTCTTTGAGTAGTAGCGGGGCAGTCGATTTAACTTATTATATGCAAACAGACGAAAGATGGGGGCAAAAGCTTTATGGCGGTTCCGATACCATAGGAGAATTTGGTTGTGGACCTACTTCGCTCGCAATGGTGATATCTGCATTTACTAATGTAAAAATTGATCCTGAGCAAATGTGTAAATGGGCTTATGATCGCGGTTATTGGTATTCTGGTAGCGGTTCGATTCATGGATTAATCCCGGATGCAGCGAAAGCCTTTGGACTTAAGGTAGAAGGTATTGAAAATACGCCAGATGCAGTAGATAAAATAAAAAATGCGTTATCTTCTGGCAATTTGATCATTGTTTTAATGGGAAAGGGAACTTTCACGAAAAGCGGGCATTTCATTGTTCTTCGAGGTATCACGGAGGACGGAAAGATTTTAATCGCAGATCCAAATAGTAAAGAACTAACGAAAGAGTCTTATGAGCCATCCTTTATTGTGAATGAGGCAAAAGCATGGGCAGCTGAAAATGGACCTTTTTGGGTAATTAGTAAGTGAATTCCCCTATCACTTTAGAAGTATGGGCTTCTATAAAGCAGTTGTATTTAATTTTCCATATAAAGCGATTTGAAAGATGATTAATGCTAAGCTACACCGCATAGATTATAAAAAATAAACTATGTGGTGATAGAATGAATGGTGATTCTGATTTAAATTCCAGGTGCAAAGAAGCCATTCTCTCTGAGAATGTGATAGATTCCTTTGCTCTAGTACGTGGATCAATAGCTGATATGATGAAATTCTATGATGCAGACTGTATACAAGTAGTAAACCCAAGATATACAATAGTACATCAGCTTGTGTCTGATTTTTCCAATATACAAAATTACAATTTTTCTTACAGTTCCTTTCCTAAATGTTATGGGCTGATGGATCAGTCTAATATGGAGTATATTGGAGTTCAGAAAATTCGTAGACAGACCTATCTGAATTTATTAGGAAAAGATGTTATCATTGGGTTTATAGATACAGGAATTGATTATCAGAATGAGATTTTTAAGAATGCAGATAACACCTCACGTGTGATACGTATCTGGGATCAGACAATACAAACGGGAACACCACCAAAAGGACACTATTATGGGACGGAGTATACTAAGGAACAAATAGATGAGGCACTAAATAGTGAGAACCCGTTATCGGTAGTACCTTCTACCGATACGAATGGTCATGGTACATTCTTAGCAGGGATTGCAGCTGGTAATATTGATAATGAAAATGACTTTACCGGAGTTGCTCCTCTAGCGGATATTGCAATGGTAAAGTTAAAACAGGCAAAAAAGTATTTAAGGGACTATTATTATATCCGAGATGATGTAGAGTGTTATCAGGAAACAGATCTTATCATGGGTACAAAGTATTTACTTGAATTAGCAATAGAGCTTGGAAAGCCACTAGTTATTTGTATTGGGGTTGGAACGAATTCCGGAGGGCATGATGGCAGTGGAATCTGGGATGAGTATTTAGGAAATATATCTGATTATACAGGTATTTGTATTGTACTCCCAACTGGTAACGAGGCAAATAGTGGAGGGCATTACCGTGGGATTGTCCAACCAACAGAGGATTATATAGATGTGGAAATTAACGTAGGAGGGGGAGAAAAAGGTTTTGTATTAGAATTCTGGGTCAGGGCACCAAGTATTTACTCTATTGGTTTTGTTTCACCGAGCGGAGAGTATATAGAAAGGATTCCGCCAAGCGTTGAACAAAATCGAGTGATTTCCTTTCTTTTTGAGCCAACGGTCATTTATGTTGATTATGAAGTAATAGAACGACGCACTGGTGACGAATCAGTCTTTATTCGATTCGCGAACCCCACACCAGGTATATGGAAAGTTCGGGTATTTCGTGAACAGTCTTTTAAGAATGAATTTGATCTCTGGTTACCAATACGGCAATTTATGACTTCCGATACATATTTTATACAGCCATACCCTGATATTACAATCACCGACCCGGGCAACACTACTAGGCCGATTACTGTGGCGGCGTGCAATCATGTGAATAACAGTATCTATATAAATTCTGGGCGTGGTTATACCAGAAGTGGGAATATAAAACCTGATATTGCAGCACCAGGAGTGAATATCTATGGTCCTGTACCCGGAAATTCCTTTGCAATGATGAGTGGAACTAGTATTGCAGCAGCTCATACAGCAGGTGCAGCAGCGCTTTTATTAGAGTGGGCTATCGTTAGAGAAAACAGTTTTTATTTTAATACGACGAATGTGAAAACTCTAATGATAAGGGGAGCAAAAAGAATAGGCACAGAATACCCAAACAGACAATTTGGATATGGTATTCTTGATATCTATGGTGCATTTAATAGTTTACGTCTTACATAATAATCTACTTGCGAAGAAGTCACATCCATACTATAATTGTGCTAGATGAAAGAAAAGGATGCGAGTATATGACGTTAATGAATAAACTGCTTCGTGTATTCCCAAAGAAAAAGATAGACATCGCTGAGTTAGAACGTAAGAATACAGCGCCCGAGGAGACAGAAACCGTAACGATACCCAAGGTAACGACGGCTAATAACAATCCTTCCATTTCTCAGGGGGGTACAAGAGACTGTGAATATGAGGTCATTGAGATGGAGATTATGCCAGAAAAAATTATTTGCCCGGATTGTGGAGGAGTTACGTTAGAGGGACTGGAATATTGTGATAAATGCGGTGGGGACTTGACAAACAATTAGCTCGATAGTATTATAGTGACATAAAAGGCGTCCAGAGAGGGATTTTCTCTTTTTCGACGTCTTCTTTTTCAACCATGACGCTTTAACATATTGACGTTTATAAGTATTAATGTGGTACAGAGGAGAAATGAAAGTAATATCTTTTAGGTGAAATAATCTCTTTTTAGTGAAAAAAATTTCTCTTAGGTGAAAAAATTTCTTAAAGAAACATTCTACTATTTCTAATGTAGTAACGGTTTGTAATGATATTAAAGGAAAAGGAGATAAAATTATGAAGAAAAGTCTAAAAAAATTAGCAAGTTTAAGTCTTGCGACAGCTATGGCGATATCCTTGGTTGGTTGCGGTACTAAGGAGGGTGGATCTACACCCGGCAATGAAAATGGTAGTGGAGCAGCTACTTTTAAAATCGGGGGTATTGGACCATTGACAGGAGAGGCTGCATCTTATGGTATCTCTGTTAAAAATGGTGCAACGATAGCAATCAAAGAAATTAACGATGCAGGTGGTGTAACAGTTGGCGATAAGAACTACATATTAGAGATGAATTTTGCGGATGATCAAGCATCTCCTGAAATTGCAGTCACAGCGTTTAATACGGTGATGGATTGGGGAGCACAAGCAATTCTTGGTTCAGTAACCTCTGGTTCTTGTCTTGCTATTAGGAAGGATACTTTTGAAACAGGAATTTTTCAGCTCACACCTTCTGGATCTGCAGCTGAATGTACGGAATATGAGAATGCCTTCCGCTTATGTTTTACTGATCCATTACAGGGTGTAACTCTTGCTAATCTTGCAAAGGAATTAGGTTATGAGAAAATTGCTATTATTTACAATAACTCTGATGAATACAGTACCGGTGTTATGCAAGCATTTTCCGAGCAGGTAACTTTAAATGGCGGAACTATTGTTGCTTCTGAAGCCTTCGCAAAGAATGCAATTGATTTTAACACTCAATTAACAAAGATTAAGGCAACGGATGCAGAAGTAATCTTCGTACCTGCTTATTATAATGATGCGGCGTACATTACACAGCAGGCAAGTGATCTTGGTATGAATCTTCCATTCCTAGGTAGCGATGGATGGGATGGTGTATTAGCGCAAGTTAAGGACCCAGCTGTTCTTGAAGGTGCAATCTTTTTAAGCCCATTCTTTGCTAGTGATGAAGCTCCTGTACTTAAGAAATTTGTAGAGACTTATCAGTCAAATTACAATGCGGTACCAGATCAGTTCGCGGCAGATGGCTATGATAGTGTATATGTAATAAAGGCAGCTCTAGAAAAAGCTTCTTCTGTAGATAGCAAAGATATGATTTCTGCAATGACACAAATTACAGTAGATGGTCTTACTGGTAGTGTATCCTTTACCGCAGATGGTGAGCCAAATAAAGGTGCGAAATACATCGAAATTAAGGATGGCAATTATACTTCAAGACAGTAATCAAATAGTTTGGTAATTACGCTTTAAGACAGTAATTGTAGTCAAATGACTTGATGTAGTGGAAGTATTACATTTCCGAATCAGCGAAGTATGCTGTTTCGGAAATGTTTTTCTCACAGCGAAATTCTTCGCTTGACACAGAAAAAGTTTTAAGAAGTAAAGATTTATGGAAATGTGCTTAAGGTTCTGAGGCAAGCGAAGCATTTCGGAAGAAGTTACGAAATTAAAACTTAGATGAGGTGGTTAGTATGGTTTTTATAGAACAATTGATTAATGGATTAAGAACTGGAAGTATATTTGCTTTGATAGCAATCGGTTATACCATGGTTTATGGTATCGCAAAGATGATTAACTTCGCGCATGGTGACATTATCATGGTGGGAGCATATTCTTTATATATATTTATTGAAAAACTTAACCTACCTCCAGTAGTAGCAGTTATATTTACAATGTTAGTATGCACCATACTTGGTATTACCATTGAAAAAGTGGCATACAAACCACTACGTAAGGCTCCATCCTTAGCGGTTTTAATTACTGCTATCGGTGTTAGTTACTTATTACAAAGTGTAGCTCTTTTGATATTTAAAGCTACTCCAATTCCTTTTTCTACTTTTATTGAGGTACCTGCTTTACATATCGGGAAAATAACCATTTCTGGTATTACGATAGTTACCTTTATAGTAACTACAGTATGCATGATTTTACTAACCTTATTTGTTAATCATACGAAGATTGGTAGTGCAATGAGAGCAGTATCGGAAGATAAACAGGCTGCGCAGCTTATGGGAATTAACGTGAATCGAACCATATCGATTACGTTTGCAATTGGGTCCATGCTTGCAGCAATAGCTGGTATCCTTTTTATTAGTCAGTATCCATCTCTAAGACCAACGCTTGGAACCTTGCCAGGTATCAAAGCTTTCGTTGCAGCGGTATTTGGTGGTATTGGTAGTATTCCGGGAGCTATGCTTGGTGGACTTTTATTAGGTGTAATTGAAAGCTTAAGTAAAGCATATATCTCAACAGAACTTGCAGATGCTATCGTATTTGGCATTCTTGTACTTGTCTTACTTGTAAAACCATCTGGGTTACTTGGCAAGAATAGAATTGAGAAGGTGTAGGTGAACGGTATGGAGAAGAATAAGAAAAGACGGAATCTAATAAATGCGGTGATTGCTTTTGCTGCAATTATCCTTGGATATATGGCTGTTTATTTCATGATGGAAGGGAATATCTTAAGCCGTCAGATGACATCCTTAATACCTAGAATTGGAATTAACATTATTCTAGCGGTATCCTTAAGTATTACGGTAGGATTATTAGGGGAATTGTCTCTTGGTCATGCTGGATTTATGGCGATAGGAGCTTATTCCAGTGCTATCTTTACTACGCAGGCGGTAGGACTCCCAGGATTTTTATCCTTTATCATAGCACTTCTCATTGGTGGTATTATGGCTGCATTATTTGGCGTGATTACTGGAATACCAGTACTTCGTTTACGTGGGGATTACCTTGCGATTGTTACTCTGGCTTTTACAGAAATTATTCGTTCTATCATCAATTCTATGTCAATTACTGGTGGTGCAATGGGATTATCTAAGATTCCGGATTATGCGAATTATACTTGGATTTATATCTTTGGTATCTTAACAATTTTGGTAGCGGTAAATTTAAAGAATTCAAGGCATGGAAGAGCGATTCTATCCGTTCGTGAGAATTATGTAGCAGCTGAAGCTATGGGAATACCTGTTACTAAGTTTAAGATTCTCGCATTTACAATAGCAGCTTTTTTTGCTGGAATAGCTGGTGCATTATATGCGCATACCTATAGTGTACTACGACCTAATAGTTTTGATTATAACAAATCAATTGATATATTAATATTTGTTGTACTTGGTGGTATGGGAAATATTCCGGGTACTATCGTTGCAACGATTCTTTTAACCTACCTTCCGGAGAAATTCCGTGAGTTTGGTGACTACCGTATGCTAACGTATGCACTTGCATTGATAATTATTATGATTCTTAATTCTGGTGAGATGAAAGAAAAGATAAAAGGTTTCTTTGGAAAAATAGTACCCTTTGGTAAAGTAAAACCGAAAAAATTACAGGAAAAGAAAGGAGAGCACTAAGATGGCATTATTGGAAGTAAAGAATTTAGGTATCTCCTTTGGTGGTTTAAGAGCAGTAGACCAAGTTAAATTTTCTATCAAGGAAGGTCAATTATATGGATTAATTGGACCAAACGGAGCTGGGAAAACTACCCTATTTAATTTATTAACTGGAGTATACCAACCAACAGATGGTAGTATTATATTAGAGGGTATGAGATTAAATGGAAAGAAACCGGTTCAAATTAACCAAGCCGGAATCGCAAGAACATTTCAAAATATACGATTGTTTAAAAAGATGACAGTACTTGATAATGTAAAAGTAGCCTTACACAATCAGGTACACTACTCCTTATTCCAGGCATTATTTAAACTTCCGTCGTATTGGAAGAAAGAAAAGCAAATGGATAAGATGGCACTTGAGATCCTTGAGGTATTTGACCTTGATAAGCAAGCGGAGGTTTTAGCTTCTAATCTTCCTTATGGTAAGCAACGTAAATTAGAAATTGCGAGAGCACTAGCTACAAATCCAAAGCTACTGCTTCTTGATGAGCCAGCAGCAGGTATGAATCCGAATGAAACAGAAGAGCTGATGCGAACAATTCGTTTAGTAAGAGACCGTTATAAAATAACTATTCTTTTAATTGAGCATGATATGAAACTTGTGACAGGTATCTGTGAGGAGATATTGGTACTAAACTTCGGTATGGAATTATCAAAAGGAACACCGTCTGAGGTTTTAAATAACCCTGAAGTTATTACCGCATATCTTGGCGAATGATAGAAAGGAATAGGTGCTAATATGGCAATGTTGACAATAAATGATTTAGATGTATACTATGGAGTAATTCAAGCAATTAAGGGTGTCTCCTTCACAGTAAATGAAGGAGAAGTTATTGCTTTGATTGGTGCCAATGGAGCTGGTAAGACCACAATCCTACATACGATTACTGGCTTAGTGACTCCTAAACATGGCAGTATCGATTTTGAAGGACACAATTTATTAAAAACACCAGCACATAAGATTGTTTCGCTTGGTATGGCACATGTACCGGAAGGCCGAAGAATCTTTGCAGAGCTTACGGTATTTGAGAATCTTATGATGGGTGCTTATAGTAGAAAAGATAATGCAGAGATTTCGAAAACCTTGACAGAAGTGTATCAGCGTTTTCCAAGACTAGCTGAACGTAAAAAACAAATTGCCGGAACTTTATCCGGAGGGGAGCAGCAAATGCTTGCTATGGGGCGTGCACTCATGTCTAAGCCAAAAATTATGTTATTAGACGAACCTTCCATGGGGTTATCCCCTTTATTTGTTTCAGAAATATTTCATATCATACAAGAGATAAGTAAGAATGGAACTACAGTATTATTGGTAGAACAGAATGCAAAAAAAGCTCTTTCTATTGCCAATAGAGCTTATGTACTGGAAACTGGTAAAATTGTTTTATCTGGTGATGCGAATGAGATGATGAATAATGACTCTGTTAAAAAAGCTTACCTAGGAGAATAAGGAGGTTATGTTTATGAGTGAAAAATTTGTAATCACAATAGCACGCGGTTACGGTAGCGGTGGTAGAACGATAGGAAAGATGTTAGCGGAACGCCTAAAAGTTCATTATTATGATCGGGAACTAATGAGACTAGCATCGGATAAGAGTGGAATCAATGAGGAATTGTTTGTGAGAGCAGACGAGATGGTAAAGAAAAGCTTACTATTTCGAGTTGCTAGGAAAGAATATAGAGGAGAATTAATTCCGCCAGATTCCGATGATTTTGTATCGAATGACAACTTATTTAATTATCAAGCTAAGGTAATTAAGGAGTTAGCGAATGAAACATCTTGTGTTATGGTTGGCCGTTGTGCAGATTATGTATTAAAAGATGTAGATCATGTCATTAAGGTATTTGTGCATGCCCCATTTGACGACTGTGTTAAAACAGTGATGGGATTAGATGGTCTCTCGAAAGAAGAGGCATCAAGGAAAATAACATCGATTGACAAACACCGTGCTGAGTATTATAAATATTACACAGGTAGGGACTGGAAGAGTGCGGAGAATTATGACTTGTGCCTAAATAGTAGTAAATTAGGGTTCGAAAAGTGTGTTGATATGGTAATTGACTACATGGATATTCGTTTGAAGTAATAAAACAATAAAGTAAGGTTGGAGGAAATATTATTTCTTTCAACCTTTCAAGTATTTCTGCATATTGATATATGAATTGTAAATTACATGCAGTAGTATTCATAAACATTAATGTAAATGCTATCTTTATTTAGCTGAATAGTAGAATTTACGTTGGATAGATTTATTCTATTCGAATTAAAGTAAAATTGAATAGATGTATTTTATTCGAATTATAGTAAAATTAAATAGATATAAGTCTATTTGAATCAATATAAAAATGGTGCTTTGGAATGGAGGATAAGAGATGATATCAAGCAAAATGGTAGATTTGGTGAAAAATAGTTCGGTAATCCGTGCGATGTTTGAAGAAGGAAAGAAGTTGGCAGCTAAATACGGTTCAGAGAATGTATATGATTTTAGTTTAGGAAACCCAAGCGTAGAGCCACCAGAAAGAGTGAAAGAAGCAATTATCGAAGTTCTTAATGAAGAGAACCAGAATCTTATCCATGGATATCCGAATAATTCTGGTTATGAAGACGTCCGTGAAAAGGTTGCAAATCATATCAATCAAAAGTTTGATACCAAGTACTGCCATGACAATATCGTGATGACGGTTGGTGCAGCAGGTGGATTAAATGTTATTTTTAAAACTCTATTAAATCCATCCGATGAAGTAATAGTGTTTGCTCCATTTTTTGGTGAGTATCGTAACTATGTTAGCAATTACGATGGTAGTCTTGTGGTGGTATCTCCGAATACAAAAGATTTCCAGCCTAACTTAGAGGAATTTAAGGATAAAATAACAGCTAAGACAAAAGCAGTGATTGTTAACACTCCAAATAATCCGACCGGTGTTGTATATTCTGAGGAGACCATTAAAAAATTGGCTGGTATCTTAGAGGAAAAGCAGGAGGAATATAAAACTTCCATCTATTTGATTTCCGATGAACCTTATCGTGAACTTGTATATGATGGGGTAGAGGTTCCTTATCTTACGAAATACTATAAGAATACGATCGTTGGGTATTCGTTTAGTAAATCCTTATCTCTTCCAGGAGAGCGAATTGGTTATCTTGTCCTACCAGATGAACTTGATGATGCTGGTGATATAAAGGCAGCAGCAAACGTAGCTACCAGAATCCTTGGTTTTGTAAATGCACCATCCCTCATACAACGTGCGGTGTCTCGTTGTTTGGATGCGGAGGTTGACGTAGAAATCTACAATAGAAACAGAGAACTTTTGTATCAAAGTTTATTGTCTTATGGTTATGAGTGTATTAAACCAGAGGGGGCATTTTATTTATTTGTAAAAGCCTTAGAAGAGGATGATAAGGCATTTGTAGAAAAGGCAAAGGCACATAACATATTAATTGTACCTGGATTTTCTTTTGGATGCCCAGGATATTTCCGCTTAGCGTATTGTGTCGATTATGATATGATAAAACGTGCGCTACCTCATTTTGAGCAGTTAGCGAAGGAATATGGTTTTTAATAGCGTAGAAAACATACGCGGAAATAAAAGATAAATTAGCAGCACGGAAATGAGGAAAATCATGAGAGCATGGGAAAAGAATATAAGACAGGTTACACCTTATGTGGCAGGTGAGCAGCCAAAAGATTTGAATAAAATAAAGTTAAATACGAACGAGAATCCTTATCCACCAACAAAGAATATCAAAGACGCTTTAAAACATCAATCTGAAATGCTTAGATTATATCCAGATACAGAAGCAACCGTTCTTGTGGAAGAACTGGCGAAATTTTATGAACTTGATAAAGATCAAATCTTTGTAGGAGTAGGTTCTGATGATGTGCTTGCAATGTCATTTTTGACCTTTTTTAACTCCGATAAACCGATATTGTTCCCCGACATAACCTACTCTTTTTATGATGTATGGGCGAATTTATACCGAATTCCTTATGAAAGACCAGCATTAGATGAGAATTTCCACATAAGAAAAGAAGATTATTACAAGGTAAATGGAGGTATCGTAATAGCGAATCCGAATGCTCCAACCTCTATCTCTGAGGATCTTAGTGTAATCGAGGATATCGTCGCCAATAATCAGGATTCGATTGTAATCGTAGATGAAGCATATGTTGATTTTGGCGGTCAAAGTGCATTGCCGTTGTTAAAAAAATATGATAATTTGGTCGTGGTACAAACATTTTCTAAGTCAAGGTCAATGGCAGGTATGCGAATTGGATTTGCAATGGCAAATAAAGAACTAATCACAGCTCTAAAGAATGTAAAAGAATCTTATAATTCATATACCATGAATTATCCTTCCATAGTATGTGGGGCAGAGGCAGTAAAAGATAAGGAATATTTTTATGAGACACTTGATAAGATTATAGCAACAAGAGAGCGTGTGAAGAGTGAACTAATTGAATTCGGTTTTCAAATGCCGGATTCTAAAACGAACTTCTTATTTATTACCCATGAGAAAGTCGCAGCGAAGGATTTATTCGATGCGCTAAGAAAAGAGCACATTTACGTGAGATACTTTAATAAACCAAGGATTTCTAACTATCTTCGAGTCAGCATCGGAACTGATGAGGAGATGAATGAGTTTCTTAGGGTAGTAAGAAATATAGTCTAATTTTCTCATTTTTTAAGAAATTTTGGAAAGTGACTAGATTATTAACAAAAAACGGTGTATAATGACATTATACTACAAGGGAAAGTGTAGATATCTTATCCATATAAGTCGATGAAACGAAGGAATATTCGTAAGAAGACCTGCTTTCATATAATTTTGCGTTTTCCCTACAACGGGTATTATTGTAAACCTTGGGATAGGTAATAATTTTGAGGAGAGGATACAGTGAAGATACTAATAGCGGAAGATGATTTTGCAAGTAGAAAGTTTATGCTTCGATTTTTATCGCAATACGGGGAATGTGATATTACCGTAGATGGGATGGAAGCAGTAGATGCCTTTACGATGGCGCTTGAATCAAATGAACCATACGATTTAGTTTGCCTTGATATTATGATGCCAGCATTGGATGGTTATCAAGCATTAAAGGGAATCCGTGATTTAGAAAAGGAAAAGGGAATTCCTGAAGAAAAACAGGCAAAGATTATTATGACTACAGCTCTAAGTGAAGGAAGAAATGTTACTAAAGCCTTCGAACTTGGTTGTGTTGCTTATGCAGGTAAACCAATCGACCAAACAAAGTTTGAGAATGTATTAAAGAAATTAGAATTACTGTAATGTAAAGCATATGGCTGTTTTAAACAGAGGAAAAAGTGTGACGATAAGTTGCTTAAGATCTGTTTAGAGCAGCTTTTTTCTTTCTTTAATCAGGTTTTTATTATTCTAGTAATTTTTCTTCATTTTAGTAATTGTTAATATTATCATTTTTAATTTTTTTATTAGTTTTTTTGTCAAGAAATGAGAGATTGATTAGAAATAGAAAAGTAGTCAATTAGAATTCTCCAGAATTATTGCAGGACGAATTTAATTATGCTAAACTCTGCCTATAATATCTGTTTTTACTTTTAGTACGGGAGGATGTAGATATGAGATGTCCAAATTGCGGAGATGATCGTTGTATTATTGTAGAGGAATCCGAAACGAATCAAAAAGGATATGGTCTTGGGAAAGGTTGCTGTGGCTATCTAATTTTAGGACCAATTGGTTGGGTATGCGGTTTATGCGGAATGGGAAAATCACATACCGTAAGAAGAACTTTCTGGATTTGCCAACATTGTGGTAGAAAATTTAGAACGTAAAGACAGTAAAGTAATCATAGTTTGGTTTGATGATAGAGTAAGGAGAGGATATGAAAATTAGCATACGTAAGAAACATGATGAGATGTGGAAAAAGTTAATGAGAGTTGGAGAGTACACAGGATGTCATCAAAAGCCGGAGAGAAGTTTTTTTTATCATGGATATCAGTTTCCGGTATGCGCGCGTTGTACCGGTGTTATCATAGGTTATCTAATTGCAATACCATGCTATCTTCTCTTTGGGTTTCATAAAAAGCTTTCCATCACTGGAGCCTTGATAATGTTTGCGGATTGGGCGATACAGCAATCAAAAATTAAGGAGTCAACAAATAAAAGAAGATTCTTAACTGGAATTGCAGGTGGATTCTCTATTATGTCAATCCAAATTAAGATACTTTCAATGATAAAAAATAAGCTATTTTCCTAAGATTGCATTTTTATAATCAAATAAATCATAGTATTATATCTCGGAGACTGTTGCTATATGCGGCAGTCTTTTTTAGTGGTATGTCCATCAAAGCTGGACATACCAGTCGGTGTAAGTCTCTATAAATTTAAACCGCGAGAAATACGCCTTCATCCTATGGGTTTAGCTTGGTTTAGTCTATATATTTAGAAAAAGTAAAAAAAATAGCATATTTTATAAAATCAACGTTGACAGAACGCAAAATTCTTCATATAATGAATTTGTAAATGATAATTATTCTCAATAAAAGAAAATGAACGAGAGAAAAGGACGTGAACGACATGACACTAGTGGATGGGAAGGCAAACAAGACCTATACAGTGCATAACATTCAGTTGGCAAAAGAGACGGAAATCCGTTTGAAAGCGCTTGGCTTAACCGATGGCACAAAGATTGAGGTTTTAAATAATAAACGTGGTGGCTCTGTTATTTTCAATGTACGTGGAACCAGACTTGCAGTGGGAAAGAAGATCGCAGAAGCAATTCATATCGAGGAAAGTTAAGACAACAACATTAACAGCATGTTAGGGACGGAAAGGATGTTAACCATGATTCAAGAAGAGAATCTCAGAGAAGAGCAGGAATTAAAAGTTGGGTTTGTAGGAAACCCAAACTGCGGAAAAACGACATTATTTAATGCCTATACTGGTGCCAAACTAAAGGTGGCTAATTGGCCAGGAGTTACGGTTGAAAAAAAAGAAGGAGCGATGAAATACCATGATCATCGTTTTAAATTAGTAGACCTTCCAGGGATATATAGCTTAACTTCCTATACCATGGAGGAAAAACTGACGAGACAATTTATCTTGGATTCTGAGGTAGAAGTCATCATTGACGTTGCAGATGCATCGGCTCTGGAGAGAAATTTATATCTTACGTTACAGTTAATAGAACTTGGGAAACCAGTAATCTTAGCACTTAATATGATGGATATTGTAGAAGAACGTGGTATGGAGATTGATATGCATCGATTACCTGAGATGCTTGGGATTCCTTGTATCCCAGTATCAGCAAGAAGACGTACTGGTCTAGATATCCTAATGCATACGGTAGCACACCATAAAGAAAAGTGTCGTCATAATAGCATTGTACATCAGCATCCAAACCTTGGAAAGAGCAAAAGCCATCACGCGCATGAACATCATAAAGAATTTACGATGGTCTATAGCGATGAAATTGAGGATAAGATTGATATACTCACTGATCGAATGAAGGAAGTAGGATTTGAAAGTGAAAACTATCGCTGGTACGCACTTAAGTTATTAGAGCATGATGAAGAGGTAATGAATCTTGTATCTATTGATTTAGCTGGGATTGCTAATGAAAGTTACGAAGCAGAGATTATTCATCAAAAGTATGATTTTATTGATGAAATTATTGAGGAATGCTTAGTAAATAAAAGCAAAAAGGCTGCCTTAACAGATAAAGTGGATCGAGTGGTTACACATCGTATTTTTGGTTTACCAGTATTCTTAGGAATTATGGCAGTGGTATTTTTCTTAACCTTTACCATTGGTGATTTTCTGAAAGGGTATTTTGAAGTTGGTTTAGAAAGCTTTTCTACTATGGCTCTTAAAGGACTGGAAGCGATTGGTACAAATGAGATGTTAACTTCTTTAATAGTTAATGGTATTATCGCTGGTGTTGGTGGAATCCTCACTTTCTTACCAAATATCTTTATCTTATTTCTTGCGTTAGCCTTCTTAGAGGATAGTGGCTATATGGCAAGAGTTGCATATGTGATGGATGGTTTGATGGGAAAACTTGGACTTTCAGGAAGAGCTTTTATCCCAATGATACTTGGATTTGGTTGTACTGTTCCTGCGGTTATGGCATCAAGAGCCTTAGAGGATATGAGAGATAGAAGAAGAACTGTATTGATTACACCATTCATGTCCTGTAGTGCGAGACTTCCAATCTACGTGTTATTTTCCCAAATGTTTTTTGGACGATACGCAATGCTAGTAGCATTTTCCATGTATGTGGTTGGCTTGGTTATTGCAGTAATATCTGCCTTTGTAATGAACAAATTCGGAAAAAAAGGTAATATGAGTCCTTTACTTATTGAGTTACCAGAGTATAAGACACCAAATAAAAGAACTATCTTTATCTATGTATGGGACAAAGTGAAAGATTATTTAACGAAAGCGGGAACAACGATATTCCTTGCATCGATCGTAATTTGGTTTATTTTAAATTTTGGACCACAAGGAATGACAGAGGATATGTCACAGAGCTTTGGTGCAATCTTTGGTAAGTTTGCTAGTCCAATTTTAGTACCAGCGGGTCTTGGATTATGGCAAATTGTTGTGGCGTTAATCTCTGGATTAGCTGCAAAAGAAGTTGTAGTATCTAGTTTCAGTGTATTATATGGAATAGCAAATATCAGTTCCCGTGAGGGTATGAATACCTTGATATCTTCACTATCAAGTCAGAATTTTACCGCGGTTAATGCATATTCATTTATGCTATTTTGTTTACTGTATACTCCGTGTGTAGCAACCATCGCAGTGGTAAAGAGAGAATTAAAATCCACGAAGTGGACCATATTTTCAATATTGTTTCAATTAGGTGTTGCTTATCTGGTATCCGTATTGTTTTTCCAGATTGGCAGTTTTATTACAAGTCTTTAAGATATCTGAATAAAGGTTAGATATTAATACAAGGCTTAAGAAAGGATGATGAGTATGTGGCCAACATTAATTATAGTACTATTACTAGGAGCATATGTCTTCTATGTCGTGAGAAAAAGAGCGAGAGAAATAAAAGCTGGTAAGTTTTGCAGTTGTGGATGTTCCGATTGTCCAAGTCATTGTAACTGTTCGAAAGTTGATGATACAAAAAAAGCAAAAGAGAAAGTGAAAATATTTCAAGGATAAATGAGAAAAATAAGTAGTGATAGGAAAAGGGGTAGATGAAAGCATCTGCCTCCTTTTCCTATTATAATATATCATAAACTTTAGGATATTAAAGTCGGTATAGATGCCGAAAGTAAAGGGAAAATAAAGAAAAAATTACAAAACAAATTTGAGTTTTGCAAAGTTGTAATGAGAAAAAAGCACCTAAATTTAGTTTTGCATTCAACTTCATTCAAATTTGCATTCAACTTTTTCTAAATAAAAAGAGGAATTCGAATTATTTTGTAGAACAGTATAGTAGACGGTATTATTTAGTATAAGACAATATCGTATTTACTATAATACCTATTGAGATAGTTTGGGACAAGGTTCGTCTCTTTTTAAAACGGAATAGGATGTTAAGGAGACCCGGATGGCTACGTTTGTTTAGGAATGGAGGTTAGTATGGAGCAGTTAGAACTGAACATAAGAAAACTTCAGGAGCAAAGAGAGCATGAATATTTGAACCCCTATGCAGCATTCAGTGATTGTTCTCTTGGCAGAGATATGGATGAGGTTGCTTGCGACATTCGTCCAGTGTATCAAAGAGACCGGGACAGAATTATACATTCTAAGGCATTTCGTCGACTCAATGGAAAAACGCAGGTGTTTTTAGCACCAGAAGGAGACCATTATCGAACCAGAATGACCCATACGCTAGAAGTTTCGCAGAATGCGAGAACAATTGCTAAGGCACTTCAACTAAATGAAGATTTAACCGAGGCGATTGCATTAGGACATGATTTAGGCCATACCCCATTTGGCCATGCAGGAGAGAGAGCACTAAACCGTGTATACAAAGGTGGTTTTGAACATCATTTGCAAAGCTTACGAGTAGTGGAGTTATTAGAAAAGCATGGGAAGGGACTAAACCTTACGAAAGAAGTAAGGGATGGAATAAAAAATCATCAAACAGCCGGAAACCCATCGACCTTAGAAGGTAAGGTAGTAAGGCTATCGGATAAAATTGCATATATAAATCATGACATAGATGATGCCATCCGTGGGCAAATTATAAAGGAAGAAGAGATTCCGAAGGAATTCACGGATGTTCTTGGACATAGCCCGGTAGAGAGACTGAATACTCTGATTCATGATATTGTTATCCATAGCTTCGGAAAAGCCGATATTATTATGTCAGAGCGGGTACAAACCGCTATGTTAGAATTAAGAAAATATATGTTTCGCAGTGTATATACGAATCCTGTCGCAAAAGGGCAGGAGGCAAAAGCAGAGAAGATGATAGAGCAGCTTTATCTTTATTATAATTCGAACCTTGATTGCTTACCAGAAGAGTATTTGTTTATGATAGAAGAGAAGAAGGAACTAGCTGGAAGAGTTGTGTGTGACTATATTGCTGGTATGACTGACCGATATGCGGTTGCGAAATATAAAGAAATTATGATTCCTACAGCGTGGGATGTATATTAAAAATTATGATTCCTACAGCATGGGATGTATATTAAAAAATATAATTTCTACACCATGAAAAATGTGTTAAAAGAATATGGGCTCTAAAGCAAGGGCTGTGTATTGAGGAAAAATATATGATTTACGTTTTGAAAAAGGAAATTTTAAAATACAACCTTTAAATTACTAAGATGAGATTGAATAAGTGTATCAAACTAAGAAATGGAGCTTACTATGTATTATCCAGAGGAACTTGTGGAAGAAGTTAGAGAACGCAATGATATCGTTGATGTGATTGGTTCTTATGTAAAATTACAAAAACGTGGCGCCAACCACATGGGACTATGTCCATTTCATAATGAGAAATCTCCGTCATTTTCTGTAAGTGGTTCAAAACAGATGTATCACTGTTTCGGATGTGGTGTTGGGGGAAACGTGTTTACCTTTCTGATGGAATATGAAAATTATACCTTTGTGGAAGCTTTAAAAGTTTTAGGTGACCGAGCTGGAGTGAAACTGCCGGAATTAGAATATTCAGAAGAAGCGAAAAAGGCAGCAGATTTAAAAACAAGAGTCTTAGAGCTTTATAAAGAGGCTGGTAAGTATTATTATTACCAACTAAGAAGTAAGCAAGGAGAAGAAGCACTAGCTTATTTAAGAAATCGAGGACTTAGCGAGGAAATTATTACAAAGTTTGGGCTTGGGTATTCTACCAAATACTCCGATGATTTATATCAATATATGAAAAAAGCTGGGTATGAAGATTCGTTACTTAGACAATCTGGCCTATTTACAATGGAAGAAAGTAAAGGGGCTTATGATAAGTTTTGGAACCGAGTCATGTTTCCGATTATGGATGGGAACAATAAAGTGATAGCATTTGGTGGCCGAGTGATGGGCGATGGAGTACCAAAGTATTTAAACTCTCCGGAAACGATAGTATTTGATAAAAGCCGGAATTTATTTGGTTTAAACTTTGCCAGAACATCAAGAAAGGATTACTTTCTGATCTGCGAAGGTTACATGGATGTTATAGCACTTCACCAGGCTGGATTTCAGAATGCAGTAGCATCTTTAGGAACTGCATTTACACCACAACAAGCAAGATTATTATCCCGTTACACAAAAGAAGCGTATCTGACCTATGATAGTGACGGTGCTGGAGTTGCGGCTGCGATTCGAGCAATACCGATTCTGAAAGAGGCAGGGCTATCTGCAAAAGTAATTGATATGAAGCCTTACAAGGATCCGGACGAATTTATTAAGGCACTTGGAGCGGAGGAGTATCAAAATCGAATTGATCAAGCAATGAACAGTTTCTTCTTTGAAATTTCTGTATTAGAAAGGGATTATGATTTAGGAGATCCGGAACAAAAGACGAAGTTCTTCAATGAGATGGCAAAGAAACTGTTAATATTTACAGAGGAAATTGAGAGAAACAACTACATTGAGGCGTTGTCAAGAAAATATAATGTTTCCTATGACAATTTAAGAAAACTAGTAAACCGTTATGGTGCCCAAATGACAGTGGTAAACGTAGCGAAAGAAACAAGAGACCGAGAAAAGGAACAAAATGCGAAAAAAGGCAAGCCAGAAGAAGGGATGCAAAAGTCGCAAAAGATATTGCTAACCTGGTTGATTGATGATTCCAAGGCGTTTGATCAAATTCGTGGAATTATTACAGCGGATGATTTTACAGAGGAATTATATCGCGAGGTTGCAAATATGGTCTTTGAGCAATACGAAAGTGAACATAAAGTAACTCCCGCTAAGATTATCAATCGTTTTGAAAGCAAGGAGTTGCAAACTGAAGTGGCCGGTCTATTCTCGACTTCCATTCAGCTTGAGATGACAGAGGCGGAGAGAAGAAAGCTTTTTGCGGATACGGTAGTACGTGTCAAAAGAGCTAGTCTAGACATTGCTTATAAGAAAGCGATTGAAGACAATGACATAATGGCACTTCAGAATGTTATGAAAGAACAGCATGGCTTAGAGAAATTGCATAGTTCTTTAAATCATGGTTAAACTGTGAAAATATAGGGTATCGAATTATACAACATTCAGACGAAGAAAGAAGGAAGTATTTATGGATGAAACCATGGCAAAATTTCACGAGAAGCTGAAAGAATTGTTGGAGTATGCAAAAAAGAAAAAGAATGTACTAGAATACGAAGAGATTAATGACTTCTTTTCTGATATGGAGATTGATGCGGACCGTATTGAGAAGATCTATGAGTATTTAGAGGCACATAATATTGATGTTTTGCGTGCACCAGAATTAGAGGAAGAAGAAGAGATTGATGAAAGCGATTTAGCTTTGATCGAAGCAGAAGAAGAGGAAATAACTAACATCGATTTAACGGTACCAGAGGGAATTAGTACAGAAGATCCGGTGCGAATGTATCTTAAGGAAATTGGTAAAGTACCGCTTTTAAGTGCAGATGAAGAAATTGTTCTTGCTCAGCGTATGGAGCAAGGAGATAAAAATGCAAAGAAAAGACTTGCAGAAGCAAATTTA
The DNA here is from genome assembly GCF_000018685.1 of Lachnoclostridium phytofermentans ISDg. Taxonomy (NCBI): domain Bacteria; kingdom Bacillati; phylum Bacillota; class Clostridia; order Lachnospirales; family Lachnospiraceae; genus Lachnoclostridium; species Lachnoclostridium phytofermentans. The sequence goes on along the minus strand of NC_010001.1, from coordinate 4,350,300 downwards.
AGGCTGGTAGTTAGCATAGCAAAACGCTATGTTGGCCGTGGCATGCAGTTTTTAGATTTAATACAGGAAGGAAATCTTGGATTAATTAAAGCGGTAGAAAAATTCGATTATCGAAAAGGATATAAATTTAGTACGTATGCAACTTGGTGGATTCGTCAGGCGATAACAAGAGCCATTGCAGATCAGGCGAGAACAATCCGTATTCCAGTTCATATGGTAGAGACCATAAATAAATTAATCCGTGTGCAACGCCAGCTATTACAAGAGCTTGGTAGAGAACCATTTCCAGAAGAAGTTGCTAAGGAAATGAATATTCCAGTAGAACGTGTACGTGAAATTCAGAAAATTTCTCAAGAACCAGTTTCTCTTGAAACTCCAATCGGTGAGGAAGAAGACAGTCACTTGGGTGATTTTATTCAGGATGATAACGTACCAGTTCCAGCAGAAGCAGCAGCTTTTACTTTATTAAAAGAACAGTTAATGGAGGTACTTGGCACATTAACTGATCGTGAGCAAAAAGTATTGCGATTACGTTTTGGGTTAGATGATGGTCGTGCCAGAACGCTGGAAGAAGTAGGAAAAGAGTTTAATGTAACGAGAGAACGAATCCGTCAAATCGAGGCAAAAGCACTTCGCAAATTGAGACACCCAAGTCGTTCTCGCAAATTAAAGGATTATTTAGAGTAATTAATCTTTAGATTAATTAATATTGGATACAGAGGAAGGAAAATAGTTTCACATGAACTTATCAAAAAGATTACGTATGGTGGCTGATAGCGTCACAAAAGGAAATGTGGTTGCAGATGTAGGCTGTGATCACGCCTACATTTCCATATATCTTGTAGAAGGAAAGATTGCTCCTAAAACGATAGCTCTTGATGTAAATGAGGGTCCGCTGCTGCGGGCGCAGGAAAACATCATAAGCTATGGGATGGAGAATCTGATAACGACAAGGTTATCCGATGGATTGCACATGCTAAAACCAAATGAGGTAGATTCGATTGTCATCGCTGGCATGGGTGGAGCCCTTATGATTAGAATATTAGAAGAAGGCAGCGAGTGCGTAGCGGCGGCAAAGGAACTTATCTTACAGCCACAGTCAGAAATCTGGAGGGTACGAGAGTATCTACATAATCTGAACTTCGAAATTACAAAAGAGGATATGTGTATTGATGAAGGTAAGTATTATACAGTACTTTATGCGCAGCCCCAATCACGGGGCTGTACTTCATTGCTCCAAGAAAACCGGGACAGCTTCTGCGAAGAGAGGGAAGTCACGAAGGATGCCGAAGAGTTATATAATAGGTATGGGAGATATCTCTTAGAGAATAAACATCCAGTACTACAGCAGTTTCTTGAGAAAGAAAGAGCGAAAGCTTATCAAATTAGAGAAAATTTAGAAAGCATTAGTACTCTTAAAAATAGAGAGAGATATGCAGAACTTTTAAAGGAAATAGAAATGTTAGAGGATGCGTTACAATACTATAGATCTTAGAGGGGCAAGTTACCCTCCCTATTTGCACGCAAGCAATATCGTGTAGATGGGAGGGAATAGATCTTTCTCTTATCAAGTTTATATCTGCGCTGCAACCATAAACTTGATGATACGCATTGTCTTGCGGGTAAGATAAAAGCAGCGAAGAAATGAGGTGATAAGTATATGGGAATGTTTAAAGTTACGGTTAATGGCGTGACAAAAGAATACACACAGGGTACGGCTTATCTGGAAATTAGCAAGGAATATCAGCCTCAGTTTAAACATGAGATAATACTTGTTTTAATGAACGGAAGATTACGTGAGCTGTTTAAAACAGTGAAACAGGACTGTACGATAGAATTTGTTACAATAACTGAGGATGCTGGCCGTAAGACTTATGCCAGAGGGCTTATTTTTGTGATGATTCGTGCTATTTATCGCGTATTAGGTCATGATAATATTGATAAAGTAAGGGTGGAACATTCGATTGGTTCTGGTTTATATTGCGAATTAGATGGAAAAGTTAAGGTAGACGCTACATTAATGGATAAAGTTAAGAAGGAGATGCAATCCATTATTCATCGAGACATACCATTTATGAAACGTTCCATAGCTACCGCGGAGGCAGCAGAGTTATTTCATAAGTATCAGATGTATGATAAGGAAAAACTATTTCGCTATCGCCGTGTATCCAGCGCAAATCTCTATAATTTAGATGGATTTGAGGATTATTATTATGGTTATATGCCTGCAAGCACCGGAATCTTAAAGTATTTCGATATATTTCCATATGAAGATGGATTTATGTTAATGCTACCGCTAAAAGAAGAACCAGAAAAGGTTCCAGAGTTTAAACCAAGAAAGAATCTATTTGAAACTCTCCAGCAAGCCAATCAATGGGGAAGAACCATGGAGATTTCTACGGTTGGCTCCTTGAATGATGAGATAACAAAAGGGAATATGAATGACATCATTCTGATTCAGGAGGCGTTACAGGAGAAGAGAATAGCAGAGATAGCAGAAAAGATTAAAAGTGCAGGAAGTAAGAAGTTTATCATGATTGCTGGACCTTCCTCTTCTGGTAAGACCACCTTTTCTCATCGTCTATCAATTCAGTTACGTACCCTAGGATACAAGCCACACCCGATTGGCATCGATGATTATTTTGTGGATCGAGAAAATACTCCAAAAGATGAATATGGTAACTTTAATTTTGAATCTATACATGCAATCGACATAGAGCAATTTAATAAGGATATGACTGCATTATTAAATGGAGAAACGGTAGAACTTCCAAACTTTAATTTTAAAACTGGGAAACGGGAATATAAAGGAAACTATAAGAAACTAGGACCAGAAGATATTCTTGTCATAGAAGGAATCCATGGCCTAAATGATGAATTATCCTATTCTCTACCAAAAGAGAGCAGATTTAAAATCTATATCAGTGCCTTAACTCAGCTCAATATTGACGAACATAACCGTATTCCGACTACCGATGGAAGATTAATTCGCCGTATGGTAAGAGATGCAAGAACGAGGGGGACTTCCGCCCGTGAGACAATTGCGATGTGGCCATCGGTACGCCGAGGAGAAGAGGAAAATATCTTCCCATTTCAAGAAGAAGCAGATTGTATGTTTAATTCCGCTCTTATTTATGAATTGTCTGTTCTAAAGCAATATGCAGAACCAGCTTTGTTTGGAATCGATAAAGATTGCAAAGAATATATAGAAGCAAAACGATTATTAAAATTTTTAGATTATTTTCTTGGAGTAAGTTCAGAAGATATTCCTAAGAATTCGATTATTAGGGAGTTTATTGGTGGAAGTTGTTTTAAAGTTTGATGTTTACCAAGATAAACTTCTTTACAAATGAAATGATTCATGTTAGCATACTAAGGTTGAGTAGTACAGATGATCGCGCCGATTTAATCGGTGAGGAAAGTCCGGGCTTCATAGGGCAGGGTGCCGGATAACGTCCGGTGGAGGCGACTCTAAGGCCAGTGCAACAGAAAATAAACCGCCTAACCGCAGGTTAGATAATAACCGTTAGGTTAGGTAAGGGTGGAATGGCGGTGTAAGAGACCACCGCTTCTCTGGTAACAGAGAAGGCTGTGTAAACCCCACTTGAAGCAAGACCAAACAAATACCTTTATGGTATGAGAGCGATACGGCGGCCCGTCGTGCTCTTAGGTAGGTCGCGTTTTGTCTGGTAACGGGCAAATGAGCTGTATGGTAACGTACAGTCAAGATAGATGATCATCAAATACAGAACCCGGCTTATAGTACTACTCAACTTCGATTAAACTTAAGATGAGCCAGTAAGATTCTGACTTGTCATGATTATGAGACTGAATCCGGTTCGGCAGATATGCAGAACATGGAGACAGTCTTATTTTTTTGTAATACACAGAGTATCAGAGATTTCGCCTTTTTTGTGGATAAATGTACTTGTATTTTAGGTCTTTGTGGATAATTCACTTGAAATATAAATGCGCATAGTATCCTAAGTAATGTATTTTTGTATGAGCGTAAAAATAGATAAATATATGAGTGCGGGATAGGTAAAGTATTAGTAGATAGGTTTCGATAAAGATAAATAGGAAGTAAAACATAGATATTGAAACAGCATAAGGAAATACAGGAATAAGCTGGATTTACTTAGGAATTAGTACAAGAAAAACTAGGGTTTTGTAAGAAAAAAGTAAAGATTTTGGGACTATGGTATGATAAGATAAATCTAGTGAGAATAGTGTGAAAGATCAAGATTTTTCACACACGAATTTGTGCTGTCGCTCAAATTCACAGAATTGCGACAGAATGGGGGTAGGTAAGAAATGGCAGAGGAGATAAATATTTTAGTAGTTGATGATGATAAAGAGATCGCAGAATTGGTTGAAATCCATTTAGTTAGTGATGGATATCCGGTATTTAAAGCATACAATGCCATGGAAGGACTCGAAATTCTCCAAAAGGAGAACATTAAACTTGTCATACTGGATATCATGATGCCAGGAATTGATGGACTGAGTATGTGTAAAAAGATTAGAGAAACCAGTACTGTGCCAATCATTATGTTAAGTGCGAAGTCAGCAGACATCGATAAAATTATAGGTCTTAGCACAGGTGCCGATGATTATGTGATTAAGCCATTTAATCCGCTGGAATTAATGGCACGAGTTAAGTCACAGTTAAGACGCTTTACAAAATTTAATCCAAGTACCTATGAGGACAAAAATGAAAAAGAAATTACGGTGACTCATTTGGTAATTAATAAAGAAACCCATGTTGTTATGGCATATGGTAAAGAAGTGAGATTGACACCAATAGAGTTTGATATTTTATATTTATTAGCTTCAAATGCAGGAAGAGTATTTAGTACGGATGAAATATTTGAGCGCGTATGGAACGAAAAGATGTACGAGGCAAATAATACGGTCATGGTACATATCCGAAGACTTAGAGAGAAAATCGAAATGGACTCAAGGAATGCAGAAATCATTAAAACTGTATGGGGTGTTGGATACAAGATTGAGAAGTAAGTGTTGTGCCGCTTTAGCGGCGTGATGCCTTTGGCGGCATGTTTGGAAGAGAGGACCACGATGGAAGATAAATTTATTCATAGTTTTCGATACCGAAACTTATGGTACAGTATCCTAAGTGCTATCTTAGCCTTACTTACAGTACTGTTTTTTCTAGGTATAGTTCACTTCATCTCTTACACTTTGCTATCAAATCAGGAATATAGACAAGCGCTTGAAACTGCAACTTCGGATTATAAAAATCAAACATCAAATAGTTCTAATAATTCGGTGAGTGATGCTATTTACCAGAATTCTTTAAATCTAAAATATGCACCAGATGTAAACACAAAAAATAGCCAAAGTAATGGCGAGCTTGATCCAGTCGTTTATTTGGTTGCTTTATTTATTGGTTTTGCATCTTTTATTACTTATTTTATGATTTTTACTAAGAAGATGAGTTCTTATCTAAAAGAAATATCAAAGGGCATTGATGAATTGGCCATTGGCAATTTTGATGTGAGAATACCGCTTCGCAATGATGACGAATTTACAAGAATAGCTCAGAATTTAAATCGCATGGCAGTGGAAATAAAAGCGATCATGGAAGAAGAGCGTAACACGGAAAGTAAGAAAAATGAGTTAATCACAAATGTAGCGCATGATTTACGAACTCCATTAACTTCAATAATAGGTTATTTAGATTTGGTATCGAAGAAAGACCTTCCTGCGGAGATAAAGGATAAGTATATCGGTATTGCTTACAATAAGTCAATTCGCTTGGAAAAGTTAATTGAAGATTTATTTTCCTATACCAAGTTTGAATTTGGAGAAGTTAAATTTTATAAAAAAGAAGTTGATATCGTAAAGATGCTTTATCAATTATTGGATGAGTTTTATCCAAGCTTTACGGAATATGGCTTAGAATATAGTTTTGATGTGACAGTACCTTCCGCGGTTGTAAGTGCAGATGGAGATTATTTGGCTAGAGCATTTGCTAATTTAATAGGAAATGCAATAAAATACGGCGCAGATGGTAAGAATATAAATTTACGTTTAGAGGTAAAAGATACTGAGGTAATTGTAACAATCACAAATTATGGTGAGGTTATACCAAAGAAAGATATTACGCACATTTTTGAGAAATTCTATCGTGTTGAATATTCTAGAAATGAAGAGCATGGCGGGACAGGTCTTGGTCTTGCTATTGCAAGAAATATTTTTGAGATGCACGGTGGTCAAGTGACGGCTCGAAGTGGGTTGGATGGAACAGTTTTTGAGGTGATATTACCAATCGGTCAATAAAGGAAAAGGAGGAGCTCCATGAAACATTTACGTGTACCTTGTTTATTGCAAGCAATATTATCGAAAGCTATAATATTGCTTGTAATAATTTCATTGTCTATAGTCATGTTATTGCCATGTAAAATGGTTGATGCAACTGCAGCAAGGGCTCCGCAAACGAATGTAGGAAATACCGATCAAAGTGGGAAACCAATCATTTTAGCCAATGACCGTGTCGTAGTTACGTTACAATATGGGTTTGAGCAACAAGCTAGATATGGTAGAACCATACAGGTAACTGCAAAAATCTATAACAAAGGTGAAAGTTTTACTGGTGAAATAGCTGCCACTATAATGAATGAAGAACAAGATAATATTCGTTATGCTACTACAGCGACAATTCTAGGATTAGAAAAAAATGTCGTAACGTTAAATATTCCTATGAACAGAGCCAGTAAAAGCATGAAATTTGAGCTTCTATCTTCCAGTAAGGATACAATTGTAGAAGAGGTAATCCCTCTTAATGTCGTTAACTTAGGAACCTATTATTACGTAGGTATTTTAAGTGATATGTCGACTCCGCTGTCTTATTTTGAGTATTTTGGGAATAAGTGTGTTTACTTGGATAAAAGTAATTTTCCAAGTGATTATTTTGGACTTGATATGATAGATGTGTTGGTAATTGAAAATTTTAAGATATCTAGTCTAACCGAGGAACAGCAACAAGCAATACTAGGGTTTGTGAAACGTGGTGGTACGCTGGTTTTTGGAAGTGAGGCTTACTACGAGGATGGTATACCTGCAATTAAGTGGCTTAGTAATCAAAATATAGTAAGTCTTGAAGAAGAAACTTCCGATTTTTCAGTGCAGAATGCAAAGATATCCATGAAAGAGCCTTCTGAATTTTCAGATCTTTTATTAAGGGTGAAGGGATATGAAACATTACGAGCTTCTAACTTAAAATATAAAGAGGATATAAAAAACAAAGAGCCACAGAAAGATTGTAACTTATATATTGGAAAATCTATTTTAGGTAATAAAATTATTAGCGACTTAAAGTTTACTTCGGTTGAAAAGACTGTTACTGTATTTTCTACCACGAATGCTACAAAAAAGAAGGAATCTAACAATCTTACTATCTATGAGAAGGTGCCATATGGAGAAGGTAATGTTTTGGTATTTCATTTTCCACTGGGTATGGAGGGATTGACGGAAGCAAAGATTTTAGTGAATGATGGGGTAAGTGGAAAGATATTGAATACCTTTTATCTTTCCGTGGTTTCGCAAGTGCTTGAAGACATACCCGCTGCTGTAAAGAAACATTTGGAGGTTGAGCAATATGCGAACTTCGATAATTACAGAGTCCAGGGAATTATAAATAACTCTAATTCTATTGATGTTCCGAAAGTGTTTCCTTATACGATTTTATTAGTGGTCTATATTGTTATCATTGGACCTCTCCTATACTTTATACTTCATAAAAAGAAGAAGAATATCCTAGTCTGGGTGTTAGTTCCTTGTCTCTCTCTTGTATTTTCTTGCATTGTATATGTGATGGGAACCAATACAAGAATTACAGAGCCGTATATTTCTTATTTTAATGTAGAGACTTATGACCCTAATACTAAAACGCTTGAGGCCGAATCCAATGTAAATGTATATTTATCCTCCAACCAAAAGACGGAGCTAAGTCTTGGGGATGCAAATGAGGTCATTGCGGGAAAGTATCAGTATCCAACCTTTTATGATGTAATTGATAAAGAGAAACCATATGATACTCTGAGCTTTGGTGAGGCAGTCAATACTTCAGTGTTAAAATCGAAAGATAGCTATTCCTTGATGTTTGACCATATACCAGCATTCACTCCTCAGTATTTTTCTCTAGATTACTCCAGAGAATTAGATGATGAAGTAACAGGTCAGGTTTCGGTTACAGAAAGTACTATGAGTGGTAGTGTAACAAATGATACTTCGGAAAATTTTGAAGAAGCATATGTTTATTATAATGGTAGAGTTGCTTTGCTTGGAGATTTAGAAAGCGGTGAGAGTGCTTCCCTTGAGGAATGTAGCCAAGAATACAATTTTAATATTTATAGTATTTTGTATAATTCAAATTCGATTAGTGTAGAGCTTGGTAATCAAGAAACTAAGATATCACCGGATCGTGTAAGAAAAAATAATGCACTTAGCATGGTGATTGAAGAGGGACTTTATGCGAAAGAAGGAGCATATCTTATCGGGTTTATAGATAGTTTACCTAAGGAACATCCATTTTCATCTTTATCTAACAATCGTGCTAGCTATGGAGTTTCTATGATGGTAGTTCCTTTGGAACTTAATACAACAACCGGTGATGTGACTTTAGTTCCAAACCTTGATCGCTATCTAAAGGCAGGTGGGAGCAACTATTATGATAATGCGCTTCGCTATGTTTATACGAATAGCATTGAATTAGAGTATCAGCTACCAAAAGAAGATGAAATTTCAAAGCTAGTACTGGCAGATGTTTTTCAACTTAGCTTAAATCAAGATACAAATTATTATTTATTGGCAAAGAAGATATATTTCTACAATAGAACTACCAGCCAGTATGATTTGGTATTTCGATCTGATTTATTACAGGATGGTAGATATCAGAAGGTGAATGCTGAAGATGGTGAGGGAGATGCTTCTTTAAGCGCAGAAGAACTAAAGGATTATCTAAGTAAGGAGCATGAATTAAAGATTAAGTATGAAGGAGAAGAAGTCGAGATGAGTGGTGTATTCACTATTCCGGTTATCTCCTACATAAAGATGGCTAATTAATCGGTTATAAATGTTTCTTGAAGAATTGTATCTTTTAAGAGATGCGTACTCACAATGTGGGTTGTAAAAGTGAATCAAGGATAGAAAAGAATGTATTATGAACGGAAAGGAGGAGCTATGTTAGTAGTAAAGGATTTGGTAAAGAAATTTGGTAAGTCATATGCACTTGATGGACTGAATATGGAACTTCATAAGGGAGAATTATATGGTTTTGTCGGCCCTAATGGTGCTGGTAAAACAACCACTATGAAAATCATAGCTTCCCTTTTATCAGCGGATTCTGGTGAAGTTTGGGTGGATGGGATTGATGCCCTTCGCTATCCTAGACATGCAAAAGAACGGATTGGATATATGCCTGACTTCTTCGGCGTTTATGACAATTTGGATGCCGCGGAGTATTTAAATTTTTATGCCACAATCTATGGAATTGTTGGTAGTAATGCAGAAAGAAGAATTGATGAGCTTCTTGAACTTGTAGATCTTAAAGATAAGAAGCATGACTATGTGGATGAACTTTCTAGGGGAATGAAGCAGCGGTTATGTCTGGCGAGGACATTGCTGCATCAACCGAAATTGTTGTTACTAGATGAACCTGCTTCTGGTCTTGAACCAAGAGCGAGGTTAGAACTTCAGGGAATATTAAAGAATCTTTGCGCACAGAAAGTAACGATTCTTTTAAGTTCTCATGTCCTTAAGGATCTTTCGGAAATGTGTACAAACCTTGGAATCATTGAGAGTGGAAAACTTGTGATACAAGGCCCAATGAAAGAAATTATGGCAAAACAAAAAGCGGAAAACCCTCTTATGATGAAAATTATAGATGGTCATGATATTGCAATAAAGTTACTAAAAAAAATGCCTGAAGTAACGAATATTGCAAGTAAGGAAGGAAGCATCTCCTTCCACTTTTATGGAGAAGAGAGTAAAGAAGCAGAATTATTATCAAGGTTGATAGCTTCTGGTGTTTCAATCGCCTCTTATAAGAGAGAGGATGGAACTTTAGAGGAGATTTTTCTTAGGCTGACCAAATAGAAAGGAGAAAAAGTATGTGGCATGTGAACTCTGTCTATCTTAGAGAACTATATCAAAATGCAAGAATGAAAAAGACTGCGGTTTTATTGTCAGTATTTAATGGAATCCTATCTTTATTTGGACTTTTAGCTTTCTATCTTACGTTTGAAGGTGCACAAAAGCTTGGAAGCTCAGTTAATTACTCTGATATACTTACCATATACGGAATTATAGTCGGTGCTCAATTTTTATTAGTGTTGTTTTTGATCCCAGGAATATCGTCTGGCGCAATTTCTGGCGAGAGGGAAAAACAAACATTAGACATTTTACTTTCGACTCGGATGACTCCATTGCAAATTATTAAAGGAAAATTACTTGCGTCCTTAAGTTTAATTCTTTTACTAGGAGTTTCTTCGTTACCAATTACTGCACTAGTTTTTGCAGTAGGAGGAATTAACTTCGTTCAGCTGCTTCAGTTTCAGCTATTTATGTTTGTAACTTCTATCTATCTAGGCAGTATAGGTATCTTCTTTTCTAGTTTATGTAAACGAACAACACTCTCAACAGTTTGTACTTATACAACTGGATTGATTATAACGATAGGGCTTGCGATGTTATTACTTGGAGGTCATTTGCTTGAATCACTTGGAAGTATGAGACGTGAGGTGGTTTATGGAGTGAGTAAAATGAGTGGTATGGCTGAAGTTAAAATTACGATTTCTACCCTATTATTTGACCCTATTTTTACTTTTTTCTCTATGTTAAAACAACAAATAGGAATTGAAGCGGGTGCATTTACCGATTGGAGAGCTTATAGCAAAGCGACGAAATATCTCATCAATCATTGGTTTACAATAAGTCTCTTAGTACAAAGTGCGGTATCTTTCATACTTATTATTGTTTCTTCCTGGCTAATCACTCCAGTGAAAAAAAGAAAACGCACGCGGTAGCGTGCGTTTCCAATGCGCCATATGGCGCTAAATATGAAAATGGAAGAAGAAAAATATAGTTGTATTATATCATAAAATATCGAAAAAAGGTACCTTTTTTTAAAAAAGTTTTCAGACAATTTATTACTGGGAAGAAAACACAAAATATGTTAATTAAAGTTGACAAATTACGTTAATTAAAGCCTGACAAATCACAAATCACATTAAATAAAGTCTGGCAATTCACGAAGCTTTTTACTGATTCTGAGGTTATTATATAGCTTAGCATAGGTGATATCGTCAACCCCTTCAACATAGTTATCAGGGAAGTCTTTTACTAAACCTTTACTCTTTAATAATGATGCGGCTTTGTTATAAGCGATCGCTGCTTCAATTTCACTTCCGTATTTTCCAACAATATAATCACCGTTGATATGGATTCTTGTTGTATAAAGTTCTTGACCTTTTACTATTGTTTTTTGAACTCCATGATATCGGTTTATAATTTTTATATTACCATAACGAAAATCCATCAAATCACCATTCGAAAAGCGATAGTCTCGCCCAGCAACCGCAAAATTTTTAATTCCATATCGGGATAGAATATTTACTTGCATCCCATAATCAGATACGAATAAGTGGCCGCCTCTTCTCATAATGCGATGGTTCATATAATAAAACAAATCATCTGCATCAAATTTCAGAGGTGTATGTTCATCCAGATAATATAAGAAGTAATTGTTTTGCAAATAGATAGGATTGCGACAGTAGATTCCGTTATCTATAAAATTTAATAACATAATCCACTTATCAAAAGAGATTGGAGAACGTAAGGCGTAAAAGGCATCCGCAGTAGGAATGCTTTTTTTTATGCCTTTTTTCTTATTTAATAATTTCATTGCAGATTGGTATGCCGCGTGAGCAGCTTTTTCGGTATCGAAGCTCCCAAGACTAATATGTTTGTTTTTGTGGGTAATGGAAGAACGATAGTAGGTCTCACCATTTTTTTTGTTTGCTACATAGACCCCCGGTAATGGCATGGTACCACCCCTTTCTGGTATGAGTTTCTTCTATATATAATATGTATTTTGAAAGAGCTTCCACTTTTGATATTGAGCAGAATATAATATGTATTTTGAAAGAGCTTCCACTTACGGTATTGAGCAGAGAATTTCTGATTTAACTATACTCAACAATCAGGCAGAATGCAATAGATAAGAAGTATGTCGAAGAGTACGACAGTAATACCTAAATATGACTAATTGTTACATAATTATTACACTAATTTGGATAAAAATTGACACCCAAATTAACATAAATATAGCAAATATAGGTGTTCTACAGCTATAGAACTGAATCATATTAGGCTTGACTGTATAAATATTAAATTCTATGTATATAATTCTTAACAAAAGCGTAACAATTAGATTTTCTGAGTATAGTAAAAACATACAATTTATGAGGGCGTTCTAGGTTAAAAACTTGTGCACATTACACACATGTGGAAATGAGAGGTAATTTTCTTCTCTCTGTATGTGACGAAAATATGGCAACCTTATTGACAGTAAAAAGCCCCATGCCTATAATACAACTCATGCGAAAAATCCATTCGTTTTGGGGATGACTGGAAACGCTTTATTATAGATGTCGAATTGACTGAGTCAACTACGTGCTATTATACGCAGTAGTCTTTGTCAGAAAAGTTAAAGAAAGAGGAAATATTATGTTAAAAATATATTCATTTCTTCGGACGATGAAAGACAAGGAAAAGCACTTTGAGAAAGGTATTCAATATAAACACAGCAAAAGAATTGCAATTGTTGCCTATGTTATGACTGCTATACTTCTTGTTACATCTTTCGGAGATATCCCTGGTTTACGCCTGTACTCTCTAGAGTATATGGTTAATGCAGCTACGCACGAAACTGAGGGACAAGAAAATGATACACAAGATTTATCGTATCAGAAAAACAATGCGAAGCTGTTAGAAGCATCACTCCTGGTGTATCCGTTTGGACAATTATACCAAGGGGAGTTAACGAAAGAAGACATAGAATCATTTTCGGATAATAACACAGTGGCAAAAGTAGCAATTACAGATCCTGTGGAACAATTAAAGCAAATGCTCTATGATACCTCGAATCCAAAAGAGGAAGAGATTGTTTTATTAGGCCTAGAGGATTCCGAAAAGGAATTAACTAACTTGACTACCGCTGCACAAGTTGAAGCAGGAGTTGCATTAGCAACCATGGCTGTGGAAAATTCCACAAACACAGTAGGAAATAAAGATAATACAGAGGCTATTAAGGAAAATCAAAAAACAGAAACTAGCACGGATAGCCCAAAAGCAGAAACTAGTAAGGATAGCCAAAAAGCAGAAACTAGTAAGGATAGCCAAAAAACAGAAACTAGTAAGAAAAAAGAAAAAGCGAAGGATAACGCGAAAGATTCTGATAGTAAGAAGGATAAATCAAACACTACTTCTACAAAATCAGATGCCCTTGTAAAGACATTAAACAAGAAAATGATAAAGTCTTTATCACAAGATGAACTTGATGTTTTATATCGTATTGTTGAAGCAGAAGCAACTGGAGAAGATATTTACGGTAAGATACTTGTGGCAAACGTTATATTAAATCGTGTAAACAACAAAAATTTTCCAAATACAGTAGAAAAAGTTGTGTTTCAAAAGAGCGGTAATACTTATCAGTTCTCCCCAACCAAAGATGGTCGATATTGGTCTGTGAAGATATCCAAGGAAACGATTGAAGCAGTAAGCCGTGCCCTTGAGGGAGAGGACTACAGTAATGGTGCCGTGTACTTCTTTGCGAGAAAGCTAACAAGTAAGAATAAAGCTTGTTGGTTTGATAACAGTCTTCGTAAGGTAGTAAAGTATGGTTGCCATGAATTTTATAAGGACAAGTAGTAAGGGGAATAGAATTCTTACAGACTAAGTCCACAGAAGTTATTAATAAAGCCATTATAAAAACGGGTACAGTAAAGAATGTCTATTTAGCGTAACGCTACTTTGGTATTCAGTCTGTACCCGATTTATTTAATTAATGGGCAAATTAATCAAACAATTCATCAAATAACTCGCAGGTTTTTACCCATTCTGACTTGCCACGTCTATGATATCATGATATAATACTTTGAACTTACATTAACAAGTTAAAGTGCTAAATATATTAATCATAGAATAGAACTGAAAGCTATAAAGGAGAGAAGACCATGAATTTACTGTATCAAAGTACCCGTGATAATCATGAACAGGTTACAGCGTCCCAGGCTATCTTAAAAGGACTTGCTTCGGATGGTGGACTGTTTGTTCCGACCGAATTGCCAAAGCTTAATATAAGTCTAGAAGTATTAGCCAGCATGAGTTATCAACAAATAGCTTATGAGGTTATGAAACTATTCTTAACGGATTTCTCTGAAGAAGAATTAAAACACTGCATCACTGCAGCTTATGATGATAAATTTGATACAAAAGAAATAGCTCCAATCAAGAAATCGGATGGAGCATATTATCTTGAACTATTTCATGGAGCTACCATAGCATTTAAAGATATGGCGCTTTCTATATTACCTCACTTACTAACGACAGCTGCAAAGAAGAACGAAGTAAAGGAAGAGATTGTAATCCTTACGGCTACTTCTGGTGATACAGGAAAGGCAGCTCTTGCTGGATTTGCAGATGTTCCTGGTACAAAGATCATTGTTTTCTATCCTAAGGATGGAGTAAGTCAGGTTCAAGAAATGCAAATGGTAACACAAAAGGGTGATAATGCCTATGTTATCGGTATCCATGGAAACTTCGATGATGCACAGACTGGTGTGAAAGAAATGTTTAACAATAAAGAGCTTGCAAAGAGCTTACAGGATAAGGGTTACTTATTCTCATCTGCAAACTCTATTAATATAGGTCGTCTGGTTCCTCAAGTAGTATACTATGTATATTCTTATTGTCGTCTACTTCATGCTGGCGAATTAAATAAAGGTGAACCATTAAATGTTGTGGTACCAACCGGAAACTTTGGTAATATACTAGCAGCATATTTTGCAAAAGAACTTGGTGTTCCGATTAGCAAATTAATCTGTGCTTCAAACGAAAATAAAGTGTTATATGATTTCTTCACAACCGGAGAGTATAATAGAAACCGTGAATTCATCTTAACAAGTTCACCTTCTATGGACATCTTAATCTCAAGCAATTTAGAACGTTTGATATATATGATTTCCGGAGAAACCACTGAAGAACGTGCAATCACAAATGCAACACTTATGAACCAACTCTCCAAAGAAGGTAAATATGAAATCACTCCGCAGATGAGACAAAAACTCTCGGACTTTATTGGGGGTTATGCAAAGGAAAAAGAAACAAAGGCTGTTATTAAACGTGTCTATGAGAAAGCCGATTATGTCATTGACACACATACAGCTGTAGCTGCAAGTGTATACTATAACTACAAAGCAGCAAGTGGTGATGCAACAAAGACATTAATCGCTTCAACGGCTAGTCCATATAAGTTTACTCGTAGCGTGATGGAAGCATTAGAAGTTGAGACAGAAAGCAAGTCTGATTTTGAATTAATAGATCAGCTTAGTGAAATAAGTAAAACAAAGATACCTCAAGCTATCGAAGAAATTCGTACCGCACCTGTTATTCATAAGATGGTATGCGAGACAGAGAAGATGCAGGAGATGGTGGAGAAGATATTGAGGGTATAATAGGGTAGTATTAGGTAAATGTATGGAGTTTTAAGAAATAGATTAAGACAGCAGATTAAGAAAATAGATAAAATAAATAGACAAAGTATTAGTAAATAGATTAATTAATATAAATATAGAATACAAATTGTAAAAAAGGACTTTGCTGATGGAAACCAGCAAGGTCCTTTTTTGAGTAGGATGAAATTATAAAAAGGAAATTATAAAGGGGATTAAAAAGCTCTATGGTAATAAGGGAATAAGAGAAAGAAAAATAACTAAAAGAAACTTTGCTTTATTGTACATAATCACAAAATTCTAAATAGTCTAAATGTGACAAGAGCATGACATATCTTTGACACAAAGAAAGTGCATTATTAAGGTAAGTCAAAACCAAATGCCCGGGACTACTGCGAGCATGTCTATAAGACAGCATAAGTCACATCCAGACAAATGTCCTATAGGATGTTAGTAGGGGTTTGGAGAATTGCCCGTAAGGCAGGTTATTTGGCTAGATATAATCAATCCAGTTACAGGATAGTAGGATTGCAACCCAGTCGTTTTGACCAGTTTGTACAAGAATTTTAATTTGTCGAAATATTGTGGCAAATCAAATGAAGTTCTTTGATGAAATGTTTAGAAACATGACTTAGAATGGGGTACAAAAAGTGAATTTGTAAGCAAAAAGACTTGACCTTTCCTACGATAGTTGTTATAATCATCTTGTTATTGGAACGATTATATTTACTTATGCACATTTTAGAGTTTTTCGAATTGTTAATACATCATTAACAATTTAATTATACTCGTTATGTGACGTAAGTCAATATAATACAAAACCATATATTTTAAGGAGGAAGAAAGAATATGAAGAATTTCTTTAAAAAACTCGCCTTCGTATTAGCTCTTGCTATGGTATTAGTATCAGTTGCGCCAGCTACAGCTAACGCAGCTACTAAAGCACCTTCTCTTAAGAAGACTAGCAAGATCCTTTACATCGGTGGCGACCTAACAGGAACGATCCCATCAAAGTTTCGTTTCTATTTTAACAACGCAGCTGGATACACAGCTACATGGAAAAGCGAAAATACAAAAGTAGCTACTGTTAACAAGAACAAAGAAGTTGTTGCAGTTGGCGTTGGTGAAACAACTGTTGTAGCTACTCTTAAAAACAAAGCTGGCAACGAAGTTGTTTGCAAAGCTAAAGTTTATGTAAGACAGAATGCTCAAGAAGTTGGATTTGGTAGCATGACAGCTGTTGAATCTCCATTAACTGTAGGTCAAACAGCTAAGATCAATGTTTACAGACTTGTTGGCGAAAAGAAGATCTGGACTCAGAATGACATGGCTACATGTACAGATAAGATCGTTTGGAAATCCAGCGATGTAAAAGTAGCTACAGTTGATAAGTTTGGTACTGTAACTGCAGTAGCTCCTGGTGAAGCTAAAATTACAGCTACAGCTACTCAGGCTCAAGGCCCAACAGCTGGTGAGTCAGCATCTTATAATGTAACAGTAGTTGAAGCTTTCAAGGCAGAAGCTACTAAAGTTAACACATTAAAGTTAACATTTGGTACTGCAGTTGAATCTTTAGACGCAGCTAACGTTGTTGTTAAGAATACATCTGATGATGTTAGAACTTATGCTAAGAGCGTAACTTTATCTGAAGATAAGAAAACTGCAACTGTAGAGTTCTATAACAACTTTACAAATGGCAAGACATACGCTATTGCAGCTACAACTGGTGGTAAGACATACAATACTGATCTTGCATTCAAGAGCGGTGCTGTTAAGTCTATCGTTGCTGAAAATCAAGTAATCGTTGCTGGTGTTGCTTCTAATATCAAGTACACAGTTTATGATGAGTTTGGTCTTGATGTAACAGCTGGTACAGTAGTTACATTTAGTGATAACCTTGGTGTTAATCAGAATGGTAAATTAACTCTTTCAGATGGTGTTATTGCATATGTTACTATTACTTATGTAAACCCAACTACAGCTGAATTAATTAGATCAGCTCAGTTTACAGTTACTGGACGTACTTCTGTTATTGCTAATATTACTAACACTACTCTTTCAACAAAGACTACTGGTACTGATGTATCCTTTACAACACCAGTTCTCACAATTGCTAAGGGTGCTCAGAACACTTATTTATGGTCTCAAACAGTAGATCAGTATAATACCAAAGTTGCTGTTAAAGGTGAATATAACCCATTAATTAAAGTTACTTACGAAAATTTATCTCCTGAAATTTTTGTTGTATCCAGCAATGGTTTAGTTAATACTGTAGCTCAGGGTACTGGTTATGTAAGAATTAATATTGGTGATAAATCCACAACAATAGCAATTACTGTTACTGCTGAATTAAAGGCTACAACAATCAAAACTACTGTAACTAATGGATCTTTGACTGTTACTACTCCAGCTGCACTTAACTTACCATCCGTTAAGGTTGAAGTTCTTGATCAGTATGGTAATGTTCTTAAATCTGCAAATGGCGTTGTAGGCGTTTCTGTATTAAGCGGAACTAACTTAGGTGCTGTTTCAAATGTTACATTATTAAATGGTGAAGCTACAATTAACCTTAACCCAACTGCTGCTGGCACTGGAATTCTTAAGGTTGAATTTGATACATTACAATACACACTTGCAACAGTAGCTGTAGCAGCTTCCGATAGAGTTGCTGTAGGATACAAGATTACTGGTGTTAAGGATCTTGACCTTGCTAAGCTTTACGCTAATACTCAGTCAGCTGCAAATATTGAGCTTTACTCTGTAAACGCAGGTGGTTTCTATATTGAAAATGCTACAGATAGAGTAGCTGCTGCTAACATTACTTTCAAGATTACCGATGCTACTGGAGCAACAGTTAAAACTGTAACAGGTGCTTCTATGACAATTGATCAAACAACTGTTAAGGATACTCCTGGTGTTTATACAGTATCTGCTATCACTAACAATGAAGTTGTTAATGTAGCTCAGTTCAAGGTAACTGATTCTGCTACTAAGCCAGCTGTTTCTATTAATGTTAATAGCAAAGTTTCTACTTTAATTACTAATCAAGCAATTGAAGATTGTTTAACACTTCCTACAGGATACCATGTAACAGGCGTTAAGTTCTTATCTAGCAATGCTTTAGTTCCTAACTTAACAACCTTCGGATCTGTTAATGCAACAATAACAACAAATACTATTCTTTTCAATGTTAGTGTTCAGATTACTGACACTACTAACACTACTACCACTCAGAGAACTTATACTTACGAGAATCTTGGACATATCACATTCAACATTCAGTAATATTTATTTCTATTGAGTAAAATAAAAAAGATGGTGAGATAATCTCACCATCTTTTTTTCTTTTAAATTATCTTGTAAAAGTAATGTGACCAATATTTTCGTAAGTGTAGATTCTGTTATTAGCATCCTTAATCTGAACACCTACATTGTAAAGTGTAGTTGTTTCAGAAATAGATGTTGTATCTAATAAACTATAGGTTGACTTACTTGCAACTTCTGTATTGTTAGATACGAACTTAACACCAACAATAGTGTATGAAGATTTGTCAAAGTTTAAGCAATCTTTGATATCTTCTGTACTGATTGTTCCATTCGATATAGCACTGTTTTTAACTAATGTTAATACAGGCTTTGTAGAAGAATCAGTTACTGTAATCTGAGTAGTAGCAACTACCTGTCCGTTAGAAGAAGCTACGATTGTATATGTTCCAGTAGCATCTTTAAGATCAGATGTTCTAAGTGCAAGAGTACCACCAGTAACCGTCTTAACTGTAGTTCCAGATGCATTATTTACTTTAAATTCAATCTTGCTTGCATCAGAGATTGTTGTTCTAGCATCTGCAATATAATCACCAGAAGCGTTTACAGAGTAAAGACCAAGGTTGATAGACTCATTTTTCTCGTAACAATCTTTAACATCAAGGTTAGCTGCACCGAAAATCTTGTATCCTGTAGCAATTGTATCTGCTTTTCTTACAGTTACGTTTGAAAGTGCAAAATTCAATGTACCGTATTCAACCTTTACTACTGCAGTACCATATGTTGTCGGATTGATTTCTAAAGTACCAACACCATTAACGATATTTAAAGTAGTATTTGAAAAACCTAAGTTAGAACCACTAATAACTGTAAGGTTAGCAGTACCATTCGCATTTTCAAGAATCTTACCGTTCTGATCAAGAATCTCTACCTTGATAGATGGCTTATTATTTGCTGCTAATGGATTTTCAGTTGACTGAGTGATTTCTGTCATAGATCCATCATTTACTGTAGTTTTAATTGCAGTTGCCTTACGAGCTGCTGTTACAGTGATAGAAATAGTCTGAGTTAAATCACCAACCTTAACAGAAACTAATCCAGTTCCTTCTTTAACAGGAGTAACTAAACCGTTAGAACTTACAACAAGTACTTCTGGAGTTAAACTTGTATAAGAATCTGCGATAATACCAGCTTTGTTATTGTACTGATCTACCTGCTGTAAGTATAAATAGTACTTATTTGCATCAGATAATGATAAAGAAGTATTTGTTTCTTTAAATGTTTCATTTGCTACATTCTCTTGTGTGCTGAGTGTATGTCCAATAATGCTAGTAACTGTAGAAGATTTAGCAGTTATTTTAAACTGACCAGAAGTGATAACTTCTGCAGTTGTAGGATTTACATAAGAGATAGTACAGTAAGCAATAACACCGTTATCTAATGTTAACTTATTGCTGTTGATACCTAAATTATCGTTGAAAGATACATTAGTCACAGCTGTTACATCAAGACCAAATTCATCATATACTTTGTATTGAATTGCAGTCTCTTTGTTTGCTGGAATAATCTGATCAACTACTTCAATCTTAGTAACTTTACCTGTTTTAAATTCGATTTCATCTTTTAAAACCTTACCATTTGTAGAAACTTCTACAGTATAAATATTTCCGTTAACTAATGGATTGAATAATTCAACTTCTGCAGTCTTCTTGTCAGCAGAAAGAGTTACATTTTTAACATAACTTCTAGTTTGAGTCTTTGCATCTTTGATTACGATAGCATCAGCAGATAAAGACTCAATGCCTGTGCCTAAAGTTAATTTTAGCGTGTCAACCTTAACAGAAGTTACTGAGAAAGGTTCAGCTACTGTTACAGTTAACTTAGTCTCTTTTGTAGTTGGAACAGCGGTGTTCTCAGTCTGTAAAGTCTTAACAGTTATAGTTGCTGTACCAGCTCCAACCGCTTTAACAGTACCCCACTTATCAACTGTAGCTACTTTTGTATTACTAGAAGACCAAACGGTGTAATCTGTAACGATTGTCTTATCTGCTTGCTGCCAAGCTACTTGACCAGTAATAGCTTTTCTGTAGATATTAAGCTTAACCTTATCACCGATAGCTAATACATTATCAAGTTTTGCAGCAGATGCAGTAGAAACACCACTTTCAACAGCATTTCTCTTAACCCATACTTTACATTCTAAGTTCTTTACAACCTTACCAGTTTTAGTATTAGTTACAGTAGCTTTTAATAAAGCTTCACCAACTGCTTTTGCTTTTACAGTACCATTTGTTGAATGGATAGTAGCGATTGTTGGATTCATACTCTTGAATGTTACCTTGTAATCACCCTTATTCCAAACCTTTAGCGTAAAGTAGTCTTTATAGTTTCCTGTAGCTACATCCTTTTCAAGATATAACTTTTTGCCTGTAGTGTTTAACGTTGGCGCTGTTGCAGCACTGGCATTTGCTGCTGGGGCAATCGCAAGGACTACCATAGCCAAAGCTAAAACGAAGGCTAGTTTCTTAAAGAAATTCTTCATTTTCTTCTTCCTCCTAGTATATGTGTTTTTTCTTATATTTACTCTGCAATTTCTTGTGTTTTGATTACCAAATCATGTACTTTCTGGCATCTTGTTAATGATGTATTAAGTTATCAGATAAATACATAAAATATCTCTAAGTTAGTAGAATCAAGAGAAATTTCATAAAAAATATTTGATGATTTAATGCAATGATGCCAGACTGATGCCATATGATGCCAGTCATAGGAAAAAAAGTGGCATCAAAGCTAGGCCTACGAAAGATTAGATGATGCATCTTTTGATTTGAACTAAGTTTGATCACTAAAACTTGGATTGAATTCCTCATATAGGAGAAAGGTGAAAAATGGAAGAAGGAGTTGAAAAAGTACAGATGAGAAAAAAAGAAGAATTAAAAAAAATGGAAAGAAAATTAGGTGTGGAAAGTCTGCAAGG
The DNA here is from genome assembly GCF_000018685.1 of Lachnoclostridium phytofermentans ISDg. Lineage (NCBI taxonomy): Bacteria > Bacillati > Bacillota > Clostridia > Lachnospirales > Lachnospiraceae > Lachnoclostridium > Lachnoclostridium phytofermentans. The sequence goes on along the minus strand of NC_010001.1, from coordinate 4,328,304 downwards.
TAATAAGGAGGTACTGAACAAGAAAGAAAGCAAGAAAGAAATTAAGAAAGAACAGAATGAAAAAAAGTCATTGAATTTGCCTAAGGGAATTACTAGGTGTTCTGACGGCCGTTATCAAGCTAGATATACTTATGAGGGACATCGATATTGTTTATATGGTAGAGATGTAAAAGAACTTGAGGAAAGACTAAATAATGCAAAATATGAGATACAACATGGTATCTACGCAAAGGAAGAAAGAATTTCATTAAATGCTTGGTATGAGACATGGATAAATGAGTACAAGTCAATGACAGTGAAACAGGGTACAGTGGAGAGTTACGAGTGTATGTATCTTTATTATGTGAAACCAGAATTAGGTAAGAGATTAATAAAAGATATTCGTGGAGAGCATATTCAGAAATTGTATAATGATCTATCCAGAAATGGTTATTCGAAATCTACAATTTCACTTATTCATGTTCTGCTTGGTGCTATGTTTAAGCAAGCCCTAAAGAATGAATTAATTAAAAAGAATCCAGTTGATTTTACAACTTTACCTAGAGCAGAAAGGAAGAAAGAAAGAAGAGTACTTACATTAAAGGAACAAGAGATATTATTAAAAGAAATTACAGGGCATGAATTAGAGCCAGTAGTACGCTTATCATTAGCTACAGGGCTAAGGGTTGGAGAGGTTACAGGTTTAGAATGGTGTGATGTTGATTTTAATAAAAAAGAGGTAACTGTCCGTGGAACATTAAAGTGTACAAGGAAGGGTATGGAATATTATAAGGATACACCCAAAACAGATAAAAGTACTCGGAGCATTCCACTATTAGACAATATGGAATTGATGTTAAAGAGATATCGAATTATTCAAAAGGAACATAAGCTTTCAATGGGGATTGATTGGAAACCGATAGAAGGACTAGAAGACTTGGTTTTCTTGAGAGAAGATGGCAAACCATTCTCGGGTCAGCATATTAGACAGCAACTTGTTCATATTGTGGATGGTATTAATGAGAAGTATTATTCAAAGAAGTCAATTAGACAAGAGAAACTCCTGGAAGAGAAGTTTGATTATTTTACACCCCATGCTTTACGTCATACTTTTGCGACGAGAGCTCTTGAGAATGGTATTCCACCAAAGGTTGTTCAGGAGATATTAGGGCATAGCAGTATTACAATGACGTTGGATTTGTATACGCATGTTTTACCGCAGACCAAAGCGCAAGAGATGAAAAAATTAGAATCGCTAATCTAATACTATATTTGGTCTCAATGTTGCTTTCTGACTGAAGCAAACATAAACTAAAGAAAAGGGTTTCTCCTTGGTTTGAGATTTGTGAGGTAGAAAAATATACCCAATGAGAGACTCTTTCTTTATTATTATGACTTCATTCTATAAAGTAAAGCATTAAAAAGATCGAAAAATAGTAACTATACGCTGCGAAGCATCTTGGCTGAACTATGATAAATAATTCGGGATAATGTATGTAAATATTGTATTTTTTGTCTGCTACTTATTGCTTTAATTTATCAAAGATGCTACACTAATAATCATGTGGAAACAAGTGATAAAGATTTGACTTTAATTTACCAAAGATAGATAGAATATATATTGAAACGGTATAGACGCTTTTACTTATCATATCCAATACCCATAAGTTATTAATTTCTATATAGAGAACTTCATAACAATTAACAGTCGGCTCATTCCATTTCAAAAAAGAAATAAGTAAGTGAAATTGTAAATATCTGCGATTTTTTCTTGTATTTATCATAGTTTATGAAAAATAAATTGCATCCAATGATGGTCCAACTTATATAATTAAAAGTCAAGATATTAGTAATTAATAATTAGTTAACGTTGTATCTACCGAAATTGCTGCTATGTTTGAGTCATCATCAAAGGTTATGTTACTAGTAAAAAGTGAAAGGGAATACATAATTATGTTTTATTTGAAAATTAAAAGATTAATGGATTCTATTATTTCATTAATAGCACTTATATTATTATCTCCATTATTCTTGATTTTAATAATTGCTATTAAAATTGATTCAAGAGGACCAGTTTTATTTAAGCAGAAAAGAGTTGGTAGACATAAAAGCTATTTTAATATATTAAAGTTTCGAACTATGAGGATAGATACTCCAAAGGATACTCCTACACATATGTTAGAAAATCCAGATTATTGGATTACAAGAGTTGGTAAGTTCTTAAGAAAAACAAGTTTAGATGAGTTACCACAAATTTTTAACATAATTAAAGGTGATATGAGTATTATTGGACCTAGGCCAGCACTCTGGAATCAATATGATTTAATTGATGAGCGAGATAAATTTGGTGCTAATAATATATTACCGGGACTTACTGGATGGGCACAAATTAATGGAAGAGATGAACTCCCTATTGATGTAAAAGCAAAATTAGATGGTGAGTATGTTAATAAAATTGGGTTTTCAATGGATGTGAAATGCTTCTTTGGAACATTTATAGCAGTTTTAAAAAGAGATGGCGTTGTTGAAGGTGGAACAGGAACATTAGGGCATCGAAAAACTGTTAATAAGGAGACGGCTGGACAATGAAAAAAATACTTATTACAGGAGCTAATAGCTATATAGGGACAAGCTTTGAAAAATGGATATCCCAGTATCCAGATGATTATTTCATTGAAACAGTAGATACGAGAAATGATTTATGGACTGAAATAGATTTTTCATATTATGATGTTGTATTTCATGTTGCTGGAATAGCTCATGTTTCATCAGACCCTAACTTAGAAGACTTATATTATAAAGTGAATCGCGATTTAACAATAAAAATTGCCCAAAAGGCAAAAGATCAAGGCGTGAAGCAATTTCTTTTTATGAGTAGTATCATTGTATATGGTGATAGTAGTTGTTTTAAAAAGGTCATTGATATAAGAACTGTGCCATCACCTAGTAATGCCTATGGAAATAGTAAGCTGCAAGCTGAAGAAAGTATTAAATCGTTAGAAGATGATAAATTTAAGATTGTGATCCTTAGACCACCTATGATATATGGGAGAGGATCAAAAGGGAATTATCCAAAGTTGGCGAAAGCAGCTCGTAAACTTCCTATTTTCCCAGATATAGATAATGAAAGAAGCATGTTACATATAGATAATCTTTGTGAATTTATCAGGTTAATGATAATTAATGAAGAAAGTGGGCTATTTTTTCCGCAAAATAGTGAGTATGTTAAAACTAGTGAAATGGTAAAGCTAGTAGCTGAAGCTCATGGAAAGAAAATTAAATTGGTAAAAGTATTCAATTGGATGTTAAAAATAATGAGTAATAAAATTATAATTATAAATAAAGTGTTTGGTAATTTAGTTTACGATCATAGTATGAGTGAATATAAGGAAGATTATCAAATTAGGGATCTGAAAGATTCAATTAAGACTACTGAAATTTGAGTAGAAGGGTGGATAATAAGTTGCAGAAACATATTCTAGTTATATCACAATATTTCTACCCTGAACAGTTTCGAATAAATGATATTTGTTCCGAATGGGTAAAAAGGGGATATAAAGTTACAGTTGTAACAGGTATTCCTAATTATCCTCATGGTAAGTATTATAAAGGGTATGGTTTAACGAAAAAGAGAAAAGAAGTTTATAATGGTATGGATATTATTAGAATTCCATTAATTCCACGGGGTAATAATTCAATAATGCTTGCTATGAATTATTTTTCTTTTGTCGCATCAGGATTTATTTGGAAAAATTTCACTAAAGTAAAAGCGGATTATGTGTTTATTTTTGAAGTTTCACCAATGACACAGGCTTTACCAGGAGTATGGTACTCAAAAAAGAAAAAAATACCATGTTACCTATATGTTCAAGATTTATGGCCAGAAAATGTTGAAATTATAACTGGAATATCTAATAGAAAAATTATTGGTGCTATTGGTAAGATGGTTGATTATATATATCACCGTTGTACAAACGTTTTTACAACTTCTAAAAGCTTTATTACAGCTATTGAAGTTAGAGGTGTTCCGAAAGATAAAATAAAATATTGGCCGCAATATGCGGAAGATTATTACTATCCTATGGGAAAAACAAGTGTCAGTGAAATTCCTAACGACGGTGCGTTTAATATAACGTTTGCAGGAAATATTGGTGCCGCTCAAGGATTGGATATATTACCTAAAACAGCACGTGTTTTAAAGAATAAGGAACTAAAAAGAAAAGTAAGATTTAACATAGTTGGAGATGGTAGATATAAAGAAACTTTGATAAATCTAGTAAGTGATTATAATGTTTCAGAAATGTTTAATTTTATTCCTAAGCAGCCAAGCACTCGGATACCTGAAATTATAGCAGCGAGTGATGCAGCATTTCTTTGCTTAATAAAAAGTCCGTTGTTTGAAAAAACAATTCCTGCAAAACTTCAATCATATATGGCTTGTGGAATAGCTATTCTTGCATCTGCTGAGGGGGAATCACAAAATATAATAACGGAAGCTAATGCAGGTTTGTGTAGTTCTCCAGGAGATGAAATAGAATTAAGTAAAAACATTATGCTGATGTTAGAAAAAACATCAAATGAATTGATTCAATTAGGTAAAAATTCATGTAATTACTACAATAATAATTTTAGCAAAATTGAGTTATTAAATGAAATGGATTACTATTTTGATTAATGTAAGTAACGGAGGGAAACAAATGTTTAAAGAAAAAACTTTATTAATAACTGGTGGAACAGGCTCCTTTGGTAATGCTGTGCTTGAGAGATTTCTTAATACCGACATAAAAGAGATTCGCATATTCTCTAGAGATGAAAAGAAACAAGATGATATGCGACATAAATATAATAATGATAAAATTAAATATTACATAGGAGATGTCAGGGATTTACAAAGCATTAAAAATGCTATGCATGGTGTTGATTATGTTTTTCAAGCTGCAGCTTTAAAGCAAGTACCATCATGCGAATTTTTTCCGATGGAAGCAGTAAAGACTAACATCATAGGTACAGACAATGTATTAACAGCTTGTATAGAAGAGGGAGTGAAAAAGGTAATCTGTTTATCCACAGATAAAGCAGCTTATCCTGTCAATGCCATGGGGACGTCGAAGGCTATGATGGAAAAGGTTTTTGTAGCGAAGTCGAGAACAGTAGATCCAAACAAAACGTTAATATGTGGAACTCGTTATGGTAATGTAATGTGCTCAAGGGGATCTGTAATACCATTATTTATAGAACAAATAAAAGCTGGACAACCACTTACTGTGACAGAACCCACAATGACTCGATTTATTATGAGCTTAGAAGAGGCTGTTGAGTTGGTTATATTCGCTTTTCACCATGCTGAAAGTGGAGATATTATGGTTCAAAAGGCACCGGCAACAACTATCGGAGTCTTGGCTCAAGCAATAAAAGAATTGTTTAATGTCGATAACGAAATAAAAACTATAGGAATACGCCATGGAGAAAAAATGTATGAAACATTATTAACTAATGAAGAGTGTGCACATGCAATAGATATGGGCAACTTTTATCGTGTTCCTGCAGATAAACGAGATTTAAATTATGATAAGTATTTTAAAGTTGGAGATCAAGGAAGAGAAAAATTATCTGAATTTAATTCTAATAATACGCAGCTACTTACTATAGAACAGACGAAAGAAAAATTATTAACATTATCCTATATAAGAGAAGAAATAGAAGCTTGGGAGAACCGATAATGAAAATATTAGTAACTGGTGCAAAAGGTTTCATTGGAAAGAATTTAATAGCTGAGTTAAGAAACAGAAAGTATGAAGATATTCTAGAATTTGATCAAGATACAGATATATCTCTTCTTGATCATTATACGAAAGAGTGTGACTTTGTATTTCATCTTGCTGGAATAAATAGACCAGAAACTGATGAAGAATTTATGAAGGGTAACTTTGGCTTTACATCAATACTTCTTGGGAAATTAAGAGAAAACGGTAATAGATCACCAATTCTGATAACTTCTTCTATACAAGCTGAACTAGATAACCCTTATGGAAGAAGTAAAAAAGCTGCAGAAGAAGAGCTTTATGCATATGAAAAAGATAATAACAGTAAAGTATTAATATATAGACTACCTAATGTTTTTGGAAAATGGTGTAGACCTAATTATAATAGTGCTGTTGCAACTTTCTGTAACAATATAGCAAATGATTTGGAGATTATAGTTAATGATCCAACAGTTGTAATGAATTTAGTCTATATTGATGATGTTGTGGATGAATTTATTAATGCAATAGAGGGGAAAGAGAATAAAATAGATAAATATTGTATGGTTCCAGTGATACATACAGTAACACTTGGGAAAATTGTAGAACTGATTAGATCCTTTAAAGAATCTAGAGTTAACTTAATGGTTCCTAATATGGCTAATGAATTCGAAAAAAAACTTTATAGTACTTATTTAAGCTATTTACCTAAAGATCAATTTAAGTATTTATTAAAGATGAACATAGATAGTAGAGGTTCTTTTACTGAGTTTATAAAAACCCCAGAAAGAGGACAAGTGTCAATTAATATATCTAAGCCAGGGATTATTAAGGGCAATCACTGGCATAATACGAAGAATGAAAAATTCTTAGTAGTTAAAGGAAATGGTTTAATTCAGTTTAGAAAAGTAGATAGCGAAGAAGTAATTGAATATCATGTATCGGGCGAGAAACTTGAGGTATTAGATATTCCTGTCGGGTATACTCATAGTATAATTAATGAAGGTGACTCTGATATGGTTACAGTAATGTGGGCAAATGAAGTGTTTAATCCGGAAAAACCAGATACTAACTATTTGGAGGTATAAAGAAATGAGAAAACTTAAAGTAATGACGGTGGTTGGTACTAGACCGGAGATTATAAGATTGTCAGCAGTTATAAATAAATTGGAAGAATCTGAAGCTATTGAACATATACTTGTTCATACAGGACAAAATTATGATTATGAATTAAACGAGGTTTTCTTTAATGATTTTAAACTTAAAAAGCCTGATTTTTTTCTAAATGCAGCAACAGGAACTGCAGTAGAAACGATAGGCAACATTCTAATAAAGATTGATTCGATACTTGAAAAAGTAAATCCAGAAGCGCTGCTGGTACTTGGAGACACTAATAGTTGTCTATGTGCTATTTCTGCAAAAAGGAGACATATACCAATATTTCATATGGAAGCAGGTAATAGATGTTTTGATCAAAGAGTGCCAGAAGAGACTAATCGAAAAATCGTAGATCATATATCAGACATTAATATGCCATATAGTGATATTGCAAGAGAATATTTAATCAAAGAAGGCTTACCAGCAGATAGAATAGTAAAGACTGGAAGCCCAATGTATGAAGTTATACAATCAAGAATAGAAGATATTGAAAAATCAGATATATTAGAAAGATTAGAACTCTCAGAAGGAAAGTTTTTTGTTGTATCGTCTCACCGAGAAGAAAATATTAATTCTGAAGAGAACTTTTTCGAGTTAGTTAATAGTATTAATTCAATAGCAGAAAAATACAAATTACCTGTAATAATAAGTACTCATCCAAGAACTAGAAAGATGATAGAATCAAAGGGAGTAGTATTTAATTCACTTGTTAATACAATGAAACCTTTAGGATTCAATGATTATATTAAATTGCAAATAAAAGCTAAAGCAGTCCTAAGTGATAGTGGGACAATAAGTGAAGAATCATCTATTCTTGGTTTTAAGGCACTAAATATTAGACAAAATCATGAAAGACCTGAAGCTATGGAAGAGGCTTCAGTTATGATGGTAGGTCTAGGTAAAGATAGAATATTACAAGGACTTGAAGTTTTGGAAGCACAGGAAAAAAATATTTTGAGACAAGTATCTGATTATTGCATGCCTAATGTTTCGGATAAAGTATTAAGAATTATACTGTCATATACAGATTATGTTAATAGATTTGTTTGGAGGAAATGACATTGTACAATAATTTAGATATTATTTTTCTGGGTGGACTATTTCCAAAAGAAAAAGAAGAAGATATTATAAATAATTCTATTATCTCAGTTCAAAATGCAGCTAATAATTTACAATGGGAATTTGTTAAAGGATTAGATGAAAATCTACCAAAACCAATAAAGATTATAAATTCATTATATATAGGTTCGTTTCCGAAACGATATAAAAAATTAACTATTGATACTTATAAGTTTCATCATGCACTCCAAAATTCCCATGATATAAATGTAGGCTTTTTAAATTTACCTATAATTAAAAATTTTAGTAGATATCATTCTCTAAAAACATATTTTAAAAAGTGGGCATTGAACAAAAGCGGAGAAACTAAGATTGTGATCGCATATGCAATGACCTTTACATTTACGCACATTTTGAGATATGTAAAAAGAATAAATAGCAATATTATTACTTGTTTAATAGTGCCAGATTTACCTCAGTATATGAACCTTACATATAATAAGAAGGTAATCTATACATTAATAAAAAATATTGAGATTAATTTAATTAAATCTGATACTAATTATATTGATAGTTATGTTTTGCTAACAGAATATATGAGAGATGCTTTAAATATTAATGTACCGTATGTTGTTATAGAAGGTATTTCTACAAATCTTTTTGATAATGTTAATGGTGTACCTGAAGACAACGGAATAAAAACTATACTATATAGCGGGGGATTGAATGAAAAATACGGGGTCATTAAATTAATACAAGCATTTGAAAAATTGCAAGAAAAGAATTATCAATTAATTATTTGTGGCTCTGGAGATGCAGAAGCATATATAAAAAAAGCTGCTACTAGAGATAAAAGAATAATTTTCAAAGGATTATTAAAAAGGGAAGAAGTTCTTGCATTGCAGAAATCTGCAACTGTACTAGTAAATCCTAGACCCAATAATGAAGAATATACAAAATATAGTTTCCCGTCTAAAAATTTGGAGTATTTATCATCTGGTATTCCTTTAATATCATATAGATTAGATGGTATTCCTAAAGAGTATAATGAGTATATCTATTTTATTAATGAAGATACAGAAGAAAGTGATGGCCTTTTTTTAACTATGAAAGAAGTACTAGAAAAATCTGATGAGGAATTGAAAGAAAAAGGTCTTCGTGCAAAGGAATTTGTATTGAAAGAGAAAAATAGTGCTAATCAAGCAAAAAAATTACTTAATATGATAATTACTATATCTGAAGGTAATCATAGATTATAAGATAAATATTAAGTGTTAATTCTAAATTATAGTGTTAGGAGATATTAATTCTGAAAGGAATTATGTATAATTATTATGATTAATATTGATATTCCATTTGATATACCAATAGTATTACTTATTTATAAAAGAAAAGAGAAAATAAAAAGAATATTAGAACGTATTGCTCAAGTTAAACCTCAGAAAATATATATTATAGCAGATGGACCAAGAAATGATAGCGAAATTGAAGCAATTAATGAATGTCGTAGGCAAGTAGAAGACTGTATTGTATGGGACTGTGAGATAGTAAGAAATTATGCTAATAAAAATCGAGGTGTTTATGCAAATATAGGATTAGGTGCAAGATGGGTATTTGAACACGAAGAATATGCCATCTTTCTAGAAGATGATAATTTGCCAGAGGTTACATTCTTTTATTTTTGCAAAGAATTATTGGAAAGATACCGTGAAGATACACGTATTCTTTGGATATGCGGTACTAATTATTTGCAAAAATACGAACCAGAAGACGGTTCTAGTTATGTGTTTACAAAACACTTAATGCCTTGTGGGTGGGCATCATGGAGTAAAAAATTCTTACAATTCTATGATGGTGAATTAAATCTTATGAATAATAAAGATCTTCTCATTCGTTTAAAGTCACAATATGAAGATCATCGCTTATACTTTCAGCAACTATATTTAACAAGCATGGAAAAAAGTAGAATTGATAATAATATGAGACCAATTTCATGGGATTATCAAATGGAATTTGCTTTACGTGCCAATAATCTGTATGGAATTTCCCCAAAATATAACCAAATTGAAAACATTGGAGTAGATAATGATTCAATACATGGAGGAGTAGACTATTCAAATATTATGACTCAGCGTTTTTGTAATATAAAAAGTTTTCCTCTTGAATTTCCTTTAATACATCCTTCAACAATAATTCCGGATAAAGAATATGAAAAAAAGGTAGGTAAAATCATTCTTTATCCTTTTTCTTTACGATTAAAAATAAAGATATCTCTTATAATTAAAAAGATATTTAAAATTCCAAAGAATGAAAGTATAAAGGCTACATTAAGAGTCTTATTTACTAAAAAGTAATTAGCCTACTCAGTAAATCAAATATATTAATAAGGCCACGCTCCTTTTGGCACCTTAATTAGATTTAATTTTTAAAGTAATGAGAGGACATTCCTAAAATGCAAATAGATAAAATAAAGGGTTTATATTTAAAAAATACTGAATTGATACATAATATTATTGGAACATTTCTAGTAAAAGGAAGTTCTCTTTTTATTAGCTTATTAACTATACCTGCCTATATGAAATATTTTTCCGACCAAAAAGTTTTGGGTGTTTGGTTTACTATATTATCAATATTGCAATGGGTTTTAATGTTCGATTTAGGTGTTGGAAATGGACTTCGAAATAAGCTAGTACCAGCGATAGTAAATAAAGATAAAGAAGAAATAAAAAAGTATATATCATCTTCGTATATAATCATTGGCGTCATTTCATTTTTTGTACTAATCACAGGAACTATCTTGATATTAATTTTTAATTGGAATAATTTATTGAATGTATCAACGCTTGTAGTACCTAGTAATGTATTAAAAACTGTTATATTAATAGTTTTTATTGGTATAATTCTTCAATTTATACTTAATTTAATACTTTCTATACTATATGCAATGCAAAAAACAGCATTATCTAATATGATTTTACTAATATCTTCACTTTTAATTTTAGCTTATGTATCATTTTTTAAAACAGGGGATACTCAAACCGATTTAATACTTCTTGCAATTATTAATATCATATCAATAAATATACCACTTCTTATAGCTACTATAGCAATTTTTTCAACTAAGCTAAAAGAGGAAAAACCAAGTATAAAATATTATGATAAAAATTTTGCATATAGTATATTAAAATTGGGTGGTAATTTTTTTGGTATACAACTTGCTCTTTTATTTATTAATTCAACAAATGAACTATTAATAATGCGTCTTTATGGTCCAATTTTTGTAGTCGATTATCAAATATATTACAAGCTATTTTATTTAGCCGTAACATTATTTTCTTTAATTACAAATCCATTATGGTCAGCAATTACTAAAGCATATGCGGATAGGAGCCATGATTGGATAATAAATGTGAATAAAATTTTGAAGATTATTGTTTTAATTATAACGATTGGTAATCTATTTTTACTAATTATTTCACAAAACATTATCAATTTATGGATTAATAATAATTTTAAAATTAATTATATATACGGTTTTTTCTTTGTTCTGTATGCTAGTATTACCATTTATAATACAGCATCTTCATGTATAGCGAATGGTATAGGGCAGTTAAAGTGTCAAGTAATATGTAATGCGTTAGCGGCCGTAATAAAAATTCCAGCTGTTATATTAGCCTCTTATTTTATAAAAAGTTGGATTTGTATAATAATTATAAATGCTCTGATTTTATTACCTTACGGATTTATTCAACAAAAATTTTTTAAAAAATATTTAGTCTATACTGTAGATAAAAAGGAAGGAATTTAATTATGAAAATATTTAATAATATTTTTAGTCTAAGACATATTACTGCAAAATTATTGTTTATATTAGTTTTTTCATCCACTTTTTATTCCATATTACCTGACAAAATTGATACTGTAATTATTTTTTTACCACAATTAGTACTTTGCCTGCTTGCGTTATACATTTTATATAAATTCTTTAAAAAAGAATATATATCATTGAAAACATCAAAAAGAATTCTTAATTTAACATTATTTCTATTTTTTTATTACTTATTTTTGTGTGTTTATAGATACTTTACCGGTGGAAATGCTATTCAAAGCTTTTATCATGTTGTAACATTATTTTCAGCTATTGTTTTCTATTTCTTAATTGAAACAGAAATACAAAATATTAGAGACATTCATTTTGATGTTTTATTTATCATAACTTTAATAAATATACTACAAGTTATTGTGTCAATATATTTAGGCAGTATAAGATTTTCTTTTGTATTGCAGAATATTATGGTATATATTAGTTGCGCTAATTTAATGGTTCCTTTTTTATTCTATATTCTAAGATACAGTAAAAAAAATGTGATAAAATATTTATCTATTATTAATTTAATAATTATATTTATTGCAAATATTGCCTCTGGTTCGCGTACTGCATTAGTAATTGTCTTATTATCTTTTATCATTAGCATAATAATTAACATAGATAAAAGTAAAAAATTTATATGTCAATGTGCAATTATATTAAGTATATCCATATCTTTAATTGCAATATTTTACAAGATTAATTACATGGATATTAGAACTTCAATATTAAGGCAAACCATTACCTATATTGATAAAATACCTTCGAATAATACTACTACTAGTACCACTAATGAACCAGAAAATAATAGTAGTAATGATGATGAAAGTTATAAACAATATGTATTAGAAGGAATAAATAGCAGTAATTCAGTTAGATCAGATTTATGGAATAAATCATTTAGTGAAATTTCAAAAGACCCACTATTTGGAACAGGAAATATAGTATTTGAAACAACGTATCTAGATCAAATAGTAATGCAAGGTTCACATAATTTTATTTTAGAATCTATTTTAATTTTTGGGAGCATTGGCGGTATTTTGTATCTTATTATTTTAGTATTACCGGTTATTTCAATTGTTCTATACTCTTTTAAAAATAAAGTGAAGATAAGATTGATATGTACTTTTATACTATCATTAGGTTCATTGTTTATAATTGCCTTAGTTCAGCCTATTCTTACAACTGCATTACCTATAATGTTGTTTTGGATTTTAAATAGTATAGTATTTAATTCTGTATCTGAAAATAAATAATTTCTGAACTGTTAAATAAGCAATGATATTTTAACGTTGAAGCTGTGGCGTTTTACTTTCATTTGTTGTTGAACGTTCCAAATTTACATATCCGGTCGTTAATATACTATAGTAGCTGGAGTAATTAGAATATTATTAGTAACATATATGAATAGAGAATTATAAAAAGTGAAATGGGTATAAAGATAAGAGAGACTATCTTTATACCCATTTCTTTTATTGGCTCTTTGTCAAGTCTTGGGGTGGGATTCACGGAATCCCGCTCCATTACTTCATTTAGAGCTATTTTAATGTTTGGGTTTATAATTCATGTTTTTGGGCGTGCCAAATAAGCTTCTTGCCTAGTCGTCCATTTTCTAATTAAATAGTGCAGTGTATAATTCTTGTTCGGAATCTATTGAAGTTACGCATTCCAAAAGATAATCTTTTTAGTACCTTGATTTTGTTATTGTAGCCTTCGGTAGGGCCATTTGTATATTTGTATTTAAAGGCATTTAATATACCTTTTGACCAGTTTCTATAGGTTTTGGCACAGTTCTCAAATTCAGGTATTCCTGATTTTTCAGCTGTTTTAACCCAATCCCAGAAAGCTGTTCGTTGATAAGAATATTTTTCGCTTTGGCAAATACCATAGAACCATTCTTTAAGATTGTGAGCTACTCTCAAGTCATCATTGTAAAGCAACATAAGGTCGCATGCTTTCTTGTTTTCATCCTTAAGCTTGGCGTAGCGAGTTAGTATTAGCTTTCGGCTACGTTTGTAGTATTTTCTGAGGTTTGCAGACATTGTTTTCTGGAGTCTTTTCCTCACATTTTCAATTGCCCATGTAACATACCGGATGAAATGGTATTTGTCGATAATGATTGTGGCATTAGGGAAATAAGCTTTTGCTAAGTCCACGTAAGGCTGCCACATGTCACAGACGAAGAACTTCACACGGTGACGCTCTGCTCGGCTTGTTTCTTTAAAATAGGCACTTAAATGGCTCTGCGTTCTGTCCGGTAGTATATCTAGAATGCTACGTTTCTTGGCATCCAAAAGAATACATTGGTATTTTCCTGCATCCGTATCTCCCTTGAACTCATCAATTGAGATACACTCTGGAAGAGAGGGAGCGGAATAGTTAACGGTGTCTAAAAGCCGGGTAACAGTATTTACTGATACATTCGTTATTTCAGCAACGGACTTGATATTTATAAGATTTCTGAGTAGGTCTATAATCTTGTAAGATAATCGTAAAGTACGCTGTTGATAAGAGGGAAGGAATGATATTTTTCCGTAAATCTTTTACCACACTGGCAGACATAGCGTCTTTTCTTAAGGACCAAATATGTATGTTTCATTTGAAATGGAAGATCCTTAATTTCTTGATTACGGTAATCATGAATGCGTTTGGTTTGATTACCGCAGCAAGGACAAGTATGTAAAGAAGGAGCTGTTTCAATGAATATCTTTACATAGTGATCAGCATGCACGACTTTTTTGATATAAACATCTTTTAAATCTAAAAGATTTCTGGTACAATTAGAGTGCATTTATATGGAACCTCCTTTGGAAGTGTTTGTTTGGACGACGGGCATTTTCGGGGAGGCTTCTTTTATTTTATTAAATAAAAAGAAGGTTGGGAATGTGTTAAATGATACACACCCCAACCTTTATTATAGAACCCTTTTATTTATCAGTTTTCTTTCCCATCATATTTGCAGCAAGTCCGATACCAATGCAGCACCAGAATACTGGTGAGACAGAGATACTGGAATCGTTCGAGATGGCACTAATCATAAAGCTAGTACTGCTGATGAATATTGCCATTCCATAAATGGAGGATTTCGTATTAAAAGAATGATTTATATAGAGCTTTATATTTTGTATAAAATACCAACTATAAAAGACAAGGAGAGCAATCAGGGAGAAAACACCTGTTTGCACTGCTATCTGTAAGTAGAGGCAATGAGGCTTTGTAACCAACGAATCTTCATAACCAAAATTAGAAGCATTTACGAAGTCATATTGCGGGAAGGTGATGGTAAATGTATCTGCTCCAGACCCTAGAAAGATATAATTAGGAAGAAGAGGAATCGTTCGGGACCAAAGGTACCCACGCATTGAAGCAAAATTCTCATGGCCAGTAAAGACCGCACTTGGAGCGGTTGCAATTGGCGAGAATCGTCCATATCTGTTATAAAATAGGTACTGTTCTGTTTCTTCATCATATCTAAAGTACCATGGTTTCTCCTTAATCAATAATCCAAAATCTACTATCTCATCATGATAGACCACTGGAGTAATGTCTAAGAATCGTTGATCCTCTAGCTCTAGAATAGTCTGGTTATTCTCTACTTCATAACCGTGGTATGGGATAGCATTCATAAAGCTATCATAAAACAATAGACTGTTTTGATTATCCTGTGAGACATATAGGGTGTTGCTATTATAAACTACTTTGATGTACTCCTTCTCCGTATTGATTTCTGTCAGAGCTGGTGTTGCAGTGGAAGTAGTTTTAAATGCATTCTTTATCGCGTTAATATAAGCATTCTGTTGAATATAATTGATACCTAAGAATGCGATACATACGGAGGCTATGATAGGTAATGTAACAAACCATCGATTTATTAATTTTTTTCGCATAATGAGGAGAGCAATCAACATACTGGCAGCAATACTAACAATACCAGATTTTGACTGTGAACCAAACATACTGATTAGATTCGTTATAATTACAGATATATATAATATATATTCGTAACTGAACTTGGTATAAAATAATAATACCGTATAAAGTGGAATTATCATTGATGTATAAACACCAACATAATTAGGATTATACAATGTCGCATAGGTACGGTTTTTACCAAATGTTATCTCCAAAGCATTAGGATCTACTACACTCTTATCTAAAATGAGAGCTTTTCCCCAAGTAGTACTAAAGATATCATAGCCAAGTGCCTGAAGTGAACCAATGACTCCAAGAATTAATGCACCAATAGCTAAAGCATTAATTAATAATTGCAATTCATAATCTGATTGAATGATACAAAAAGAGTAGTAAACAATCAATGCATAACCCAAGAGGCAAAACACATTTTCAAATTGCTCAAAGATACCGGAAAAACCAAATGAACGATAAGGGGATACAATTGTAGAGATTAGTGCAAGCGCTGCATATATAACCAATGGAATAAATATTTTATGAAATTTAACCTCTTTCTTATTTAGAAAAGCTCTGATTACTAATATGAGGGCACACAAACCACTAATAAAAACAAAAAACCATTGTTTATAGTATAGAAAAAAATCATTCGCTAAATCAGTATTAGGATACCAATCAAATTGATTAAGTCCGGGATTAAAGCTATGTATACTTACTATTAAAGGTAATATAGTTATAATTAAGAATAAAGGGAATAGTAATAATACAGAATTAGTATTAGAACGACTTTGGTAAGTGTAAGTTTTCTTTCTGGTCATTGATATATTATCTCCTTTGCTATAGCATAAGCTTAACATGATTTTATTTTTCATTGCTAAAAAAAAGTAATTATGTTCCTTAATTATACACTATTTTAAAGCAGAATCAAGCTGTGAATTGTTTTAACATTTGCACATACAACTTATATGTGCTATACTAATTTAGTTATATAAAACAATTATTGGAGATGCGTATGAAAAGGTATATAAAGGATAAACAGTTATTGCTTCGAAGATTATGTTTGCTTTTGATAGATATAGGAGCTGTTTGCTTAATCAGTATTTTATCTCTATTAATTCGATACGATTTTAGATATAAAAATATAGATACGATATACCTTGATACTATATGGACATATTTCCCTATTAACATCATTACAGTACTACTAATATTCTATATTTTTCGCTTGTATCACAGTTTGTGGTTATTTGCAGGTATTACTGAGTTAGAGAATATTATTGCTGCATCAATCGGGGTTTCAGCCTTACAAGTAATTGGTTTCATACTTTTAAAGCTTCCAATTCCAAGAAGCTATTTCTTCATATTTCCGGTTTTATTAATTATAGCTACCATGGCTTCGAGATTTACTTATCGCGCTGTTCGGGTGAAGTTACGGAAGAGAGAGAATGGGAAGTCCTGTGAGAATGTGATGGTAATTGGTGCTGGAGAAGCATCCAATATGATAATCAAAGAAATAATAAATAGTGACCATATACATAAAGTAGTTAAGTGCATCATAGATGATGCAGAAGATAAATTAGGTCGCTATATCCATGGAATTAAAGTTATTGGTAGTCGAGACACCATCATAGATAATGTGATGAAGTATGAGATAAATGAGATTATCATAGCGATGCCATCGGTATCAAGAAAAGAAATTAGTAAAATCTTAGAAATCTGCAAAGAAACAGATTGTAAGTTATATATATTACCAGGAATGTATCAATTTTTAAACGGTGAAGTTGGTGTATCAGAACTTCGCGGTGTTGAGGTTGAAGATTTACTGGGACGAGATCCTATAAGAGTAGATTTAGACTCGATTATGGGTTATGTAAGTGACAAGGTTGTTTTAGTTACTGGCGGCGGTGGTTCTATTGGAAGTGAACTTTGTAGGCAAATAGCAGGGCATAAACCAAAGCAATTAGTTATCGTAGATATCTATGAAAATAATGCTTATGATATACAGCAGGAGCTACAGAAAAGATATCCAAATTTAGATATTGTAACACTGATTGGTTCGGTACGTAATGAGAAACGACTTGACAAAATATTTGACACTTATCGCCCGAACATTGTTTATCACGCTGCAGCCCATAAGCATGTACCTTTAATGGAAGATAGCCCAAATGAAGCTGTTAAAAACAATGTTTTTGGAACATTTAAAACTGCCCAAGCTGCCGATAAATATGGTGTTGAAAAGTTTGTATTAATTTCATCTGACAAAGCAGTTAATCCTACAAACATCATGGGTGCAACGAAGCGTATGTGTGAGATGATTGTACAAACATTTAATAGAAAATCTAAAACTGAATTTGTAGCGGTTCGATTTGGTAATGTACTCGGAAGTAACGGTAGTGTAATTCCACTTTTTAAAAAGCAAATTGAAGCAGGTGGGCCTGTTACCGTAACACATCCGGATATTATCCGATATTTTATGACAATACCAGAAGCGGTATCTTTAGTATTACAAGCAGGTGCCTATGCAAAGGGTGGAGAGATATTTGTACTGGATATGGGAGAGCCAGTTAAAATTCTTGATTTAGCTACAAACCTCATTCGCCTGTCTGGGTATATACCAGATGTAGATATAAAAATTAAGTTTACTGGATTAAGACCTGGTGAAAAATTATATGAAGAGCTTCTTATGGAAGAGGAGGGATTAGGTGAAACCGAAAACTCACAGATATTTATTGGGAAGCCTTTAAAGATTGATGATGAAAAGTTTCATCATCAATTAGAGGAGTTATACACCGCATGTAATAACGAGACAGAGTATATTCGAGAAATGGTCGGAGAAATCGTAGATACCTATTCTTATAATATTGAAGCAAGAGAAGAAGTTGCAGCTTCTGAATAGGTTTCGACGAAAGGCATACCAGATACATTTTCTAAGAAATGTAGTTATAAATTGTAACAAAACCGATATTAGGTAGATTTGAGGAAATACCAATTGAAATGACTTCTAAGAAGATTAGGAGTCATTTTTTATTCGTAACAAGAAAAAGCTCGCAATGCCATTCTTTTTCTATTATACCGTAAGCGCTCAAATGTGTCCTGGCGGACTCAAAACAGTGATGAGGGTGGCCCCTTCGAAGCTGATATTCAGGTATAGGACTCAAATGTGAATATATGGTTCGTGATGAATTGTTTAAAAGTACATATATAGGTAATTGTAATATGAAGCCTTTAGATTTATCAACGGTTCGATTGGTAATATAGCACCCAGAGGTAATGGAGAAGAAATGTTGGATACAACCAATAATAAATGGTATTAAATCAATTGGATTGAATTTAATTAAAGTAAGAATTTATAATAACAACTATAATGTTCCTAAAAAGCTACATAATTTATACTTTTGATTTACATGTCATAATAAAAATGTTAACATTAGGTAGATATAGTATAATTTGAAAGGTGGTTAATAAAATTTGTCAAAATCAAAAGATGAATATTTTAATTTTGTGCATGTGTTAAGAGGATTAGCGTCTTTAATAGTTGTTTGGTCGCACCTTGTTGGCTGGTGGTTGCCTGTCAATCAGGCAACTTCGAATTTACAGGGTTATTGGGAAAATTTAATAGTAAGACCTTTCCATTTATATCAAAATGGAGGGCATCTCGGGGTTCTAATATTTTTTCTAATTAGTGGGTATATTGTAGCACATGTATCATTAAAAGAAAATTCTTCAAGATTTCTATTGAAGCGATTTTTTAGAATATTCCCAGCATTATTTATTGTATTAATTATTTCTTATATAATAGCAACATTTAGTTTAAGAACTAATTTGAGCATTCCTTTAGGAAACAATGCAACTGAATTAAAAGACTATCTATATTCATTATTTTTGTTGGACTATCCTCTTGGAACACCAAGCGCTTTAGCAGTAACATGGACTTTATTTGTCGAAATTTTGTTTTATTTATTAACAGCAATTTTTATAAAGTCTACAAAAAAAGATCCGCTAAAAGCAACATGGTACTTTATTATTGCTATAAACATAATTATAATACTCTCTTCGATTAATCCAATAATTAATAGAATTGCTCATTATGCAGTATATCTATTCTTCGTATTATTGGGTCGTATAATATATCTTTGTGAGAAAAAATACATACCATTGTTTGAATCGATAATTTTAGGAATTGTAAGTCTGTTTTGTTATATATTATTTTATGATTATTTATATCCGAACAGTCTATTTAATGAATCATCACACATTATTTATACGATTATAATGGCTATAATAGTATTTTTTATTTTCAAGATATTTTATAACAAGAAATATAAAATTACTACTTTTTTAGGCGACATAAGTTACTCTTTATACCTTATTCATCTACCAGTAGGAACTTTAGTACTAAATATATTGCATAAAAATGGAATACCATTTAAGTATTCATTTCTAATTTCGTGCACAATCTGTTTTATTGTCTCGTTTCTTATTTATAAGTTTATTGAAAAGCCATCACAAAAGATAGCACATAAATTAATTAATATTAGTATATTTAAAAATAAATAAGCATTACAATATTATAAAGGTAAACTCTATGTCAAGTTTTGGTAGAACTCATTGTAATCCCACTAAATGCTAGATGTAGAGTTATTTTATTGTTCTATAAATCATTATTTAACTAACTAAGAAGAGAGAAAAAAAACGATAGAACAAATCAAATTGTAAGAAGGTACCTTAATAGATATTATAGGTGCTACGAGTAATTCATTTACATATAATGATGCAACCTCAGAGGAGTTTAAAGAAATATACGATAAATTCACAGTAGTGATCTGCAATCATATAATATAGTCAATGAAGCAGGCGAAGACCTTGGTTTTTTGTTGATAAGGAAGTTAAACCAGCAAGGCTAGAGGGTGATATGTAAAGTGTTCAAGTGTGTCCTGAGGCACTGAAAATAGTGCATGATTTATATAAGATGAGGGTGGGCCTCATGAACCAGGTATAAGCTTCAAACAACTTTTGGGTTGCTGTGGCTAAAGTCATGGTGCTTAGCACAAAGGAAAAGGCTACATAGAGTAGGCTTGTGTGTATCATGGAACTAAACGAAAATGAAGGACCGATGAAACATCGTCAATACTAAAATACAATCGAAACTGTCTCCTTTTGGGCGTGGATGGTATAAATCCAAAGGGAGCTTTTGCATCAGCTGCAGTATATAGTGTAATCGATACTACAAAAGTAAGGTGTTCTTAATATATATACATATCTGGAATATCTGCCTTATATATGTCTGATACGGACTGACGTAATCATCCAGAAGAACTAGATGCATTGACTTGGCTAGAAAATGTGAAAGCTGAATGTGGTAAATGACTCAAGGATCGGCTTTATAGCCGGTCCTTATTTTTACTCGCCACTCTTTTATTGAGTGCTTACATTATACCTAGAAAAATCTATATTTTGTAGTAAGTTAATCTACATCTACAAAGTTTTAGTATATAACACGAAATAGTATATCATAATTAGAAAAATGGTTGTTTTTATTAGAAATAAATTAAACTCATTTACAACGAAAATTGGACTGTGTTATACTTAATGAGTTATGGGATATTATTCTACAAGAGATAAAATTATTAGACTGATGTAGAGGTAAGATGGAGAGTGAGAAAAAGTTAATAACAGATCAGCTTAAATATGCTTTAGTTTTTATAAAATAACACAACCAAGAAAGGATACCACTATGAGATTCATAAAAGACATACTATGCGGTATATTAATCGGCATAGCCAATATCATTCCAGGCGTGAGCGGAGGAACCATGGCTGTATCGATGGGAATCTATGACAAGATCATTGGTTCCATCACAAACCTTTTTAAACAATTTAAGAAAAGTGTAATAACCTTGTTTCCATATGCGATTGGAATGGCAGCAGCAATTATAGGACTATCCTATTTTATTGAGACCTTTTTTGAAAATTACCCTTTACAAACTAGTTCACTATTTGTAGGGCTCATCTTAGGTGGTGTTCCAATCCTTATAAGTAAAGTGAAAAAACCTTCAGCTGGAGGAAAAAGTGAGGGGCGTAGGTTTGATGTATTAGATATAGTATTATTTTTAGCATTTTTTGCTCTAATCATAGTTCTACAGGTTTTTGGAAGTGGTAAGGAAGCAAAGATTACTTTAACGGTATCTGTATTTCAGATGGTGAAACTATTTATCATAGGCGTTATCGCATCAGCAACTATGGTAATTCCAGGTGTGAGTGGATCTATGGTACTCTTAATCTTAGGATATTATAATCCAATCATTGAAACTATAAATTCAACTATCAGAGCATTGTCACCATGGGATTTTAATACGATACTTCATAATGTTGCAATCCTTGCTCCATTTGGAATTGGAGTACTTGTCGGTATTTTTGCTATTGCAAAAATTATAGAATTTTTACTTTCTCGTTATGAAAAAAGAACCTACTATGCTATACTTGGTTTAGTAACTGCCTCACCATTTGCCATATATATGGGGATTGGTTTGGGAGTGATTACGGTAGCAAGTGTTATCGTAAGTGTTTTAACATTTGCAATAGGGTTTGTTATAGCTTATTATTTAGGAAGAGAATAAGCTATTTCGCAAGAAAATAGTCTGTAAGAAAATGAGTTTATAAGGGAATAAATTTACAAGGGAATTAGTTTATAAGAAAAATGACTAAAATGGAATTAGTTTGCAAGTTAGAAAATTAGGTTACAATTGAATTAGATATGTGCGAATGCACTAGAATGTAGGCTGGAATGAAAAGAAAATTAATTTATTTACTATCAGTGATGCTTTTATTATCACTAGGTAGCTACGGAGCGATAAAAATTAATGGGGAAAATAAGCAGTATAAGGGGGAGGGGCTTACGATAGTCACCTCCTTTTATCCGATGTATATTGCTGCCCTTAATATAGCCGATGGAATCGATGGAGTACAGGTGATGAACTTAACAGAGAACCAAACTGGCTGTGTTCATGATTATCAGCTAACGACAAAGGATATGAGAACGTTGTCGGGAGCGCAGGTGGTTATATTAAATGGCGGTGAGATGGAAGAATTCATGGAGAGTGTACTAGATCAACAGGAAGGAATTCAGGTGATTGATTCTAGTGCTGGTATGGAATTCTTGACTGGTAGTACTCATGAGCATAACCATGAGGAGGAGAGCAATCAACAAGAGAGCTCACATGTTCATAACCACAGTGACATTAATGGACATGTATGGCTTAATGTAGAGCGTTATATGAAACAGATACAAACAATCACGGATGGACTTTGTAAAATTGATCCTTTGCATGAAGGAATGTATCGTAAGAATGAAGAAAAGTATTTAGAGAAACTTGAATCATTAAAAATAGAGTTAGAATCCTTAAAAGAGATTACATCAGGTGCTGAAATCATTATTTTCCATGATTCTTTTGCCTATTTAGCGGAAGAGCTAGGAATGGAAGTGGTACATGCAGTCAATACCGATGGTGAAACAGCGCTGAGTGCTGGTGAGATTGCAGAAGTAGTGGAAGAAATAAAACTTCATGATATCTCATTTCTATTTACAGAAGAGCAGTACGAGCATACAATTGCAGAGCGAATCGAGGCAGAAACCAATGCAACGGCTTATGTGATGGACTCCTTGGTAACAGGGGGACTTGATAAGAATTCGTATATTAAGGGAATGAAAAAGAATATTGAGATATTAAAAGAAGCTTTTGCAGTAAAGAGCAAGTGATTGCTATTAAATATTCCATTGTTATAGACAGGCGTTAAGGACGCCAGAATTGAGGAAAGGTATGGAACAACAAAAATCATCGCCTAATATAAAGAAGGATAAATCTCAGATTGAGCTTATCTGTTCTTCTTGTATGAACCAGCATGAATCCTGCTCAAAAGGAGCCTGTGGTCGTCATTGTATTCGAATGAATGATATTGGTGTTACAATAGGAAAGACAACGATTATTGAACATATTAATTTGCATATCCATTGTGGCAAATTAACAGTCATCATCGGGAAAAATGGCGCCGGAAAATCGACGTTGATAAAAGCTATTCTTGGCGAACTAAAGCATGAGGGAACCATAGAATTTAAAGATATGAAGAATAATACTCTTCCAAAGATGACGGTAGGGTACGTTCCACAATCTCTAAATGTGGAGAAAAATACACCAACCAGTGTATATGATATGTTTGCAGGATTAATTGATAGTCGTCCTGTATTTTTACCAAGAAAAAAACGTCTATATGAGGATATCAAAGAAAAACTACGTTTTTTTGAGGCTCAGGACTTAATTGATAAGAGAGTTTGCGATTTATCTGGTGGAGAATTACAAAGAGTAATGTTATCCATCGCATGTACCCCAACGCCAAACTTACTATTACTTGATGAACCGGTATCTGGAATTGATCGAAACGGTATGGAACTCTTTTATAGAAATATTGAAATGCTTAAAAACAACTACGACTGTGCATTTATCTTAGTTTCCCATGATCTAAAATTTGTAGAGAAATATGCTGATCATGTAATTCTATTGGATAAGCATATCTTAAAAGAGGGAACACCAAAAGAGGTTTTATCAAGTAAAGAATTTAAAGAGGTGTTTGGAGCTTAGTCATTATAAGTTTCTATTCGAAATCATGGAAAGGGTAAGAAACCATGGATACAATTTATCATTTAATGGAAGCAGTGCTTCCGTTCGATTTTATTTCCTATAATTTTATGAAAAATGCATTATTAGCGGTTTTAGTAATCACACCGTTATTTGGTATGTTAGGAACGATGATCGTAAATAACAAATTAGCGTTTTTCTCGGATGCATTAGGTCATTCTGTATTTACAGGAATGGCGATTGGTGTAATACTTGGAATAGGGGATACGAACATTTCTACCATTGCATTTGCGGTAGTATTTGCTTTGTTACTTAATTTTATAAAGAGAAATAACACTGCGTCTACGGATACTATAATTTCAGTGTTTTCCTCCACTAGTACAGCGATTGGTCTAGTCATATTATCTAGTGGTGGTAATTTTTCAAAATACTCCTCCTTATTTGTTGGGGATGTATTGAGTATTACGCCGAATGAAATAGGGTTATTAGTAATCATTTTTGCTGTTACACTTGTATTTTTTGCAACATGTTTTAATAAGTTGCATTCCTTAAGCTTGAATTCAAGCCTAGCAAGGAGCAAAGGAGTAAATATTAGTGTAATTGAGAATTTATTTGCGGTATTGATTGCTCTAATTGTCATGCTATCTATTAAGTGGGTGGGGTTACTAATTCTCAATGCATTGTTAATTTTACCTGCTGCATCCTCAAGAAATATCTCTTCAAATATGAGAGAATACCACCTGTTTAGTGTTATTATATCAGTATTTTCCGGTATCTTGGGGCTAATCTTAAGTTATTACTTAAACTTAGCAACTGGGCCAATGATCGTAATTATTTCAGCAGTTATATTCTTTTCTACGTTATGGATAAAGGGACGAGTGGAGAGCTAAACTTTCGGGATTTAAGAAACTTTTTTATTTAAAGATAGTAATATTCGTGACTAAATAATCACAGTAAAGTGAATGTAAAAAAAATACTCTTGCGAAATATGCAAAATTCACATAGAACAACGATTTATTGTAACGAAAATGAACGAAAATTATAGAATTATGTTGGCTTGATATTGTAAAAGTTTACAAAATTTGCTATACTGACTTCAGACCAACGTATTAGAGGTGAAAAAGTGCAGAAAAATTGGGTCATTTATATTAAAATAATTGTAAACCTATTATTAACAATACTGTTAGGAGTACTCCTACTGTTTGTTGGACCAAAGTTATTAGCGTTCTTTCTTCCGTTTGTAGTCGCTTATATTCTATCACTAATTGCTAATCCACTTGTTAAGTTTATGGAAAAAAGAATAAAGATAGCAAGAAAGCATGGTTCTGCCATTATCATTATACTAGTATTGGCTCTAATATTTGGCTTGCTCTATTTGGTTTTATCAATACTATTTCGTGAGATCTATAGTCTAATTACTGATTTACCAAATATTGCACAGCAAATCGCCGAATCCATAGAGGGTATTTCTACTAAGTTTGCAAGCTTGTATGAAGCACTTCCACAAGGCTTGAAGACGTTCTTAGATAATCTAAATACTAGTGCACAAGGATCGTTAGACAAGCTATTAAGCGGTGTGGATTTAACCAGCGTCATAAAGGCTGGCGGGGTTGTCTCGACTTTTACCAATACGGTATTTATGATGATAATTACAATATTGGCTACTTACTTTTTTATTGTGGACCGCGATAAGATAATTGCAGCTGCGAACAAGATTTTACCGGAATCTATAAAACGATTTAACCGTATCATTAGTGATAATTTTAAAACAGCAGTTGGGGGCTATTTTAAAGCCCAGTTTAAAATTATGATTATACTTACGGTGGTAATGTTTATAACATTTGAGTTTATGGGAATAAACTATTCAATTTTACTAGCACTTACTATAGCAGTCATCGACTTTTTGCCGGTACTTGGAACAGGACTAGTATTCTGGCCATGGGCAGTAATTTCATTTATAAATGAAAATTATGTAGAGGCCATAGTTATATTAGTACTATATCTTGCTTGCCAAATCATTAAGCAGGTATTGCAACCTAAAATGGTAGGAGATAGCATTGGAATCAATCCTTTTCAGACCCTCCTCTTTATGTTTATTGGATATAAACTATATGGAATTGGCGGTATGATATTTGGAATTCCAATAGGAATGGTACTAGTTAGTCTTTATCGACTTGGAATGTTTGAACGAATTACACGCGGTATTAAAATAATAGTTTCTGGTATTAACGATTTCAGAAAATACTAAAGTTAGAAATATGAACCAAAATACATCAGACTCAAAAGAATGGATATGTCTAAGAGGGGTACCAATTTAAAGGGAAGGGGTTAATATGAGCGTGGATGTAATGGAAAAGTCATTAAACGAAAAAATCATCAGCGTAAACCAAATTCGAGAGATTTTGGAGATGTACAACATAGGGAAAAAACCATTGGCGAAGTTATTGGGGTGGGGAGAGACCACAGTAATTCGCTATCTGGAAGGAGATATTCCAACTTCCGAATATACAGAAAAGTTACAAGAGATTGCAGAAAGCCCAATGTACTATTATCGTATTCTTATGGAGAACCAAAGTAAAATTACCAATGTTGCTTTCAAGAAAAGCAAAAGAGCAGTATTGGAGGCTATGATGCGTTCGAAGCTTCATGTAGCAACACAATATATTATTAATCAGGCAAATGCTGAAATAAATGCAAGGCAGATTCAATATATATTGTTCTACTCTCAAATACTTTCTCTAGTTTTTTTGGGAGAAGAGATATTTGAAGAAGATGCACAGCTGACTTACAATCAGATGCCTTATTTAAACCTCTATGAGGCTCTAAAGAAGCAAGGGATTCGTACAATTGAAATGAACCCTGATAAGTTAAGTAGAAATGATAAAGACATTATAGATTGTGTCCACAATGCCTGTGGTTGGTATGGGAATAAAGCTTTTTTGGCCATCGCTTCAGTGGAGAGAAAGGCTACGGAGGAATTATTAGAAGGGCTTAAAAGCAAAATCTTAACGAAAGACTATTTAAGAAATGTATACGGTAGGATGTTTGGTCAATTCCAAATAAAACGCTATCAAGATTTTCCAAA
The DNA here is from genome assembly GCF_000018685.1 of Lachnoclostridium phytofermentans ISDg. Taxonomy (NCBI): domain Bacteria; kingdom Bacillati; phylum Bacillota; class Clostridia; order Lachnospirales; family Lachnospiraceae; genus Lachnoclostridium; species Lachnoclostridium phytofermentans. The sequence continues at coordinate 4,300,876 of NC_010001.1, read as the reverse complement.
GTATCTACAGCAGAGGCTTATTCAGGCAATTGGAAAAGACGTATTTTCTGTGAATATATATAAAGAGATATAACATAGCAAGGTAAGTTATGAAATACATAAGGAAAGCAGTTCACGAATTAAGAATTATTTTGTTCGTGAACTGCTTTTTAGTTACATCTCATGTGTGTAGTCTCCTATCATAGGAGGATAATCAGAGAGAAAAATCAATCTATGATCATGAAAAATGAGTGTCAATCTATGATCATGAAAAATAAGTGTCAATCTATGATTATGAAAAATGGTGCCAATCATGATTCTGAAAAATGTGTGTCAATGTATGATTATGAAAAATGAGTTGACTTTATATTAGAAAATACCTATACTAATCCATATTAATTATATAGGAATGATTAGAATTTAGTTAAGAAAGAGGAGTTTTATGTTAAATCAATTTTCAAGATCAGAGCTGTTATTAGGCACAGAAGGAATGGAAAAGTTATCAAAAGCGAGAGTTGCGGTATTTGGGATTGGTGGTGTTGGTAGTTATACAGTGGAAGCACTTGCGCGAAGCGGTGTTGGTACTTTTGATATATTCGATGATGATAAAGTTTGTCTAACGAATATAAACAGACAGTTGATAGCAACAAGAAAGACCGTTGGAAAGTACAAAGTGGATGTAATGAAGGAAAGAATTCTTGAGATAAATCCGAATGCTATTGTGAATACGCATCAGTGCTTTTTTATGCCAGAAAATGCTGGCAATTTTGATTTTAGCGAGTATACTTATGTTGTGGATGCTGTTGATACTGTTACTGCAAAAATTGAACTAGTTTTACGTGCCAATCAAGCAAATACAAGAATCATAAGTTGCATGGGTGCAGGGAATAAATTAGACCCTACCAGGTTCGAGGTTACCGATATTTATAAAACATCAGTATGTCCGCTTGCAAAGGTAATGCGTAAGGAGTTAAAGACTAGGGGGATTAAAAAGTTAAAGGTGGTATATTCAAAGGAGCCTGTTAGACAGCCTCTTTCTGATATGGCACTTAGTTGTAAAACTGGATGTATCTGCCCTCCTGGAGCAGAGAGAAAGTGTACCCAAAGAAGAGCAATCCCTGGAAGTACCTCCTTTGTACCATCGGTAGCAGGACTCATTATTGCAGGTGAAGTGGTTAAAGATATCATTGGGATTACGGAATAACAAGATTAAGGTATAACAAGATTAAGGATTGATAAAACAATAAAACAAAACAATAAAACAAAAAATAATAAAACAAAAAATAATAAAACAATGTAAGGGGGGTATAGATGATATGATGGAAGAACGTATCGTAAAGGAATTTTGTAAATTAGTTGAGATTGACTCTCCCTCATTTGGGGAACGGGAAATAGCAGATCAGCTAAAAGCTTATCTTGTGGAACTAGGATTTGAGGTTAGGGAAGATAAGGCGGGGGATTGTTATAACGGAAACTGCGGTAATATCTATGGTTTTTTACAAGGAGAATTGCCGGGAGATCCTATTCTTTTTTCCGCTCATATGGATACGGTAGAACCTTCAAGGAATAAAAAAGCAGTAGTTCATGAGGATGGGAGAATCACCAGCGATGGTACTACGGTGCTTGGAGCGGATGATATTTCCGGCATCGTCGCTATCCTAGAAGCGATAAGAAAAATAAAGGAACAAGGGGTTCCTCATCGAAGTATTGAGGTTTTATTTGCGATAGCGGAGGAAGTCTATATATTAGGAAGTGAGGTCCTCGACTATTCCTTAATTCGTGCCAAGGAGGCCTATGTCCTTGATTTAACCGGAGAAGTTGGGACAGCAGCGCTAAGTGCACCGACTCTTGTTTCTTTTACCGCTAAGATGATTGGAAAGGCAGCTCACGCAGGTTTTGCTCCGGAGAATGGGATAAATGCAATTGCTGCAGTAGCAGATGCTATAGGGCAGGTAAAACAAGGGCGCATTGATGAGATTACAACAGTAAACATAGGTACAATTTCTGGCGGTTTGGCAAAAAATATTGTATCAGAAGGTTGCATCATCGAAGGAGAAGCGAGAAGTTTAAATCACGATAAAGCAGTACTTGAAGTAGATAAAATTCAAGGTATTTTTAAAGCTACTGCGGAAAAATACGGTGCAGAGTGCGAATTTAAGACATCCTTTGGTTGTATCGCATATGAAATAGACAAAACCAATCCTGTCGTTATAAAATATGAAAAAGCATGCAATAAGCTAGAAATTCCGACTAAATATATAAAGACCTTTGGAGGAAGTGATAATAATAATTTCATTCGCCATGGAATCACTGGAATTGTCATAGCATCTGGAATGAACAAGGTGCATTCTACAGAGGAGTATACTTTAGTTTCTGAACTTATTAAGTGCAGTAAAATTGTATATGAGTTAATGACGGTATAATCATCATTTGCATAAGAAAACCCCAAACTTCTTAGGGTTAAGGAGTTTGGGATTCTTATAATTAATTTCTACTTGCTCTCTTTCTCATCGTAGGATCAAGAATCTTCTTTCTAATTCTTAAGCTCTTTGGAGTAACCTCTAATAACTCATCGGTATCGATAAATTCTAACGCTTGCTCTAAGCTTAATACTCTAGGTGTTGTAAGGCGGAGTGCCTCATCTGCACTGGAGGAACGAGTGTTACTAAGCTGTTTTCTCTTACATACATTAATCTCGATATCTTCAGCTTTACCGTTCTGTCCAATTACCATTCCGGAATATACCTTCTCGCCTGGTCCGATGAATAAGGAACCACGCTCTTGTGCATTGAATAAACCATAAGTAATCGCTTCACCAGATTCAAAAGCAATCAAGCTACCTTGTTTACGATACTGGATATCTCCCTTATAAGGGCCGTAACCGTCAAATGATGTGTTGATGATACCATTTCCCTTCGTATCGGTCATGAACTCTCCACGGTATCCAATTAAGCCTCTTGCAGGGATAGAAAACTCTAGACGAGTGTATCCACCGTTTGCAGATGACATACCAATGAGTTCACCTTTTCTCTGGCTTAATTTTTCGATAACTGTACCGGAGAATTCTTCTGGAACGTCAAGGTATGCTCTTTCCATTGGCTCAAGCTTTTTACCAGCTTCATCATGACGATATAATACTTCAGCTTTACTAACAGCAAACTCAAAGCCTTCACGGCGCATGTTCTCAATTAATACGGATAAGTGAAGCTCACCACGGCCAGATACTTTATAGCTTTCTGTGGTATCGGTTTCTTCTACACGAAGGCTGACGTCAGTATTTAATTCACGGAAGAGACGTTCTCTTAAGTGTCTTGATGTTACAAACTTACCTTCTTGTCCAGCAAGAGGGCTATCATTTACGATAAAGTGCATTGCAATGGTTGGCTCAGAAATCTTTTGGAAAGGGATTGGGTTCACATTGTCAGTAGAACAGATGGTATCTCCAATATGAATGTCTGAGATACCGGAGACAGCAACGATAGAACCTACAGTTGCTTCGTTTACTTCTACCTTTTTCAAACCTTCAAATTCATAAAGCTTATTTATTTTAACCTTTTTAAACTTGTCTGGATCATGCTCATTTACAATAACAACATCTTGATTTACACGGAGTACGCCATTATCAACTTTACCTACACCAATACGACCTACGTATTCGTTATAGTCGATGGTACTAATGAGTACTTGAGTACCTGCATCTGGATCACCTTCTGGGGCAGGGATGTATTCAAGGATAGTCTCAAAAAGTGGCTCCATATTCTTTGGAGTATGATCTAATTCAAGAATTGCGATTCCTGATTTTGCAGAAGCGAAGATAAATGGACAGTCAAGCTGTTCTTCGCTAGCATCTAGGTCAATGAAGAGTTCTAACACTTCATCAATAACTTCGGTTGGTCTAGCTTCTGGGCGGTCAATTTTATTAATACACACGATAACTGGTAAGCTAAGTTCTAATGCCTTTTTAAGAACGAATTTCGTTTGTGGCATGGCACCTTCAAAGGCGTCGACTACAAGTACAACACCATTTACCATCTTAAGAACACGTTCTACCTCGCCACCAAAGTCCGCATGGCCAGGAGTATCAATGATATTAATTTTTGTATCTTTATAAGTAACAGCCGTGTTTTTCGCTAGGATAGTAATACCACGTTCTTTTTCTATGTCACCGGAGTCCATAACACGATCTTCTACAACTTGATTGCTACGGAATACACCGCTCTGTTTTAGAAGCTCGTCTACGAGCGTAGTTTTACCATGATCGACATGGGCAATAATTGCGATATTTCTTACATTTTCACGTTTCGTATTCATTTGAAACCTTCTTTCTTTAATGGTCCATCATTTAATCGTTCACTGTTCAACTTTTGTATTGTAACATATTTTCATGAATTTACAAGAAAATTCTTGTTTTTACTTCATGGTAGGTTATGCGAGTTCTGTTAAATTAGGATATTTTTTCAATTATCATGAGAAATTGGGCTATTCTTTTTACGGTTTAACTCATAAGGGAAGTCCCCTACTTCTTAAGAAAAGCGTGCTTCTCAAGCGAAGTGTGAGCTTTGATTGAGAAGTGTATATGGTTATAAATTTAAAATCATTTAAATAGGAAGAAATTTTTTATAAATAGATTGTGATAAAGATAGATTTATTTAAAAGTATAAGTATATTTTACGACCTTTATCCACATAACTAACATAAAGTAATGGTAATTTTACAATGGTAAAATGCCCAATATATAGAGTATTGTGATATATTTACCTAACTTGAAATGATAAATATTTTCATCTAGGTATTATTACTTATATATAAACAGAATTCGACAAATCTTAACAAAAAAATAACTTGTTTTCGTTGTAATTCTAGGGTATAATTAGTAAAAATTCACAAGTAAAACATTTCCAAAGCAACCAAAGTTTTCAAGGTATTTCTGCACGGATAGGAATACTATAAAGAAGTTGTGTTTTAACTACGTTAGTTACTGCAAGAACTGATGTAGCAACACAAAAGAACAGAAATTATGAGGAAAAGGGTATCGTGAAACAGGTTAAGAGTACTTTTGACAAGAATTATGTCAGAAATTGAATACCAAAAATGATTGATTTGTAAATATTTTCCTTATATAATGAAGACAGATAGAATACAAATTAGTTGTAGAGAAAATCTGAACGAACCAGAAGAAGAGAAGGGAGTCATACAGCATGACAGATAAAGTATTTGATAACAATCAAGTAAGTGTTGCAGGCGAGGTAATCAGTGAATTTACTTTTAGCCATGAAGTCTTTGGAGAAGGCTTCTATTTATTGGAGGTACTTGTTGGAAGATTAAGTAACTCATTTGATATGATACCTGTAATGGTATCAGAACGTCTGATTGATGTGAAAGGAAATTATAAGGGAAAGTTCGTTGAAGTTAGCGGACAATTCCGTTCCTATAATCGTCATGAAGACAGTAAGAATCGGTTAGTACTTTCTGTATTTGCTAGAGAGATTAAAGTGACCGATGAAGAATCCGAAGCAAAGCCAAACTACATTTTCTTAGATGGTTTTGTATGCAAACCACCAGTATATCGAAAGACACCACTTGGAAGAGAAATTGCGGATATCTTACTTGCTGTGAATCGTCCATATGGTAAGTCGGATTACATTCCATGCATTTGTTGGGGAAGAAATGCTAGATTTGCAGAAAGCTTCGAAGTTGGCGGACATATTCAGGTATGGGGCAGAATACAAAGTCGTGAGTATCAGAAGAAGACTGGTGAAATTGATTTTGAGAAGAGAGTAGCATATGAAGTTTCTGTAAGTAAACTAGAGTATGTAAATAGCGAGGAAGAATAATGAATGCCTTTTTGCATACGAATTGCAAGAAGGGACACTGCTTTCCATATATAACATAATAAAAAGAAGGGTGTTAGAAGCAACACCCTTTTTTTATGTACGAATATAATAATTATAAAGATGGAATGAATGGAGCATAGCGCAGAATTTAGAAATATGTGTTAGATTGGGTTGACATTAAGAGATTGTGATGATAATATTACCTTACAATTGAACAACAATTGGTAGAGGTGCATCAATTATCAGTAAACAATCGGATATGTCAGGCATAGATGAGGATTTGTTGAAAGGATGAGATGCCGAAGCTTTAGATATCCTGAGTATGTAAGGCTGGTCGTATGATGAAGAATCATGGGACTGTCATCAAGTTATTGATGGAGAGCTACCTAAAGAATGAATCAATCATATCCTATTTAGAAAGCGTTAGGGTATCACTTGGTAATGCAGTAGAATTCTTTAGTGTCGACTCCGCGTCGGCTTTTTTTATGCCAATTTATTCCATGGAGGTGCTATTATGGCGATTTTTACTGGTGCTGGTGTGGCTATTGTTACACCATTTAAGGAAAACAGAGAGGTTAATTACGAAAAGCTAGGTGAACTTATTGATTTTCAAATTAACAATGGAACTGATAGTATAATAATATGTGGTACAACAGGAGAATCATCTACCTTGACACATGAAGAACATATCGAGTGTATTCGTTTTGCAATTGAATACACAAAGAAAAGAGTACCAGTGATTGCTGGAACTGGATCAAATTGTACAGAAACAGCGATATACTTATCAAAGGAAGCACAGGTTGCAGGTGCAGATGCAGTACTTTTAGTAACTCCTTATTATAATAAGGCAACTCAAAAAGGATTAATCGAGCATTTTACTGCGATTGCTAAGTCTATTGATCTACCTGTTATGTTATATAATGTTCCTTCAAGAACGGGTTGCAATATCCTACCAGGGACGGCTGCTACTTTAGTTAATACGGTAGATAATATTGTTGCTATGAAGGAAGCTTCGAGTAATATCGCTCAGGTTGCAGAACTTGCGCATACATGTGAAGGAAAGTTAGATATTTATTCTGGATGTGATGATTCTATTGTACCAGTAATGTCCTTAGGAGGACTTGGAGTTGTTTCTGTATTATCTAATATTGCACCTAGACAAACACATGATATTGTGGCAAAATTTCTTGAAGGGGATACGAAAGGCAGCTTAGATCTTCAGTTAGAGTATTTACCAGTAATCAATGCATTATTTAGCGAGGTAAATCCGATACCGGTGAAGAAAGCGCTTAATCTTATGGGCTTTGAAGTGGGTCCTTTAAGAAGTCCATTAACCGAGATGGAAGATGCTCATGCAAAGATTCTTGCTGATGAAATGAAAAAAGTTGGTTTAATATAATTTAAAATACAATAGAAGAAAAATTATAAAGATTTTTGGTATAGAAGAATCTTTCTATGAAAGAATAATATGCAGGGAATTGTTAAATCAATTCCCTGCTAATACAGATAAAAAGGCAAAGGAAAGGTGAAGTCATGACAGAGATAATAATGGTTGGCTGTAACGGAAGGATGGGACAGGTAATCAGTAATTTAGTTGCGCAGGATGAGAATGCAAAGATTGTTGCTGGTGTGGATGTTTTTGATGATGGAAGAAATCCATATCCGGTATTTAAAAATCTAGAAGAGTGTACGGTTGCAGCAGATGCAGTCATTGATTTTTCATCTCCTAAGAGCTTAGAGGTGCTACTTCGAGTTTCTAAAAAACGAAATCTTCCTTTAGTACTATGTACAACAGGTTACACAGAGGAGGATCTTAAGAAAATCGAAGAAGCCTCGAAAGAAGTTGCAATCCTTCGCTCTGCCAATATGTCATTGGGTGTAAATACGCTACTAAAACTAGTTAGTGTTGCAGCGAATGTACTTGCGAAAGCAGACTTTGATATTGAAATTATTGAAAAGCATCATAATCAAAAAGTGGATGCACCTAGCGGAACAGCTCTTGCACTTGCAGATGCGATCAATGAGGCTTTGAATAATGAATATCATTACATGTATGACCGTTCCAAGGTACGTGAGAAGCGTGATATAAAAGAGATTGGTATCAGTGCAGTTCGTGGCGGTAATATCGTTGGTGAGCATGAAGTAATCTTTGCAGGTACGGATGAAGTGATCGAATTTAAGCATACTGCTTATTCCAAAGCAATCTTTGCCAAGGGGGCTATTACAGCCGCAAAGTATTTAGCGGGTAAAGGTCCAGGGCTTTATTCCATGAGTGATGTGATTGCATAGGAAATCTTATTGTTTATGACAAACACTCTTTTTATATAAATACTCATAATTTGGTTTTAGTAAATACGAGCAAATTTTGTTTATAGTAATTACGCAAATTTTGTTTATAGTAATTACGCTAGCTTGACAAATGAAAATACAAAAGATATACTACAAATAAAAGATAAACCGATGATCAAGAGGAGTACATAAGTAAGGAGTTTTCAGAGAGCTGTTGTAGGTGGGAATACAGTAACGAGAACTTATGGAATGGACTTGTGAGGGCAACTTGAAACCGTAAGGAAGTAGATGTTGACGGAACCCCGGCCGTTATTAATGGGACTGCAATGAAAAACGTTGCAGATAGAGAGGGTGCTTTTGCACCAATCTGGGTGGTACCGCAGAAGTTTAGGCTTTTGTCCCTGAAATAGCAGGGGCAGGAGCTTTTTTTATCTTTTTATTTAATCACCTAAAAATGTAAATTGTATTTTTGAGAGGATGGAAAATCATGAGTGAAGCAAAGAAGAGAATTTTAACTGGTGACCGTACGACAGGTAAACTTCATCTTGGACATTATGTGGGAAGTCTTTCCCAACGTGTTGAGTTGCAAGATGAATACGATACTTTTATTTTATTAGCGGATATACAAGCTTTAACAACACATTTTGAAAGACCGGAGCTAATTAATGCTAGTATTTACGATGTTGCGATGGATAACTTATCAGTTGGCCTTGATCCAAATAAGGTTACAATATTTCAACAATCCCAGATCAAAGCGATTGCAGAATTAACTATATTTTATTCTATGTTTGTATCGGTCAATGTACTTCGCCACAACCCAACAATTAAAACAGAAGCTGCTAATTATGGATACGAAGATTTAACGTATGGATTCCTTGGATATCCTGTAAGTCAGTCAGCAGATATCACGTTCTGTAATGCAGATTTAGTTCCTGTAGGAGAAGATCAGCTCCCTCATATGGAGATGACAAGAAAGATTGTTCGTCGTTTTAATGATTTATACGGCGAGACATTACATGAGCCAAAAGCGAAACTTAGCTCTTGCTCAAGATTGGTTGGATTAGATGGAAATGCAAAGATGGGTAAGAGTCTTGGAAATGCAATTTACCTTTCCGATGATGCGAAAACTGTAAGTGAGAAAGTAAGAAATGCTGTTACTGATCCAAATCGTATTACGTTAAAAGATCCAGGAAATCCAGAAATCTGTGTAGTCCAAGCATATCATAAGGTATTTAATCCTACTGAACATGAGGATGTCTGCAATAGATGTCGTACAGCTACGATCGGTTGTGTTGCTTGTAAGAAGCGTTTGGCTGAAAAGCTTAATGAGCTGCTTGATCCATTTCGTGATAGACGTGCTTATTATGAAGCACATAGATCAGAAGTAAAAGAGATTATAATGGCCGGTAGTGAAAAGGCAAATAAAATCGGAGAGGAAACAGTTGCTAAAGTGAAAAAGGCAATGTGCGTATCAATCGATTAATTTTGATAGACAAGATGAATTGGTAAGCTAATTCACATGTTAATAAGAAAAGGGAGCTGTTGTAAGTATTTATTCGCTTTAAATAGATACCATGACAACAGCTCCTTTCTTTTTATGTATATGACAAGGAAAAGTTCGCAAAGTGTACTTTTTCTTGTTTATTAAATGGGTTTACATAGGGAAAGTAGTACTAGAAACTTTGATGTATATTCTAATTCTGTTCTTAATATATTAGCTTATAAGGTAATACAAGCTATAAGGAAAAATACTCAAACATCATTTTTGTGCCATATTATTCATGGCAAGGGGAAGTTCGCGAAGCGTGATTTTACTAGTTCATGGCAAGAAAAAGTTCGCAAAGTGTACTTTTTTCTTGTATTGGCGAAGACTTCAAATATGCATAAAGCTTGTGCCAGAATGGGGGATAGAATGCAGAAAAAGGAATGGATAAAAAAGCTGATATTAGCAGGGATTTGTGTTGTTATATTTATCATACTTTTATTTCGTAATATTCTGGGAGGAGTAGGGGATAAGGATAGCGGAGAGCAGTCTAAAACAATATATGGGGAGCGCATTACCCGTGCAGAAGCGATTCGTCTCTTTAGTTATCTTTTCTATGACTCGGAAGGAAGGAAAGGATTATCTTTCCTAAGTGAGTATACTGATGTTTCAGCGAAAGATGAGTATAGCGAGTATTTAAACGCTGCAATTAATGCAGGATTTGTCAGTAATGCAACGAATGAGGATAAGAAAGCAAGGCTGTCAGAGAACATTACTTGTGGTGAATTTCGAGACATGCTGTTTATAATAACTGACCTTTATCAAATGGACTACAATAAGTTAAAGAAAACATTTCCAGCGAGGTTTTCTACAGTAAGAGAAAATGATGAACTGTTACTTTCGGAGTTTCTTACTACCTACGAATCGATGATTTCGATGTTAAAAGGAGAGACGAAGCTTTCTTCTAGGGAACTTTATTTTATTGGGAGCTTATCTGAAGCAGGAGATGTTATACTAGCGCAGGATGGGAATCAGTATCATACTGCTTATTTTCGTAACTATGAGGATTTATTCCAATCGGAGCAGGAACCGTCTACAAAGGCAGTACCATTTCGAGGTAAGGAAGACTTTGAAAAATACATAGGGAAATTTCTTTCTGTAATAACTTGTTCTGATGAACTAGTTTATGTGAAATCTCAGATAGACAAGCCAGTTGTTTTAAAGAATGTTTATATGATCGAGGGAAAAGATAAGGGAATAAAGATCTTTCTATCAGGAATGACAAGAACATTTGAAACGAGTCTTACCCTTTCTGATAGTTTTACGGAGAAAGTTGGAGATATCACATTATCGGGTGGATTGATTACAGGGGTAACAATAAAACCAGATGTCATAAGAGGAAAAGTTCTAGTGATTGGGAAAAATGAGATTGAAGTAGAAGGTTATGGAGTGTTGCCACTCGATGAAAACTATCGAATATACAAGCTTTTTGGTGAGATGGAGATGGAAAAGACCAATAACATCTTAGTAGGATATAGTGTTACCGACTTTGTTGTTTCAGAAGGAAAAATATGTGCAGCATTAATTCGAGATCAAATCAAGGCAGAAAATATTCGAGTTTTAATTAATACAAGCAATTATCAAGGTATTTATCATGAGTCGGTCTCCTTTACGGTTGATTGTCCATTTACCGTTGACAATGGAGAAGAGAGTGTACGCTATGAAAAAGATGAGGAGATAACCGTATCGAAAGATAGTAATCTTATAGTCAAAGGCCGAATTAAGATTACCCCATTAGAAGAACATGGGAAAGTGGCACTCCTAAATGTAAAGCGCAATCTAGGGGTACCAAGATATCGAGGAACCATAGAGATCGTGGCGAATGAAAAAGGACTCATCGTAATAAACGAACTTAGTATTGAAGAATACTTATATGCTGTAGTACCGAGTGAGATGCCGGTAAGTTACGGTAATGAGGCCTTAAAGGTTCAAGCAGTTTGTGCAAGAAGTTATGCCTTTAATCAGCTTTATGCTAATAAATATAGTGCCTACGGTGCACATGTCGATGATAGTGTAAGCTGCCAAGTATACAATAATGTGGCAGAAAGTGATGCTTCTATTATTGCAGTAAAAGATACTTATGGGAAAGTGTTAACGCAAGGTGGGAAGGTGATAACAGCTTACTATTTTTCAACCTCTTGTGGGCACACCGCAAGTATTGAGGATGTCTGGCAAGATGCAAAACCAACGAAATATTTGACAGGGAATCTTCAAACCGAAAAAAATATAACGGTAGATTTTTCGAAGGAAGAGGTATTTCGAAACTTCCTTGCAAACGATACGGTTGCAGTAATGGCGGAAGGAGCAACAAAAGAGGAACCTATGACAACCTATGACAGCGGATTCTTAATGTATCGCTGGAACGTAACGATGGATACGGGGACATTAAGCAAACAGATTAACAGCAATATATTGAATTGTTATAACAGTAATAAAACATCAATCTTAACCTATGTAACCTCACAAGATTTAAATGATGCTACTGAAATTCCAGGAGCAACCATCGTGGAAGGAAAAGTCTTTAAAAGTATTCCGGTATCTAGTATTGGAACTGTGACAGATATGAAAGTTATTACAAGGGGAACCAGTGGAATAATAAAAGAGTTGCTAATAAAGGGTACGGAGAATACTATACTAGTAAGATATCAAACGAACATACGTAAATTATTAGCACCTGTTGCAACAGAGGTGGTAAGATTAGATGGTAGTACCGTAAATGGAATGTCTTTATTACCAAGCGCATTCATTGTTATTGATAAGGGCAGCAAGGATTCTAAGACAGCATTTACATTTACCGGTGGTGGATTTGGTCATGGAACAGGAATGTCACAAAATGGCGTGAAAACAATGGTTAACCAAGGTAAGAGCTACGAGGAAATTCTAAAGCATTATTATACGGATGCTAATCTGGAAGTAATCTATGAGTAGAAAAGACACTGTATTGTAACTTTAAAACAAGGAAAAGTACGCTTTGCGAACTTTTCCTTGTTTTGCATAAATTGGAGTTTCAATAGGAACTTCTAGCAGGAACTACGGTTTAAATAATGCTGCTATATGGAACATAAATGAATGCCTTTTAGGTTATTTTGTCAAATTAAAAAAATTGAGCAGAGAATGGTCTGCTCAAAATATATTAAAATTCAAGAATATGTTGTGTTAGAGCCATATTAACACCATAAATTTAGGGAATTATGTTTACTCCTCTACCGAATTTTTGCTAAACAGTTTTTTAAGTGCAGCAAGTACCGTTGGATTTGAAAGTACTGAGTTAACTTCCGCACCAATAAACATCATGTACATACAGGTATACAGCCATATCATGGCTAAAACAATTGCAGTAAGACTGCCATAAGTATAAGAGTAATTACTCATATTATCAATATAGAAAGAATACAAATAAGAAAAAATCATCCACCCGCAGGACGCTAATATAGCACCAGGAAGCTCCTTAATTAATTTTGTTTTTCGGTTAGGTATCACCATAAACATAAATAAAAAGAAAACAATCAGTAAACAAAGACCTACGATGGTACGTACACTAATAATAACTAAAGCGAATTCTTTTAATACTGGAAAACGCTTAACAATCCAAAGATATAGCTGATTTCCAAAAACAAAGATTACAAGAAATAAAATAATCATAAAGGCAAAAAGAAGTGTATAAATCGCTGATTTAATACGGATAACAATATAATTTCTTGTTTCAGTATTGGCATAAACCCCATTCATTCCGCGGATAATACTTAAAAAACCTTTGGAAGAGGACCAAAGTGTTGCTACCAAAGTAACAGATAATATTGCAGTTGAGGTAGCTTTTCCATAAAGCTCAGTAATAATAGAGATTACAAAGCCTTGAATTGCAGCAGGAAAAACACTTCTACAAGCATTCATTACCTCATTCTCTGTAAAAGGTAGGAATTGCATAATGGATAATAAAAACATAGCAAACGGGAAAAAGGAGATGAAGATAAAGAATGCTGCCTGCGCAGAAAAGGCACTGATATAATCATCTCTTAGTTTATGACTAAATACCCGAATGACTCTTGCGATTGAAATAAACAGCATTGCACAAACTCCGATCTTAGCTTTAAACAGCTTTTGATATTATATTATATTATATCCATAGTAAAACAAAATTGAGCACTTGACAATAGAAAAATATACTGATAGAATTACCCCTATAAGAAAAAGGCTATGAAGGTGTTGCCACAGGCAACCAGATTAAACTTTTCTATCAGAGAGAGGAAGTCATCGGCTGAAAGCTTCCTTAAGTTCAAAGTTTAGTTGATTTTCTCACCGGAGCCGCATATTTGAATTTGTTAATCAACCTCCACAAAATTAAAGTCACAGGGTTAACATTAGTAGGATATGACGTATATGCACGTTACGCATGACTTAAGTGCCTATGATAATTTTTGTTTTTATTATAGGAATTAGGGTGGTACCGCGGGTAGCTTTTATACTCCGTCCCTGTTTTGGGGACGGAGTTTTTTTATTTTATAGAAAATTGCTATGCAATTTCCTATAAATAAAAACTCTCCGAGGTATGTGCACTCATCCTGCGGGATCGGAAGGCGAAGTATATATTCGCATGGTAAATTCCAACCTAGAAGTAATTGAAAAATGATTAATAATTTTGTCTAAGTAAAGAATTGAAGTAAGTGTAAAGAAAGGAGCATTACTATGAATCAAACATTGATGGAAATCAAGGAAAGAGCACTCAGCCAAATTAATGCAAGTGATACCTTGGATGCATTGAATGAAATCAGAGTGAATTTCTTAGGTAAGAAGGGAGAATTGACCTCTGTTTTAAAATCAATGAAGGATGTGGCACCAGAAGATCGTCCAAAAGTTGGTCAGTTAGTGAATGAAGCAAGAGAAAGTTTGGAGGAAGCACTAGAGAGTAAGAAGGAAGCATTTGGAAAAGTGCTTCGTGAAGCAAAGATGAAGGCAGAGACAATCGACGTTACACTTCCTGCAAAGAAGCCTATGCTTGGTCATCGTCATCCAAATACGATTGCATTAGAGGAAGCAGAGCGTATCTTCGTTGGTATGGGCTATGAAGTAGTAGAAGGTCCAGAAATTGAGTATGATTATTATAACTTTGAAGCACTTAATATTCCAGCGAACCATCCAGCAAAAGATGAGCAAGATACTTTCTATGTTACAAGCAATATCTTACTTCGTACACAGACTTCTCCAGTTCAGGTACATGTAATGGAGCAGGGAAAACTTCCAATCCGTATGATTGCACCAGGTAGAGTATTCCGTTCTGATGAAGTGGATGCGACACATTCTCCAAGTTTCCACCAGATTGAAGGATTAGTAATCGATAAGAATATCACATTTGCAGATTTAAAAGGAACCTTAGCTGAATTTGCAAAGCAGTTGTTTGGAGAAGAGACAAAGGTTAAATTCAGACCTCATCATTTCCCATTTACAGAGCCTAGCGCTGAAGTGGATGTATCTTGTTTCAAATGTGGGGGAAAGGGATGTCGTTTCTGTAAGGGTTCTGGCTGGATTGAAATCTTAGGATGTGGTATGGTTCACCCACGAGTTCTTGAAATGAGCGGAATTGATCCAGAAGAGTATACAGGATTTGCTTTCGGAGTAGGTCTTGAGCGTATCGCATTACTCAAATATGAAATAGATGATATGAGACTTCTGTATGAGAACGATATGAGATTCTTAAAGCAGTTCTAGAAGACGGTAGCGCATAACACATTATGCGCGGGAAAGGAGAATAAGAATGAATACACCACTTTCATGGATTAAGGCTTATGTTCCAGAATTGGATGTGACAGCACAGGATTATACGGACGCAATGACCCTGACTGGAACTAAGGTAGAAGGATTTGAAAGACTAGACGCTGATTTAGAGAAAATCATCGTTGGTAAGATTCTTAAAATAGAGAGACACCCAGATGCGGATAAATTAATTGTATGCCAGGTTCAGACTACAGAAGAGGGCGAGAGCGTACAAATCGTAACTGGAGCAAAGAACGTTAAAGAAGGTGACGTAATTCCAGTTGTATTAGACGGCGGACGTGTTGCTGGCGGACATGACGGAAGTAAGACACCTGGTGGAATTAAAATTAAAAAGGGTAAATTAAGAGGCATTGAGTCAAATGGTATGATGTGCTCCATTGAAGAATTAGGTTCTTCCAAAGAAATGTACCCAGAGGCACCAGAAGAAGGAATCTATATTTTTAGTGATATGAAGGAATACGATAATATTAAGATTGGTTCTAGTGCTATTGAAGCGTTGGGATTAAACGATATTACATTTGAATATGAGATTACTTCAAATCGTGTAGACTGCTTTGGTGTTATTGGAATTGCAAGAGAAGCTGCAGCAACATTCCGTAAAGAATTCGTTCCTCCAGTTGTGAAAGAAACAGGAAATGATGAAAAGGTTGCAGAGTATGTAGAAGTTAAAATTAAAGATACCGATCTTTGCAGCAGATATGTTGCAAGGGTAGTTAAGAATGTTAAGATTGGTCCATCTCCATTATGGATGCAGAGAAGATTATCTGCTTCCGGTATCCGTCCTATCAATAACATCGTTGATATCACAAACTATGTTATGGAAGAGTTCGCACAGCCAATGCATGCATTCGACCTTGACTTAATTGCAGGTAACAAGATTATTGTAGAACGTGCTAAAGATGGAGAAGAATTTGTAACCTTAGATGGTCAGGTAAGAAAACTCGATTCCAGTATGCTTATGATCTGTGATGCAGAAAAGCCAGTTGCTATTGCTGGTATTATGGGCGGCGAAAACTCAATGATTACAGATGACGTTAAGATATTATTATTCGAGGCAGCTTGCTTTGATGGTACTAACATTCGTTTATCCAGTAAGAAGTTAGGTTTACGTACCGACGCATCTTCAAAGTTTGAAAAAGGATTAGATCCAAACACAGCAATGGCAGCAATCAACCGTGCATGTCAGTTAATCGAAGAACTAGGCGTAGGCGAAGTTGTTGGTGGAGCAGTGGATGTTTATCCTAGAGTACGTGGAGAAAAGAGAGTAAAATTCAACTGGCAGCGTACCAATAAAGTTCTTGGTACTTCTCTTGATAAAGAAACAATGCTTTCTTATTTCAAAATGGTAGACTTAGGATTTGATCCTGCAACAGATGAAGTTATCGTTCCAAGCTGGAGACAAGACGTAGAATGCCAAGCCGATCTTGATGAAGAAGTGGCTCGTTTCTTTGGATATGATAATATCCCAACAACACTTCCTACAGGAGAGGCAACTACCGGTAAGATTTCCTTTAAACTTCGTATTGAAGATGAAGCAAGAGCGATGGCAGAGCAATTTGGTTTCTCCGAAGCTCAGACGTATTCATTTGAAAGTCCTAAGGTATTTGATAAGTTATTATTACCAGCGGGAGATAAACTTCGAGAGACAGTAACCATATCAAATCCTCTTGGAGAAGACTATAGTGTGATGAGAACCTCACCATTAAACGGTA
Source organism: Lachnoclostridium phytofermentans ISDg (assembly GCF_000018685.1). Classification (NCBI taxonomy): domain Bacteria; kingdom Bacillati; phylum Bacillota; class Clostridia; order Lachnospirales; family Lachnospiraceae; genus Lachnoclostridium; species Lachnoclostridium phytofermentans. The sequence goes on along the minus strand of NC_010001.1, from coordinate 4,283,750 downwards.
TGTTAGGTTCACTTTCTACAAACTTTAATCGTCGTAATAAAAATGTTCGTTTATATGAACTTGCTAATATTTATCTACCTAAGGCACTTCCAGTGACAGAGTTACCAGATGAGAGAATGCAGTTTACTCTAGGTTTCTATGGTGCAGGTGATTTCTTTGACTTAAAGGGTGTTGTGGAAGAATTTATTGAGAAGGTTGGAATGAAAGGTATCTTAACTTATGATCCTAATTCAGGAAAGACCTTCCTTCATCCAGGCCGCCAAGCAAATATTTACTATGAAGGAACCTTAATCGGTTACCTAGGTGAAGTTTATCCGGAAGTACTTGATAACTATGATATCGGTGAAAAAGCATATGTTGCAGTACTTGATATGCCTGAAATCGTTGCAAGAGCAAGCTATGATATAAAATATACTGGAATTGCAAAATATCCAGCAGTTTCCAGAGATATTAGTATGGTTATGAAGAAAGAAATCTTAGCTGGTCAAGTAGAAGAAGTAATCCGCAAAAACGGTGGTAAGTTATTAGAGCACTATAACTTATTCGATATCTATGAAGGTGCACAGATTAAAGAAGGCCATAAGTCAATGGCTTACTCTATCAGCTTCAGAGCACTTGATCGTACGTTAGAGGATAAGGATGTAACAGAAGTAATGAACAAGATTCTAAAGGGACTTTCAGCTCTTGGAATCGAGTTAAGACAGTAAAGTAATTTATCTCGTTTTTGGCATAGATAGAAGAGTGAGATGTTTATTAGAATCTTACATTTATAGTTAAGAAAACCGGGCAAATAAGCCCGGTTTTTTCATGATAATAAATACTTGCTATCTTGTAGAAAACCAGTGACAAAATATTGTTACAATTTTCTTAATTTACCATTAAATAAATGTTTTAACATAGTTTTGACAAAACTAATCTCTAGAATTAGAATATAAAGGGTAATAGTCCTAAATTTGACACTAGGAGGAGAAAAAATGAAAAAAAGAAACGCGAGATTCATAGCTATTGCGGTGATGCTTGCAGTGATGTTCAGTACAATAGCAGTAAGTCAGCCAGTGAATACATATGCTGCTACCATTGCGTTGAATGCAACCAGTAAGACAGTGGTAGTGGGCAATACATATACACTGTCTATAAATAATGCTACGAATATGTCCAAAACCACATGGAAATCTTCGAATATTAAAATTGCCACAGTTAATGGTAAGGGACTTGTAACTCCAGTCACAGCAGGAACTGCAACAATAACTGCAACTGTTTATTTCAAAGATGGTACTCAGAAACAGTTAGATAGTAAGGTAACTGTAAAGAAGCGTATCCCAGCTACTGGTGTTGAGCTTAACGTAGTTTATGACGAAATTAATGCTCATATTATTGAAGTTGGAGGTAAATATGACTTCGATACAAAGTTAACACCAGCAACTTCCACAGACTCTACTTTTTATAGTATCTCAGATACTACCTATGCTACAGTAGATTCTGCAGGTATTGTTACTGGCAAGAAACCTGGAATTACTGTGTTAGAAGCAAGAATTGGTTTAAATAAGACGGAAGCAATGAAATCTACCAACACGGTTGTTGCGAGAACCTATATATTAATTAGACCTAAGTCTAGTACGACTCCTACTCCAACAGCAACTCCAAAACCTACACCAGTAGCAGAACCAAAAGCAATTGGAGTAACCTTAATTAGTTCACAAGAAATTTTAGTTAATTTTAATTGTCAGTTAAGTAAGTCAAGTATTATTGATAAAAATGGAAATCTAATTTCTGGGGCAATAACAATAACTCCTGGCAATGGAGCAACTCCTGTTGGTAACTTAAGTGCTAAGTTATCAGATGATATGAGTGGAATCCATATTATGTCAAGCGGTGAGTTTTCAGGTACTTATGTAGTTACTGTGTTTAATAAAGTAAATGCATTAGATGGAACTCCTGTTCAGGCAACATCTTTCCAGAATGATTTTGAAGATACGATTGGACCAATGTATACAGAGACAAAAATTAGCGACGATGGATATCAGGCAAAGATATACTTCAATGAAGCAGTCGATGTATCTGAGTTGAAGATTTTAAAGGTACAAGGAGATAATGATACTGTAGTTCAGACTTATCTTGGTGATGTAAGAAATTATTCACTTAGTGCGGATAAGAAATACCTTATAATTGATTTAAGGACAATTGGTAAAAAAGTTGTTGATACCCTAGTCGAGATTACTGGAGTAAAAGACTTAAAGGGAAATGCAGCTATTCAGTTCCCTATGTCAGTAGTAGTGAAATGTGATGCTTCTGAAAAACCGCTAGCAGGTATTGTTAAAGTTGAAAGAATAAATAAGACAATTTTAGAAGCAACATTCAGTAAGCCAATTCAAATGGGTGGTTATGCAAAAATTGATGGTGCTACCGTATATGGATCAGTAGTTACAGAGGATAATACTAAGGTACAGTATACAATTCCAAATCAGGCGCTTACTGGCACGCAGTCAGTTACATTTACCGGATGGTATAACTATAATGCAAGTTATTCTTCTATGGCTAATCAGTCAATTGCTGTGAATTTTACTTTAGACAAGACTCCACCAAATTTAATGGCTTATGAGCTTACAAGCGTAGTAGAAAACAAAATAACTGTGAATAAGCTTGTATTAACTTTTGACAAGATTGTAAGCTTAACAAATGTTGCAGGTGCGATTGAAGGATCATTATATGGTAGTAATGGAAATATATCATCTAACGGATATGCTTATACAGGTACTGTGACTGATAAAGTCGTTACCTTAACATTCACTAATAAAACATTAGAAGCAGGAACATATACATTTAATATTCCTAAAGATTTTGTAATCGATAATTTAGGTAATGGTTCATTGCAGCAAAGTGTTCAGATTATTAAATCAGCAGGCTCCTCAACAGCATTACCTGCACCAGTGTCTATTGTTCAAGATGTAGCAAACCCAAGTAAGATAAGGGTGACTTTTAATAATAAACTTGATATTGCAAGTGCGACAAATGTTTCTAATTATATTTTAGGATCCTATATTACACCATTTAGTGCTGTGATTTTAGAACAAAATGATACCAAAGCAGTAGTAGAGCTTACATTCCAGAATGGAGTAATATCTACAACCGGTTCCTATGCATTTAAGGTTCTTAATGTTAAGGGCTACAATGGAACTTATAGTGAGATGAAACAATACAATACTGTTGTAACACTTACTGAAAATACAACAGCATCAATTATTTCTTGTAAGCAAACTTCAGCATATTGTGTTGAAATCGTTATGTCAAAGCAGATTAGCGGAACAGGGACATTCCAAGTATTTAATGGAACTAGCTTAGTAAATGTATCAAGTACTTTTGTAAATGGTAATACCATTTATGTGGCATTTAAAGATTCCATCCCAAATGCTAGCTATCTGTTATTAATAAGTAATTACTTTGTTGATAATAATGGAAATCCAGTTTCACTTGGTTCCCCTATTATGATTCAAAAAGCTAACTAAAAGAGTTAATGTAAAGTTGAAAGATATTAAAGGAACACTATCAGGGAATTAGTGATCTTTATCAAGTAGACAGGTCATAATGTTTTTAAATCTCCAACCATGTTTCATTGGTTGGAGATTTTTTGTGCTTTCTTAAACTGATTATCATAAGATAAGGATATCATATTGCACTAAATTCTTAATTTGTAGATTATTTTAAATTGGCTAAAAGCACAGAAATTGGTTATTTTATTAAGTATGAAATTTTTGTTACTTGAGTTTCTTGAATATGAACAAATGCTAGTGTATAATGAGATAGATTCTAGTATGACAGATAGGAGTATGTGTTTTGAAGTATAATTTGACCGCAGGGAAACGAGCAATGGTATGGATACTTTTTCTTGTCTATTTAGCTTGTTTGTCATACTTTCTTTTTTTTAGCGAACGATATGGGAGAACAGATTCAAGTAACGGATACCGATACAACTTAGTATTATTTCGTGAAATAAAGCGTTTCTATACTTACCGAAAGGAAGTTGGGCTAGAAGGGTTTCTAGTAAATATGGTAGGGAATGTGGTAGCATTTATGCCGTTTGGTTTTTGTTTACCGATGATAAGTTTAAAACGGAGAGGGTTTTTCTCTATACTTTTCTGGAGTTTTGGACTTTCCTTAACGATAGAGACAATACAACTTCTCTATCAGATTGGAACTTTTGATGTTGATGATTTGTTGCTAAATACCATTGGAGGAGTGCTTGGATATATAAGCTACAAGATTATGCTTGCGATTTATTTGGTATATAGGAGAAGAAATAGTAGTCACCGTTAGTATGGAACAGAATAATTGTATCGAAGAAACAGGAGGAATTCATGATACTAAAAAAAGCAAAATATAAATTTAAAGGAAGAGTGCATTCAAAGAATGGTATCTTATCATTTTTACTCGGAATTGCTGTAATCATATCCTTCTTTACCATTTCAATTATCTCTGGTATAAATAAAGGACAAGGCGATATCGTGCTTGGTGCAATTGGTATTACAACCTTTCTCGCATCGGTATATGGGTTTTTAGCAGGTTATAAAAGTTTTCAAGAGAAAGATATTTATTTGGTAGCACCTATTTTAGGTATTGGTATCAATGGAATCATGTTGATAAGCTTGTTCTGTTTATATATTTTAGGAATTGTATTATAAATTATAAAAGTTTTTTAGCATACAAAAGTAGTAAAGAAGCATAGAAAAAGAGAAAAAAGCATAGAAAGAAGGAATGGTGAATATGAGAACGATTCAACGTTTACAGGAAGAAAATGAAGCAGTGTTAGAGAGATTGTCATTATCAATCGAACGCCTGCAAGTAATGCAAACCGAGGATACTGTGAGTGAGAAGTATCGTGATTTTTTTAAGAAAAATGCTGCCTTCTTATTAAAGTTATATGATATTGCATTAGCAGTTAAAAGTGGAGATCAAGCAAAATTAACACTGGAGCAGTTAAAGCAACAGAACGCAGAGCTCTATGAAGATATACTGAATGATAATTATAATCAAAGCTATGCAAATCCTGCCTATGCTGTTTCTGTATTTGGTGAGGAATATGGGGAGATCATAACCTTTTTGGCGACAGAGGTTCGTTCTTTAATTCCATGTGCTTTTGAGTATAAATTATTACCATTTACTATGTCTGTAGAGCTTTTTATTGAAGTATATAACTACTTTGAAGAAGAGGATGAATACACTTACAAGGATGTAAAACGAGCTATTTATTACTTCGCTAGTGATTATGCAGAAGAATTTATGGACATGCGTGTACGTGAAATGTATGATCCAACCTATACTTTTGCTTATGATATTATCATGGATTCTGATTTATCAGACCTTAGATATCTCTATCAATACGGAGAATACATTACAGAAAATGAATTAAAAATCGCCGAGTTTTTAAATGAACTTTCGGAAGAGGAAGTAAAAGCGATGGCGAATACTTATACAGAAGGATATGTTCGTGGTTTTGTTGTAATGGGAGCGGACTTATCTAAGAAGAGTATTGTTGGAATTCGTACCTGTATTGGTTTTGAACGAATGAATCGATATGCATTTCAAAACTTTGAAAACCTAGGTAAGAAGGTAACGGTATATCGTGTAGCCACTGATGTGATTAATCGTAAGGGTGGTAGAAAAGTTGGTTACTATGCAACTAGCCCTAATCCACAGTATGAATATGACCATCGATTTGATAAGGCATTGTTCTTCGATAAAAACTATGCAGAACGTCATTTGGTTGCTACCAAAGCAGCAATGGAAAAATATCGTGTGGAGTGTACCTCCTACGCGGGTCCTGCTGTTTTAGAAACCTTTGGTGAACCAGATTTTGAACCAATCAATAAGCCAGAAGCAATTCATTTAGATAATAAACAACAGGAATTAAATACTCAGTCACAGGGACAGATAAGTCAGATGATGCAAGAGTTTATCAAATCAGAGGAAATCTCCTTTACCATCATTGCTTATCCACTTCCATCCATCGGAGCGAAGTTCCATGATATATTTGCTGAGACTGTAAAAGTAAATAATCTTGATAATGATGAATATAAAGCAATTCAGCAACACATTATTGACGCACTTGATCAGGGGGTTTACTGTCATATCTTAGGCGCAAATGGAAATACGACAGACCTAAAGGTTATGCTATATGAGTTAAAGAATCCAGGGAAAGAAACGATTTTTGAAAACTGTACAGCAGATGTTAATATTCCAGTAGGAGAAGTATTTACCTCACCAAAGCTGACAGGAACTTGTGGTGTGTTAAATGTAAGCAAAGTATTCTTAAATGGTTTGGAATACAAGAACCTAAAGATCAGTTTTGAAGATGGTATGATAGCCGACTATGGTTGTTCTAATTTTACTGACAGTGAACAAAATGCTAACTATGTAAAGGAAAATATCTTGATGAATCGAGATACTCTTCCTCTTGGAGAATTTGCGATAGGAACCAATACTACTGCCTATGTTATGGGGCGTAAGTTTGATATCCAGCGTAAGTTGCCAATTCTAATTGCAGAAAAAACAGGACCACATTTTGCTGTAGGGGATACTTGCTATAGTAGAAGTGAGGACCATAAGGTATATAATCCGGATGGAAAAGAGATTGTTGCAAGAGAAAATGAAGTATCCGCACTTCGTCATACCGACATGGCAAAAGCTTATGTAAATTGCCACACAGACATTACGATTCCATATGATGAAATCAAAGAAATCTCAGTTCATACCAAAGACAATCAAAAGATCATGATTATAGAAGATGGATGTTTTGTTCTACCTGGAACTGAGCGTTTAAATGATGCATTAAAAGAGCTTCAATAAAATTGCTTCAATAAAATAGAGAAGTACTCACCCTTTTAAAGTTACTCTACATCAAGAGTTACCTAAAGATAGAAAGTAAAAGGAAAGGATGTATTTAACATGGCTAAAGTAGGAATTGTAATGGGAAGTGATTCAGATCTTCCAGTAATGAGTAAGGCAGCAGAAATGCTAGAGAAGTTTGGAATTGATTATGAAATAACTGTAATCAGTGCGCACAGAATGCCTGATATTTTCTTCGATTATGCTACAAAAGCAGAAGAAAATGGATTTAAGGTAATTATAGCGGGTGCGGGTGGTGCAGCACATCTTCCAGGAATGGCAGCAGCTATCTTTACTATGCCTGTAATTGGTGTACCAATTCATTCAAAAGCATTAAGCGGTGTAGATTCCCTATACTCCATCGTTCAGATGCCAGCAGGTATTCCAGTAGCAACTGTAGCAATCGACGGAGCAGCGAATGCAGGTATTTTAGCTGCAAAGATACTAGCAACTTCTGATCCAGAAATTCTTGAGAAGCTAAAGGCTTATAAAGAAGAGCTAAAAGATTCTGTCGTAGCAAAGAAAGAGAAACTTGAGAAAGTTGGCTACAAAGAATACATGAAATAATCCCCATGTAGTCCCCAGACTATGCTTTCATAACATGAGAACGAAACAATAAATCATCCTAAGTAAAACAAAGGAGCTATTACAACGTTAGGTTTAAGCCTATTTTGTAATAGCTCTTTTTAAATTAAGTGTGGCCAATGAAACTTGACAAACGATATTATGAAATTTACGAAGAGGCTTATTCATGTTTGCAATGACATTGATGTAATCACTAATTTGATAATCACTTTATTTGATAATACTAATTTGATAATTCAATAATTTTTAGATAATTATTTTAAACAATCACTTATATTATAAGATCTGGAAGTTGTACTACTACAATAACTTTTGTGGTTTAATCACGTACTTTTGTAATAATTACTGAATTTGTATTTTAAAAATGTACTATGTGATTTAATCACAGACTTAGTTTTTTTACAGGAATATACTGTGTTTAAAGGATCTAAAATAAGGGATACCTTTTCTACTGCTTTGTTAAAAATTAAGCAAACATATTCTGGGAAAGTTCTTATATGTGACGGTATCAATTATAAAAGATAAGAATAGGTTCTATCAAATACAAATGACAACTAGAAGTAGTATTGTTCAATAAATCTTAGTTGGAGGGATAATGATGAGTAAAAAAACAGTGATTATTGGTGGAGTTGCTGGCGGAGCTACCGCAGCAGCACGACTTCGTAGACGTGATGAGGAGATGGAAATCGTAGTTTTTGAAAAAGGAGGAGAAATCTCCTATGCTAATTGCGGTCTCCCTTATTATATTGGTGATGTAATTAAAAGCAGAGATGCTTTATTACTACAAACACCTGCTGGAATGAAAGCTAAATTTGATATCGATGTTAGAGTTCAGAGTGAAGTAGTTAAAATTAATCCAGAGGAGAAAACAGTAACCGTTAAGAAAGTAGGAGAAGAAGATTCCTACGAAGAGAGCTATGACACACTAATCATTGCTACAGGTTCTTCTCCAATCCGTCCATCCATAACAGGAATTGATGCACCGAATGTTTTTGCATTATGGAATGTACCAGATACGGATGCGATTAAGGATTACTTAAACAAAGAAAAGCCAAAGAGTGTTGCAGTAATTGGTGGTGGTTTCATCGGGATTGAGATGGCAGAGAATCTTCATGCAGCAGGTCTTTCAGTGACGATGATAGAGATGCAAAATCAAGTAATGCCAACACTGGATTACGAGATGGCACAGCTTCTTCATGAACAAATTCGAAGCCAAGGAGTGGAGTTAATCTTATCCGATGGTGTGAAAGCTTTGGAACACGGTGAGAAAACAAAGATATTACTTAACAGTGGAAAATCTTGTACTGTGGATATGGTTATCTTGTCAATCGGTATCAAGCCAAATAGTAAGCTTGCAAAAGAAGCAAATCTCGTGCTTAACGAGCGTGGTGGTATTGTTGTCAATGAATACCTACAGACATCAGATCCTTCAATTTATGCAGTTGGTGATGTAATTGAAGTAGAGAATCCAATTCTATCTAATAAAACAATGATACCGTTAGCAGGACCAGCAAATAAGCAGGCAAGAATAGCAGCGGATAATATTGCCGGTGATAACTTAAAGTATCAAGGAACGATGGGAACTTCGGTTGCAAAAGTATTTGATCTAACAAGTGCTAGTGTTGGCGTAAATGAGAGAATGTTAACACAGCTTGGTAAGAAGAAAGATATCGATTATCATACCGCGCTTATTTATCAGAAATCACATGCAGGTTATTATCCAGGGGCTACTACTTTGGCATTAAAGCTTATATTTGATGCGAAGGGACAAATCTACGGCGGTCAAATCGTTGGTGTAGAAGGAGCAGATAAGAGAATCGATACGTTAGCAACTGTGATGAAGCTAGGTGGTAAGGTACATGATCTAACGGAACTTGAACTTGCTTATGCACCACCATTTTCTTCAGCAAAAGACCCTGTTAATATGTTAGGCTTTACCGCTGAGAATATCATAAATGGTCTCGTAAGTTTTATTGAGCCAAAGGAGATTGATCAGATCATAGCAGATGTAGAACAATCTAAGGACTATATCATACTGGATGTTACAGAAGAAGTAGAACGAATGGTATATCAGTTACCAAAATCATATCACATTCCTCTTGGAAAATTACGCCAAAGACTGAATGAATTAGATAAAAATAAAACCATTGTGCCTTATTGTTCTATCGGTGTACGTTCCTATAATGCAGCCCGTATATTAAAGCAACATGGATTTGATAAAGTGAGAGTGTTATCCGGAGGAACCTCATTTTATAAGTCTGTGCACCATGAAGAATATTCAAAAGGTTATGATATAAATGAGGTAGATATGAAATCAGAGGATAGCTTATTGAAAGGTGATGAAAAAGTAATGGCAGCAGAGACAAATATAGCGAAAATGCAGGTTAAAGAATCTGCGACGGAGGTACCAGTTGAAGAGTCTATAAAAGAATCCGCAGCAGAGTTACCAGTAAAAGAGATTGCTATCTTAGATTGCTGTGGTATGCAGTGTCCAGGCCCAATTATAAAGGTAAGTGAAACACTTTCCAAATGTAAGGATGGAGATGTGATAAAAGTAACTGCAACCGACATGGGATTTGCTAGGGATGCCGAAGCTTGGTGTAAACGCACAGGAAATACTTTAGTTAAGACGGAGCGAGGTAAAAAAGAAAATACGGTATACATCAAAAAGGGAAATGATTCTTGTTCCATTTTAAATAGTGTTATACCAACTACGCTTCCACAAGGTAAGACGATAATTGTATTTAGTGGAGACTTAGATAAAGTATTAGCTTCCTTTATTATCGCAAATGGCGCAAGAGCGCTTGGAAGACCAGTTACGATGTTCTTTACCTTCTGGGGGTTAAATGCATTAAGAAAACCAGAAAAAGTAAAGGTAAAAAAGCCATTTATGGATAGAATGTTCGGTGCTATGATGCCTAGAGGCAGCAAGAGATTAAAGCTGTCAAAGCTTAATATGGGCGGAGTGGGAACGAAGATGATGCAAAAAGTAATGAAAGATAAGAATGTGAATTCTGTGGAAGAATTGATGATGCAAGCTATGAAGAGTGGTATAAAATTAGTTGCTTGTACGATGTCGATGGATGTCATGGGAATTACAAAAGAAGAGTTACTTGATGGGGTAGAGTTTGCTGGAGTTGCAACTTACCTTGGAGATGCGGAAGAATCTAATGTAAATTTATTTGTATAACTTATTCACTCTAAGTGGGGTGGCATTTAGGTATCTAAAGAAAGCAGTGTTAGCTTTCAAGGGTTACCTATTTGTCACCCCGTTTTCATACTTTGTGTGCAAAGTGATGGGCTGAGGTTCTTTACATACTGAGAGTATTTACTTTGGTACCATCCTAATCTGTCTAGCAACTAGATTCAGGACTATTTTTTTGTTAATAATACTTGCAACATAATAGCGGTCGGAGTAGTCTATTTTATAGTCTAGCTTATAGGTTTATAAGTTATAGTAATAAGTTAGATAAGAAATCAAGAATGGAAAATTAACGACAAAGGATAGAACCTATGGTAGAATAATATTCATAAATAAGATATGGACAAGAGTATAAAAGCTGATTTATTAATCTTTAGATATAAAAATAGGCAACTAAGAGGAAATTCATAAACACATGATCAGGAGGGTACCCATGGATTACAAGAAAGCAGGAGTAGACATTGAAGCAGGTTATAAGGCTGTAGAACTGATGAAGAAACATATTCAGGGAACGATGAGAAGTGAGGTATTAACGGGAATTGGTGGTTTCTCGGGTGCATTTTCTTTAACCTCCTTTAAAGACATGGAGGAACCTACTTTGGTATCTGGTACGGATGGCGTTGGTACAAAGTTAAAACTTGCCTTTATATTAGATAAGCATGATACCATAGGAATTGATTGTGTAGCTATGTGTGTAAATGATATTGCTTGTGCGGGCGGTGAACCGTTATTTTTCTTAGACTATATTGCCTGTGGGAAGAATGAGCCTGAGAAGATTGCAACGATTGTTAGCGGTGTTGCAGAAGGCTGTAAACAATCGAATGCTGCCTTAATTGGTGGAGAAACTGCTGAAATGCCTGGGTTTTATCCAGTAGAAGAATATGACCTTGCAGGATTTGCAGTTGGCATCGTTGATAGAAAGAAATTAATTACAGGTGATAAATTAAAACATGGAGATGTATTAATTGGGATCGCTTCTTCTGGGATCCACAGCAATGGATATTCTTTAGTACGTAAGGTGTTTCGAATGGAAAAGGAGGCACTTAACACGTATTATGAAAGTCTTTCCGGTACACTTGGTGAAGTTCTTTTAACACCAACGAAAATCTATGTGAAAGCTCTTAATAGTTTAAAGACCGGGAATGTGGAAGTAAAAGCTTGCTCTCATATCACGGGTGGAGGATTCTATGAGAATATTCCAAGAATGTTACGAGAAGGTGTTACCGCTATTGTGAAAAAAGATTCTTATGTCATTCCTCCGATTTTTCATATGCTACAAAAAGATGGCAGCATTGAAGAACAGATGATGTATAATACCTACAATATGGGGATTGGTATGATGATTGCTGTTGATAAAGCTGATGCAGACAAAGCAGTGAGCTTACTGAGTGTAGCTGGTGAGACTGCATATATTGTTGGTGAGATTCAGGATGGAGAGAAAGGAATCTGCCTATGCTAAGAATTGTGGTAATGGTATCTGGTGGTGGAACAAATCTTCAAGCGATCATAGATAGCATCCGAATAGGGCGCATTAGTAATGCAGAAATCGTATCGGTCATTAGTAATAAAAAAGATGCTTATGCCTTAACGAGAGCAAAGAACTATGGCATTGCTGCTTGCAGTGTATCTCCAAAAGACTTTGAGACAAGAGAAGAGTTTCATGAGGCGCTTTTAAATACTATTAACGGTTTTCGACCAGACTTAATAGTACTCGCTGGATTTTTAGTAATATTACCAAAAGAGTTAGTGGCTAGTTATCCGAGCAAAATCATTAATGTTCATCCATCCCTAATTCCGTCGTTTTGTGGGGAAGGTTTCTATGGTCTTCGGGTTCATGAGGCGGTGTTAGAGAGAGGGAATAAAATAACGGGAGCAACTGTTCATTTTGTGGATGAAGGGACAGATTCTGGTCCGATTCTTTTACAAAAGGCGGTTAGTGTTATGGCTGATGATACACCGGAAATTCTCCAAAAGCGTGTGATGGAGGAAGCAGAGTGGATTATTTTGCCTCAGGCTATCGATGCGATTGCAAATGGAAGAGTCGAAATAAAGGATAACAAAGCTATTGTGAGATAGTAGATGTTGCATAAGCCTTAGTTTCATAACTGATAGCGTAGAAAAGAGGTAGATTATGAAAGTACTTATCGTAGGTGGTGGCGGTAGAGAGCATGCCATTGCAAGAAAAGTTTCAGAAAGCAAACGTGTTACTAAGATATATTGTGCACCTGGAAATGCCGGAATAGAAGAAGTTGCTGAGTGTGTTTCAATCGGTGCAATGGAATTTGACAAATTGGTAGCGTTTGCAAATGAAAAAGAAATTGACTTAACCATTATCGGTATGGATGATCCCCTCGTTGGTGGAATTGTGGATTTATTTGAAGAGCAAGGGCTTAGAGTATTTGGACCAAGAAAGAATGCTGCGATGATTGAAGGTTCTAAAGCATTTTCGAAAGACTTAATGAAGAAATACCATATTCCAACGGCTGCTTACGAAACTTTTGATTCTGCAAAGAAGGCAATCCGTTATTTAGAAACCTCTCCTTATCCGATTGTATTAAAAGCGGATGGTCTTGCCCTTGGAAAAGGTGTATTGATTTGCAATACGTATGAAGAAGCTTTAGCTGGTGTTAAAAGCATCATGCTTGATAAGCAGTTTGGAACAGCAGGAGATCTTCTTGTGATCGAGGAGTTTATGATTGGTAGGGAAGTGTCCGTATTGGCTTTTTGTGACGGAAAAACGATTAAGCCTATGACAAGTGCACAAGATCATAAACGTGCTAAAGATGGTGATCAAGGGCTAAACACAGGTGGAATGGGAACGTTTTCTCCTAGTCCATTCTACACCGAAGAAGTAGATGAATTTTGTAAGAAGTACGTTTATCAACCTACCATCGATGCTATGAAAAATGAGGGTAGAGATTTTACTGGCATCCTATTTTGTGGTCTAATGTTAACCGAGAAGGGACCTAAAGTACTGGAATACAATGCCAGATTTGGTGATCCAGAGGCTCAGGTAGTGTTACCACGAATGAAAAATGATATCATCGATGTGATGGAAGCCTGTATTGATGGAAGACTACAAGAAGTTCCTTTGGAGTTTTACGATAATGCTGCGGTTTGTGTTGTATTAGCATCCAAGGGGTATCCGGAACAATATGAGAAAGGATTTTTAATTGATGGTCTTTCCACATTTAAAGGAAAATCAGATTTTTATGCTTTTCATGCAGGAACGAAGAGAACACACGAAGGTATCGTAACCAATGGAGGTAGAGTGTTAGGAGTAACTGCAACCGGTAAAGATTTGCGTGAGGCACGTAATAAAGCGTATGAAGCAACGGAATGGATTCAGTTTGAAAATAAATACAAGAGAAACGATATTGGGAAAGCTATAGAGGAAGTTTAAAAGTATCTGCTTTTTCTTGTTTATATAAAAGGATTTAATCCTCTTGATTTATTGCATAATAACATTTATGAACCGTATCCTGTCTTATGGCTAATGGAACGGTTCATTTTTATATATGAGAATGAAGAAAGCATATTTATTCCAGTATCTATAAATAACTGGGAAATTTGATATTAAGAATCGTTTTATTAATCTAAATCATTTCTGATCATATCTAAAATATATCGTTTTACCTATCTATTTTCTATAAGATGCCATAATACTGCCATATCTCCCATTTAGTATGATAACGAATGAAAAAACGTGAAAAACGAAGAAATAAGTCGCTTAAAGTTTTATCCTTTATATATGGGAACAAATTTACAATGGTTAAAAAAGGGCGCCATAGCGCCAGAATTGAGGTTAATATGAGACTAGAAATGAAACACAAACGCTTAATTATATGGATATTATGCATCAGCATGTTGATTCCAAATATACTTTGGCAAACTCCAAATGCAGCTTATGCAGCAACAAAAGGGATTTGTACAGCATCAACGCTCTATGTTAGAAAAGGGCCGCAAACTTCGTATGATAAGGTAACCTCAGGTGGCGCAGATGTATATCTCGTAAAGGATCAAGAGGTAACAATTTTATCAGAAAAAGACGGATGGTATGAGATTGAAGCTACATTTGGTGGGAAAAAGATCAAAGGCTATTCTCTGGGAACCTACATAAAGAAAGTGGATGGTACTGCAAGTAAACCAACTCCAACTCCTACACCATCAAGCGGTTCTTCAGCAACATATAAATTAAGTCAACCAGCAACAGTGAACGCATCCCAATTAAATATTAGAAAAGATAACAATACTACAAGTACTGTCTTAGGAACCTTAGTAAGTGGTGACTCCGTTACTGTAATAGGGACTAAGTGGAATGGTGTGGATTGTTGGTATCAAATTCAGACAAAAGTAGGCGGCAAAACGGTAACTGGATATGTTCTGGCTATTTATGTCGAGATGAATTATAAAAGCGGAATTTATGGCAAGATTCGTACCAATAATACAGCAATGCAACTTGATGCAGGAGAAGGAAATAAAACGATATCGACTGCAGATGGAACAAAGCTTACTTTAAATAAGAATCGTGCAATATTTATAACCGGAGAAAAACGCGTAGGAAACGATAAATGGTTTTATGTCTATATTACGTACGGTGGGGCAAAATATTATGGTTATGTTCCAGCGAGCCTTGTAGAGTTAGATGGAACCAAGGTAACAACCGGAGGTAATGAGACAATCGGAGACGAGGATACTGATGATAGTCAGGATAATTCAGATAATTCAAATTCCGGTGGTAGCAGCGAAGGAGAGAATCAAACAGAAACTCCAAACACTTCAACAACACCAGCAAGCCATAAGATAAATCTAGGTGGTAAGGTAAATGCTGAGGGAGTCAATGTAAGAAAAGATGCAACAACAGGCAGTACTAAGGTAACCTCTTTAAATAAAAACACCAGTGTGACTATAGTAAAAGAGAAGTACGACGGTAATGATAAGTGGTATCAGATATCCTTTGTACAGGATAAAAAAACAGTAACTGGTTATATGCTTAGTAAATATGTTACTGCGACAGTGGGAAGTGGATTTTATGCAAAACCTACAAACGAAATCACTTACAAAAAGGTAGCTTCTCTTACAGCAGAGGATTTATATACCGACGATGGAGAGTTGATTACAGCAACGCAAGGTTCCTATGTATGGGTGTCTGAGGAGAAAACAGTTGCTGGTACAAAGTGGTTCCGTATTAGCTATAAAGAGCCTACTGTTACTTATTTTGGATATGTAACGGAGAATGATCTAGAGTTAATTGGTAAGTCAAAAGATACTGCAGTGGATGAGACTCCAACCAGTACGCCAAAACCTACCGAAGCGGTAAAACCAACAGCAACTCCAACTCCAACACAGAAACCAATCGATAAAAATGAAGCTTTTCAAATACCTGGTGTAATAACTGCATCAACAGTAAATCTTAGACAGGATGCAACGACAAGTAGCAAGGTACTAGGAACGCTCGCGAAAAATACAAAACTAACCGTACTCAATCAGGTTAAGGTTGGAAGTGATATTTGGTACCGAGTAGCTGTTACTGTAAACAAGAAACAAACGATTGGACATGTTCTTAGTAATTATGTGAAATTAACATTAACAGATAAGGCGACTGCTTCTATCTTAGCAAATGGCACTAAAATAAGCTCTTCAGCGAAATCTACAGCTGGCTACGTGAAATATAAGAATGGAACGCTAGTAAGTCTTGCTAAAAATACAAAAGTAACCGTAATCTCAGAAGAAACTTCTGACGATAAATGGTTTAAGGTTTCCTATACAAAATCAGGAGAGACAGTAACAGGTTATCTGAAAGCAAACTCAGTTACACTAGTTGCTAACGGACCAGTACCTACTGCGACTCCGAAACCAACAGCAACACCAAAGCCGACTGTAGCACCAACGACGAAGCCAACTGTGGCACCGTCGACGACGCCAAAACCAACGGCAACGCCAAAACCAACAGTAACTCCTAGTGCAAAACCAAAGCCTACGGCTACACCAACTCCAGCAGTAAAACTCTTCACGGCGGATGGTATGATAATCAACGCAACTGCTTTAGTTGTAAAACAAGCGCCAGGTTATAGTAGTTCATTTGTTAAAAATAGTGCAGGATATGCTGTAACACTTTATAATAATGATAAAGTAAAGGTAAATGGAAAGTATTACGAGGATAAAATCTATTGGTATAATATAAAATTCACTCAAAGTGGTGTTGAATATTCGGGCTATGTAAACGATAATTATGTTAAAATTGATGAATCAACGATAGTTGATGGTGATTCTTCATCAAGTGTTGAAACTCCAACGCCAACAGCACCTGTAGTAAGTCAAGATTTTGAACAACTGTTAACAATACAGGGCTTTCCAGATAGCTATAAGCCATATTTACGTGCACTGCACGAAGCCAATCCAGACTGGACATTTGAGGCATATCACACAGGACTTGATTGGAATTCAGTAATCGATAATCAAAGTATTCCTGGAAAGAATTTGCTATCAAATGCAAAAGGAATCGAGTGGAAATCACTAGAGGATAAGGCATACAACTGGAAGACGGATAGTTTCATTGTATATGATGGTTCTACTTGGGTAACAGCTTCAAGAGATGCTATCATGTACTATATGGATCCAAGAAACTTCCTAGATGATAAGTCAATCTACCAGTTTGAGGTGCTTACTTATAAAACATCCTATCAAAATCTAAGCGGTGTTGAGAGTATTCTAAAGTCTACGGCTATGTATAATTCAAGTTATACTTATACCGATGAATATGGGACGACGCAAAGTATCACCTATGGTGAGACCTTTATAAAAGCAGCAGAGTATTCTGGTGTAAGTCCTTATCACCTAGCTTCTCGTGTAAAGCAGGAAGTAGTGACTGGTACCTCTACCTTAAGTAATAGTGTATCTGGTACTGTAAGCGGATGGGAAGGTTTATATAACTTCTATAATATTGGTGCTTATAACTCCACGGCAGAAGGTGGTGCAATTGCAAATGGTTTAAAGTATGCAAAGAGTGGTAGCACGAATGCAACTTTAAATGTGAAGTCCTTAATTCCTTGGAACAATCGTTACCGTTCCATCGTAGGGGGAGCATTTATTATTGGTGACTCCTATATCAACCGAGGACAGGATACCATATACCTTCAAAAGTTTAATGTAACACCTACTTCAACACATTCCCATCAGTATATGTCGAATGTAGAAGCACCATTTTCTGAAGGAAAGAAGGTTGGCGCAGCTTATGCTCAGATTGGAAATCTCCCATTGGTATTTTCCATTCCTGTTTACTTAAATATGCCAAAGATTCCATGTGCCGCACCAACAACAAAGTATAATCCGAATAATTATCTAAAGACATTAAGCGTAAAAGATTTCAATGGAAATGAATTGACATTAACACCAACATTTGACATACTAAATACAAAAGAATTCTTCTTAGTTGTACCTAACAGCTGTGAAGGAATTAATATATCTGCTGCGACAGTAAGTAATAAGGCAGTTCTTAGTGGAACCGGTGTTGTGCAATTAAATCCAGGTCTTAACGAAATTACAATTATGGTAATTGCTCAAAATGGAGATTTACGTGACTATAAGATTTCAGTTGCTCGAGAATTACAGTAATTAAGATGATTTAAAACAAAGCGTGTTTATAACGCGTAGAATAGAAGATACTTCTTATATATATTAAAAGAGATCCCATAAAGTTAGCCGACCGGTAAGAAACGAAGGTTTCAAGACAAATGGTTAACTTTATGGGATTTTCTAAAAACGAGAGGAGAATACTATGAAAACATGGTATAAAAAAATCGTACTATCTGTTTTATATTTAAGTCTTGGAATATTGTTAATGAATATTCCAAGTATAGATAGTCTTGCTGCGAGTGCAACTATTAAAATAGAGGTACCAAATGATGAGGTTGGTAAGGGGGATGAATTTAAGATTTCAATTGTAATCGCATCCGATAGTATACTTGGTGACTTTGAAGGTTACCTTTCCTATAATGCGGAAATCATAGAATTTATGTCAGGACCATCCTGTGTTTCTGGTGGGAATGGAATGCTTCGATTTATGGATACGAATGCATCTTCCTCCGATGGTGAAAGAAGATATGTATTGCGTTTTAAAGCTTTAGAAGTGGGGAATTGCCAGCTATTAATGACTGGAAACCCAATTGCTTATGAGTTCGAATCAGGAGATCCGATGTCTGTGTCCGCATATTCTGGGAGCGTCACAATCCGCGCCAAGGAGGCTGCTTCAAAGAATACGAATTTAGCAATATTGAAAGTTAGTCCTGGTACTTTAACGCCATCCTTTAAGGCCGACGAAAAAGAGTATAGTATTATGGTTGGACCGGAAACAGAGAAAATTATAATCAGTGCAATACCGGAGGATACCGATGCAACAGTGGGGATAAAAGGTAATGAGGCCCTGAAGATTGGAAATAATACAATTGTGATAACTGTTACAGCGCAAAGCGGAAATACTGGTGAGTACCGAATACAAGTATTAAAAGAAGAAGGTTATCAACAAGTGGAAGATGGTTCAAACGAAGGCGGAGATGCTCCTAATTTTAGAGCAGTGAGAGATGCAGGGAAGATAATGATAACCGGTCAATTTAAGTTTACCGTAGCATCTGATGATAGCAATATTATAATACCAAAAGGTTATGTAAAGAGTAGCATTCTTGTGGATGGCTGTGCAATTCCAATTTATCAAAAGAAAGACAGTCTAAAAGAGGATTATTTACTGATGGTTCTTGAGAATCAATTCGGGAATACTTCACTTTATCGATATGATCGTACCGAGAAAACGATTCAACTTTATACAGAGCAGACAATAATAGAAAGAGAGGACAGCTCTCCTGCTGCTAACAATAATCTAGAGCTAAAAGTACAGAAAAAAGAATTTGAAGAGAAAATAAGTCAATTAACGATCGTTATTATTGTACTGTGTGGCATCTGCGCTATACTTTTGATCGGTATTGTTCGCTTAATGCTCCGAATGAAAACGAATCAAGAGGATGATTTATTTTAAAATGATAAACTACTACTACTATACTGCAAACCCTACCACTAAACTGCAAACCTACGAATTCATGTGGTAGCACAATACTATCAGAGTGAATTGCTTTATTATAAAAATGTGAGGTATCTTTGATTTCTCGGATTTTCTCCAAATAGTATCAGTTGACAAATGAATCATAGTGTTATAGTATGAATATAACAGATATAACTTCGAGAACACGTTGTAATACAGCAAGGAGGTGAAGAATGTGATTGTAACCATTGACTTTAATAGTGATGAAGCAATTTACATTCAATTAAGAAATCAGATAATCCTGGGAATTGCAACCTCAGAAATCAGAGAAGGGGATAATCTCCCATCTGTGAGAGAATTAGCAGAAAATATAGGAATTAATATGCATACAGTGAATAAAGCCTACACTATTTTAAAACAGGAGGGCTTTGTAAAACTTGACCGAAGAAGAGGAGCTGTAATCGCACTCGATTATGATAAAATTGCAGCTATTGCTGAACTTAAGAGTCAGATGAGAGTGATTTTAGCACAGGCCATCTGTAAAGATATCAGTTGTGAGGAGATTCATGAGCTAATGGATAGTATCATGAGAGAGTTCTCCAGTGACTCCAGATAGGAGGTAAGCTATGTTATGTGATATTTGCGGAAAGAAAGAAGCGAAAATCTACTATACGGAAATCCTAAACGGAAAGAAAACAGAACAGCATCTGTGTTCCGAATGCGCTGCGAAAAACAGTTCATTCCTAAATTTTCCACAGGGGGATGGTAGTGATCCCACTTTAGGCGGAATGTTATTTGAATTACTTGAGAGTATTGAAAAACAACAAAATGAGGAAGAAATCCCGATTACTAAATGTAAAAGCTGTGGGTTAAGCTATGAAGAATTTTTAAAACAAGGAAAATTTGGTTGTGCAGATTGCTATAGCAGTTTTGGTAAGGTACTAAATAAAAACTTTAGAAGTATTCATGGAGCAGACACTCATACCGGTAAAAAGCCAAAGGGCTATGAAAGTGAAATGAATCGTCTTATAAATGAACTTTCAGAAGAGGAAAAACTAACAATTCAATTGCAACAGGCGATTGAACAGGAAGAATATGAGGAAGCAGCAAGAATAAGAGATCGAATCCGAGAACTTAAGAAGGTTTAAAGAGGGAGGTAGGCTATGAATAAATGGTATGAAGAGCAATCAACGGATAGCGACGTTGTAATTTCTAGCCGTATCCGCCTTGCAAGAAACATCAAAGGATTTTATTTTCAAGAACGAATGAATAGAGAGTCAGCGATACAGCTTGTGACTAAAGTTACTGGACTGACAAAAGACCTGGAACTAAAAGAAAATCAGAAGTTTTATCACTGTAATGTAAATAAACTGCGAGATATCGATAAAGCATCGATGGTAGAATGGCATATTATCAGTCCTCTCTTAGCAGAAAAAGAGCTAGAAACTGGTCTTATTGTTTCTGAAGATGAGGGAATTAGTGTAATGGTAAATGAAGAAGACCATCTTCGCATACAAGCAATTTCAAGTGGAATGAATATGGAAAAGGCATTTTTGGATGCGGATAGAGTAGATGACTTTTTTTCAGAGCAATTGGGTTATGCATATGATGATCGCTATGGTTATTTAACCAGCTGTCCAACCAATGTCGGAACTGGACTGCGGGCATCCTATATGGTATTCTTACCTGCATTAAATATCGCTGGTAAGATTGAAAAACTAGCAGAAGAAATTGGCCGCTATGGGGCACAAATTCGAGGCATCTATGGTGAAGGAACCAAGGGGTTAGGACATATCTTTCAGATATCAAATAAAACAACCCTTGGAAGATCAGAGAAAGAGATTATCGATAACCTAGAGAAACTTGTGGATCAGGTGGTATTTCAAGAAAGAAAGCGTAGAGAATACCTGATTAACATGAATATGGATGAAATTGAAGATAAGGTATATCGTTCTTACGGTGTATTAAAATATGCGAAAAAGATTAATACTGTGGATGCATTAATGATGTTATCTCAGTTAAAGCTAGGAATGGATGCAGGGCTTATGAAATTAAGTGAGCCACTTAATATTCATAAGTTAATGATGGAGGTTACACCAGGTAATTTGCAAAAAAGTCTGGGTAAGAGTGTCGGACGTGGCGAAAGAGACCGCTATCGTGCGGAATACATTAATAATAAGTTACCACAGCTTTAAAGAGGAATGGAGGAATATATGAGAGATAGATTTACAGAAAATGCGAAAGAGGCAATCAATCTAGCAACCGATGTCGCTTTCCGCTTAATGCATAATTATATAGGAACTGAACATCTACTAATTGGATTGTTAAAGGCCGACGGAGTTGCTTCTAAAGTGCTTGAAACAAACGGTGTAGAGGAAGATAAAGTGTTGGAATTAGTGAATCAATTAATTGCACCTAACACACCGATGAAAGTCGCAGGAAGTAATAATTTTACCAGCAGAGCAAGAGGAATTTTGGAGCAAAGTGACAAAGAAGCGAAAAGAATGAATGCAGAGCAAATTGGTACGGAGCACATATTGATTGCTTTAATGAAGGAATCAGACTGTATCGCAATACGATTATTAAATACGCTCGGTATTAATATTCAAAAGCTTTACGTAGATACTTTGGCTGCTGCTGGAGTTGACATGAATGCAGCAAAGAACGAATTTAGTAACGCAAAAGGAAAGGGCAAGGGAAAGTCCTCTACCCCTACACTTGATCAATATAGTAGAAATCTTACGGAGTATGCAAAAGAAGGAAAACTAGACCCAGTCATTGGTAGGGAAAATGAAATTAATCGTGTCATTCAAATCTTAAGCAGAAGAACGAAAAACAATCCATGTTTGGTAGGAGAGCCTGGTGTTGGTAAAACTGCAATTGCAGAAGGATTAGCACTGAAAATTGTGGAGGGTGATGTACCAGATACCATTAAGGATAAACGTGTCGTAACCTTAGATTTATCAGGTATGGTAGCTGGCTCTAAATACCGTGGTGAATTTGAAGAACGTATTAAGAAAGTAATTGCAGAAGTTATCTATGATGGAAATGTTCTGCTATTTTTAGATGAATTACACACCATTATAGGTGCTGGTGGAGCAGAGGGTGCAATCGATGCATCGAATATATTAAAGCCATCCCTAGCTCGAGGAGAACTTCAATTAATCGGTGCGACTACGAGAGAGGAATATCGTAAGTATATTGAGAAGGATGCTGCATTAGAGCGTCGTTTCCAACCGGTAGTCGTAGAGGAACCATCCGAAGATGAAACCATCAAAATTTTAATGGGTCTTCGTTCAAGCTATGAAAGTCATCATAATGTAGTGATAACTGATGATGCAGTAATTGCAGCAGTAAAATTATCAAAGAGATATTTAAACGACCGTTATCTACCAGACAAAGCAATTGACCTTATGGATGAAGCTGCATCAAAAGTTCGATTAAGTACTTATGCGGTATCCCCAAAGATAAAGCAGTTAGAGGAAAAGATTGCACAGTTAGAAGCTGATAAAGAAGAAGCTATTAAAGCGGAGGCTTTTGAAAAAGCAAGTGAAATTAAGAAAAAGCAAGATAGAGCAAGAGATACACTAAATCGTCAGAAGATTGAGCATGAAAAGGCTAGGGAAGAGAATAAACTAATGGTAACTGAGGGCGAAATTGCGGAGGTGATTTCGGGCTGGACCAAGATTCCGGTAAGAAAATTAGAAGAGGAAGAAAGCGAACGTCTCATGAAATTGGAAGGAATATTGCATGAACGTGTTGTGGGGCAGTCGGAAGCGGTTTCTGCAGTTGCTAAGGCGATTCGCCGAGGCAGAGTAGGGCTAAAAGATCCGAATCGCCCAATTGGTTCCTTCTTATTCCTTGGACCAACTGGTGTAGGTAAAACAGAGCTTAGCAAAGCACTTGCGGAAGCGATGTTTGGAAGTGAGAATTCCATGATTCGAGTTGATATGTCTGAATATATGGAAAAGCATAGTGTATCAAAGATGATTGGTTCTCCACCAGGATATGTTGGATACGATGAGGGCGGTCAGTTAAGTGAGAAGGTACGCAGAAATCCATATTCCGTTATATTATTTGATGAAATTGAGAAAGCACATCCAGATGTATTTAACATTTTACTTCAGGTGTTGGATGATGGTCATATCACGGATGCACAGGGAAGAAAAGTTAGCTTTAAGAATACAATTATCATCATGACGTCAAATGCTGGTGCGCAAAGTATTATTTCACCAAAGAAGCTAGGCTTTACTTCGGTAGTCGATGAGAAGGCAGATTATAATCGAATGAAGGAAGGCGTTATGGATGAGGTAAAACGAATCTTTAAGCCAGAGTTTATTAATCGAATTGATGAAATTATTGTATTCCATTCCTTAACAAGAGAAGATATCAAGAACATTGTTCGGATTATGTTAGCAACCATTGAAAAGCGCTGCGAGCAACAAATGGATTTAAAGCTTACGATAGAAGAAAGTGTAATAGATTTTATATCGGAAAAAGGCTTTGATGATAAATATGGTGCAAGACCAATCCGCCGTGCTATACAAAGTTATATTGAAGATAAGTTGGCGGAAGAAATTTTAGAAGGTAAGGTAAGTTCGGGGGACTTTGTAGCGGTCGATTATAAAGAAAATCAGATTGTGATGACAGGGAAAAAGAAACGAACCAGAAAAGCAAAAACAGAGTAATATTTGATTAGTTTAAATAGAAATCGGGCAGCTTAATAACCATAGAAGGCTTGTATTATTTATTGTGAGTCAAAACTGTAAGTAGTTTCTTTCGAAGGAAATATCTAACTCATTTTCTATACAAATTAATCGAATTGCAGAAGATTTAGTAGCATTATGTCAGCGATTATATTATAATGCTTATATAGAAAATGAATCATAATATTTGTATACGTTACAAAATGAGTCTAAAAACAAATGGTTGTGAACAATACCGGGAGGATAAGAAAATGGCATTATATGAGAATCTGATTCGTGAAGAAAAGGATGGCACAATTAGCTTTGGTGATTATACCTTAGAGGCAAAACAAAAGGTTTCGGATTTCCAGCACAACGGAGATTTATATAAAGTAAAAACATTTCATGAGATTACAAAATTAGAGAAAAATGGTTTATTTGTTTATGAGTCTGTTCCAGGGACTGCTGTATCTCATTTGGATATTTCAGAAAAAGAAGTTAGCTTCTTTGTAAAGGGCAACGAAGATGCTCAGATTACTTTAGAGTTAGAAGCAGAAAAAGAATACAAAATCTTCATTGATGGTACCAATGTTGGTAAAATGAAGACAAATTTAGGCGGAAAGCTAGTAATCAGTACAGAGCTTAATTGCGAAAGAGAAGTTGAGGTACGCGTGATCAAGTTATAAAATACAAGAAAGCATACTTGTTTTTAGCATGGGAGAAAGAAGAATGGCAAAGAAAAGTACCGTATTCTTTTGTAAAGAGTGTGGGTTTGAATCTACAAAATGGGTAGGACAATGTCCAGGATGTAAATCATGGAACAGCTTTACGGAAGAACCTGTTGTCAAAAAGACACCGGTGAATAAAGCTAGTAGCAGAAAAACAGAAACACCAAAATACCTCTCTGAGGTATGTACGGAAGAAGAAAATCGAACCGTAACAGGAATTGGCGAATTAGACCGTGTTCTTGGTGGCGGTATCGTAAAAGGATCTTTAGTTTTAGTCGGTGGAGATCCGGGTATTGGAAAATCCACACTTCTTCTTCAGATGTGCAGACAATTGACTACGGCTAAAAAGAAGGTACTATATGTTTCCGGAGAGGAATCTCAACAACAAATTAAAATGAGAGCAGAGCGCCTTGGAACCTTCCAAGGCGAACTGCTATTACTTTCTGAAA
This sequence comes from Lachnoclostridium phytofermentans ISDg, assembly GCF_000018685.1. Lineage (NCBI taxonomy): Bacteria > Bacillati > Bacillota > Clostridia > Lachnospirales > Lachnospiraceae > Lachnoclostridium > Lachnoclostridium phytofermentans. Next base: position 4,258,191 of record NC_010001.1, on the reverse strand, counting down.
CAAACCTTGATCAGATTGAGGATATTGTATCAAAAGATACTCCTGAGATAATGATAATTGACTCGATCCAAACAATGTTTAAAGAAGAAATCAGTGCATCCCCAGGAAGTGTAAGCCAAGTACGAGAATCCACAGGAGCCTTAATGCATTTAGCAAAAGGTATGGGGATATCGATATTTATTGTTGGGCATGTGACGAAGGAAGGCGTTGTTGCTGGACCACGAGTCTTAGAGCATATGGTAGATACGGTACTATATTTTGAAGGGGATAATACTGCTGCTTATCGAATCCTTAGAGCGGTGAAAAACCGTTTTGGTTCCACGAATGAAATCGGTGTGTTTGAAATGAAAAATTCAGGATTGGCAGAAGTAATGAATCCTTCCGAGTATATGCTTCAAGGAAAACCAGAGGATGAACCAGGGTCTGTTGTGGCAGCTTCTATGGAAGGGACAAGAACCATGTTAGTTGAAGTACAAGCTTTGGTTTGTCAATCCAACTTAAATATGCCCCGTAGAACAGCAGCAGGAACCGATTATAATCGTGTGAATTTATTGATGGCGGTTATTGAAAAACGATTAGGGATACAGTTATCTTTTTGTGATGCTTATGTAAATGTTGCAGGTGGAATGAAAATAAATGAGCCTGCCCTAGATTTAGCTATCGTGATGGCGCTAATATCCAGCTACAAGAATAGAGCACTAAGTAGTAAAACACTTGTGTTTGGAGAAGTAGGTCTTACGGGAGAAGTACGTGCTGTAAGTATGGCGGAACAGCGTGTTAACGATGCAAAGAAGATGGGCTATGAAATTTGTATTTTACCACAGGTGAATCAGCAGCATTTAAAGATACAGGGAATCCGTCTTATTGGTGTTAATAACGTCAGAGAATTATTTAAATTATTACAGGATTAAGCGTGAAGAGAATTTCTAAGGCGCCAAAAGGCGCTGCCTAAGAAATTTTATATGGGGGATAACAATGCAAAATGGATCTTTACAAGAGATTGTAGAAAAGCTGTATTGTTCTCAAGAGCAAGTTGAGAAAACTACATTTGATGTACTCAATGAACAGGATAAACTTTGTTGCCTTGTTTCAGAAACTTCGCTTGAGGTGCAAAAGTTAATTTCTAAGATGGAAGCAATTAATTACTGTGTTTCAAATCATTTAAAAGATCATCTAACAAGAGTACAAGGGGAACAATTAAAAGAGTTAGAACATGTGATGTCGATGGTGGAAGAACAGGAATCGATTGGTATATTAGTATCACAGTATATCAACACATTGAATACACAGGCTGCCGCTGCTTGTGAATTAGTACATATCATGGAGAATGAAGTAGCAGTTCACCGTGAAGACATTGAGGTAATTGGAGATTGTATCAATTGTATCTAAGCTGTAGTTAGGATACATTGAATTGAAGTAAAATAAGAGGGAATGTAGGCGTTTCGACAATGATTTATGTTTGTACTTGCTTGCATTCTTTTTTTGCGCTGTATTTTTTTACGATTCTCTTACTATTCATTGGATATTATTATAAGTATTGACAAAAAAGGTAATATTCTTTATCATAATTGTTAATCTGTGGAGGACTTTATCTATATTGTGTTAGATAAGGTGCCAACTAATGAGATAGAAAATTTAATGGATGGAATGGTTTAGAAGGAAAAGTTCGTAAAGCGTGCTTTTTCTTATTTGTATGCGTGCTAGAGCGTGCAGATGGGAGTTGTTAAATATGAATAAAAAGAAAAGATTTACAAAGTCAATTACATTTCGGATTCTAGTCGGTGTATTAGTTCTAGCAATACTGGGAGCAGGATTTTATGGTTTTAAATTACTGGTAAAAGTTAAGGGAAACATTCGCTATTTATATAATTACACCGTTAATACACGAGGAAGCCTTCCGGTAGAGCAATACCTTGATAATGCAAAGGGTGCGGAGGAGATGGTACCAAGAGCAACGAAAAATACAAATTCGAGTGTACTATCGATGTCTACCCGTATTCAGGTGAATGGGATAGATGTTAAGAGTTATGAACGTCCTTATGATCTGTCATTTTCAGAGGAGGACTTATCAGGAATGAATCAATTAAAGGGTATCTATACGTTTCGCGGAGACTATTATAGAAATCACCAAGCCTATGGCTATGCTAATCTTATAGAAAAAAAGTTTGATTCTGACATCTGGTCATTTAAAACGGGAAAAGTATTAAAAAGCAATGGGGTTGATTACTGGTCAGGGAATGGATGGACAGGTCAGCCACTGGTTGTTAAGTGGGATGAAGAGACGAAGAGAATCATGAATTTGTATGATACAGCGAAGAAGAAGGAAGGACTTGTAGAAGTAATCTATCCTGGTATGGATGGATATGTACACTTTTTGGATATGGATACTGGTGAACCTACAAGAGATGCAATCAATGTTGGTATGACTTTTAAAGGTACTGGCTCAATTCATCCAGGTGGTATTCCGTTGCTGGTTATGGGATCGGGGGATGCACAAACTGGTGTTTATGGGGAATGTATTAGCCCAAGAATTTATATCTATAGTTTGATTGATGGTTCAAAACTTTACGAGTTTGCGATGAATGATCCTATTGCACCTCGTATTTGGCATGCTTATGATAGCTCAGCTATCTTCCATGTGGAATCTGACACTATTATATGTCCTGGTGAAAATGGTGTATTGTATACATTAAAACTTAATACAAAATACGATAAGGTGAAAGGAACCTTATCCATAGCGCCATCAGAGGAAGTTCGTGTTGTATATAGTGCTGCGCGTGCATCGGAAGAATCTCATGTATGGGGTAGTGAATGCAGTGGTAGTGTGTGGGAAAATTATCTCTACCTTGGTGATAATGGCGGTGTTGTAAACTGTATTAACTTAAATACCATGAAACTTATGTGGACACAGGATGTCGGAGATGATGTTAACTCTTCCATACTCTTTGATAAAGAAGAGGATGGAAAAAAATACATCTATGTAGCAACAACCCTTAAGTATGGAAAAGACATCCACAATATGGGTGAAGCCAGTGTATATAAATTAAATGCGATAACTGGTGAAATTGTATGGAAAAAGCCGTATGAAGTTCATAGTGTTGCAGGTCTAGCAGGCGGATTTTTAGCAACAGGAATTGTAGGAAAAGGAAGAGTTTCCAATTCGGTATTTTACTTTGTTTCTAAGACTCCTAATATTGAAGGCGGCTATCTAGTAGCATTAGATAAGAAGACTGGAGAGGAAACTTGGAGAACAGACCTAGGTACAGATTCTTGGAGCTCAGCTAATATGATTTATACAACAAACGGGGATGCTTATCTATTACAGGGAGCTTATAATAACAAACTTATGTTAATTGATGCTGTTACAGGACAAGTTGTTGATAGCATTGATGTTGGTGGCGGAATCGAGGCGACTGCAGCAGTGTATGAGAATAAAATTGTGGTAGGAACTCGAAATGAAAAGATAATCGGGGTGACTTTAAGATGATGAGAACGAGATCAAAATGGTTAACAGTTGCAGTTCTTGCAATCTTTTGTCTGATATGTGCTGGTGCAAGACTGTTTCATGATGAAGCTAAGGTTACCTCTGAGAATTTAGAAGCTGTTGTGGAACTTAACGGTAAGACAATGGGTGGTGTAGTTTCTAAAATGCCAGATACTAGTGCTAAGATATTGTTTGATAGCATACTTGGAATTAAATTAAAAGGGTATCGCTCTTATTCGGATGTTTATGAAACACTCTCAGCGCTTAAAACCAATGAGATACAGGTAGCTTGGTTTGCTGATGTGACAGCAGATTACTTAGCACGTACAGAAAAAGGAATCCGAAAGCTTGAGATTCCGAAAGCATCAGAGGATCGATTAGAGTTTGGTATGGCGCTTTCAGCCAAGAACCAAGTATTAAAAGATAATCTGAATGAAGCTTTGAAAGCGTTAAAGGAAAATGGTACCTTAGAATCCCTCGTATCTACCTATATTGAAGCAGAAGAAATCAAGCCTATGTATGCCAAGAATTTTGAAAAAATTCCAGGAACTAATGGTACGATATATGTAGGTGTTACGGGAGCACTACCTCCGATTGATATGGTAGATTTTGAGCAAAAACCATATGGATTTAGCGTAGCATTAATGCATGAAATAGGTAAAATCTTAGGAAAAGATATTCGATTTGTATACCTTCAAAATGACACGAGTTTTTCTGTGCTCATGGGAGGTAAAGTAGATGTGCTTTTTAGCTATGGAACTAGTAAGAATACAGTAGATACAAAAAAATTATATTGTATGACTGACGGTTACTATACGATGAATCAATACGCTTATCTAGTTTTAGAATAGAGGAGGAAAGAATATGAGTTTTATCAGAAATATCTTTGATGCGATAAATAACAATCTAATCTCTGGTGGAGCATATTATCTAATCGCAAAAAGCGTTATTGTGACAATTATTTTAGTAATGATCGCATGGACCGTGACGGTAGTAATCGGATCTGTGTTAAGTTACTTTATGTCATATCATAAGCGAGGAATCTCGGGTTTAGCACATGCAACTAGTTTTATATTTCGTAGTACACCAGTAGTATTATTACTTTTGTTATTCTATTATGTGGTATTTAAACGTTTGGTTTTTAGTGTCACTCTAATTTCTGGGATTGCAATTGGATTATATGGAGCAGGGCATTTTGCGCAAATTATTGCACGACAGGTGAGAGAAGCGAAAAAGCATCAGGACATTGCAGTGATTCGAAGATTGAAACAAGTCTATTTTACAGTAACACTACCACAGACAGTGGAAGATACCTTATTTATGATCAAACGTCTTGCAATCTTGCTTTTACAATGGACTACTATCGTTGGATATATTTCAGTAAATGATTTAACAGAAGTTATGACAAGAATTGGCCAAAGAACAATGTATCCGTTCTTCTCTATATTTGTATGCATTATCTTCTATCTTATTATGACTATTCTAATTGAAGGAATGTTCTATGCAATAAAGAAAAAGTTAACTGGGGAAGAAGACAGTTACGAAGATGAGGATACGGATATTTTTAAGAGAGCACGTAATAATTCAAAAGAGCAATATGATTCCTTAGATATATCGGAAGAAATAACGGATACTGAGGAGGAGGACGAGTATGAATCCATGCTAGAAAAAGAGGACGAGTATGAATCCAAGTTAGAAGAAGAGGACGAGTATGACTCTATGTTAGAGGAAAAGGAGTCTACATTGCAGCAAGAGGATACGAGCGTAGAGCCTGAGAATGAAGATTTTCTTCTATTTACCCAAGATTTAGCAAAGCAAGTAGAGGAAGAATTTGCAGAGGAATTGACTCATATGGAAGGTATTTATACCCGGGAAGAGGAATTAGAAGAGTTTAATAAAGATGAGTAGTTAAATTTAAAAGCTGTTACATTTTGGGATATGGAAAGTCGGAAATCGTACTTTCTTTCTTCTTCGATGTAACAGCTTTTGCTTTAGTACATATTTTGCTTAAAAATGGTAAAAAATAACTATTGTTAATAATTATAAGAAAATATTAAAAAATATAAGCTTTCAGTAAATATTGTCGATAATATAAAGGGGCGAAATTAAAATACTATACTTGGGTGGAGGTTTACAAATGAAAGTAGAAAGTCTAAAAGAAAAAGAAATTACAAAAGAGATTAGAAAAACAGTGAAAACAAGTATGTTTCGCACCATGAAGGTAAAAGTGATAGGTATTGTGCTATTAATTACAGCGATCGGGTCTGTATTTAACCTATGGAATGCCTTTCCAAGTTTTGAAAAAGTAATTGATGAGAAGACCAAGGATAGCATGATGGATGTAACCAATGCTTATGGACGTTTATTGGAAAATGAGTCGAATATGAAAGCTCAAGCTCTTACATACGAAGATTTTGCTATACTTCTTCGTGGAATTTCATTAGAAGGTAATCCGTCAAGTTATGCATATGTGGTAGACCGTGATGGAGTTATGCTATATCATCCTACGGAAAGTAAAGTTGGAATGCAGGTTGAAAATTCTGTTGTCAAGGGAATCGTAGAGCAGTTGAACCAAGGGATAATACCTGAGAATAATACGATAAACTATGAGTTCCAAGGAGTTAAAAAGTATGCGGGATATTATATTTCCGGAGTGGATAATTCTATCCTTGTTTTAACAGCTGACGAATCTGATATTATGTTACCTAGAGAAGAGTTTAATAGAAGTATGATATACGGTAATATTTTTATACTGGCGGTAGCAACTCTTATAGGAGCCATCATTGCTTATTTACTAGCAAAACCTACTATTATTATAACAAATGCAGTGAATCGTATCTCAAATCTCGATTTTTCAGAGGATGAGAGTCAGAAAAAACTTAATGGCCATCGAGATGAATTTGGTGAAATGAGCCGTTCTATTGGTAAAATGCGTGATAATATTATTGGTGTCATTGAAAGTTTGACGAATGCTTCCGATAGAATTGGAAATAATGCAGAAGTATTGAGTCGCTTCTCCAATGAGGTGAATGAAAATTCAAGTGATAACTCAGCGACAACAGAGGAAATTGCTGCTGGTATAGAAGAAACAGCGGCAACAACAGAATCTATTAATACAAATATTATTCATATAGAAGGTAATACAAAAGAAATTAATCTGCTTACGGAAGAAGGAAAGTCAATGGCTCAGGATATCATGCTAAGAGCGAAAGAACTTCATTCCAACATGGAACATGCTAGTGACCTTACAAAGCAGATGTATGAAGAAGTAAAAGTAAGGACTACAATAGCAATTGATAAATCAAAATCAGTGGAACGAATACAGGCCCTCTCGAAAGCGATTATGGACATTGCTTCTCAGACCAGTTTATTATCCTTAAATGCATCGATTGAAGCTGCAAGAGCTGGAGAGTCAGGAAGGGGATTTGCAGTAGTAGCTTCGGAGATTGGTAACTTGGCAAATCAATCTACAAGAGCAGTAAAAGATATTACAGATATTGTAGAAGAGGTACAGGATTCTGTTAACAATATGGTAGATTGTTTATCAAAGACACTGGATTTCTTAGAAAAAACAGTATTGAATGATTATACGGAATTTAGTAATGTCAGTACACAGTATTCCGATGATGCTCTCAAATTTAATGATAGTATGTCGATTATCAATACATCGATAAGTGGTCTACAGACAACAATTAAAAACATAGCAGAAGCAATCAATGGAATTAATGACACAGTTTCGGAGGCTGCAACAGGAATCAATGATATTGCTCACAAGACTTCGAATACAGTTGAGCTTACTGGAAAAACTACTGAGATCGTATCTGAATCGATGCAGCATGCAAAGGACTTACAAAAAATAGTAGAACAATTTAAGATCTAGGTCGCCAAAATACAAGAGATTTGTTTTCGTATGTAACGTATAAATAGTTAGTTTCTGCCGATAGGTCTGGTGATAGTTAGCTTGATAGATAGTCTTCTGATAGTTACCTTCTGCTTGACACAAGTTTTAATGCTGACTATAATAAATACGGTTAAGAAACTATTGTAAACATATCAGGAAGAAAATAAGGGGATATGGAAGCAATTGCTTTTTTCACCGCTTTATAGTTTCAGAATAAAGTTTCGAATCAGTAAACTGATGAAGGAATTACCGAAAGGATGATGCAGATGAAACACTATGATGTCGTGATTATTGGAGCAGGCCCAGCAGGTATTTTTACCGCGCTTGAGATGATCAAAAAGGGTAGTAATAAAAAGATTGCAATCGTTGAAAAAGGACGTTCTGTAGAAAAAAGAAGCTGTCCAAAAACAAAAACCAAGCAATGTATGAATTGTAAACCTTTTTGCCATATCACAACAGGATTTTCCGGTGCTGGAGCTTTTTCAGATGGAAAATTGTCTTTAAGCTATGAAGTGGGTGGAGATTTACCAACTCTAATTGGTGAAGATCTTGCTCAGGAAACGATTCACTATACCGATGGAATTTATCTAGAGTTTGGCGCTGATAACAAGATTGAGGGAATTAGTGAGCCAGAAAAAACAAAAGATATCCGTAAAAGAGCGATTCAAGCTGGTTTAAAATTGGTCGATTGTCCAATCAGGCACCTTGGAACAGAGAAAGCACAAATGATTTATCAGAGCATTGAAGAGTATCTGTTAGAAAATGGTGTGGAGATTTATTTTAATTATATATGTAAAGATATTATTATAGAAGACAACACCTGTACCGGTGCAATCATTGAAAATGTTTTAAAACATGATGATTGTATTGAGTTAATGGGAGATAAGATTGTTGTTGCAACAGGTCGTAAAGGAGCTGACTGGCTTGAGAAAATATGTGAAGAACATGATATTGCTCACCAACCAGGAACAGTAGATATCGGTGTACGTGTAGAAGTTCGTAACGAGATTATGGAGGATGTGAATAAGGTATTATACGAATCCAAATTAATTGGATATCCAGCTCCATTTAAGAATAAAGTACGTACCTTCTGTCAAAATCCTGGAGGATTTGTTAGTCAAGAAAATTATGATAATGACTTAGCCGTAGTAAATGGTCATTCCTACAAGGAAATGAAGTCTGATAACACAAACCTTGCTATTTTAGTTTCTCATAACTTTAGCGTTCCATTTAATCAACCAATAGCTTATGCACAAAAGGTTGGTGAATTAACGAATATGCTAAGTTGTGGACATATCTTAGTACAGCGTTATGGAGATATTCTTTCTGGTAAGAGAACTTGGCCAAAGGAATTGAGTCAATCCAATGTAAAACCAACACTTCCAGACGCTGTCGCTGGAGATATTACAGCAGCAATGCCTTACCGAGCAATGACAAATATTATAAACTTTATTCAAGCAGTTGATAATGTAGTTCCTGGATTCGCAAGTTCAGAAACATTATTATATTCTCCAGAATTAAAATTTTACAGCAACCGCATTAAGATGACACCAGAATTTGATACGAACATTAAGGGACTTCATTGTCTAGGAGACTCTTCTGGATGGACAAGAGGCCTTATGATGGCATCAGTTATGGGTGTTTTAATGGGAAGAAAATTAGTATAGATATAAAATCATTAAGCTTTATAGATTATAGAGATTTATAGATGAGCTTAGAACAGCTAAAAAATAGAGGTTTTAAGATCATTCATTGTTTTTAAAGAAGTTGAGAGGTGTTTTGAAATGTAGATTACATACATTTCGAGACACCTCCTTTTGTAAAGCTGTCTATATTATAAGATAATCTTTTTATACAAAAGTGAGATATTAAGACGAATTATTATGGTAAATTATACAAAAATAAGTCATTACAGTGAAAAAACTGCGTAAATATGCTATTTATCGGTGTTTGAGATATCTGAAATAAGGAAAGATAATTTTCATATTTCTCTTGACAATTATGACAATTCATAGTATCATGATATAGCACAGTGAGTGACACATAAAAATTAAATATAGGGGTATAGTTCAGCTGGTAGAATAACGGTCTCCAAAACCGCAGGTCGTGGGTTCAAATCCTACTGCCCCTGTTAATAAAAGTCTTGAAAACATAGTTTTCAAGGCTTTTTGTTATCCTTGGACATAAGATAAGCCCTTGAAGATGGGTGCATAGGTTTCCATTACTATTGTGCATCTAATTATATTATGAAGAACAAAATCATACAGCGTTGACAATCCGAATATCATGTGTTACACTAATCGCTAAATTGAATAAGTTATTGACTTATTCTTTACTGCCGAGTAAAGAAGTTAAGCGTCAGATTTCATATCATTAGGCCATAGAAGATATGAAACTCTGGCGCTTTTTATTTTTGTATGGAGGTAATATTTATGGAAAATACGGATTGTCTTAAGAACTTTGTAAAATACTCATCGTTAAACGTCCTAGGTATGCTAGGGCTGTCCTGTTATATTTTAGCGGACACTTTCTTTGTTTCCAAAGGGCTTGGGGCGAATGGACTGGCCGCACTCAATCTTGCAATTCCTATTTATAGTTTCATTCATGGAAGTGGTTTAATGCTTGGCATGGGAGGTGCTACGGGGTATTCTATCAAAAGTAGCCAAAATGAAACAGATAGCGCAAATCACATATTTACTAATACTGTTTTTCTTGCGCTGGGTTTTGCTGTTATTTTCTTTATACTTGGTCTTTTTTACTCCGAACGCATTGTAATGCTATTGGGTGGGGAGGGAGAAGTTTTACATATGAGTAAAACCTATTTACAAGTAATATTATTGTTCGCTCCGATGTTTCTATTGAATAATGTTCTTTTATGCTTTGTGCGAAATGATGGCTCTCCGCAACTCTCCATGATAGCAATGTTAGGCGGGAGCTTCTCAAATATTGTACTTGATTATGTCTTTATGTTTCCACTCGAGATGGGCATTTTTGGTGCTGTTCTTGCTACTGGCCTTGCACCGGTAATTAGTATACTAATTCTCTCTCCATTCTTTTTTCGAAAGAAGAATTGTTTTCACTTAACGAAGTGTAACCTCTCTATGACGCTTATTAGCGGCATTGTTTCAAGTGGAATTCCATCGCTTATTACAGAGGTATCTTCCGGTATTGTTATGATCGTTTTTAATATAATTATACTGAGATTGCAAGGAAATGTAGGAATTGCTGCCTATGGCATTATTGCTAATCTTTCACTGGTAGTAGTTTCGATATATACAGGAATCGCTCAAGGAATACAGCCGTTAATAAGTAGTAACTATGGCTCTGGCAAGCGTGAAAATGTACAGGCAATTTTACGATATGCTATGATTTCTATGTTAGTTGTTTCAGGAATTGTTTATCTAACTATAGCTCTAAGAGCACCGCAGATTGCAAGTATTTTTAATAGCGAGAAGAATGAGATTTTGCAAAGCATTGCTGTAAAAGGTTTGAAAATTTACTTCACAGCATGTGTTTTTGCTGGTTTTAATATCATTATTTCTGTTTATTTTACATCGACCGATTATGCACGCCCAGCACATATCATATCAATTTTGCGCGGATTTTTAATTATCATTCCACTTGCATTTTTGCTATCTGCACTTGGTGGAATGTTGGGTGTTTGGCTCGTGTTCCCAGCAGCTGAATTGATTGTAGCGAACATAGGAATTATGTTGTATCTCGTTTCCAGAAAGAAAGCAATCCTAAAATATGAAAACCGATTGAGATAATAAGCAAATAGTTATGAACTTAAAATTCATCAAATAAAGAAATGAGGTATCACATTATAAAAATTTTGGGGTACCTCTATTTACTTAGATTTCTTATTTAAGAATGTAAGAATTTCTTTATATTAGCTTGGGTAAAATCGTATAGTGTAAATAGTTTAAAAATCATTATTGATGAATATTAATTTTATTCAAATAAAAAAAGTACCTTAACAAAAGGTACAAGAGTAAATATACATACTTAATTGTGAAAGATACAATTCGGACTAAAAAGATATTATTTATTGGATAATATACTAAGTATATAACTGTTGATTATGTAATAAAATAGGGAATTTGCATAAATGTTACTTATGAATGTAACAAATTACATAAAATGTTACATAAGGAAATGATTAAAAATATATAACATTTTACAATAATATACCATTATATCCTTAGAATATCAATATTTTATAGAAAATTAATTAAAATTAATTAAAATTGGACAAGCGAATAAAGCTCATCTTTTTGATCCTGGTTTACCCCAATGTATCGCAAGGTAATACTTTGAGAACTATGGTTAAAGGTATCCATTATTAAGCCAATATTATATTTTGACATCTTGTATGTCCAATAGCCCCATGTTTTTCGTAGGCTGTGTGTTCCGAAATTTTCTATATGAAATAATTCAGCAGCTTCCTTTAATACTCGATATGCTTGAATTCTCCCAATATAGGCGCCTTTTTTGCTTGGAAACAGGTAATCTTGGTGTCCTAATTCATATTCTTTAATATATTTATTTAATGATTTTCGTAGTGCATTGTTCAGCTTAATCTTCTTCTCTTTTTTTGTTTTTTTCTCATTAATCACAAGATAATCACGAAATTCACCATTTTTCGTTAATATATCGCTAACTTTAAGGGGTAAGATATCACTGATTCTTAAACCTGTATTTAATCCAAAATTAAATATTGTGGCATAGCGTAAATCTTTCCCAGATAAGAATTGCTGCATTAGTTTAATTTTATTCTTATCTCTGATTGGTTCAACCGTCATTTTCATTTCCTCCATGATGTAAAGTTTTAATATATGATTATATAAAATGTTACATTGTTTTTCAACATTTTTTATATTATTTAGAAAATTAGTTATAGAAAATTGCTGCATTTTAATAAATAAGAGGAAATTTTAATGTAACATTTTATGTATTATGTTGTATTGGTACTCGTGTGCTATTATCACATTATTTTTTAAAAATTTCATGTTCAGTTTTTTTCATGAATGGTCAGTGACATCGTAGGTTTTTAGTAACTGGGAACTTACTATTGTGCGTTAAGGTATATTATCAATAACACACAAGAAGTTGTTCCCTTTTCTATGCGCATGAAATCAAGAAAACATCATTTTATTACTCAATGTGATTTATGAGATTCATTATTTGGTTTAGAAATTTCATTCGATAATTCTGAGTAAAATAAAAAAGGGTGAGGAGGAATAGCGAACTAGTTACAAAGGATGATTTGCTAAAGGTACCGAGAATAAAAAATTGAAACTTACATTGGAGGGAAATTAATTTGAAAAGCCAAAGCATTAAAACAAGACTTATTATACAATTTACTGTTTTAATTTTGTTAGCCCTAATCACTTCTGGAATTATTACCATAAATATAGCGAGTAATATTATAATTGAGGAAGCGAAAACTACGTTAGAAGCTTTAGCTTTAGATGCTGCTAAATTGGAAAGTAGTCGATTGGAATCACAGAGAAAAATTCTAGATACAATTTCAGTAATGGAAGAAATGGAAAGTATGGATTTGCTTCAACAGCAGCGACTTTTAAAACGAATGGTTGACGAGACAGGTTTTATAGAGCTTGGAATATTATCACAGGATGGGACAATTGTTTATTCGCAAGGAAACAGTATTAAAATCGAGGATACTCATCCAGTGAGAAATGCATTGAATTCAAATGGACATGCGATTTCTTTCGGAATAAGTGTTGCTACAGGTGAAATTACCCTAATACAAGCAGTTTCGATAGAGAATAATGGGGAGGTATTAGGCGCACTGGTCGGACGTATGGACGGAAATTCTTTGAGTTTACTTGCTGCGGATATTGGCTATGGAGAGGAAGGGTATTCCTATATCGTGGATAGTAAAGGTACTGTAATAGGTCATAAAAATCAAGACTATGTCATGAACCAGTTCTCACCAATTGAAGAAGCGAAAACTGATGATAATTATAAATCTTTAGCTAAATCTTTTGAGAAGATATTATCTCAGGACAAAGGAACCAGTAATTATCAATTTAATGGAGGAGATCAATTTATTGGCTTTGCTAATGTTCCTGGAACTGACTGGACCTTTGTTATTGTAGCTAGTAGAGCAGAAATCTTAAGTTCGGTATCAGTACTGCAAAGATCGATAATTATAGTGGTTACAATAGTGCTTCTAATAGGGATTATATTAACCTATAGTATTGGAAGTTCTTTAACAAAACCAATTATCAACACAATTGAACACTCAAAAAAGATAGCGAGTCTTGATTTGAGATCTAATTTGGATCAGAAATACTTAAAGAAAAAAGATGAAATTGGTGAACTTGCAAGATCGCTTCAAAATATTATTCATTCACTTCGAACAATACTAATGGAGATACATAGTTCTTCAGAGCAATTAAGTTCCTCATCGGAAGAGCTTACTGCCACCACCCAGCAAGCATCTTCTGCAGCTTGTGAAATTGCGAAAACGATAGAAGAAATTGCGGATGGAGCTTCCGAACAAGCAAAAAGTACGGAGGTTGGTACAAGCAAAGCCCAATCCTTAGGAAGAACAATAGAACTAGTAAAAGGCGATATTGATAAGGTGAAGGATTCTTCAAGGCAGGTATCAAATGTCGTAACAGAAGGGCTAGAAGATATTGCTTTACTTAGTAAAATAACAGATGAAAGTACAGTAGCAGTACATGATATTTACGAAGTAATTATGGAGATGAATGAGAGTTCAAATAAAATTGGCGAAGCAAGTGGTGTGATAGAATCGATTGCTGCTCAAACTAATTTACTTTCTTTAAATGCGGCGATTGAAGCTGCAAGAGTCGGAGAGGCTGGTAAGGGATTCGCGGTTGTTGCAGAGGAAATAAGAAAACTTGCAGAACAATCCTCAAAATCAACGAAGTTAATTAATGAGATCGTGAGTGAATTACAGCATAATACGGAGAATGCTGTTACCACGATAAAACGTGTCTCAGTCATCTCAAACGAGCAGGCAAATAGTGTGGTTAGTAATAATCAGAAGTATGAAATTATTGCAAAGACTATGACTAATTCTATGGATGCTATTAAGCAGTTAGATAGGTCAGGTGATGATATGGATGTTATGAGAAAGGCTATTATTGAAGAATTCGAGAGTCTATCAGCGGTTGCTGAAGAAAATGCTGCTGCAAGCGAAGAGGTCTCTGCTTCGACCGAAGAACAAACCGCTTCCATCGAGGAAATATCGAATGCTAGCGATTATCTATCTGAGTTAGCATCCAAGTTAAATTCTTTAGTTACTGAGTTTAAATTATAATCTTTACTATTATATTTTAGGTGAAGATGCATCATCGTTTGGTGGTGCATCTTTTTTATCGAGTGTGCCCAGCATTGGCGCAATCTCATGGGTGAAAATCCCTAGAACGTCTTAGTAGTGTGAAAGTGAATAGCCAAAGACAAGTAGGGTGTCCATTTTTGGTAGGTGCCTTTATTAATTGGCTTAGCTTGCTGAGAATAAATCGGGGTTTTTCAACAGAAAAATAAATTGTAATAATTCAATTAATTAATATTTACTGCAATAAAGAACTTATAATTATACATAATATTGATAACTGTAAAATATATTTATTGACTAACTATTCATGTGAGGATATGATATAGAAAGCGAGATTTTATAGGAGGTAGAGAAATGTTAGAATTATTAATACTACCCAAAGACTACCACTCCGCTCTAGATATTAAGGATACGCAGGGGGCAATCAAGCATGTTAAGGATCATTTTGAAAGACAGCTTGCAAAACAGTTAAATCTAACACGTGTCTCTGCACCTTTATTTGTTCGTCCGGAAACTGGATTGAATGATAATCTTAGCGGAGTTGAAAGACCGGTAAGTTTTGGAGTTAAAGAGCAAGATGATGCGGAAGTGGAGATCGTTCACTCTTTAGCGAAGTGGAAGAGGATGGCATTAAAGAAGTACGGCTTTGCTTATGGAGAAGGCCTTTATACAGATATGAATGCAATTCGTCGTGACGAGGATACAGATAATATTCATTCTATTTTTGTTGATCAATGGGATTGGGAGAAGATACTTCTCCATGACGAAAGAAATGTAGAGACTTTAAAATCGGTTGTCCGTAGTGTTTATCAAGCATTAAAAGATACAGAACATTATATCTCTGATAAATATGACTACATAGGAAAAATTCTGCCGAAAGAAATAGCCTTTGTTACAACGCAAGAATTAGAGAATATGTATCCAAATGATACACCGAAAGATAGAGAATACAAGATCGCTAAGTTAAAAGGTGCGGTATTTATTATGCAGATTGGTGGCGCTCTTGCAAGCGGTGAAAAACACGATGGAAGAGCACCTGACTATGATGATTGGTCACTAAATGGTGATATTATTGTATATTATCCTGTTCTTGATATAGCACTTGAATTGTCATCGATGGGTATTCGTGTGGATGAAACATCATTAGCAAACCAATTAGAAATTGCTGACTGTAAGGATCGTGCCAAACTCCCATTCCAGAAGGCTGTTTTAAATCGTGAACTTCCATATACCGTAGGTGGTGGTATTGGACAAAGTAGAATATGTATGTTCTTCTTACGTAAGGCTCACATTGGAGAAGTTCAGTCCTCAATATGGAAAGAAGAAGATATAGAGAAATTAGGTAATAACGGAATTACATTACTGTAATTTAGACTCATCAGGAAGGGACTTGCCTGTTTCACGTAGAGGCAATGAAATTATTAGTAAGTATCGTAAGCGGATTGCGAATATCCGCTTTAAATAAGAAGGTAGTGTGAAACATGGTAGCAGAAAAAGGTATCTTGATTTGGTTTGTAAAAGCCATTTCAAGGTACCTTTTTCTGTAACAAATACTATTTATTTGTTTGCGCTCACGCCATTTTTCCACATTTCATAACTGTAATAGTTTTGAATATGCTTCGGGGTTATGTCGCAGAGCTTTAGCCGGGATGCTTGTCTTTGAAATAGGGGACGCCACTCTATGCATACAAAAACCTGTTAAGATTCCATACGATCTCACTTGGGAAGATATTTGCTATAACCTAAAGGAATATGAGAAAAAAGATAATAAATACCAAAATATGTGAAAGTTTTGGTATTTTTCAATAGCAGAAATACCAAATATAACGAAAACATAGGATTTATTTAACCTCTTCTTAAAAAGAGTAGATAATTTTATTATTTCAGATATAATATAAATAAAAGTTATATCAGATAGCTAAATAAAGTATCAAATTAATACATATGATTATGATTGATACTGTTTCGATAGATAGATGCTGTTTTATTACCTTATTAAGGCAGTTGTTATAGCATAAGTAGTTGCAACTATATTTTGGTGGAAATGAATACTTAAGCGTATAATAATGGGTATCATAGTAGGGAATCAAAATATTGAGAATAAATCAGTTTTATTCATTTTTATGTTATCTGATTGGCTTGCAGTACAAAAAAATAAATCTGCAGTTTATCAATAATTAAGGAGCATTTGTGGGAAAATTGTAAAGTCAACTTAATTTATCTATCGGTGCTCCCTTAAGAGATTGAGAAATATTTTCCAAAAGCGATATCATTTTAATCCAAGTTATGTTGTGATTTTCTTTATGTACCTAAATTCGGGAGAGTGAGGGGACAAGTCTCTAGGAGAAAAATCATTGTATAAAACATTCATAGGAAATTAAGAAGATTTCAAAACAAAATTACCGAATGATACCTTGATTATTCTAATAAAAATGTAGATAGATGTCGTTAATTCCCTAAGGAAAAACGATGTGATTGGAGGATGATATTCTAGTTATTAATACCTAAAATAACATAAAAGATGGCCAAGTAAGCTGTTAAGTTTTCGTTAAGGAAAGAAAAAAGGATTGATTTTGTAGTAGAAAAGAGTAATATGAATACGGTTTTCTTACTTTCCAGTATATCCCTAGCAATTGGTTAAGTTTCCATAAAATGGATAACACGTTAGAAAATATAATTTTGTCCAATTGTGGTGGATGTTGCGGAAATGTTTGAAAGTTGAAATGAATTGAGATTTAGGAGGTGTGGCATGGAGCAGATACTTAGTTTAATGGTAGAAGTTGAAGAAAAAGCATCGAACATTCTAAAACTAGCCGAAGACGAAAAGCAACGAATCTATCAAAAGAGTAGAGTAGACCTTGAGCAGTATGATAAGCAACTTAATAAAGAAGTTGAGGAAAAGGTTGAACATCTGCGTAAGAAAAATGAAAGTGAAGTAGAAGCGGCCAGAGCAAACATGATGCAGGAGTACGAACAAAATCTCGAAAAACTTAATCAGGAATATAGTAACAAACAAGATGATTTGGTGAAGCAGATTATGAAGCAAATGATAGGAGAGTGATCGCGTGTCAGGTAAATTACTATCGTACAGTGGTATCACTACAAAATCAAAGGCGATGGAGAGCAAACTCATCAAAGACGATGATTATAGAAAACTTTCCGAGATGACTTCAGTCAATGAATTTGTACTATATTTTAAATCTCATGATGCATATCAGCCATTCTTTGCGGCACTCAATGAAGATGCTGTGCATAGAGGGCAAATAGAGATGGTATTAAAAAACTCGTTGTATGACAGTTTTGCAAAATTATATCGGTTTGCCGATAAAAAGCAAAGAGAAATTTTAAAGCTAGTATTTTTCCATTATGAAGTATTAATGCTAAAAAGTTGCTTGCAAAAGCTGTTTAGTCCTGAAATTAAATTAAATCTAGGAGTATATCGAGAGATTTTTAAAGAACATTCCTCTCTACGGCTGGTAGAATTAGAGAATGCAAGAAATTTGGAGGAGTTTACAAACATTCTTCGGGGTACAGAATATTTCCCATTATTTATGCGAATGTTAAATTCCAATCATAAATCCTTATTTGATTTAGAGATGCAGTTAGATGCTTACTATTATAAGGCATTATGGAAGCGTAAGAATAAAGTATTAAAAGGGAAAGAACAAGAAACCCTCACAAGGGCAATCGGTACAAGAATCGACGTTGCTAATATCATGATGATATACCGTAGTAAAAAATACTACGCGATAGAACCAGCAGATATACTAGCGGTCATCATTCCAATTTCCTATAAATTAAACCAGCAAGAATTAATGAATATGATTAATGCTAGTTCAGTTACGGAATTTACGAATGTGTTACAAGCCTCAAATTATCGAATTGATAAGGAAAATCTGACTCAGGATGATATGGAGAGGGCTTACTTTGAAGCTATTTTATTTGCATATCAATTTAGCAAGATTAAGTATCCAGTTAGTATTGCGCCAATCTTAAATTATCTTTACCTGAAAGAATTAGAGATTGATAATTTAACCACCGTACTCGAGTGTATCCGTTATGGATTGGAATCTGATCATATTTTACAACTAATTATAAAAATTTAGTTATGTAGTGTGAAAATAGAAGATATTTTCACACGGAACTTAACCACATGGAGGTGAATTACGGTGATTGAGAAAATGAAGTTTTTACGTATTACAGGTCCGAAGGAGGACATCAACCGTGTTATTACTCAGTATTTAAGTAAATATGAGTTACACGTTGAGAACGCTCTATCAGAACTGAGCGATATACACAATCTTACTCCTTACGTGGATACAAATACGTATCGAGAAAGTTTATTAAAAGCTGAAGAAACCATGAAACAACTTCGTCCTGAAATAAAGTCTTCGGGACGCGAAATCACCTATGATGAGGCAGAAGATTTATTAGGAAAAATGCACCTGATGCTAGATGATCTAGACGTGCAAAAGAAAGAAATCAAAGAGAAGTTAGAGACTATTGCCGAAAGACAAGACGAAATCAAACCTTATCTTACCTTTGATCTTGAGCTTTCTAAAGTGAATAGTTTTCAATTTATACGCTGCCAATTCGGCCGTATCGCTATTGATTACTACGAGAAGTTAACAAAATATATCTATGAAGATATGAATACAATTTTCATAGAATGTAAATCTGATAAAAATTATGTTTATGGTGCTTATTTCGTACCAAGGATTCACGCAACAAAGGTAGACGCTATTTTATCTTCCCTGCATTTTGAAGATATGGATTTCCCGGAAGGATATTCTGATACCTTAAATGACATTAACCAGGGCTTAAAACAGGAACGCCGTGCTTTGTTAAAACAACAGGATGAATTATTACTCACAATGAAGGACGTACTTAAAAAGCATGCAGCAGATTTTGTTGCCGCCTATGAGAAGTTAAAAGAATACAGTGATAACCAACAAATTAGAAAACTTGCTGCTTGTACTAGGCAGAAAGAAGAGGTTTATTATATTCTTTGTGGATGGATGTCTGAGAAGGATACAGAATTATTCCTTAGGGAGATTGGAGGGGATCATGAGGTGACTTGTTTCGTGGATGACCATGCCAGTAGTACTACCTCAAAACCCCCCACGAAGCTCAAAAATCCAAGAATTTTTAAGCCATTTGAAACATTCATAAAGATGTATGGCTTACCATCATACAAGGAAATTGATCCTACCATATTTGTAGCATTAACTTACTCTATCATGTTCGGTATGATGTTTGGTGATGTTGGTCAAGGCTTGTGTCTTGTAGTTGGTGGCTTTATATTATACAAAGTTAAAAAGTTAAATCTTGCAGCAATATTATCCTGCGCCGGAATATTTTCCACTATATTTGGTTTCTTATATGGTAGTGTATTTGGGTTTGAAGAATGGCTGGAACCTATTTGGACGAATCCAATGAAAGATCCGATGACAGTATTAATAACAGCAGTTGGATTTGGTGTTTTCCTCATTTTCATAGCAATGATATTTAATATAATCAATGGTATTCGTGAAAAAAATATTGAAAAGATATTTTTTGATACCAATGGTATTGCAGGATTCGTATTTTATG
Source organism: Lachnoclostridium phytofermentans ISDg (assembly GCF_000018685.1). Taxonomy (NCBI): domain Bacteria; kingdom Bacillati; phylum Bacillota; class Clostridia; order Lachnospirales; family Lachnospiraceae; genus Lachnoclostridium; species Lachnoclostridium phytofermentans. Next base: position 4,237,878 of record NC_010001.1, on the reverse strand, counting down.
GTTCTGTAGTAGCAATCGTTGTATTACTATTTACAGGCCACACTTTACCAGGAATTTTTCTATTGTTTATAACAATTGTAATTCCTTTAATGCTTATTTTTATAAAAGAGCCACTTACAAGACTTATCGAAAAAAAGAATGATTTGATTCCTGGTAGTAAAGGAATGTTTTTCCTTGAAACCTTCTTTGAGATGTTTGAAGTTATACTTAGCTATATAACCAATACCGTATCCTTCGTGCGTGTTGGTGCATTTGCACTTAGTCATGCAGGTATGATGTCAGTTGTATTAATGCTTGCACATGCGGAAGGAGCACACCCAAATATATTAGTTATTATCCTTGGTAATCTATTGGTTGCTGGCCTAGAAGGATTGATTGTAGGTATTCAGGTATTGCGACTGGAATATTATGAAATGTTCAGCCGCTTCTATTCAGGAACAGGTAAAGAGTTCAAAGCAAGACGTGGTGGCGAATAAGCCAATAAACTCGTAAAAAAAGGAGTGTTAGTGTATGTATACAAATTATATTTTAGCAGGTGTTTTAGTATTAAATTTCTTTTTACCAATTGGATATATGTTGTTTAAAAAACAGAAACAGCAGAAAACTACAAAATGGGTTTTTGGTTCTCAAATTTTTGTATTTTTTGCAACAGTAGTTGTAGGTTCTTTACTTATGTTTCATAACGCTTCCAGTACAGTTGCGTTGGCAGCTGCAACAGATGCTGCAACAGGTACAGCTCCAGTAGCAGCAGATGGTTTACGTTTTGTTGCAGCAGCATTATCCACAGGTATGTCAACCATTGGTGCTGGTATTGCCGTAGCTAGCGCAGCTAGTGCAGCTCTTGGTGCATTAAGCGAAGATTCCAAGATTATGGGTAAAGCATTAATCTTCGTTGCTCTTGCAGAAGGTGTTGCTCTTTATGGTATGTTAATTTCCTTTATGATTTTAAATGCTTAGACTTGGTAACAGCAAGGCCCAATAAAGAGGTGGAAAGGTTCATCCTGATTTTGATGCGTACTAAAGCACGCGGATAGGAGTTTAAATGAAAATGTTTCTTATCAGTGATAATGTGGATACCTATACTGGTATGCGTTTGGCAGGGGTAGAAGGTGTTATAATTCACTCGAAAGACCATCTGGAGGAACAATTAAAAGCGGCGGTTGCAGATAAGTCAATTGGAATCATTTTAATAACAGAGAAACTTGAAAAAGAATTTCCTGATATTATCAATGACGTCAAGTTACATCGCCGTTTACCATTAATTGTTGAAATCCCAGACCGCCATGGTACAGGTAGAAATCCTAATTTTATCACGGACTATGTAAGTCAGGCAATCGGATTGAAATTATAAGGAGGTTAGTCTGTTATGAACATCAAAGAAAAAGCAGAACACTTCTATAACATGGCAGTTGACAATGCTACTGCTCAGAATACTGCTATGGTAGAAGAATATAGGCTACTCCTTGAAAAGGAATTGGAGCAGCATAAAAAAGAAGTGAGAAGAAAGGCAGATAATTATCTTAAAGAAGAGATGGAACGCTTGGTGCGTGAAAAGAATACTGCCCTCGCTCTAAAAACATTAGAGATTCGTCATTTATATAAAGACAGAGCCACAGAAATAACAGAAGGCCTATTTTCAAAGGTCAAGATTAATCTTTTCGAGTTTATGAAAACAAAAGAATATGTGGAACTGTTAAAAAAACAAATCAAGGAAGCGAAGGACTTTGCCAAAGATCATTCCGTTACAGTATATCTAAATAGTACGGATGCAGATAAGGCTGCCATGCTAAGAGAAGAATTAAATATCACGATTGAAATCAACACAACAGACTTCTGGGGTGGAACTAGAGCTGTGATACCAGATAAAAACGTGGTAATTAATGAATCCTTCTTAAGTAAATGGGAAGAGGCAAAAGAGAGCTTTGCTCTGAAGGGAGGCAGCTTCCATGAGTGAAACAGCAAAAATTACAGGAATTAATGGTCCTGTTGTTTATGTAAAAGGTAAACAGCAATTTCGTGTTGCTGAAATGGTTTTAGTTGGTAAACAAAACCTAGTCGGTGAAGTTATCAGTCTACAAAAAGGGATGACAACGATTCAGGTTTTCGAAGAGACCACGGGATTACGTCCGGGAGATGAGGTTACTTCAACAGGAAGTGCAATTTCCGTAACGTTAGCCCCTGGTATCATTAGTAATATCTTTGATGGTATTCAGCGTCCTTTAAGCGAGGTTGCAAAGCAATCTGGAGCATTTATTTCGAGAGGTGTTAATATTCCTTCCCTTGATGAAAAAAGATTGTTTCAGACACATATTACAGTAGCTCCTGGAGAACTTGTGTATGGAGGTAAGGTAATCGCTGAAGTACCAGAAACTCCTGCGATTACTCATAAAGTAATGGTACCTCCTCATGTGGAAGGTAAGGTAATCTCCGTTGTATCCGATGGCGAATACACCATAAAAGATACTATCGTTGTAATTAAGGATAGAGATGGAAAAGAAATCAATCTTACGATGACGCAGGAGTGGCCAATTCGTATCTCAAGACCAATCGGAAAGAGATTTCCAGCTAGTATGCCTTTAGTAACGGGTCAAAGAATTCTAGATTCTTTGTTCCCATTAGCAAAAGGTGGAACAGCAGCAATTCCTGGAGGATTTGGTACTGGTAAAACAATGACACAGCATCAGCTCGCTAAATGGTCCGATGCGGATATTATCGTATACATCGGTTGCGGTGAACGTGGTAATGAGATGACAGAGGTACTGGAGGACTTCTCTAAGTTGGTGGACCCTAAATCAGGAAATCTTCTCTTAGACCGTACGGTACTCATTGCAAATACTTCAAACATGCCAGTTGCAGCTCGTGAAGCTAGTATTTACACTGGAATAACATTAGCAGAGTATTACCGTGATATGGGTTATCACGTAGCTATCATGGCTGACTCAACTTCTCGTTGGGCAGAGGCTCTTCGTGAATTGTCAGGTCGTTTAGAAGAAATGCCAGCAGAAGAAGGTTTCCCTGCTTACTTGGCATCCAGATTATCTTCTTTCTATGAAAGAGCTGGTTATGTACAAAACTTAAATGGTTCAGAAGGTAGTGTATCTATTATTGGTGCTGTATCTCCTCAAGGTGGTGACTTCTCAGAACCAGTAACTCAGAATACAAAACGATTTGTTCGTTGCTTCTTTGCTCTTGATAAATCTCTTGCATATGCAAGACATTTCCCAGCAATTCAGTGGTTAACGAGCTATAGCGAGTATTTGAATGATTTAGCGCCATGGTATGCAAAAAATGTTGGAAATAATTTCATGGATTACCGAAATGAAATATTACGTATCTTAACAGAAGAGAGTAAGTTAAATGAAATCGTTAAGTTAATTGGTAGTGATGTACTTCCGGATGATCAGAAATTAACCTTAGAGATCGCTAGGGTTATCCGACTTGGATTTATACAGCAAAATGCATATCATGCTTCCGATACGTATGTACCTTTGCCTAAACAGATGAAGATGATGGAAGTAATCCTTTACCTCTATGAAAAGGCAAAGTCATTGGTTGAGATGAATATGCCGATGTCATTGTTAAGAGAGAATCCAATCTTTGACCATGTCATTTCAATGAAATACGACGTAGGAAATGAGGAACTCGCAAAATTTGACACTTATAAAACTGAGATTGATAAATTCTATCAGCATTTTATAGAGACAAACGCATAAAGGAGGGGTAGAGATGTCAGTTGAATATATTGGTTTAAGTGAAATCAATGGACCATTGGTTGTACTTGAAGGAGTAAGTGACGCCTCCTATGAAGAAATTGTAGAAATTACAATAGATGAGCATACAAAAAAAATTGGACGTATTGTTGAGAGTTATGAAGATAAAGCTGTAATTCAGGTTTTTGAAGGTACAGAAGAAATGTCTCTTAATAATACACGAACCAAACTTACCGGTCATCCAATGGAGCTTGCTTTGTCCGAGGAAATCCTGGGCCGTGTTTTTAATGGTGTAGGAGAACCAATCGACGGACTTGGCAGTATCATTCCAGAGATGAGACGTAATGTAAATGGAGAGCCACTAAATCCATGTATGAGAGAATACCCAAGAAACTACATTCGTACTGGTATTTCCGCTATCGATGGATTAACAACCTTAATTCGTGGTCAGAAACTTCCAATATTCTCTGGAAATGGTTTACCACACGATGAGCTAGCAGCTCAGATCGTTACACAGGCTTCTCTTGGTGATGATAGTGACGAACAATTCGTTATTGTTTTTGCTGCAATGGGTGTAAAATATGACGTTGCTGATTTCTTCCGCCGTACCTTTGAGGAAAGCGGAGCAAATTCCCATGTTGTTATGTACTTAAACTTAGCAAGTGATCCAGTTATTGAACGTTTGATTACTCCTAAGGTTGCATTAACAGCAGCAGAATATTTAGCTTATGAAAAGGGAATGCATGTACTTGTAATTTTAACCGATATGACCTCATTTGCAGAGGCTCTTCGTGAAGTATCTTCTGCAAAAGGCGAAATTCCAAGCCGTAAAGGATATCCAGGTTATTTATATAGTGAATTTTCAACTATTTATGAAAGAGCGGGTATTGTTAAGGGATGCAAGGGTTCTGTAACTCAGGTACCAATTTTAACAATGCCAAATGATGATATTACACATCCAATCCCAGACTTAACTGGATATATTACGGAAGGTCAGATTGTTCTTGAGCGTTCTTTATACCAAAAGAACATCTATCCACCAATCAATGTATTACCTTCCTTATCCCGTCTGATGAAGGATGGTATTGGTGAAGGATATACAAGAGAAGACCATCAGGATGTAGCAAATCAGTTGTTCTCTTGTTACGCTCATGTTGGAGAAGCAAGAGCGCTTGCAAGTGTTATTGGTGAGGATGAGTTATCAGACCTCGATAAGAAATATCTTGCCTTTGGTAAAGCGTTTGAACAAGAATTTGTTACTCAGACAAAAGAAGATAACCGTTCCATTGAAGATACTTTAAACATTGGATGGAGATTGCTTGCAATTCTGCCAAAAGAGGAGTTAGACCGTATTGATACGAAGATATTAGCAAAGTATTACGGAAAGAAAGCAAGGGAGTGAGCATATGGATCAAAATTCATTTCCAACCAAGGGTAATTATATCCTTGCAAAAAACTCCTTAGCATTGTCAAAACAAGGCTATGAGCTGATGGATAAGAAACGTAATATTCTTATCCGTGAGCTGTTGGAGCTTATCAATTCTTCGAAGAATATTCAAAGGGAGCTGGATGCAACGTTTTCCGCTGCTTATTTGGCTTTACAAAATGCCAATATTGAGATGGGAATCCATCATGTGGATGCGTTAAGCCATGCAATTCCAATCGAGGATTCTATTAAGATTAAAACTAGAAGTATTATGGGAACTGAGATACCGTTAGTTGATTATGATGGAATGAAGGATAATGTACCTAGTTATGCTTTATATGATACCAGATTATCACTAGATGAGGCATGCAGGCACTTTAACGAAGTTAAGGAACTAACGCTTCGTCTTTCTATGGTAGAGAATGCTGCCTATCGATTAGCAACGAGTATTAAGAAGACCCAGAAAAGAGCGAATGCTTTAAAGAATATTACGATTCCTTATTATACTGGACTTACGAGGGAAATTGCAAATGCCCTCGAGGAAAAGGAAAGAGAGGAATTTACAAGATTAAAGGTAATAAAACGAGCAAAGCTTACAAAGAAACAAAAAGCTTCTTAAAAATAAGTCTAGTCAAGAATTTCTTAGGAGATACTTGATTAGACTTATTTTTTAAGACAAGAAAAAAACGGCATATTTTTTGTTTCATATAGGAAAAATCGAGGTTTCATGATTTAGGTATTGAATTCTTGTTACGAATGTACGATAATTTAGAGTGGCATAGCATAAATGCTATAAATATAATACTTATTGAGGATAATATTTCATAATGTATTCTGATGATATTTTCTTCTCTCAATATATAAGAAATTCTTCGTAGGAGGTAGAATATGAGAATAGGCAGGAACGATATGTGCTGGTGTAATAGCGGCAAAAAGTATAAAAGCTGTCATATGGAAATGGATGAACGAATCGCAGAATATGCTAGAAGAGGAGCGATGGTTCCATCCAGAGATATGATTAAGACTCCAGAACAAATAGAGGGCATGAAAAAGGCAGGGCATATTAATTCTCTTGTACTTGATTATGTAGAACCTTTTGTTAAAGCAGGGGTGTCTACGGAGGAACTAAATAGGCTAGTAGAAGAAGAGACTAGAAGACTAGGTGGAATTCCAGCGTGCTTAAATTATCATGGTTATCCAAAAAGTGTATGTACTTCAATTAATGAAGTAGTTTGCCATGGTATTCCAGATCCAAATAGAATCCTTATGGATGGAGATATTATCAATGTGGATTGTACTACAATTGTAGATGGATTCTATGGTGACGCTTCTCGTATGTACTGTATTGGTGATGTTGGAGAAGAGAAAGAGAGACTTGTTAAGATTACAAAAGAATGTTTGGAACTAGGTCTTTCCGAAGCAAAACCATGGGGATTTCTTGGAGATATTGGGTATGTAATCCATCAACATGCAAAAAAGAACGGTTATACAGTAGTTAGAAATATTGGTGGTCATGGTATTGGAACAGAATTCCATGAAGAACCTTGGGTATGTCATATTGGAAGAAGAAATACGGATATGTTGCTAGTTCCAGGAATGACCTTTACGATTGAACCTATGATAAATATGGGGAAGGAAGGGGTAACAGAAGATCAGTTCGATGGCTGGACCATTCGTACGGAAGACGGGAAACCTTCTGCTCAGTGGGAGTACACCATCTTAATTACAGAACAGGGAGCAGAGGTTTTATCCAGATAGATAAATTCATTGAAAATTAACATGGAAAACTAAACTAATAAGTATCATAAATTTTATTTGTTTTGATACTTATTAGTTCATAAAAGATCTAAGAATCCGTCCTATCTCGATAAGACGGATTTCTATTGTAATTTATGACAGAGAAAAATTCGCGAAGTGCATTTTCTTATTCCTGTAATAGGTCAAAACATAGGAAGTATTAGTATGACTATAAATGGGGAAAATGTTAACAATATGAAAGTAGTTAAATAAACCGTTTAGAAAAAATTTAGTTGAAAAACAACTGCAATGAAGGTATACTTGTACTACAGTACGTAGTACGGAAAAATTAGGACAAAATGTTGAATGTGACAGAAGTCATTTCAATATTTAAAGTAAAACAAGAATAGAGTAAGAGTGAGGGATAAATCTTTCACTCTAGAAGTTTGTGCCTGTGTAATCCTCAGCACAAATTTCGGATGCGCGAAAAGCTGCGTAGGAATGAGGAGAAAAATGTACAAATTAATCTGTAAGGATGGAAATGCGAAGCGTGGCGAATTTACAACGGTACACGGGAAAATACAAACCCCAGTATTTATGAATGTCGGTACGGCAGCAGCCATTAAAGGTGCAGTATCCACAATGGATTTGCAGGAAATAGGAACACAAGTTGAACTAAGTAACACCTATCATCTTCATGTAAGACCCGGAGATGAAGTTGTAAAGAAATTGGGAGGTCTTCATAAATTTATGGTATGGGATAAACCTATACTAACAGACTCAGGTGGATTCCAAGTGTTTTCCTTGGCCGGTCTTAGAAAGATAAAGGAAGAAGGAGTATACTTTAACTCTCATATTGATGGAAAAAAGATTTTTATGGGACCTGAAGAGAGTATGAGAATACAGTCTAATCTGGCATCTACTATCGCCATGGCGTTTGATGAATGCCCACCACATCCAGCAACTAGAGAATATATGGAGGATTCAGTTGCTAGAACCACACGTTGGTTATTAAGATGTAAGAATGAGATGAATCGATTGAATACTCTTGAGGATACGATTAACAAACATCAGATGTTATTTGGTATCAATCAAGGTGGAACCTATACAGACATTCGTGTTGAACATGCGAAGAGAATTTCAGAGCTTGATTTGGATGGTTATGCTTTAGGTGGACTTGCCGTCGGAGAGTCCCATAGTGAGATGTACCGGATTATTGAAGAAACAGTGCCTTATCTTCCAGAGGCTAAACCTACTTACTTGATGGGGGTAGGAACTCCTGCAAATATATTGGAAGCGGTAGAGCGTGGAGTAGACTTCTTTGATTGTGTATATCCAGCACGAAATGGTAGACATGGTCATGCGTATACAAACCATGGAAAAATGAATCTTCTTAATGCAAAGTATGAGCTAGATGATCGTCCAATCGAAGAAGGATGTGGTTGTCCTGTTTGTAAAAACTATAGCCGTGGCTATATCCGCCATCTATTAAAGGCAAAAGAAATGCTTGGGTTACGCTTTTTAGTAACACATAACCTTTACTTTTATAACAAGATGATGGAAGAGATTAGGGAAGCAATCGAAAATCAAAATTTTGCAAGTTATAAGAAGAAGAAATTAGAAGGATTTGCTGCAGAACAAGGAAATTAATAAATCAGCAGCATTGAATTATAATGAGAATCTATAGGAGGATTACTATGAATCAATTAGTATTTTTAGCAGACGCTGCAGCAACGGGAGGAGCTATGTCATGGACTTGGATGATAGGATATATTATTGTCATCGGTGGCATATTCTACTTTATGGCTATTCGTCCACAGAAGAAACAGCAAAAGCAGATGAATGCATTAATATCTTCTCTTGAAATTGGTGACAGTGTGTTAACAACCAGTGGTTTTTACGGTGTTGTCATTGATGTTATGGATGATGTTATTATTGTAGAGTTTGGTAACAACAAGAACTGTAGAATACCTATGAAGAAATCAGCAGTTGTTGAAGTAGAGAAACCAGGTTCAGAAGAGAATAAATAATTCATACAAAATTGCAATTGAGTAAAAATATCGATTGTAGGAGTAAAAAAGGCTCTGCATCAAGTATTCAGGAGGTTTCCATTGGAACTTACCCAGATACTAGGTGCAGAGCTTTATTCATTATAAAAAATGTTCGCAAGACATGTTTTTTTAGTTTGTTCTATAATGTTGGGTTTGAGAATAAAACAGGTAACAATTTCAATAGTTCTGATAGGAACCTTATAAAGATTACTTATTATTAAGATAACATTTTAGCTCCTTCACTAGTTGATAAGGAATTTTTAAGTTCCCCATGCCACTACCAAGCTCAATACGAGGTTTATTGCTACCATGAAAATCACTACCGCCAGTCATTAAAAGTTCATATTTATTTACATAACGTCTTATAATTCCTTCATCAAAGCCTGTATTTGCGGAATATATAGTTTCTAGCCCAACAAGCCCATAGCTTTTTAGCTCCGAGATTAGAAGATTAAGTTCTTCTAACGATAGCTGATATAACAAAGGATGTGCTAAGACCGGAATTCCACCTGCTTGTAATATTAGTGAAATAGCATCTTTCGGGGTAAGATAGTTTCTTGGAACATAGTACTTCGTATCATATCCCAGATATTTTAAGAAAGCTTCGTTATTATCTTTTACATATCCATGCTCTATTAAAAAACGTGCAAAATGCGCTCTCGTTATTACGGTATTTGGTTCGTCGAATAGTAAATCATCAAGTGTAATATCGATATCATCCGCACTTAGGTTATCTATCATCTTTTGATTACGCTCGTCTCGTTCTTTTAATGCCTTTGATAAAATATCTTGTAAGTGTGGATCTTTTTCATTGACAAATAAACCAAGGATATGGATATCCTTTTTCTTATATTCAGCAGAAATTTCAACACCTGATATTAATTCCAGTTCATAACCATTTTCTCTTTGCGCCAAGGCAGCTCGCTTTGCTTCTTCTATTCCATATATGGTATCATGGTCTGTGATTGCTATGGCAGCTAATTTCTTTTGTACTGCTAGATTAACAACTTCCGTTGGAGTAAGGGTTCCATCTGATACATTCGTATGTACGTGGAGGTCAACATACTTCATGATACATCATCCTTTCTTTTGCCTATTCGTAGTATAGCATGAGTGAAGTGTCTATGCAAACTAAGGTTATAATAGCCTGTTTTGGCTCATATAATACACTAGAAATTTGTACATGTAGAAAGGAAAAGAAAATGGAGAGGATGTCTGCAACTAAATCTCGTGCGGTTTATTTATTAAAGGCCTTGGTTATTTCCTATGTTATAACCTTATTTTTACTGCTAATTGTTTCTTTTGTGATGCATCAAACGGGTATGGGAGGAACAGCGGTTAGTGTGGCAGTAGTTGCGATTACTGTGCTGTCTGTATTCATTGGAAGTTTTTATCTTGGGAAACATGTAGAACAAAAGAGATTTATATGGGGACTGACTGCGGCTATGATTTACTTTATTGTGTACATATTAATATCCCTTTTAGTAAAAAGTGATAGTCCAGTTGATTTTCTAGAGTATGGGAAAAAACTCTTAATAATTGCAGCAAGTGGAATGTTAGGTGGAATGTTAAGTTAAAAGTTAAAATGTAATTATTGTTTCAAAGTTTTCTATAAGTAAGAGTAAAAGGCAACTCATTCACTCAGAGAAAAAGATGCGAGGAATGAAATAAAGGAAGAGATAAAGAAAGAGATAAAGGAAGAAATAAAGGAAGAGATAAAGGGAGAAATAAAGGGAGAAATAAAGGAAGAGATAAAGAAAGAGATAAAGGAAGAAATAAGGGAAGAGATAAAGGGAGAAATAAAGGAAGAGATAAAGGAAGAGATAAAGGAAGTAGATAAAGAAAGAGATATAGTATGAAAAGAAGTTCTAAGACTCGGAAATGCGGAGTCTTAGAACTTCTTAATCTTTTGTCGAAATTGTTTCATAACCGTCATGAATTGTTTAATCTTTTGACTTATATTTGCCTTAAATTTTCCTTACCATTTAAATGATAATAATGCTAATTTTTCCGAGATTAGTGTATAGATAACATGGCAATAAGTTAACGAAAGGCAAAAGGTAGGAGTGATCAAATGGCATATAAAAAAATGAAGAAGTACTTAAAGAAAACAATAACAGCATTGCTGGCTGTTGCTATGACAGCAGGTTGTTTGGCTGCAGGGGTACCAGGCAAACAGGTTTTGGCTGCCACTACTTCAGGCACGTCTGCTACAAGCAAAGATAATGCTGATACAAAGACAAATGAAAAAGATAAGTTAAATTTTAGATTTATCTTAACAACAGATTTACACGGTACAGTTAGTAGTGTTGATTATATCGGTGGAACTAATTTTCCGAATACTGGGTTATCTCGTGCTTACCAGTTGATTGAAAAAGCAAGGGAAGAGGTTGGAAAAGCTAATGCGGTAACCTTAGATGCTGGAGATGTACTATTCGATGCTAGTATGGAATATATTATGGATCAGGATTCAGACGTTGTTCAGCCAATCTATCAAGCTATGGCTCTAGTAGGATACGATGCAATAACATTAGGAAACCATGATTTTGATTATGGAAAGGACTATTTATTACAGCAGCTTGCAGGATCTGGTTTGATGGATAAGGTAGTTGTTTCGAACTTAAAAAACTCAAAAGAGAATTCATATCCATTTTTACAAAATATGATAATAACCCGAGATGCGGTAACGGCATCAGGAAAAAAGGTCACCATTAATATTGGTATCGTTGGAGAAACAATACCGACATTATCAACAAAGACAGATGACTACACTGGTATTTGGAAAACAGAAGACATTGTTGAGAATGTTCGTAAGGAATCAAAGTTACTAAAAGAGCAGGGAGCCGATATTGTAGTTGCTTTAGTTCACTCTGGATTTGGTGAAGAAGAACCAGAATCTATGGCTACGAATGCAGCTTATGCGTTGACTAAGATTGATGAGGTTGATGTTATACTTTGTGGTCATGAGCACAATGCTTTTCCAAACCCAAAATCAGATAACAGTTCCTATAATTCAATGCCTGGTGTTGACCCTGTGAATGGTATTGTAAATGGAAAAGTTATGGTTATGGCGATGAATTTGGCACGTTCTATCGGTATCGCAGATTTAACTCTTGAATATGATCAGACTGCGGATAAATTTGAAATTGTTTCACAAAAAGGATCGAATCGACTAGTATCTGATTATAAAACCACAGAAAATAAAGCAATTGTAGATACCCTCTCTGAATGGAAAGAGGAGATGGAAGGCTATCGTTCTCATGTTGTTGCAACCTTAAAAGATGGGGTAACTATTCATAACTTTTTTAGTTTGTTAGAGGATAGTAATGCCCTTCAGTTACAAAATGATGCCAGGATTGCATATGCTAGAAGATATATCGAACGTTTTGATAAAACGTATGCGAATTACCCAGTAATAGCTGCGGCATCCAATTATAGCTTTGGTGCAAATTCTTCAGATGATTATGTTAATATCAGTGGACAAGTAAAACAATCAGATTTATTTACGCTTCAATCGTATCGTCAATATACTTGTATTTATAAGGTGACTGGTGCACAGTTACGTGAGTGGATGGAATGGTGTGCGGGTATGTATAACACAATGGATTCAAATGACATGGTATACTTAATATCAGACGAATGGCAAGACAACTGGGCAAATTATTTCGTGTTTGATGGTATTCAGTATACTATCGATCCTTATGTAAAACCAAGATATAATATTGATGGCATTAAAATAAACAGTACTAGAAGAATAACGAATCTTACTTATAATGGTCAGCTGGTTACAGATGATATGGAATTTATCATTGCGAGTAATTCATTATCATCACTTGCTAAAACAAATCCAGTGTTTCAATGGGCGAATACACAAATGATAAGAAATCTGTATCGTACCCAAGTATTAATTACAGAGTTTTTACAAAATGAAATCAAAACTGGAGGCTATGAGCCAGTTCCAGATTATAATTGGAAACTTGCTTTGAATAAGAACCAGGAATTTATTATCAAGGTTCCTAAGATGGCAAGTGATTTAGCAGTCAAAAGTGATTGGTATAAGGAAACCTTAATTGAAGGTGACGAATATAATTATTATTGTGGAAAATTATCAAATGAACCAAAAGTTAAAGAACCCTATATCGTAGTGGCACCTGGTATTTTAGATCCTGTTGCTGAAGGATATGATATCTACGTTGATGCCTTTTCGAGTTTTGGAATTAAAAGTATTAAATATATGTATGGTAATTTGAAAATTGATGCCGGAGAATGGGTTATTGCTAGAAATGTTGAAAAACATAAATTCTCTGTTCCTGGGAACTCAAATATTTCTATTCTTGTTGAAGATAATAATGGTAATAAAAAATTATATACTCTAGTAATAGATAACATCGGAGTTAAGGAAATGGCTCCACCAAAGGTTTGGTCTTTTAGTAATAAAAAGAGTAGTATAACTGGTAGAACGGAAGCAAATGTAACAGTTGTGATTGAAACACAAGATGGGAAAATATACGAAGGCCGTTCAACTAGGGATGGCTCGTACTCTGTAAGCATTCCTTCTCAAAAAGCTGGATCTTTATTATATGTTTATGCTAAGGATGTACCAAATGATCGCCAAAGTAATAAAGTTAAGGTTAAAGTAAAAAGAAGTGGTCCGGACCAGCTAAGCGTGGTTAAGTATTTTAATAATTCTGATGCATTAACTGGAAAGACTAACGAAGAGGATGCACTTGTTATTGCAGTAGTAGACACCATTCGAAGAGTATACATTCCAAAAGATGGTGGTGAAAATCGATTAGCACAATGTACTGAAATAGACTTAGATAATTTTAGTGTAATTGAAGTAGATGAAACAGTAGATGAGAAAGGTAATTTTTCAATCCAATTACCAAACATTGATGTTGGTTATACTATAAAGTTATATAATATAGACCATGTTGGTCGAGTTAGTAAAGTAGCCACTACTTCAATACTGGAGGGGGGGCCATATTCTCCAGAAGTTGAAGAAATAACTAACATGGATAATGAAATATATGGTAATGTTAAATCTGTTACTGGTGAAAAGCAAATAGAAGTTACTATTGTTGCTGGGGGATCAGTATATAAAACTAAAACTGATACTAGTGGCTATTTTAGTATGGTACTCAATAATACATTAAATGTGGGTGATGAAGTAACGGTATATGCAGAAGACTTTATAAATGGTAGCAAGCGTATTAGTCGCCAAACAAAATTATTAGTTTCAGATATGAAAGAGCAACAAGAAACTAAGAATGTATCTATTGCAGATATTGAATACAATGTAACTACTATTAAAGTTACTTATCTACCATCACGAGATATTTCACTAGCTATACCAACGGCGGAAGGTATAAAAGTTATTAATGGAACAACTAATAGTACAGGTATATTCAATTATAAGGTTACTGATAACTTAGTTCAAGGTGGCTATGTTTACGCATACCATAGAAATAATTTAGGAAATCTTATTGCTTTAACTACAAAGATTGTTAAGTATGAGAAACCAAAGTCTCCAATACTACTAACTGAAATTACAAATACTCATAAAAACCTTAAAATTGTAACGGAGCAGAATAATTCAGTAATAGCAACAATTGGAAATAAAGTATATGAATCAAAATCAGGAGTATATAATAAAAAATACAAGGGTTATGTCCATACAGTTGCTATTGAGAAGGTAAATTCAGGTACCAAAATTATTATCCATGCATTAAATGAAACTACTATGAGCGATCCGCTTGAAATTAAAGTTGTTAAACTTGCACCTGATATGCCTATTGTAAAACCTATTACAACAGGGCAAATGACAATTGAAGGTAGTGTTGATGTATTCTTATCAGGTAATGAGGGTGAAGCGACTATTAAGAACTCAAAGACTAAAGTATATGCAAAGATTGATAATATTAACTATACGGGTGTGATTTCTGATGATGGTACATTTACGATAAAGGTACCTAAATTGAAATCAGGATCGTTAATTAAGATTTATGCTTCTAATAAAAATGGATATGGTCCAATTAAAACAATTATATTACCATAAAATATAGCATGACTGCTAATAAATTGATAAAAATAAAGGAACTGCTTGTTTAGAAGGCTCTATGTCAAGTCTTGGGGTATAATTGTTATCAATCATGCTCCATTACTGGATGTAGAGCTATTTTTATATTTGGGGCCTATAACATATATTTTTGGGCATACGAAATAAACCTCGTGCCAGTCTATTGTTATTTAGTTACAAGAGTGTAAAATACGAGTACGGAAACGTTCAAAGTTTCGAATACCATAGGAAATACGTTTAAGAACTTTTATCTTATTATTAAAACCTTCTGTTGGTCCGTTTGTAATTCCATATTTAAAAGAATTTAATATTTCTTTTCCCCAGTGACGGTATGTGGCAGCACATTTTTCAAACTCTGCTATACCAGAACTTTCTGCATTGCGAATCCATTCGTAAAACTGTGTTCTCTGAAAGGAGAACTTAGTACTTTGACAAATATTATAAAACCATTCTTTCAACATATGCGCTTTTCGTAAGTCATCATTGTAATAAAGCATCAAGTCACATGCTTTTTTGTATTCGTCTTCTAGTTTATGATAGCGTGTTAAAATCAGTTTATGGCTTCGTTTATAGTATTTTCTTAAAGAAGTAGGCATTGTTTTTTGAAGTCGCTTTCTTACATTTTCAATTGCCCAGGTGACTTGACGAATAAAATGATATTTATCAATAATTACTTGTGCATTGGGGAAATAGCTATGGGCTAAATCCACATATGGCTGCCACATATCACACACAAAATATTTTACACGATATCGCTCGCTACGGTTTATATTCCGAAAATAGGCAGATAAGTGAGGTTGTGTGCGGTCAGGAAGGATATCCATAATGGAGCGCTGCTTTGGATTAACGATGATACATTGATACTTTCCAGTCTCAGCATTGCCTTTATATTCATCAATGGATATCGCGTCTTTTAAAGAAGGGCAAGTATAATGGATTGTGTCTAGAATCCTTACAATAGTAGCGGATGAAACATTGGCTTTATTAGCAACAGATTTTAGTGAAGTAGTATCTCTTAATTCATTTACTATGTATTGAGTTAAGCGAGTAGATCTTTGCTGATAACGAGCAAGGAAAGAATACTTTTCACTAAATCTTTTTCCACAAGAACATCGATAACGTCGCTTTTTTAAAACTAGGTAACAATGCTTTAGTTGAAAGGGCAAGTCCTTGATGGATTGCCAACGGTAATCATGAATTTGCTTGGTATGGCGACCACAGCAAGGACAAGTTTGTACGCTAGCCTTTGTTTCAATAAAGATTTTTACATAGGAATCCCCATGAATTATATTTTTTACTTTTACCTCTTTTAAATTTAGTAGTTTATTGATACAATAATTATGCATTTATGCAACCTCCTGGTGATTTGTTTCGAGACTGGCACTGGGAGGTTTTTTATTATTATAAAATAAAAAACGTTGGAGTAGCGAATTAATTTCACATACCCCAACATTTATTATAGAGCCGTTTAGAATAACGAAACGGGCAGTTCCTTATTTTATATTTAGCATACTATTATTTTCCACAGTTAAGGTTAAAATTTTCTTTATAATTATTGTTAAACAATTACAATGTTGAGAAATCATTAATTATTAATTTATTTTTCTTGTAGCTCTTTAACATAGCTATTCATAATTATAAAATCGAAATTGTCTATAATAAGTGGAACGCTTTAATGCAGAAGGATTATATAAAATTACGACATAATCATAAGGTGTGGTTTCCTTCTTAATAAAATCCATTAAATAACTCTCGGTAAAATAACGTAAATCAATAATGTCGACTTCATGAAAGTTTAAAGCCATAAAAGAGGCAATCGGTTTGCCGTAAGAATCTTGAACAAATAAAATTTTACCTTTTTGAACTTTATGATTAATGATTCGGCCTAAATCAGGATTACCACCAAGGTAGCAGTTGTCTCGATAAGCAAGTGGCGTATTAGGGTCATCCATTCGTTCAGGGTAGAATACGGACTCTTCAAAGGTACCATTTCGAACCAGATAGAGGGAACCATTTGCATCAAATTTCATATAGGTAAGTTTCGTTTTAAAGTTTGGATAAATAAAAGTAAAATCATCAATACCTGCATACCTTTTACCTACTCGATTTGCTAAGGAGCCTATAAAGGATTGCTTTAAGGTAACCTGATTATAATTCGCTCCATTATAGGTTTGTTTGTTATATTGAAATTCATAATTTTTTTCCATATAATCTAGCATATACTGGTAAGCAAAAAATGCAGCTTCTGTTGTCCAGTGATGGTCTGTATTAAAAAAGAGACTAGGATAATCTAAAAAGTTGTTGGCAAATACCTCTCTAAAATCGATATAATCAATCTTAAGTTTATTAAGACCCTCCAGTAATTTATCTGCGTTCTTATTCGGGTAATCCTTTAACCCATAAGGTAGCTGATTATTATCTCGGTTTACCTTATATGGTGCTTGCACATATAACAGCTTTGTACCGACGGATTTTAGGTACTTATCTAGTACAGTAAAATTTTTATGAGCAATTCGAACTCCAATGTCTGGATAAGTATATGTCAATTGACCATTATCCATTTTATATACCGTATTATTATCATTTGATTCTGGTATCATTCTTTTTTGCAAAATTCTTTGTGCCAATCCATTCCAATCGATTAAGGATAACCTACCGGGAATAGATTCGTTGATTACCGATTCTGTCTTGGAAAAAACGGTTCCTAGCTTAGCAGAAATTGATGTGGTGGAAGAGACTGGTTTTTGCTCGATATTCTCATCAAGAATATCTTCCTCATCAAGATCTTGATTCACATTTACGGACAAAGTTTTATTTATGGACTTCTTAATATCTCGTATTATATTAGGAGAATTAACCCATAAACAAATAAAATAAGCCATAATAAATAGAATAAACAATATCGCAGTTATTAGATTTCCAATATGCAAAGAGTGTTTTTCTTTATCCATATTAATACCATGCCTTTCTTAGCCTGCAACTTTGGGCTGCAAGTACAAAGTTGCGAACTTCACTCCTGTAAATATTTCAGTGCATTTCAAAAATCGCATATATTTTAAAAATTAAAGTAAATAAAAGGATTGTATGCTCCTTTCACGATATAAGTAATCGATACTAATAAAAGCAAGATATAAAACACAGGGGTAAGGACATTACTTATTGTTAACTCATAATAATTGATACGTTTCTTTAAAGAGGTTAATAGTGGTGTAGAACAGATAATAGCAAATATAATAAAGATAACATTATCTAAAAAATAAAATCTTGCTAAGGAATCAGTGTAAATACCTCCAACACCAAACATTTTACCAAGATAAGAGAAAGCTTCCGGTAAATCAATAGCGCGGAATAAGACCCAACCAATGCATACAAAGAATAGGGTGTATATATGCCTTACGATACGTAGACCAGAGGTTCTTTCAAAACGAGCTAACTTTTCCACCGTGATTAAAACAAAATATAAAAATCCCCATGCTATAAAGGTCCAATTTGCACCATGCCATACTCCGGTTAATATCCAAACGATAAATAGATTACGGACTAGCTTAAGTTTGGTGTCTACCCTACTACCACCTAAAGGGAAGTATACATAGTCACGAAACCAACTTCCCAAAGAGATATGCCATCTTCTCCAAAATTCCGAGATAGAGGCAGAAATATAAGGATAATTAAAGTTTTCATCAAAATGAAAGCCAAACATTTTTCCAAGGCCAATTGCCATATCGGAATATCCGGAAAAATCAAAAAGAATTTGAAATGAGTACGAAATTGCACCGAGCCATGCAAATGCTGTAGATAGTTCATCATTTGGTAGAGTAAATGCCTTATCAGCTACAATAGCAAAGTTGTTGGATAATAGTACTTTTTTTGAAAGGCCAATAATAAAGCGGACACAGCCATCGGAAAAGTCCGTGATGTTTTCTCTTCTATGATCGATTTGATCTGCAATTGTTTCGTAGCGAACGATAGGGCCAGCAATTAATTGTGGGAATAAGGCTATATACAGACCGACATTTAAAGGATTCTTTTGAACTATTCCTTGTCCTCGATAAACATCAATGACATAGGAGATAGCTTGAAATGTAAAGAATGAAATTCCGATTGGAAGTGTGATATTTGGAATCGGAAACTTTAAAGAGAAAAGCACGTTGATATTAGTCACAGTAAAAGCTAGGTATTTATAAATAAAAATAATACTAAGGTTGTATAGTAGTGTGATTATAATCAAGATTTTGCTAATCATCTTATTATTTCGATGTAAATCAATATTAAGACCGATTACATAATTAACTAGGATTGAGAGAAGCATAATTAGCACAAACCAAGGCTCTCCCCATGCATAGAAAAGAAGACTGGCTAAAAATAAGAATATATTTTGAATCAATCGCCGCGAATAGAGGGTATAGTATATAATTAATACAAATGGTAGAAATACTAGAAGAAATATACTTGAGGAAAATATCATAATGACCTCCGAAATTTTAAAAGTTCTTTCTGATAGTATTATCAAAATTAGTTAAAAGATACTCGTTATAGCTACTACTTACTCGGATCAATTAAGAACTAAGTTGTTATTTCAGTGCAGTTTATAATCCCACTGAAAACAAGTAGGTCTACTTCTCGCTTTACGCCTCGCTTAAAAGTAGGGACGGACTTGCTTGTTAGGTTAAATTATAGAAAAAATAGACCATCGAATTGATGGTCTATCCATGTTATTTTTTATTTAGATGACGTATTAGAAGTTGATTTCGCTGCTGGGGTTATCGTTGGTTCGAATTCATCCCCATCCTCTAATTGAATTGTGTCATCTTTTTCCACTACTGTAATGGTACACTTTGTTATTGTATTATTATCAAGAATTGCATAAACTGTAGCAACTCCAACACTTTTCGCAGTTGCTCTGCCACCGGAACTAATGGAAACGATGGAGGAATCAGTGGAGGAGAATTTTGCAGTTTCTACTGTATTATACGGTACAATGATATACTTCAATGTAGTTTTCTGGCCAAGAACCATCTTAAGCTCTGTTTTAGTAAAACGAATACTAATTGCGGGTACACCAACATTGATATCACATTGTAAGGTTCCAATTGTCTTATTGCCTTCTTTTACAGTAACGGTTACAGTTGCGGTTCCGATTTCAACGCCAGTAACCTCACCCTTATCATCTACAGAGACTAAATTGGTATCACTAGATTTATAAGTAACAGTTTGAGTTGCTGTAACATTGTATACTTTTAGTGAATAAGTTTTACCTTTCACTAAATCTTTGCTTTTTACATTTAATTTAATTTCGTTTTGGGTATCTTTAGAGGCTGAAGAAGCTTCTTCTACAGTAGCTTTTGCATAAACTTTAGTACCCTTGCTGGTAAAAGGCAAAAACAATACAAAGATAAGCAGGAAACTAAGGACAAATATGCACTTTTTAATTTTGCTATAGGTCATAATATAGTCCTCCTTACTATTTTTCTTTGTGTCACATCCAAGTTCAGTATAAACGTATATTTTGTCAGAATAATGGCAAAACGTTAAAAAATCTTAAGAATCTGTGCTAAAATATTAAGATTTTATTTCGAAAAAGGTCTTGTCTTATGTGACTTTATTCAATATAATGTAGATATACTTGGGTTATTATGTAATAAAATACAATATAGGGGTTACTCTTCTATAATTTTTTATTTTGCCCTTAGTATTTGTATCATTTAATACAATTATTCATAAGATAAAGTTGTGATGAAGAGATGGAGGTGGCTTGAGTGCAACATATTCTAATTGCAGATGATAATCCAGATATTACAGATGTACTGGCAGCCTATGCGAAAAAAGAAGATCTGGTACCAGTGATTGCTGCCGATGGAGAAGAGGCAATCCGGATGTTTCGACAATACAACCCTGCCGTTGTATTATTAGATGTCATGATGCCTAAGGAAGATGGCTATGAGGTTTGCCGAAAAATCAGAGCAAAATCCGATGTACCTGTTATACTAATTACGGCACGCGGGGAAGACTTTGAAAAGATTATGGGTCTAGACATTGGTGCTGATGATTATATTGTAAAACCATTTAGTCCTAGTGAAGTTATGGCTCGTATACGAGCTATACTACGTCGAATGACTAAGAAGGAAAATGAACAAACTTCGGAGAATGTTTTATCCATCGCAAACTTAGAGATTAATTTGGAGGAATATACCTTACATATCGGTGGCACTAAAATTTCTCTAACAAAAAAAGAAATCGAAACCATGTGGACTTTGGCCAGTAATCCAAATAAGGTTTTTACAAGAGACAACTTGCTTGATAGTCTATGGGGCTTTGATTATTTTGGTGATAGCCGAACTGTAGATTCCCATATAAAGCGCTTGCGAGCTAAACTTGATATGTTAGAGCATCCAAATTGGTCCATCAAAACAATTTGGGGTGTCGGATACAAATTTGAGGTTGATGAAGATGTGCGATGAACGAGAAAAAATTAGAGTTAATTAGTAATGAAGTGGAAGAAACACCAGAAAATGTCCAGGATAAAATAAAAAAAAAGAGTAGATTATATAATCGTCTATTTTTTAAAGTATACTTAAATTATGCGCTTATGGTCTTGCTTTTTGCTATCGTGCTTGGAAGTGTTTTTCTTCAGCTAAGTGAAAAAGCAACAAAAAATAATTTAAGGCAGCAATTATTTAGTCAGGCAAAGGTTATTGCAAAGAGGTATAATGAGTTTGTAATTAACGAAGAAAAAAATAGTTTGGATTATCTAGAGTTACTTCGTGAAGTCGGAGTTATTGCGGAGGATATCTGGGTTTTATCGAATCCTAACGCCAGTGCGCCTATGAATAGTGAGATTACCACAATGCCATTACAAGCTGTATCAAGGGAATACCAAGAAGTTTACCTTGGAGCATTTGCAGGAGAAGATACCTACCGATCCAGTTATAGTAAGACTTATGGGTTTGATACCATTTCTGTTGGAGTCCCAGTAAGAGGTGTTAATGGTGAAGTATGTGGTGCTATCTTATTAAATACAAAAGTGGAACGCCAAACAGAATCTATCCGAGATACCAAATCGATGATTTTCCTAAGTGCGATAGTTTCGTTAATTGTATCTTTTATTGTTGCAATTCTTTTTGCAAGACAGCTTGTAAGACCAATCTCAAAAATGCGTCAAACAGCGTTATTACTAGCTGAAAAAAAATATGAATCAAAAACGGGTATAGATAGAAAAGATGAAATTGGTGATTTGGCTAGAACCATCGATTTCTTGACGGATAAATTAATGGAGAATGAGGTCGTACGAAAGAATCTAGATCAAATGCGTATGGACTTCTTTGCAAATGTTTCGCATGAGCTTAGAACACCAATTACAGTGGTTCGTGCATATACAGAGAGCTTAGTTGATGGTGTAATTGAGGAGGAATCCACAAAGCAGCAATGTTATGAAAAGATGTTATTAGAATGCAAAAGTATGGAGCGTTTAGTTGGAGATCTTTTAATACTAGCGAAGATGCAAAATCCTGATTTTGTAATTGAAAAAGAGCCTGTTAATTTAACTCAAGTTTTTGAGGATATCCTTAAGACTGTTAGAACCATGGGCACTGATAAGCATATCAGCGTATGCCTTGATAATGATCATAACGTGCAATTGATGTATGGTGATTATGACCGTTTACGCCAGATGTTTTTAGTGATCTGTGATAATGCAATTAAATTTTCAAAGGAAGATTCGACCATATATATTTCAATTACCAGAGGAGAAAAACTTCGTATTTCGATACGAGATGAAGGAACCGGTATTGAAAAAGAGGAGTTGTCTAGCATATTTGATAAATTTTATAAATCAAAGTTACGTCAAAATGCGAAAGGTTCCGGTCTTGGGCTTGCTATCGCACGTCAAATTGCTTTGAAACATGGAGGAACAATCGAAGTATTCAGTACCATTTCGGTTGGAACAGAGTTTGTATTCTCATTTGACTATATCACGGAAGAAGAATTGGAACAAAGGTGAAAATTCGACATATAATGTAATAAATACTGGAAACCAATAATTACATTCTAATAATACTTGAAAAAATCGAAATATTGGGATATAATAATACCAAGTTAACTACCTGAAGTGCTCGATACTCTTGCTATTTTGAACCTACAATACTTTAAACGGGATTCCTATATTGGTGAGCGGATGTCAAGCCTCCGTTTGCAGTGGAAGGCAGAAACTTACTTGCGGTTACCCACCTAGCTTGTGCTAGGAGTCAAAATACAGGAACCGGCATTTTGGGGGTTACAAAAAAATGATTTTTTAGACAGCGTAAGCTGTCTTTTTTTATTAATATTGAAGCGCAATTTCTATAAAAAATAACGCTAGGCGGATTAGCACTCACCCTGGGGTGTTTTTATAACCCCTCCAAAGAAAACTCAGGAATAAAACTCTCACTAGCTGTTTGACCTTCTTGAATAAAAGCATTTGTAATTCCAAGTTCAATGGCAAAATCAATGACATCATTATATTCTCTTTTTGTTACTTTTCGATTAATCTCTGGATAATAAGATAGTTCAGCAAGAGGTGTAAATTGATTCATAATACTAAGATAAATGGTATCATGGTAAGTTTCATAAAGATAACTAAGAATTTTTTTTGAATCTGTTCGATGACCAGGCAGAACCAAGTGGCGAACGATGACACCACGCTTGATTGTATCATGCTCAAAGACAGGTATGCCAACCTGACGTATCATCTCTTTTATTGCTTCCTTTGCAATGATAGGATAATCTTTTGCATTCGAGTAGCGAAGTGCGAGGTTTTCATCCATATACTTAAAATCAGGAAGGTAGACATCGACATATCCATCTAGTAATTTAAGAGTAGAAACCTTTTCGTATCCGCTGGTGTTATAGACAATAGGCAAGGTAAGCCCATTTTGCTTTGCAAGTATCAAAGCTTTTACAATCTGTGGTACGTAATGAGTTGGAGTGACAAGATTAATGTTTGTAGCTCCTTTTTCTTGGAGAGATAAAAATATGGTTGAAAGATGTTCGATTGTAATTTCCTTTCCGACAGAACCATTTGCAATATTATGGTTTTGACAGAAGACACAGCGAAGCGTACAACCGGTAAAAAAGACAGTACCAGACCCGTCCTTTCCGGTAATACAAGGTTCCTCCCATAGGTGAAGAGCAGCTCTTGCACCAAATACATTTGCTGGCATACCACAATAGCCAGTTTTATTAAAACGATTGACCTTACATTCTCTTGGACATAAAGTACAAGCAGATAAAATATCTGTTGCTATTTCATTTATATTATTATAATTATCTTTATTTATAGATTGTAACATTAGCGTTCCTCTCTGTGGGTTAATACACTTGCATCCTAAAACAAATAGATGATGATTGTATTATAATAGCGATTTATTCTTTTGTAAATCTAAGTTATATGCTATCTATGCATTTACCACATTTACCACAAATAAATTATTGAGCTGCATTATATTCATAATAAATGAAAATTCACAAAGCTTACTTTTTTAATGTTATGAATAGATGGTAATTAACTACAACTACAGTCAGGGAATAAATGGGATTCGACTGCAAATTACATAGATAAACAAATCGGAATGTGGTATAATAACACAGAGTGATTCATGACAAGAAAAAGTACATGTAGCTTTCTTTTTTCTTGTATATGTGGTGAAACGTAATGATAAGCTTCGGAATAAGAAAGGACAGAGATAATGAGACACGGATTCGTAAAAGTAGCGGCTATTACACCAAATATTAAAGTTGCTGATTGTGAATATAACGTAAATGAAATAATCCATCAAATAGAAGAAGCAAAACAAAAGGGTGCAAAGGTAATAGTATGTCCGGAACTATGTATTACTGGATATACCTGTGAGGATTTGTTTTTACAGAATACCTTACTAAATGGGGCGCTGGATGGACTTAATAAACTAATCGATTATAGTAAGGATATTGATGCTCTTATCGCTGTTGGGCTCCCTTTTTTAAAGGATGGTAAGTTATTTAATGTTGCAGTAGTACTTTATCAGGGAGAATTACTTGGTATGGTACCAAAAAGAAATATCCCTAACTATTCTGAATTCTATGAAGCACGTTATTTTGGAAATGGAAATGATATTGTAGAGCATGTAACAATAAATCATAAAAAAGTGCCATTTGGCAGTAATTTAATCTTTTGTCATAGAGAAATCCCTTATCTAAAAGTAGGAATAGAAATTTGTGAAGATTTATGGGTGCCACAGCCACCGAGCGGAGGGTTATGTCAAGCAGGTGCAACTGTAATTCTAAATTTGTCAGCAAGTAATGAGACTACAGGGAAAGATATTTATCGTAAAACCTTGGTGAGTAATCAATCTGCACGTTTGGTCTGCGGTTATCTATATTCAAGTGCGGGAGAAGGAGAATCTACCACAGACTTGGTATTTTCAGGGCATAATATGATAGCGGAAAATGGAACGGTAATCGCTGAGTCAGAACGTTTTGTGAATGGCGTAATTGTTTCTGAGGTCGACCTTGAAAAAATAATCTCTGAACGTAGAAGAATTTCAACTTATCTTGTGGAAGAAAAGAAAGATTATACTTATTTAGAATATGGAGAATATGCCACAGAAAATAATTCTAATTATGATACCACGCTTAGTTTGACACGTTTTATTGATAAATCCCCATTCGTACCGACGAAGAAGGAAGAACGGGAAAAACGTTGTGATGAAATTATTCATATGCAGGCATTAGGACTAAAAAAACGTTTACAGCATACGGGAAGTAAATCTGTTGTACTGGGTATCTCTGGCGGTCTTGATTCTACCTTGGCACTTTTGGTGACTAGAAGGGCTTTTGATATGTTAGAGCTTGATCCTAAGGGAATTGTAGCAGTAACAATGCCTTGTTTTGGAACAACAGATCGTACTTACCAAAATGCTATCCTGTTAGTGCAGGAATTATCCGCTACGTTACGTGAGATTAGAATTAATGAAGCGGTAGAACTTCATTTTAGGGATATTGGTCATGACATTAATAAGCATGATGTCACTTTTGAGAATGGACAAGCAAGAGAGCGTACCCAAGTTCTAATGGACATCGCAAATCAAGTGAATGGTTTTGTTGTTGGCACTGGAGATATGTCAGAGCTTGCTTTAGGATGGGCAACTTATAATGGAGATCATATGTCGATGTACGGTGTCAATTCTTCCGTTCCTAAGACATTGGTTCGTTATCTGGTTTCATATTTTGCAGAAGAAGCAAAGAGTGACACCCTTAGAAATGTATTGAAGGATGTTTTAGATACCCCTGTTAGCCCAGAGCTTCTTCCTCCAAAAGACGGCGAAATAGTACAAAAAACAGAGGATGTAGTAGGTCCATATGAGTTACATGATTTCTTCTTGTACTATGTATTAAGATTTGGGTTTACTCCATCAAAAATATATCGTCTTGCCGTATATGCATTTAAAGATGACTATACGAAGGAAACAATTTATCGCTGGCTTACGATATTTTATCGTAGATATTTTCAACAACAATATAAACGCTCTTGTCTACCAGATGGACCTAAAGTTGGATCTGTAGCAGTTTCTCCTCGTGGAGATCTTCGTATGCCAAGTGATGCTTCAGTTTCTTTATGGATGAAAGACTTAGAAAGTATTCAAGATAATTAATAAGCAAAATTCACGAAGTGAGTGCTTTTGATTTTTATAACAAGAAAACATAAAAGTAGTATGAAATAAAGAGCTTATCATTTATCATTAGAAACAAAAATCGGGTTGCTGCAATTACTTGCAACAACCCGATTTTAGGGAAAGAAAGTCAGGATAAGTACTCACATATGTATGAATGCACGATTAGGTAATCATTTTTTCGTATCCGCTTGCTTATCCATGGAGTGATCCACTGGTGTGATAAGCGCCTTTTCCAGAGTTTTCTCTATAGCATCTAATAGGAGAGTCTGTGTGTATTTGCTATCCTCTTGGATTTGAATAGAGGCAATATCGACATCATTACATAGCTGTTCTGCAATGGAATTGATGGACTTCTCAACTAATGGATACAATGTTGTAATGGCTTCATCCAGGTTAATTAATTGAACCGAGTTAATGTGATTTTTATCAACAATGACTTCCAGATTTAGTGTACTGTCATTTAGGGCAACTACTGAGTTATAAACACCTGGTTTGTACATTGCGCTATCTTCGTTTGCTCCAGAATCCTTCTTGCTAGATTTAAACAAAGCCAGAAGTAATATGAGTAACACAATGCCTAATACTGCAAAAATCACTCCATATATTATCTGTTTAAGTTTAATTACAACTATTTTTGTATTTGACATCTGTTTTTCCTCCCAATTATGCTTTATACAGTTTATTAATCGAGTATAAAAAATATGATAAGATTAGCATAGAAACAGTAGACGTAATGTTATGCATAATTTTAGCGTTGATTCTTTGGCGTAGGGATACTTAATGTCATTTAATAAAAGGCATGACATGTTTTCGCATGAGGTACCAAATAAAAAATTGAAAGGGGGAGAAAGAATGTCACTACAATTTGTCATAGGGGGTTCCGGTGCAGGAAAGTCCTATCAACTATATCAAAGAGTAATAGAGAGTTCGCTAAAGGAGCCAAAAGGGAAATTTCTAATTCTAGTTCCAGAACAATTTACGCTCCAAACTCAAAAAGACTTGGTAACGATGCACCCCAAGAAGGGCATTCATAACATCGATATTCTTAGCTTCCTTCGTTTAGCGTTTCGCATTTTTGAGGAGACTGGCGGGAACGATCGTTTAGTTCTTGAAGATACTGGGAAAAGTATGATTGTTAAGAAAGTAATGATGGAGAAGAGAAACGACCTGATTTTATTTGGTGCTAATGTTAAAAAGCAGGGATTTGTAGAAGAGATGAAATCCATTATCTCAGAATTAGCCCAGTATAGCATTCATACGGATGAACTGCAAAAGATGAAGGAAGTAGCCAAAGGAAAGCCACTTCTTAATCATAAATTAACGGATATCATGACAATTTATCAAGCCTATGAGGAATTCCTCCAGGATAAATATATCAACTCAGAGGAAATCTTAGATCTTCTTTGTGATGTTATTGATGATTCTTCTTTTGTAAATGACAGTGAAATATGTTTGGATGGATTTACAGGATTTACACCATCGCAATATAAATTGCTATCGCACTTAATGAAAAAGGCGAAGTCAGTTACTGTAACAATAACAATGGATGAAAGTCAAATTAATCGAAAACAGGAGGAACATCAATTATTCTATCTTAGCGGTAAGATGGCGGAAAAGCTTACAGACCTTGCAATAACGCAAAAGATAGAGATAAAACCTCCAATTCTTGTTGCATCAGAAAATGGTGGATACTCTTATCGTTTTCATAATAGCATGGCACTTTCTGCATTGGAAAAAAACATCTTCCGATATCCATATAAATCATTTACTGAGGAGCAAGATGACATATCAATTACAGCAGCAAAAGACCCAATGGCCGAGGCACGTCATGCAGTGATAGAAATTACAAGGTTACTTAGGGAAGAAGAATATCGTTATAAAGATATCGCTATTGTTTCTGGTGCGATGGAGGTTTATGGTGATATTGTGAAAAGAGAGTTGGAGCTCGCAGGCATTCCTTGTTTTGTGGATCATAAGAAGAATATCCTTACAAACCCAGTGGTGGAATTTTTGCGTTCTGCACTTGATGTAGTGACTCATAATTTTGATTATGAAGCAATATTTCGTTTCTTAAAGTGCGGATTAACGGATTTTACGATGGATGAGATAGACCTTTTTGAAAACTATGTGATAGCGTTTGGTATTCGAGGAAAATACCGTTATGAGCATGAGTGGGAGAGAAAATATAAAACCAATTATGAAGTGGATCTAGAGAAAATCAATTATGTTAGAGAGTGTATTTTGAAAGAGTTTACACCGCTTTATGAAACTTTAACAAGTAAAAAGTCCTCGGTAAGGGAATGTGTAAACGCTCTTTATAACTTATTGTGTACTTATCATATTGAAGAAAAGATTCATATATTTGTTGAAAAGTTTAAGGCGCAAGGGGAGAAAGAAGATAAACTAAGAGCCAAAGAATATGAGCAAATCTATCGAATGGTTCTTGAAATATTTGACCGAATGGTAGAACTACTTGGGGAGGATGTATTACCGTTAAAGGAATTTAGAGATATTCTTGATACGGGTTTTCGCGAAGCGAAAGTTGGTTTGATTCCTCCAAGTATTGATCAGATTCTAGTTGGTGATATCGAACGTACCAGGCTAAAAGATATCAAAGCATTATTTTTCTTAGGAGTGAATGATGGAATCGTACCGAAAGCAAATCCTGGTGGTGGAATATTATCCGATGCAGAGCGGCAGTTATTTGCGGATCACGAAATCGAATTATCTCCAACGAAACGCCAGACCGCTTATCTTACAGAGTTTTATCTCTACCTTAATTTAACAAAGCCACAGAATAAGTTATATCTTTATTATAGCAAATTAGATGTTTCGGGAAAGTCGATTCGTGCTTCTTATTTGCTTGGAAAGATAAGTAAAATATTTCCAAAGCTTAAGATTTATGATGCAGATAGAAAATCGAGGGAAGATGAGTTACTTGGTACGGATCAAGGATTAAGCTATCTAATCTCTGTACTTCGAGATTATGAGGGGGAACAACCTAAACTTTGGAGAGAAGTATATCATTTATATGTGAGTGGTCAAATCAAAGGTAGGATATCATTAGACAAGGTATTACAAGGGGTATTTTATCAAAACTACGAACAGGGTTTAACCAAAGAAGTGGCAAGAAAGCTTTATGGGGAAACATTACTTGGCAGTGTAACCCGTATGGAAAAATATGCGGCATGTGCTTTTGCACATTTTCTTCAGTATGGTCTAAGTCTAGAAGAACGTCAGGAATATAAGATTTCCATGCCTGACATTGGGAGCTTGTTTCATGAGGCATTGGAACGGTTTTCGAAAGCTTTAAAAGAGTTAGATATTTCATGGCATGAGCTTCCGGAGGACGTTCGTATTTCTCTTGGAGAGCGCTGCGTAAGAGAAGCAGTAGAGAATTTTGGAAATGGAATTTTAGAAAGTTCGAAACGAAGTGCCTATTTAGCAACCAGAGTTGAGAGGATATTGCAAAGGACAACGAAAACTTTAACGCATCAGTTGCAACAGGGAGTATTTGAACCTGGAAGCTATGAGCAATATTTTTCTCATGCGGATCGATATCTAAACTTACGAGGACGAATTGACCGTGTGGATTTATATGAACAGGACGGTAAACTTTATGTTAAAGTTATTGACTATAAATCAGGTAGTACATCCTTCGACTTAATGAATTTATACTATGGTTTGCAATTGCAGTTAGGTGTTTACTTAAGTGCTGCTATGGAATTAATGAAAGAGCAGTATCCAAATCATGAGATACATCCAGCTGGAGTATTTTATTATAATTTAGATGATCCCATTGTTACAAAATCTAGCTCCGTAGAGGAGGATATTGAGAAGAAGTTAGCGATGAACGGACTTGTGAATGCATCTAAGGTTGTAGTGCCGCTTCTTGATACTAGCTTTTGTGGAGATGAGGGAGAACTTGCGCCCTCGACAAAATCAACAGTAATCCCGGTAGAGACTGGGAAGGATGGAACTTTTACAAAGAGATCTTCCGTAGCAAAAGAAGAAGAACTTATTACATTGACGGACTATATCAAAGATCTGATGCATCGTTTCAGTGAGCAAATCATGGAGGGAAAAGTCAGGCATAATCCTTATAGGGCCAAGAATCGAAATGCCTGTACTTATTGTTCCTTCCAATCTGTTTGTGGATTTGACTGTAAAGTGAGTGGTTTTTCGTATCGTAATTTAAAGACATTAAATAAAGAGGAAGTTTGGAATTTAATCAAAAAGGAGGATGAGTTTTTTGGCAAAGACGAGTTGGACACCGGGGCAACAGAAGGTAATTGATACTAGAGATTGCAATCTTTTAGTTTCTGCAGCTGCAGGTTCTGGAAAAACTGCTGTTCTAGTAGAGCGCATAATCAATCGGATTACGTCCGAAAACTCTCCGATTAATATTGATCAATTGCTTATTGTTACATTTACAAAGGCAGCAGCTGGAGAGATGAGGGAACGTATTGGCGCTGCGATTGAAAAGAAGGTATTGGAGCAGCCTGACAATGTTCATCTGCAAAAACAGCTGACACTTTTATATAGTGCTCAAATCACCACAATTGATAGTTTTTGCTTATCGGTAATTCGAAATCATTTTCATACCATTGACCTAGACCCTTCGTTTCGGATTGCAGAGGAAGCAGAATTAATGTTATTAAAATCTGATGTATTAGCTACTTTATTGGAAGAAAAGTATGAGGAAGGTGCTGAAGATTTTTTAGAATTTGTGGAATGTTATTCTGCTTCAAAATCAGATGAGCCAATTGAGAATTTTATATTAAAGCTATATCAATTTTCGCAAAGTTATCCTTATCCGCATGAATGGCTGGAGGAGAGAGAAAAGGATTTCTTAGTTGAGACAGCAGAAGATATCAATCAAACTAGCTGGATGAAACAACTCCTTCAATATGTTAAGGCAATCCTTCGTGAGGCTTCTGATTTGTGTGCAAAAGCAATCGAGATTACGAATTACCCGGATGGACCAAAGCCTTATCTGGATGCATTATTATCAGATCAAGAGATAATAGAAAGGCTCCTTAACTCTGATGCAGGTTCACAGCATTCGTACGAAGAGTATCAGGATGCATTTTCTAACATAACATTTGCGAGGTTATCTACGAAAAAATGGCCGGATGCAACAGAGGAAAGAAAAGAAGAAGTAAAGGCAATACGTCAGATGGTAAAAAAGATACTTTCTGATTTATCTGACGATTTCTTTTTTCAACCAATGGAGGACATGCTTACGGATATGAGAAAAGTCCGTAGGCCTATGTTGGTATTGTTATCACTTACTCATGACTTTTTAGAACGACTAGATGCTTCGAAGGAAGAGAATAATCTTGTAGATTTTTCAGATATTGAGCACTTTGCACTTAATATCCTAGTTACAAAAGAGGATGGGAATCTTGTTCCTACAAAAGTTGCAACTGAGATGAGCGAACAATTTGTAGAGATTATGATTGATGAATATCAAGATAGTAACTATGTTCAGGAATATATCTTAAGTAGTATTTCTAAGGTTACTAGAGGATGTCCGAACGTATTTATGGTTGGTGATGTGAAGCAGAGTATTTATAAATTCCGTATGGCAAGACCAGAACTGTTTATGGAAAAATACGAGCAGTATTCGACGGAGGAAGGATTATATCGTCGTATTGATTTAAGTAAGAACTTTCGAAGCAGAGCGGAAGTGCTAGATAGCATTAACGGAGTCTTTGAAAAGATTATGACAAAAGCCATGGGAGGAATTGAATATACCAAAGAGGTCTCACTTTACCCTGGTGCACAATTTCCAGAGATAGGGATGGATTTAGACAACACCTCTTTTCTATTCTCGGACACAAAGACAGAACTTATTATTCTAGATTTAAAAGAAGAGGAAGCTTCGATACCGGATTCTATGGATCGGTTGGATGTGATGGCGTTAGAAGAGGATGCAATAGAGCTTAGCAAGCGAGAATTGGAAGCGAAGGCTGTTGCTATGCGTATAAAGCAATTAGTGCATGGGGAGAGAGGATTCTCAGTAACGAAAAGAAACGGAGAGGAACAGGACCTAAAGCGTTGTCAGTACCGTGATATCGTTATTTTATTACGTACAATGTCTGGTTGGTCAGAGACCTTTACTGAAATATTAAAACAGGAAGGGATTCCAGCATATTCTGATACGCAGACAGGGTATTTTCAGACTTTGGAAGTAAAAACTGTTTTAAATTATCTTAGAATACTTGATAATCCAAGGCAAGATGCCCCGTTAACCGCTATTCTTTATTCTCCAATTGTAGGATTAAGTGCAGAACAATTATCATTTCTTAGAGTGAAACCGGGAAAGGGAGCAGAGAAGTTATCTATTTATGATGCTGCAAGAGAATGTGCTTTAAATTATTTGGAAATACAAGACGAAGTAACTCAACCGGAAGAAACTCAACCGGTTTATGACAGTATTATTCAAGCAGATTTGATGTATGAAAAAAGCAGCGCAGAGAAGACAGTTTCTATGGACAAAAACTTAATAGAAACGGGAGAGAAGTTAAAGCGTTTT
Source organism: Lachnoclostridium phytofermentans ISDg (assembly GCF_000018685.1). Classification (NCBI taxonomy): domain Bacteria; kingdom Bacillati; phylum Bacillota; class Clostridia; order Lachnospirales; family Lachnospiraceae; genus Lachnoclostridium; species Lachnoclostridium phytofermentans. The sequence continues at coordinate 4,204,650 of NC_010001.1, read as the reverse complement.
TTTGCTACTTATGATAAATTAAGAGAAAAGGCTATATACCTTCCGGTTCATGAGATTATTTTAGAGTTTTTTAAAGAAACTGGATATGATCTTTTTGTCTATGCTATGCCAGGAGGAGAACAGCGAAGAAATAACTTAAATCTACTGGTTCAACATGCACTATCTTTTGAAGAAAGTAGTTACCATGGATTATTTCAATTTATCCGTTATATTGAAAGATTATTAAAATTTGAAATTGATTATGGGGAAGCCGGTGGACTTTCGGAGAATGACAATGCAGTTCGTATCATGAGTATCCACAAAAGTAAAGGTTTGGAGTTTCCGGTGGTAATACTTGCTGGAATGGGAAAACAATTTAATACGATGGATGCAAGGGAAAAAATTGTTCTTCATGCCGATTACGGAATCGGACCAGAATGCATTGATTATCAACTTAGAACAAAGTGTCCGACTCTGTTAAAACAGGTAATTAAAAAGAATATTGTGCTTGATAACCTAGGAGAAGAATTAAGGGTCTTATATGTTGCGTTAACGAGAGCCAAGGAAAAGCTAATTATGATTGGCAGTGCAAATGATGCAAATGATGTGTTTGATAAATGGAGACAAGATTCTACACCTGGAGTTACTCCTTTGCGGTTTCAAACATTGGCTATGGCGAAAGATTATTTTTCTTTTGTTGGTCCAGCAGCACTTTATGATTCTAGAATCCGAGTCATCACGCTTACACCGAATGATTTGTTGGAGGATGAATATGAAAAACAGACGGATATTAAGAATAAACAAGAGGAATTAAATCCATATAATTTCCTTCAAAGCTTTGAGGAAGAATCGGATGAGCAATCAGATGAAGAACGATCAGATGAAGAACGATCAGACGGAGAACAATCAGATGGAGAACAATCAGATGGAGAACAGCCTAGAAAAGACCTTTTAACAAAACTATCTTTCCGATATCCATATGAACATGAGGCAATGCTACCAATAAAAACTACGGTAAGTGAATTAAAAAAATTAAGCCAACAGGTAGATGAGGAATTGACAGAGACGTTTACTCAAGTTAAGGATGAATTGACAAAGACGTGGCCTCAAGTAGATGAGGAATTGACAGAAAAGTACCCTCAAGTTGAGGAATTGATAGAGACGAGCCCACCGGTAAAAGAGGAAAGTCAAATGTTAATAGAGCCTACTATACCTAAGTTTTTAAAAGAGGAAAAAGAACTAAGAGGAACGGAACGAGGAAATCTGTATCACAAGATTTTGGAACTGATAGATTTTTCGGATAATAAAACGAAGCTTAACTTAAGGGAGTTTGTTTCTCAGTTAGCAAATCGTGGTCTCATACAGGAAGAATCTATATCGAGTATTAATTTTGAGCGGCTTTCACGTTTTTTTGAGTCAGAACTTTATCAACGTATACAGATTGCTTATCAAAAAGGATATCTCTACCGAGAACAACCATTTGTAATCGGTATCCCAGTAAGAGAGATAAGTACACAGAAGTTTGTGCGGACGACGCAGGCACAAGCCTCCAGCATACTAAGCAAAAACGAAGATTTTTCACACGCGAATTTGTGCAGTTGTCCAAATTCACAGGATTACGAAAATGATGATTTAGTATTAATACAAGGTATTATTGATGTTTATTTTGAAGAAGAGGATGGAATTGTTTTAGTAGATTATAAAACAGATGCAGTGGGTGAATTAGGAGAAGAAGAACTCATAAGGCGGTATCAAGAACAAATACGCTATTATGAGAGGGCACTGAATCAGTTACTTGACAAAACGGTTAAAGAAAAGATTATTTATTCTTTCTCTCTTGGTAAGGAAATCAGAATAAAATCATAGTAGAACCATAAGAAAAAGCCCTAAATTATGTTTACTGTAGGGTAAATTGGATATACTCCAAGAGGGTATTAGGTACCCAGTAATTAGTAATATAGGGGAAATGACACCTTTTAGGGATTGACATTTTCCTTGTGTTGCAACACAATAAGGAGTATATTGTATGGGAAAAATAAGAAAACCAATTGATATGTCAAAAGTTAAACCGGAAGATATGTTGAAGTATGAGATTGCAAAAGAACTAGGACTTTTTGATCAAGTACTTCGTGAGGGCTGGGGGTCTTTGTCTGCAAAGGAAACAGGCCGTATCGGTGGTATCATGACAAGAAAAAGAAAAGCTATGGAAAAGCAAATGATTGATACAATCAAGGAAGAATAGAAAGGTTGACGTATAAAATGCGAAGAAAGATGTTATTTATCTATAATCCAAATGCAGGTAGAGGTAGAATACGTACGAAGCTTTCACAGATTCTAGAGATATTCTTAAGGACAGATTGTGAAATTGTAATATACCCAACCAAACAAAAAATGGATGCCAGAGAGATAGCAAAGGAATATGCAACCAAAAACGAATGTGATGCCATTGTATGTTCTGGTGGGGATGGAACTTTGAATGAGGTAGTAGGAGGACTTATGGAAGTTGGTTGTTCGTTACCGGTTGGCTACATACCTTCCGGTACAACAAATGACTTCGGCTATAGTCTAAATATTCCAAAGAACATGGTGAAGGCTGCTGAAATCATTGTAAAAGGTGCTACCTTATTATGTGATGTGGGGTCAATGAATAATTCGTACTTTACTTATACAGCAGCATTTGGATTATTTACAGATGTTTCTTATGATACTCCACAAAACTTTAAGAATGTACTTGGTCGTATGGCATACATTTTAAGTGGTATCAGTAAACTTCACAGCGTTAAGGTTTACCATCTTCGCATTGAGCATGAGGACGAAGTCTTAGAGGATGATTTTATTTATGGCATGTTAGCGAATTCGAATTCGATCGGCGGTTTCCGGGGGATAACTGGATCAAAAGTACTGCTAAATGATGGATTATTTGAATTAATCTTAATTCGTAGGCCAAATAATCTGGTTGAGCTAAGTGGTATCATCAATGATTTGGCGCATAATGTACTCACTGGAAAGAACATATATTATCATCGTGTCCATTCTGTTAAGATTATTTCAGAAAGTGACATGCCTTGGTCCTTAGATGGGGAATATGGTGGTACTACAACGGAAGCAAACATTGTAATACATAAAGAAGCCATACCTTATATCTGTGACCGTTCGGAATTGCTCGAATCAAAAGAAACGTTAGAAATACTATAATAATATTTAAAACAAGACGCATAGGTAATTCTAACATGAAGATATGATCTTTATGTTAAAATTTCTTATGCGTCTTTTAGTTATAACAATGAGGCTATTTAGAATCAAACATCATAAGCTCTATATAAGAAATAGAGGGAAAATAACCATTTTATAATAAAACCTATATTAGTTATACATTATGATGGATTCTTGACTCCTAAGCTTAGATTTTTAATGCCAAGGAAGTTTTTAACCAATACCGTAATACCACCAAGTAGTATGGAATGATCTTTTAAGTTGGAGGCTATCAATGGAATTTTATCAACTAACTTGTTATTAACTTTTTTTGCAATCATCTCAGCTAATTCCGGATAAGCATTGGTAAATGCACTATTAATGATGATAATCTCTGGGCTAATTGTATTTTGTAGATTATTCACGCAAACTGCCATGTAGTTTACAAAATGCTCCATCACTCCCATAGCCTTCGGTTCTTTTTTCTCATAAGCTAACAACAAATCATCTAGTGAAGCATCTTCACTATACTCTTTTAATAGCGCACGTTCCGAAGCATATTGTTCGAGGCAGCCTTGATTTCCACAAGGACAGGTACGGCCATTCATAACTACGATAGTATGACCAAATTCACCAGCATTTCCATGATATCCAGTGTATAATTGTTTATTTAATATAATACCTAAACCTACTCCAGAGTGAATACTAAGGTTTGCAAGTGAAGTATAAGTTTCTGGGAGATAAGCTTTCTCTCCTAGTGCAGAAAGATTTGCTTCATTTTCCAAGAATACAGGGACACCAAAATAGCTACCTAATTGTTCTGAGAGGTTAATGCCATTTAAATTGTAATAAGGGGTAAATAATACCTCGTTTTGATGGACAACACCATGGATACCAATTGCAATACCAATGAGACCATAAGGTGTTTTTTCGTATTCAGATTCCATAGATTGTATGAGATCAATTAACACTGGTACTAAGTTTGATTCTGAAGGTGTTTTGATTTGTTTGACACTGCGCTGTTCCCCTTTTAGATCTGAGATCATACAGGAGATTCTAGAAACTTCAATATCAACGCAAATTGCATAACCAGCTTTTTTATGAAAACTTAATAGAATTGGTTTACGACCGAGCCCCGTATCTTCACTTCCGATTTCCACAACTAATTTATCATTAATAAAATCACTAACGATAGCAGAAATAGTGGCTTTGGTAAGTCCTAATTTCTTCGAGATAGCAGCACGAGAGATAGGCTCATTTTGTATAATAGTTTCAAGCACTAGCTTACTATTAATATCTCGTATAAGTTCTTTACTACCTAAAACCATGATAGAATTTCGTCCTTTCTTTAAAGTGTCAGATCTTTCAATTTCTATCAAGGAAACCGTAAGAATCTCTCTTGACACTCGTTTTGTATATTGTTATGATTATACCATAATTATATTGTTTAGTAAATAAACAATATAATCTTACGGGAGATGTCCTCCGCTTCTAAGCGGAGCCAACAGCTTAATCTCAATGGATGTTCGAGCGCCACTGAGTTAGTTGCGAAGCTGCTGTAAGGTTACGAGGAAGTAGCGAAGCGGATTCTGGGTACCGCTTAGCAGAGCTAGTTGAAATAAGATAAAGTGTATGGGAGGTAGCAGATGTATTATATTGGTGTGGATTTGGGAACTTCTTCTGTGAAGCTTGTGTTGATGAAGGACAATGGTGAAATTACAAAGGTAGTATCAAAAGAATATGATTTATTCTTCCCGAAAACTGGATGGTCGGAACAAAATCCAGTGGATTGGTATCGTCAGAGCGTTGCAGGAATCAAAGAATTAATTAGTGACATTAAGAATGAAGAAGTTGCTGGAATTAGTTTTGGTGGACAGATGCATGGACTTGTTATCTTAGATAGTGATGACGAAGTACTTAGACCTGCAATTCTGTGGAACGATGGCAGAACAGGAGAAGAATGCGATTACTTAAATAATGTAATTGGAAGAGAAAAAATCTCTCGCTACACAGCGAATATGGCACTAACTGGTTTTACTGCTCCCAAATTATTGTGGGTTAAAAAACATGAGCCTGACATCTTTAATCGAATAGCAAAAATCATGTTACCAAAGGATTACCTTGCATATCGTTTTACTGGAGTTCATTGTACGGATGTTTCAGATGCGTCTGGTATGTTATTATTTGACGTAGAACATAAATGTTGGAGCGATGAGATGATTGAAATTGTAGGCATACAGAAAAATCAACTCGCAAATATTTATGAGAGCTATGAAGTGGTTGGAACGCTTACGAGTACCGCTGCAGAAGAATTAGGACTTACAACTGAAGTTAAGGTTATTGCAGGTGCTGGTGACAACGCAGCAGGAGCAATTGGTACTGGAACAATAGAACATGGTATGTGTAGTGTGTCTCTTGGAACCTCCGGTACAGTATTTATTGCGTCTGATAATTTTGCAGTCGATGAAAATAATGCACTTCACTCTTTTGCTCATGCAAACGGTAAATACCACTTCCTTGGATGTATGTTATGTGCAGCATCTGCAAATAAATGGTGGATGGAAGATGTCTTAAAAACGAAAGAGTTTGCAAAGGAACAGCAAGAGATTGGTGAACTTGGAGAAAATGAAGTTTACTTCCTTCCATACCTTATGGGAGAGAGAACTCCTCATAACGATCCATCAGCACGTGGTGCATTTGTTGGTATGTCAATGAATACAACAAGAGGAGATATGACGCTTGCAGTTTTAGAAGGTGTTACATATGCACTTCGTGATGCAGTTGAAATCGCTCGTTCTTTTGGTGTTACAGTAGAACGTGTCAGATTAATTGGTGGTGGAGCAAAGAGTGACCTCTGGTGTAAGTTAGTAGCTAATATCTTAGATGTAACAGTTGAAAAATTAGCTTGTGAAGAAGGACCTGGATATGGTGCAGCAATGTTAGCAGCAGTTGGTTGCGGTGCTTATGCGACAGTATCTGAGGCAGCAGATAAGTTAATTCGTGTTACAGATACCATTCATCAAGAGCCAGCTTTGGTGGAGAAGTATAATAAGAAATATGAGGTATTCCGTGAGTTGTATCCAGCGCTAAAACCAGTATATCGTATGCTGTAAGATTAAGTACTTAAGAAAATTATTTGGATGTATTATTAAAATCAAAATTATAATTAGGAAATTTTGTATTGGAATAATACATATATGATAGATTACATTTTCTAGAATACATTGAAGCAACAATGGAATAATGTTATAATAGGGGCTGTTGTAAAGTTTGGTATGAAATATTGATACCACTTTACTTCAGTCCTTTTTGATGGTTTTGATGGTATCAAGATGATATTAGATGACATCAAGATGTCATCTGGAAAATCAACTGCTTTTTAGGGATGGGACTGATTTTGGCAGGGAATAAAACTCCTGTTTAAATACTATGTGTGTCAAAAGGGAATGAGAAAGCAGCGATAGCGATATAGAATACCCTTTTACTGGGAGGAGAACTAGAATGCAAGCATATACAGGTTTTGCTGAAGTTTATGATACATTTATGGATAATGTTCCTTATGAGGAATGGTCAGAGTATCTTGCTGGTTTATTAAAAGAGTACGGAGTGAAGGATGGTTTAGTACTAGAGCTCGGTTGCGGTACTGGAAGTATAACCAGAAGATTATTTGAACGCGGGTATGACATGATTGGAATAGATTTATCAGAAGACATGTTAGAAATTGCAAGAGAAAAAGATATGGATGTAGGATATTCCTTTGACGATATTTTATATCTGAATCAGGATATGAGAGAATTTGAGTTATATGGAACTGTTTCTGCAGTGGTTAGTATTTGTGATAGTATGAACTATATTACAAAACCAGAGGAGCTTAAGCAAGTCTTTCGTTTAGTGAATAACTATTTAGACCCACAAGGAATATTTATTTTTGATATGAACACAATTCATAAATACAGAGATATCCTTGGAGAGACAACAATTGCAGAGAATCGAGAAGATTGCAGTTTTATCTGGGAAAACTTTTATCATGACAAAGAAGCAATCAATCAATATGATATTACAATCTATAAAAAGACGGAGATTGAGCTTGAGGATGAGGAGTTAGAATCAACAACTTCACTCTATGAACGTAATCTTTATCAAAGATGGGAGGAAACTCATTATCAAAGAGCTTATGAGCTAGAGGAAATAAAAGCATTATTAATCGAAGCAGGAATGGAATATGTGGCTGCTTACGATGCAATGACTAAGAATGCGCCATCCGAGGAAAGTGAGCGTATTTATATCATTGCACGGGAGAAAAAACAAGAGAATAAGTTTTATTTGTAAAATAATAATAATTTGAAATCACAAACTGAATATTAGAAAAAAACAGTGAAGAAATGAGGAAAATGATGAACGATTATATAATACGTGCAACCGCAGCAAATAGCCAGATACGAGCATTCGCCTGTATTTCAACGGAAATCGTTGAAACTGCAAGACAGGCTCACAACACAAGTCCTGTTGTAACTGCAGCCCTTGGAAGATTACTAACTGGTGGAGCAATGATGGGTAGTATGATGAAGGGAGAAAAAGATCTCTTAACATTAAAGATTGCATGTAGTGGACCAATTGGTGGATTAACTGTTACTGCAGATGCTGGTGCAAATGTGAAAGGTTATGCGAATCAAAATGTAGTAAATCTTCCTCCTAGTCCAAAAGGAAAATTAGATGTTGGTAAGGCACTTGATATCGGTGTTCTTAGTGTGATTAAGGATATGGGACTAAAGGAGCCATATGTTGGACAAACTGATTTAGTTACAGGTGAGATTGCAGAAGATTTGACTTATTATTTTGCAACCTCAGAGCAGGTTCCATCCTCAGTAGCACTTGGAGTATTGATGAATCGTGATAATACAGTACGATGTGCAGGTGGATTTATCATTCAGTTATTACCATTTGCAGAAGAAGAAGTAATTGAGAAATTAGAAAAAAAGATTGGGGAAATTACTTCAGTCACTTCGATGTTAGATAAAGGTATGACACCGGAAGAAATCTTACAGGAGTTACTTGGAGAATTTGGTCTTACTATCTTAGATAAGATACCAACCAAGTTTACTTGTAACTGTACAAAAGAGCGTGTGGAGAAGGCTATTGTAAGCATCGGAAAGAAAGATTTACAAGAGATGATAGACGATGAAAAGCCAATTGAAGTAAATTGTCATTTTTGCAATACGAACTATGAATTTTCAGTAGAAGAGTTAAAAGATATAATAACTAGAAGCAATTAATTTAAGTTTATTATCTTAATTATATAAAAAAAATAATAATAAAGAAATAATAAAAAAATAATAATAAAAAAATAATAATAAAAAATAATAAAAACGAAGGGGAATGAGATGTTATCTCACTCCTCTTCGTTTTCTTATCCATAACAAGTGAATTAGCTTGCTAATACATTTGCTTCGTAAATCATATATTGATTAATTCCTTTAAAAGTCTATATAACCAAACTATTTACCTCTATAATAAATAGCGAAATAACTGAAATACAGCAGAGGTAATGTTATAAAGCATCTTCTTACCGGTTGAAATTTTTAGTGGAATGACATTTCCGTTGGTTCCATAGGATGCATCTTCATGTACAGGAAGAGACTTATCTTGCATCGCATACATATAGGATTCTAATTGTTTGTTAAACTCAGTACCATGTACGACAAGCATTACTTCGGTATCCAGATAAGCACTTCGCATATCAACATTAAAGGAACCTATAATAGATATGTCATCGTCAATTAAAATAGATTTATCGTGCATGGAGTGTTCTCCTTGAAATTCAAAAATCTGCACGCCTGTTTTGATAACTTTTCGTTTATTGAAGGTGTAATCTGAAGATGCCATGACATTATCGCCGCCAGCGGTAGAGTTAATGAGCATTCGAAAATCAGGTACCTTGTTGCTGATTTCATTCATATCCTGATACATAGTTGAGTCTAGGACAGCATATGGAGACTGAATATAAACACGTTTCTCTGCATTTTTCATTAGCTCCGCCATCTGATACCAGATATGAGGTTCTTTTGCCATGATATGAATAGGATTTGTAATTAAACTAACTTTATTTGTTGGAACAGTTAATGGAACATAATCAACTTCGGTAAAAAGCTGAGGTCTGGATGTTTTTAAGTCCTGATAGATGGAACCTAGAGTTTCATAAGCCTTTGAAACCTTATTGTTCTTATACCTTGGAACCCGGTCAAATACCGGTTCACTCATCTTATCATTCCAAATTGTTTCGAAATAACTCCATACTTGGGATAGAACACTTTCATCATTTCTACTTGTTTTAGCCGCAGTATTATATACGAGGATATCTCTATCATAGCTTAAGACATTGGTATTATACTCACCAAGAAAATAATTTGAGATATTTCTGCCCCCGAGGAGCAATAAAGAATCATCTACAATAAGGTATTTATCATGTAGTCTGCCATTTGCTGTCCATGGTTTTAATAAGTTAAGAATATTATAATAGCGAATTTCAACATTTTCCTGCGTTCCAAGAGCATAATAAATTGGATCAGATCCCATATCGATATTACCTGTAAGTCCATCTACAAGAATTTGAACTTTAACACCACGATTAGCAGCAGCTAAGACTGCACTAGCAATTTCCTTACAGCTGCGGTCATGCTTTATGGAAAAAGAAGAAATTGCAATCTTTTCTTTGGCTTGATTAATCATATGTATTCGAACATCAAGCGCATCTTGACTAGTTTCCACTATAGCAGCACGATCTACCGATATGGTATCACTATAAAAAGCGTTTAAATTAACACTTTGCTTAAATTCTTCACTAACTTTTGGTGGATTTGCGAAGGGGATGGTAACACTGATGATAACATAAACTAGATAGAATATTAGGACGGACAAAATACCATATCGTATTTTCTTTTTTCGGGATAGATTTTTGAATTTTTGCATAATAACCTCTATTCTAGCGCCAAAGCGCCTATCTATAGCAGTAACTACGTGTGTTAACATATAGTACCTACTATAAAATATTGTAATATATTCTAATTCATTCTCACATTTATTAAGGTATCAAATTATTCAAGACAAGAAAAAGAAAGCGAGCTTTTTCTTGTTTTTAGTAAATCTAAGTTGTCATAATAGTTCATTATAGTTAGACACATAAAAAAATACAATTAAAATTCGATAAAAAATCCGACATAGGATATTTAGATAATGAAAACGCCTATGTTTTTATTGAAAATGGTTAATTTTTACTAGACGGTGCCGATATGTATGATATAGTTTATATTTGGTTACCAGAAATTAAAGAGAGAAAGATAGGTGTTATAAATGAATATAGGTGCTACGCAAGGTTACTCTTATTCTTCATCACTTGCTTTTGGGCAAAATCAATATACAAATGGTTTAGGAATACAAGAATCTAATAAGAGCAAGGAAGAAAGAAGCAGCATTAATGCAGCAGAATTAAGTTTTAATAAGCAGGGAGATTCATTCTTAGAGTCCTTAAGAGAACAGTATAAAGGGTATCAGGAAGAATTAAATTCATTGAGTGCGAATGAAGAAATGACACCTGAAGAAAAACTAGCAAAGAGAAAAGAAATACAAGAACAGATCGATGATATAAAAAGTCAAATAGCTTTAAGGCAGCAGCAATTACAGCAGCAAGAAAAAGAAAATGCCCAAAAAGAGATTGAAAAAAGACAGAGAGAATCAGCATCCAATAATAAAGATATTACAGAAGAGGAATATAGAAATCAGTTACATCAGAAATTTCTTACAGAGGCATCCAATGTTATGTCGGAGGTTGGTATACATAAACGATTAAAAGTAAAGACAGAAGGAGAGTTAAGGGTCGCTTCCATAGAATTGAAATCATCCATGGCAAGGTCAGGTGGAGCTAGCAAGAGTCTTACTAAAAATGTGTCCGAAGCGAAAAAAAGATTATCCCAGAATGATATAAAATTGAGTGAGAAACTCGGAAAATTAAATGAGCTTGCGAATGCTCAAAAAGATGAGTTGAAGAATCAGGAGAAGGATTCTAAAAATTCTATTTCTTTAAAAGAGAAATTAGAAGAAACAAAAGTAGCAAAAGAACGCATGTATAGGAATAACTCTGAGATAGAAGAAAAAGAAGAGAAACGAATGGATAATAGGTACGATAAACATGTAAATGTTCTTATATAATAATAAGTAATAGAATGATATTAGATGAAGTGTTATTAAGATATTCAATTATAAGCATGTAAAAAGAGATATAAAATATAAAAGGCTAAAATATAAAGGTTTAAGATATAAAGGGATAAAATATAAAAGGTTAAGATATAAAAGGTTTAGATATAAAAGGCTAAAATATAAAGGATGTTAAATAGATAAAGATGAAAATAATGAAGTGCACCTCAAAATGATAGATATATTTTATCTAACATCTGGAGGTGCACTTCACTTTAATTATCAACACTTTTATATATAACAAGGAAAAGTTTGCGAAGCGTAATTTTCATGTAACGAAAATTTATTCCACTGTCACGGATTTTGCTAAATTACGCGGTTGATCAACGTCTAAACCACGGGAAGCAGAAGTATAATAAGCGATCATCTGTAAAGCAACGGCTGCAGCATATGGAGCAAAAATATCCTCTGTAGCCGGAATATCAATACGAAAATCATAAAGGGAGCTTTCGATTACTGCATCCTTAGTTGTAATACAAATAACCATAGCACCTCTTGCACGTACTTCTTTCATATTAGAAACCATCTTCGATAATACGTTTGACTGGGTAGCTAATGCAATGACAGGAATACCTTCCGTAATTAAGGAAAGAGTACCATGTTTTAGTTCACCAGCAGCATAAGCTTCAGAATGAATATAGGTAATTTCTTTTAGCTTAATAGAGCCCTCGCAAGCAAGAGCGGAATCCATACCACGCCCTATGAAAAATAGATTTTCTGTATGGATAAGTTCCTTGCTAATTTTTTTGAAGTAGTCAGCCTGTTTTAATACTTCTTCAATTGACAGTACAACATCATACAATTTTTGTAGATAATTCGATACTTCATTCTTAGCAAGGCAACCTTTTGCATATGCAAAACGGAAAGCTAAGATATAAAAGGCAGAAAGTTGAGCAGTGTAAGCTTTGGTACTTGCAACTGCTATCTCTGGACCTGCATGAGTATAGAATACATAGTCGCTTTCTCTTGCTATAGCGGATCCTTTGACATTTACTATGGATAGAGTTTTTGCTCCCATCTCATGAGCAAGTCTTAATGCCGCTAAGGTATCCGCAGTTTCTCCGGATTGTGAAACTGTAATTACTAGTGTATTCCGGTCCATAATTGGATCCTGATAACGAAATTCTGATGCAATATCAACGGTTACAGGAATACGTAGAAGGCGTTCTAATAATACTTTACCCATCAATCCTGCATGCATAGCAGTCCCGCATGCTGTAATGATGATACGATTGATATCAGAAAATAAGGAATCCGGAATATTATCACAAGTTAAATCTGGAAGAAGATATTCTTTTTTGGAATCTTCTCCTGTATACTTTTTGATTCTAGGAGCAATCGTTCGCGTAATTGCTTCTGGTTGTTCATAGATTTCTTTTAGCATGTAGTGTTTAAAACCATTCTTTTGAGCGGCAGACATATCCCAAGTAACACTTAGCATTTCTGGTTCTACGCGCTCCTCATTTAAATCGGTAAGCGTAATAGAAGTCTTGGTTAGCTTAGCGATATGAAATTCAGGCAATATGAAATAATCCTTCGAATAACGGAGCAGTGCTACCATATCCGAAGCGACTACGGAACCTTGTTCTGTGCTGCAGGCAACAAGTGGGCTGCCTTTTCTTATGCAGTAGATTACATCAGGTTGATCTGAAAATAAGATACAGAATGCGTAAGCACCTTCCAATTTGTCAACAGCTGCCTTAATCGTTTGATAGGCATCACCGTAATATAAACTATCGATAAGCATTGCAGCTATTTCGGTATCTGTTTGAGAACTTGGTTGGCGTCCGCCGAGTTTAAGCTCATGTTCTAGCTCGTGATAGTTTTCAATAATACCATTGTGAATTAAAGTAACCTTTCCACAGGAATGTGGGTGAGCATTTACTTCGGATACTCCACCATGAGTAGCCCATCGGGTATGCCCAATACCACAAGAAGATACAAAGGCAGCCGGAACTTTTTCCTTCAATGCGGCTACCTTTCCTACGGATTTGATTATACGAATTCCTCCGTCCATAAAACATGCAATTCCTGCACTGTCATAACCGCGATACTCTAATTCTCCGAGTCCCTTAAGCAGTACCTCGGCCGAATTTAAGTGTCCGGTAAATCCAATAATACCACACATAAAAAATTCTCCTTCTTAATTTAGTTGTCAAAGTACAAATACATTGTTGTTTGATAGTACTGCTGTTGTGCTGCAGTTACCTGCCATTTTTTCAGCACCTTACGCACTCAAACTGTACGAGAGAGCATCCGCCGAAGATTCGCTAACTCCCTACCTCGTTAACCTCTAAATTTCCCGTCCAATAGAGGTACATGGCGCTAATTTTATCTCCTATATGTTCGGAGAAGACATTTCTGTCGGATTATGCCTTGGACTGACAAACAACATTTTACAAGAAAGTAACTGGAAAGTCAACAATTGGCTGTAATAGTAAAATACCTATCTGATTGTGCAAAACTAAATCAATGTAGAGGAACACATAAATTGTTACCTTTCATAAAAATTGGAGTATTCTTTAAGAATACTCCAATATCATCATATGAAATGATGGCTATGCATGTGCAGGTTTATTTAAATTGATTTCCCCCGCATAATTTGTCTGGAACATTTTACGAACTTCTTCTTCATCATTTGACTGACCAAGTGCCCAGATAAGCTTTGTTACAGCGGCTTCTGTAGTCATATCATAAGCTGGAATAACACCCTGCTTTAGCGCTAACTGACCTGCCTGATAGATGGATAAGTCACTTCGCTCGTAAAGACACTGACTTGAAACGACAATAGGAATTCCAGCGTCTACTAATTTCTTTAATTTTTCCATAAGATTACGATTTACAAAATGTAAACCACCAGAGCCAAAGGCCTCAATAACGATGCCCTTATAATTCATTTCTACTAACATATCGAATATCTCAGGGTTTAAACCAGGTGTTAATTTAATTAAAAATACATCATTGCATAGATTTTCTTTATAAACTACTTTACCAGTGATAGGTTGTATGGCATTTGTATTGATATTAAGTCCATTGGCATCTATGGTTGCTACCAGTGGATAATTCACACTTTCAAAGGCATCAAAACCTGTCGTGCGAACCTTTACAGCGCGACATCCTAAGATAACTTTTCTATGAAATGCAAGATAAATTCCTGGGATACCTGTTGCCGCCATAGCAAGCGCATACCGTAAGTTATCTATAGCATCTGTAAGCGGATGTGTAAGTGGTAGCTGAGAACCGGTAAACACCACTGGAATCGGAAGGTTCTTTAACATAAAAGAAAGAACGGAAGTGGTATATGCCATTGTATCGGTACCATGAGTTACTACGATACCATCGTAAGAGTTATGATTATCGTAAATACTTTTTGCAATAAACATCCACTCTTCTGGTTGAATATTGGAGCTATCTAAATTTAAGATGTCCTTTATTGTAATAAGGTAATTTTCTGAAATACCAGCTAGATACCCCCCAAGGTCTGAGCCGTTTAAACCCGGAGCAAGACCCTCACTACTGCTAAGTGAGGCTATCGTGCCACCAGTCGTTAATATTAATATACTTTTCTTTGTATCCATAATTATCCTCTATATTCCTTGGTCCTATTTTGGTTAGAACCTTATTATCACGTTTACTATCATATCTACTATAGAAGATTTAATCTAAATATGCAATGGGTTTCGATACCATAATGTAGAAGAAAAAATAAGTCCTCGATTTCATTCCTAAAAACAAGCAGATGATATCACTAAAAACTTACTGTATTGTTAGAAATTTCATAGTAAAATAATCGAATAGTGTCAATTAATTAACGATTGTTGCTATTTGAACATTTTCGTATATAATAAAATCCGAACGGATATTGTTATTTACTGACCGTAATAAGGAGGGCTTTTTTATGGCAGATCATGTAGTATATGAAGCGAAAAGATGTTTAAATTGTAAGAAACCACTCTGTATGACTGGTTGTCCAATCAGCACACAGATTCCTACTATGATACAAGAATTTTTAAATGGAGGTATTGCAAAAGCCGGAGAAATGGTTTTTGAAAATAATCCTCTTTCTATCGTTTGTTCCTTAGTATGTGACCACGATAAGCAATGTGAAGGGCACTGTATTTTAGGCAAAAAGGGTATGCCGGTACACATTAGTAGTATAGAAAACTATATTTCTAGTACCTATTTTGATCAAATGAAGCTAGACCGAGAAGAGAAGAAGAATAAACGAGCTGCTGTTATAGGTTCAGGTCCTGCTGGTATTACGATTTCTATATTATTGGCGAAAAAAGGGTATGATGTAACCGTATTTGAAACTAGAGAAAAAATAGGTGGAGTTTTACGTTATGGTATTCCAGAATTCCGTCTTCCAAAGAAAATTCTTGATAATTATAAAAAGAAAATGTTAGAGTTAGGAATTAAATTCCGTCCAAATACAACAATTGGTGGTGCAATTGGAATTGATGATTTATTCCGTGATGGTTATTTAGCAATATTTGTTGGTACTGGCGTTTGGAGACCAAATGCGTTACACTTAAAAGGAGAAACTCTAGGTAATGTTCATTATGCAATTGATTATCTTGTAAATCCAGACTCCTTTGAACTTGGGGACTCGCTTGCAATCATTGGCGCAGGAAACTCTGCGATGGATGTTGCAAGAACAGCAATCCGAAAAGGGGTTAAGGAAGTTACAATATATTCTCATCGTGAAGAAATCAAAGCGAGTGTCCATGAAGTAGAATATGCAAAAATAGATGGTGTTAACTTTGAAACTTGTAAGTCTACAGTTGAATTAACTGAAGATGGTCCTATTATGAATACAGTAACCTGGGATGAAGAAGGTAACATGGAAATTGTAGAAGGAAGTGCTAAACTATATCCTTCACAATCTATTATTATTGCAATTAGTCAAGGACCAAAGGATAAGATTGTTTCCACAACAAAAGGTATCGATGTAAACCGAAGAGGATTAATTGTTACGAATGAACAGGGAGAAACCTCACGCCCTGGTATATTTGCATCCGGAGATGTCGTAAATGGTGCAAAGACCGTAGTGGAGGCGGTATATTATTCAAAACAGGTAGCAGAAGCCATGGATGAATACATGAGCAATCTATAATTCATGGAAGTATGCAAAGGAGGATAAGGGATGTTAGGTGTAAGCAACACAAGTGTTATGAACATGGAGAATGCTATTCGAGGTGCAAGAAATCCAATGAATAGCTGGGCAAGAATGGATAGCTACTATAATGATGCACATGAGTATGTTCTAGGTGAAAATGATTTAAATCTTGCGAAGCGTCTATGTGGGGCAGGTAGTGATCACCGTAAATTTATTCGACAGATTCTTGTATCGGTAGATATTACAGCACCAATGTATTGGTGGAAAGAATATGATACTTATAAGGTAGCAACGGTAGCAAACTCTACAAGTACTATGCATAAAATTCATAATAAGCCATTTGAACTTGATGACTTTAGCCATGACCATATGACTGAGGAGTCCAAAGAAAAATTTCAAGCATATATTGATTATATGGAAACAATTCGTCAAAAATTTGTAGAAACAAAAGAGAAGGCGTATTGGTATGATTTAATTCAGCTTTTACCATCAAGTTATAATCAGTTACGTACTTGTACTTTGAATTATGAAACTTTAGTTAATATCTATCATGCAAGAAAGAATCATAAACTAAAGGAATGGCATACTTTATGTGATTGGATAAAAACACTTC